>JAFGNU010000053.1 GCA_016926875.1 Anaerolineae bacterium | reverse complement strand
TTAACTGGCTGCTAACCACGCTTAACATCGCGCCGTTTTACAGCGTCCCTCTGATCATCGGGGACCGCTTGATGGGCGTGATCCTGGTGGATAACAACCCGACCGGCGTACCGATCACGGCGGAGCAGCGCGGGCTGGTGGATGCGCTGGCAGCGAATATCGCCATCTCGCTCGAAAACGCGCGGCTGTACCATCTGACCGACGAACAGCTCAACGCCAAGGTGCAGGAACTGCGCGTGTTGCAGCGCATCGACCGCGAGCTGAATACCGCGCTCAGCGTGGATCGCGTGCTCAACCTGACGATGGACTGGGCGCTGCGCTTTACCGGCGGGCACGCCATTGCGCTGGCACTGGTTGATCACAACGCCGGGACGCTGCGTTTTGTGTCCGGCTACGGCTACGATCCCGCTCACTGGGACGCGATCAAAAACCGGCCCTGGCCGCTCAGTCAGGGCGTGATCGGGCGCGCAGCCCGGCGCGGGCAGTCGGAGATTACCCCGGATGTATCAACCGACTCGGACCACGTCGCGCTTGTGAGCAGCACCAAGTCACTGATGACGGTGCCGGTCATACGCGAGGACCGGGCCATCGCCGTGATCACGCTGGAAAGCCAGAAGCAAAACGGGTTCAGCGAGGGAAACCTGGAATTCGTCACACGGCTGGCCGCTCACGCTGCCATCGCCATCGAAAACGCGCGCCTGTTCGACGAAACCCGCCGCGAACGCCAGAAGCTGTCCATCATCCTTGCCAGCACCGCCGACGTGGTGATCGTCGTCGAGCAGGATGGCAAGCTGGGGTTGGTCAACCAGGCGGCGCTGGCGACGTTTCACCTGCGGCCTAAAGATACATACGTTGGACAGTCTTTTGACGAGGTGTTCAGCAGCACGCCGCTGGCCGGGTTGGTGGCATACGTGCGCCAGACCGGGCAAAACCTGATCCGGGAAGTGACGTTGAAGGACAAGCGGACCTTTCATGTCAACGTGCAGCTTGCGCCAGAGATCGGCTGGCTGATCGTGATGCACGATGTCACGCCGTTTAAGAGAACCGACCAGCTTAAAAACGAGTTGGTCGCTACCGCTTCTCACGATCTTAAAAACCCGCTCAGTTCGATGCTGGGCTATCTTGAACTGATCCGAATGACGACCGCGCTCAATGCCCAGGGCAAAGACTATATGTACCGCGCGCAGCGGTCTGTGCACCAGATGCGCACGCTGATCGATGACCTGCTGGATATGGCCCGCATCGAAAGCGACCTGACGTTGGAATTGATCACAGTCAACATGGCACCGCTGATCCGTGAAGTGGTGGACAGTTTCTCGCTCCAGGTCCGCGAAAAAGCCATGACCATCACCACCCAGGTTGCGCCGGACATTGTGCCCGTGCGTGGTGATGACAAGTACCTGCGCCAGATCGTATCCAACCTGATCAGCAACGCAATCAAGTACACGCCGCCGGAAGGGCATATCTGGATCAGCGTGGAGCCGTGCGGTGAGTTTGTGCAGGTGGCGATCAAAGATGATGGTCTGGGCATCAGCCCGGAAGACCAGGCGCACGTTTTTACGCGCTTTTTCCGCGTGCGCACGGCAGAAACCGAAGCCATCGAAGGGACCGGCCTGGGACTTGCCATCGTCAAGCGCCTGGTCGAAGCACACGGTGGCGAAGTTGGGCTGGAAAGCCGCCTGGGGCACGGGTCCACGTTCCGTTTCACGATCCCGACGGCAGCATCCAACGGCCACCCGGTTGCCAGGGCGCCTCAGATCACGCCCGAACAGGCAGGGTCAGACCCGCCCCGTGCCGCGCCAGAAACAGAACCCGAAACAGAAGACGGCCCTTAAGCGAACCGCTTTGTATCGGGCCGTCTTCAAGATGGTATGAGGGCGTGGTCATGCTCCGGCGTTATGCCTTCGAATTGTCCACGATCTCCAGCTCCAGCCCGCCGAAGTCCTTGATCGACTCGTGAACCGGGCAGTGCAGTGCAACACGTTTGGCGGCCTCTTCACGCTTTCCCAACTCGCCGTTGGGCAGGTGAACCTTCGCCTTAAGATTTACCAGGCGCGTCGGATCGCTCACCTTATCAAAGGACAACTCAACGGTCAGCCCTTCTTCATTGATGCCAGCTTCGCGGCAGTAATGCGCCACAAACGCGCCGATGCAGCCACCCAGCGACGCGATAAACACCTGTGGCGGGGTCACTCCACGGTCCTGACCGCCCATGTCAGCCGGGACGTCAATCGTAATGCGGTGCTTACCGATGACGCTTTCAAACAGCATGTCGCCCTTGTATTCGGTTACGATCGTTGCCATGATATGATACTCTCCATGTATTGATACTGATCTCTGACGGGGTGCAGACAACGCTACCTGTTCTCTGCCAGCACGTGACTATACTGCTCGACCCCCGGCTCACAAGTGACAAATGGAACAAAATGCTTACGAAAATGTCCCTATCGTTCACTCAGGGTTACGGATTACCGGCGGCAGGCGCAGCAGGGGGCGGAAAATCATCGCCCTGCCCCGGTTCGCCGTCGAACGCCGGTTCCCACTGCGCCGCATCGGGTGCGTCGAGCGCGGCCAGGCTGAGCAAAACCCGGCTGTGCGCGGCATAGTACACGATGTACGGCGCGCCGGTCCGCAGAAGGACATCACCCGGCGCCATAAACGGCGCAAAACTGTAATCCTCGATCACGTATGAGAACGGCAGTTCCAGGCGTTCTTTGGCCGACATATGAATGCGCAGCAGCCCGCGCGCAAAGCGTACCGGATGTTGACCCACTGCGTCGGGCACAAACATCTGGAGATTGGTACCGATCAGGCCCAGCAGCACCAGGATGAACAACAGGCCAACGACCAAAAAGGCGACGCTAATCCAGGTTGCCGGGGGAAGCTGCCCGGCCAGGGCCACCCATCCAAGCTGGATCACCAGCATCAGCGGGCACAGCAGAAACAGCCCTGCCGCTCCTGCCCCCATCACCATCAACCGGCGCTGGCTGCTGGTCAGGCGCCCGGCCCGGTTGACGGCCAGCTTGCCCGCCATCTCTGGTGACGCAGGCGGGATCGATTGGGGATCGGTGTCGGGTTCAAAGTGTGACATCGGTTCAGCGACCTCTACATTCATGTGATTGCATATCCACGGCGAAGTATACCAGACAACTTGGGAGCAGGATCGCGTTGTTAAGGAAATTTTGCAATGGCTTAACGCTTATCTGCCGTCCTATGATACACTGGGGGCAAAGTTAAACGAGATGACTAACGCTGTTTAATGATGGCAGACCCCAAGCCGTTTCCGACCGACATCGGGCACTACCAGCTTATCAAACGCCTGGGCGCAGGCGGCACGGCCAGCGTGTACCAGGCATACGACACCACCACCGACCGTCACGTGGCGATCAAGGTGCTGCCGGTGCACCTGGCCGCCAACGATACGATCCGCGAGCGCTTTCTGAGCGAGGCGCGCATGGGAACCCGGCTCCGGCACCCGCACATTCTGCCGATCTACGATATCGGCGTGCACCAGGGTTCGCTCTATATGGTGATGAAGCTGGTCACGGGCGGCACGCTGGACAGGTTGATCCCCAGGGGACCGCTACCGCTGCCATTTATCGGGCGCGTAATCGCGCAGACTGCCGCCGCACTGGATTATGCGCACCGGCAAGGCGTGATCCACCGCGACCTGAAACCGGCCAACATCCTGTTTGACCGGCAGGGGCACGCTTACCTGTGCGACTTTGGGATCGCGTACTCATACGGCAGCGCGCAAGCCGAAACGGGAAGCTTCATCGGCACGGCGGCGTATGCGTCACCCGAACAATGCAGCGGCGAGCCGCTCACACCGGCCTCGGACATCTACGCGCTGGGCGTGGTGCTGTACGAGATGCTGACCGGGACACCGCCGTTTGTCGCCGCAACGCCGCTGGCAGTCATGCACAAGCACATTAACGAGCCACCCCCGAATCCGCTCCACGAGCGGCCCAAGCTGCCGCCCGGTCTTGCGGGCGTGATTCGAAAAGCGCTCGCCAAGCAGCCCGCGTATCGCTACCAGACTGCCAGGGACCTGAGCGCCGCCTTTCGCAGTGCGTCAGACACCCTCACCCGTTGATTACCGGAGCCGTCTATGTCCAAACGCCTGCGCTACACCATCGAAACCCTGCTGGTCAACGCCCTGATTGTATCGACCTTTTACCAACTGCTGATCTACCTGGCGAACCGGCTGTTCTGGCGGAAACCGCCGCCGCCACCTGCCGAGTCTGCGCCGCCGGTCAGCGCGATTGTGCCACTGCGCGGGAAAAGTCTGGACACATTCGCCCTGCTGCACGTCCTGGCGATCAGCGGCCCGACCGACAACTACGAGGTGATCCTGGTGCTGGAAAACGACGATGATCCGGCCTACCCGGTGGCGCAGGCCGTCGCGGACAGCTACCCGGACACGGTGCGCCTCATCGTCAGCGGCCCGGCGGGCGATCATGTAGGTAAGATTCATAACCTGAACGCCGGGTACCAGGCGGCACGCGGCGACCTGATCGCCTTCATCGACGCCGATGTGCAGGTCAACGCCGAACTGTGGAACGCCGCGCTGGCTACGATGGAGAATCCGGACATCGGCGCGGCCTTCGCGCCCCCGCTGGTTGTCGAACCGGAACGCCGCAGCGGGTCGCCCGTTCCGACCGGCGGCGAGATGTTAATCGCGCTGCATACCAACCACGCGCAAACGGCAGAACTGCCCTTCCTGGCGCTGCGGGACCGCGTGCACGCGATGATGAGCGGCTTTATGATCTTCCGGCGGGACGCGCTTGAACAGGCGGGCGGCCTGCTGCACCTGCTGGATGAGGCCGCCGAGGATATTTGCCTGGGGCGCGTACTGCGTGAAAACAACCGGCGCATCGCCGTGATCCCGGTGCCCGCGCACATCCTGCCCGAACAACAAACCTTTAACGACGCGACCGATCACCTGCTGCGCTGCCTGACGATTGAGCGCGCCTACGATCCGGGCAGCTTTGTCGCGCGGCTGTTCACCAACCCGCTGACCGTCGGCTTCCTGCTAAGCTGGATCACCGAGCATGAGGGGCGCTGGTGGGGCCAGCGGACATGGTGGGGCTTTGCCTGGCTGCGGGTGGCGCTGGCTTATGAACTCGACCGGGTGCGGTTTGGGCGGGCGTTTAAATGGACCGCCTACGCGCAGTTGTTCATGATGGATACGTTCATCTCACCGGCGTTATGGGCGCGCGCCTTGTTCCGGCGGACGTTCAGTTGGCGCGGGCGCACGTATCGTATTGCGCCGGGTGGAAAAACCCGGCCCATCCCCTGATCACATCCCAGGTTAATCTCGCAGATCGCGGTGCGTATTGTCGCACCAGGGCGCATCGTGCGTATGCTTGCAGCGGCACAACCGGACGCGCTTTTTCTCCTCGACCGTAAATTCCAGCGGTGAGAACCCGGTTACCTTGTGCGATCCATCGCAGAACGGCTGGTTCTGCGAGCGCCCACAGCGGCACCACCAATACGTTCCCGGTTCCAGTTCGATCACGGCGGGCGTTTTGGCTGCGATCTTGGGTTCTTCGGCCATCGGTCACTCCTTTTGCCATACGATCATAATCTGCCTTCAAGTGTAGTCGCCTGGTATGATCGCGCCAGCAGGCGCCCGGCGCGCGCGGCAGCGTTCCACCGCCGGACAACACTCGAATGGCGCAATCGGCGCTGTCGGTTTAAAAATAGGAGTCAAGCACACCGCCCAACCGGGCACACCCGCCGGTTTATTTCAGGAGCAAGTCCGATGAAAAAATACTGGTTACTGCTAATCCTGGCCCTGCTGCTTGTAACCGCCCTGCCCGCCGGGGCACAGGACCCCAACGCCACCATAAGCTGGCCCACGCCCGCCTACGTGCTGAACGGACAGGTAGAAATCACCGGGACGGCCAATGTGCCGAACATGACAGGCTATTTCCTCGAATACCGCTTGCTGCCCGACGATCTCAGCGAGCCGGGAGAGGATGTTGTCTGGTTTCCGGCTACGCTTTTTTCCGCCGCGCCGGTCCTGAACAGTACGCTCGGCGTGTGGGATACAACCATCATCGCCGATGGCCTGTACGAACTGCGGCTGACGGTCAGCCTGATGGATGGATCGTTCATCTACCATGTTGTCAAGCCGCTGCGCATCGAAAACGCCGCCGCCGAGATACCGGCAGTCGTGACGCCCGGCGGCATTGGTCCCGGTGTTATCACACCCGGCGGGATTGGCCCCGGCGTGACCATGCCGAGCGTCGCCACGCCCGATTCCGGCGCAGCAGGCGCAGCGGGTATAAGCGCCGCGCAGATCGTTTTTGTGTCGCGCCGTGACGGCAACCCGGAAATCTACGCCATGAATACCGGCGCTGGCAGCGTCAGCCGCCTGACCAACGACACCGCCGGGGATTACGCGCCCGCCTGGTCGCCGGACGGCACCCAGATCGTTTTCCAGTCGCAGCGCGGCGGCAACGATGACATTTACATCATGAACGCCGACGGCAGTTTTGTCAGCAACCTGACCAACAATCCCGCCTGGGACACCGGTCCCGCGTGGTCGCCGGACGGGATGCAGATCGCGTTTGCCTCGTACCGGGACGGCAACGGCGAAATCTACCTCATGAACAGCGATGGCAGCAGCGTCACCCGCCTGACCAACAGTCCCACCGACGATTTCGCGCCCACCTGGGCACCGGACGGGACACAGATCGCGTACTTCACCGAGACGGCCAGCGGATCAGATATCGCCGTGATCGACATCGCGAGCGGGGAAGCCCGCGTCCTGACATCCGGCGGCGTGAACTACGATCCCGCCTGGTCGCCGGATGGGGCGCAGATCGCCTACGTAGCCGAGATCGACGGGCAGGCGGATATTTTCCTGATCGATCCCAACGGCGGCAGTCCGCGCAACCTGACCAATCATTTCGCCAACGACATCACGCCCGCCTGGTCGGCGGACGGCAGCCAGATCGTGTTTGCGTCGGATCGCAACACCGTGCTGGACCTGTTTCTGATCGATGCAAGCGGCGGCAACGTGCGCAACCTGGCCGCCTATTCTGCGATGGACTGGGCGCCCGCATGGAAGCCGTGATCGCGTCCTGAATCCACGCCGTGCCGTGAGGGCATTGTGATGTATGGTACACTGTGAATGTGGGTCACAGTGGGAGTAGATGTAGCGTAGACACACGTTAACAGCTTAGGAGGCAAAAATATGAAACGGCTTGTTCTGATTAGCCTGGTGATTTCGCTGCTGCTCGTGCCCGCTGCCTTTGCTCAAGATAACGGGGGCAGTCCTGATATGGCGATCACGTGGCCGCCGCCGGTTTACACCCTGCGCGGAGCGATTCCGGTCCTGGGCACGGCGAATGTTGACGGCATGGGCGGGTACGCCGTCGAAGTGATCGCGCTGCCGGACGGCGAACTGGTGCCCGGCGAAGCGACCATGGCTGCCGCCTGGACCATGCTCGGATCGTTTGGTGCGGCTGAAGGCGGGGTACAGGATGCCGAACTGGTTCGCTGGGACACAACTACCGTGCCCGATGGCCTATATGCCCTGCGGCTGAACGTTTTCACGCCGGAAGGGTTTAAGTACGCCGTCGTCAGCCCGCTGCGCGTCGAGAACAATCCGCCGGACTTCATCACGGTCGAAGCGCCCGCCGAAACAGCCGCGCCCGCCGTGGCCGGACTGCCCGCCGAACCGCTGCCGGTCGGATACCCGAATGCCGACTGGGTGCCCATCGAACGCGACGCGAACGGCGTGCCGGTAGTGCTGGTGCCCGCCGGGTGTTTTATGATGGGCAGCGAAGAAGGCCGCAGCGACGAACTGCCCGTGCACGAAGTGTGCGTTGATACGTTCTGGATCGGCAAAACCGAGGTCACCAACGCGCAGTACGGCGAGTGCGTGAATGCCGGGTTCTGCACGCCGCCGGAATACATCTATTCCTACAACCGGGATGAGTACTTCGGCAACCCAGAATTTGCCAACTACCCGGTGATAGAAATCTCCTGGCGCCAGGCCCGCGCTTACGCCGAGTGGCTGGGCGGCAGCCTGCCCACCGAGGCCGAATGGGAATACGCTGCGCGCGGCCCGGAAAGCTGGCCGTACCCCTGGGGCAGCGAGGAACCGACCTCGGCCATCGTCAATTATGACTTTAACGTGGGCGATACGTCGCTGGCGGGCATGTTCCCCAAGAACGCAAGCTGGGTCGGCGCGGTGGATATGGCGGGCAATGTTGCCGAGTGGACCAACAGCCTGTACCGCGACTACCCGTATGACGCCGCCGATGGCCGCGAGCTAACCGACCCGTCGATTGACGCCAACCGCGTGCTGCGCGGCGGGCATTACCAGACTGATACTGCCTACGGGCTGACCAGCTCGCGCCGCGCCGATGATGAACCGGACTATGCCAGTTCAGTTACGGGCTTCCGCGTGGTGGTGTATGACATTGACAACCTGCCACCGCTGGAATACCCGGCTTATGAAGAAGCGGCAGCAGAAGAAGCAGAATGATCATGGCTGCTGAGCGTTAGCCAACACGGCGATCTGTTCAGGGCGGCCCCAGCGGGTCGCCCGCTTGTTATCTTTTGCGCTGCCCTTCCATCCGAATGACCCATCTCCCCCCGCCTCGAACGCGGTAAGATCGCAGCCGGTCACACATCACACGGTCTTGAAGCGCACACAAAAGGATAAAAGCACCATGCCGCTGATCGAAATCCGTCACCTGTCACTCGCACGCGGCGGGCAGCGCGTGCTGCACGACGTATCGTTTAGCGTGAATCCGGGCGCGGTGTTTATGCTGATCGGGCCAAGCGGCGGCGGCAAAAGCTCGCTGCTGCGCTGTATGAACCGGCTCGAAGAACCTGCCCCCGGCACCGTGTTTTTCAAGGGGGAGGACATCACAACCCTGCCGGTTATGACGCTGCGCCGCCGGGTGGGGATGGTCTTCCAGCAGACGGCCATGCTGCCCGGCACAGTCGCGGACAACATCGCCTATGGCCCGGCGCTGTGCGATCAAACGCTGCCGCGCGAGCGCCTGGTTCAACTGCTGGACATGGTGTCGCTGGACGGTGAGATCGCCGACAAACCCGCGCATGAACTGTCCGGCGGGCAGGCGCAGCGGGTGGCTATCGCGCGCGCGCTGGCGAATGAACCGGACGTGCTGCTGCTTGATGAGCCGACTTCGGCGCTGGACCCAATCGCTACCCGCGCTGTTGAAGAGACGCTTATCGGGCTGCGGGACAGGTTTGGCCTGACGCTGGTATGGGTATCGCACCTGGTTGAACAGGCGCGGCGGGTGGGAAGCTGCGTGATGCTGCTGGATGAGGGGCGCATCACACGCATAGACCGGGTGGATGTTATGCTGAGTCCAGAACACGGCGACGCGCGCGCGCTGGCCTTCGCCAAAGGTGACCAGGACGGGTTACGGCGTAACCAGGCCGACGACGATCAATACCAGGGCGAGGAGGAAAGGCCGCATGGATGCACTGAATAACGCGATCAACGAGTTAGGCGACACGATCTTTAACCTGGACGACCTGCCCCGCATTGCGATGGCAATTGGGCTGGTCGCCATCGCGGCCATTATCTCGCGCTGGCAGCAGGCCGACGTCGAGAACGACCTGGCAGCGGCAACGGCCCGTTCCTTTGTCCAGCTTATCGCCATCGGCCTTGTGCTCGAACTGATCTTTGAGCAGGATCACCCGCTGTGGACGGCGCTGGTGCTGCTGGTCATGATCGTGATCGCGGCCCGCACATCCGGCAGGCGCGGCCAGGCCACGCCCCACGCGGCGCGTGTTTCCCTGCTGGCAATCGGGTTTGGCTCGGTGCTGACACTGGCACTGCTGGTGATCGGCGGCGTGTTCGAGTTTTCGCCCCAGGCTATCATCCCGATTGGCGGCATGATCATCGGCAACTCGATGACAGTCGCCGCGCAGGTGATGAACCGCATGTCCGATGACCTGCTCGACCAGCGCAACCAGATCGAGTCCCGGCTGGCATTGGGCGCCACCAGCCGCCAGGCATCGCTGGTGCAGTTCCAGCGCGGACTGCGCACAGCCATGATCCCGCATATCGACACCACCAAAACCGTCGGGCTGATCAAGCTGCCCGGCGCGATGACGGGCATGATCCTGGCCGGGGCCTCGCCGCTGGAAGCGGTACAGCTCCAGTTGATCGTGATGTACATGCTGATCGGGGCGACCACGTTCACTGGCTTGATCGCGGCCTACCTGACCTACCGCGCGTTTTTTACGCCCGCACACCAGCTCAAGGCGCTGCCCCGGCCCACCCAGGCGGATTGACCCGACTTGCGCCCACCACCCGGCGGGCTACAATGCGGTGTAGGACGAGGAGGAGTCAAGATGGTCGATCTACGCCCGGCGCGCGGGCCGCGCATGGCCCTACAACTGAGTTCGCGGGATGACGGGTTAGAAGTGCGCGTGGTGGAATCACCCGCCGGGGAGGATGTCGCCTCCCGGATCGCGCTCCAGCCGTTTGACGAGGTGCAGCGGATGGCCGATCAGCCAACGTTCCACGAGCAGGTGGGGCGCGGATTGTTCCGGGCGCTGTTCCCCGGCAAACTGGGCGAATTGTACCGCGCTGCGCATACTCAAGCCCTCACCCAGGGCGAACCGCTGGCGCTCGAACTGCGCTTTGACCGCGACCTGACCCACATCGCGCGCTATCCCTGGGAGCTAATCCACGACGGGACGCGCTTTTTGCTCCAGGCCAGCGCGGTGAACCTGGCGCGCTATATCACCGCGCCCGAACCATCCCGCCCGCTGAGCACTGCCCGCCCGCTGCAAGTGCTGGTTGTCTCCGCCCATCCGAAGGACCGCCCGCCGCTGGCGTCGGAGTTTGAGGCGCTCAAACAGGCGTTTATCGTCCCTATCCGCGAAGATCAACTTGACCTGGCGACGCTGGTGCCGCCCACCTGGGATATGCTGATGGAGTGGCTGATAGCGGGCGCGCCGGGCGTGCTGCATTTTGAGGGGCACGGCGCTTTTGAGCAGACCGGTTTTTTGATCTTCGAGGACGCAGACGGCGAGGCCGATCCGATCAACGCGGCCACGCTGGCAGCGGCGCTCTACGGCTCCGATCTACGGCTGGCCGTGCTGAGCGCGTGCGAAACGTCCAAAGTGGCGGGCAAAAGCCTGCTTGGCAGCGTCGCCCCTTCGCTGATCCTGGCGGGCATCCCGGCAGTGATCGCCATGCAGCAAAGCCTGCCGGACGATGCCGCGCTGCGCTTCGCACGGGGCTTCTATACCGCGCTGCTGGCCGGGCAGGATATTGAAGCGGCAGTTGCGGCAGGGCGCAAGCAGTTGATCCGCACCACGTTCTGGCACGTGCCCACGCTTTACCTGCGCACCGTCAAGACGCCCCAGATCACGCGCGCCTACCTGGAACGCCGGATCGACACTGCCGGACCGCGATCCGCGCCGGTGAATCTGCCGCTGCGCTTTGGGCTGTGGGTACGCCGCACGGATTCGCCCCGGCCCAGCGAAAAGGACCTGCGCCGCCTGCTGGGCTTGGAGCCGGAAAAAGCCGTCAGCCGGGCCGAAACACGCGCGCCCATGCAGTTCCCGGTCGAGGTGGGCGAGATTCAGCCGGGCGTGATCGAGGTCAAGCTGGTAGCGCCGGGCTGTGACATCCACACCACCGCCGTCAAGCACATGACCGTCTTCCCCGACTTCGATACGCCGCCGCTGTGGTACGCGCTGACGCCGCGCCAGCCGGGACGGTTGGAGATCATCTTTGAAGTCACGCAAAACAACGCGCTGATCGCCTCGGTGGCGCACACCATCCGCATCACCGAGGAAGCGGAAGGCCCGCCGGTCGCGTCGGTGAAATCGCACGGCGCAGAACCGCCGCCCGCGCCCAAACCCGCCCCTGCCCCACCGCCGGAAACTGAACGTGTGATGCCCTGCGCGTGTGACGTGGTTGGACCGTCAGACATTGTGACCTGCATGTGTGATACCGTCGCACATGTCCCACCGGTACCGCCGCCCGCCCCAGGTGGTGATATGGCGGAAACCGCAAAAAAGGAAGTCAAGGAAGCCGAAGTCAGGCCGGACGAAGGCGTCCGCGAACGCAAGCCGTTCGGTGGAATGGGCGAGGAACTGGATCCGCTGGCCGAAGCGCTGAACGACGAATACGAGCGCAAGTTAACAGGTGATGAATCCGAGCCGGACTGGTACACAGAGGCAGTGGCCGAAGCGGCGGCTGAAGCCGATCAGCCGGTCGATACAGGTGCGGATGACCTGGATGCCGAAGACGCCGCCCGCCGCGACGAGGCGGGCGAGCAAACTCAGCCCGAACCAGCAGACACAGAGGTAGGAGAACTCACCAGCTTCAGCGGCGGTCATTATCCCTCGACCGCCCGCCAACGCGCGCCTGTCCCCAGCGCGCAGTACGGGCCGCCGGAATACGCGGGACGTGAGGCTCCTGCGCCTGCGGAGCAGTACCAGCGGAAAATGAGCCGCCGCGCAGAACCCGCACTGCCCTTTGAGATGTATATCGCGTGCGGGTGTGCTTTTTGGATCGTCGTGATCATTGTGCTGCTGGTGCTGTTGGACGTGCTGTGAGGGTGGCAGTCTGGCAGTTGGCCTCACCCCCCGGCCCCCTCTCCATTCAAAATGGCGAGGGGGAGCAGCGCTGCGAGCATATTTAATCCCGCTGCCCCGCTCCCCTTTCCCGTCTATAACAGTGCTGGAAAAAAGGGGGAGGTCAATTCAAGCCTGTTCAGAATGCGTCGGCTTACTGCTTTGTCCAGGTGTATCACTCCGGCAAAACCGCCGTATCTACCGGCCCGTTGATGCCGCCGAACAGCACGCCCCGCTCACCGCTGAAAGCCAGTGTTAGCGACGTATACGCTGCGAGCAGGTCGCCCTGGCCCAGGTTGGCGGACAGGTCCAGCGTGAGGTATTGCAGCAGCAAGCCACCCGTATCCGGATCGACCAGGACGCGCCACGTCAGCGTGCCATCTGCGATCAGCGCGTCCAGCAGCACGTCCTGATCCACCACCGCGTCCGGCCCCTCGGTCAGCCAGCGAAAGTGATCCGCGACCAGTTCAGGCACGGCGGCCAGGTTGACCTCGACGGTGTACAGGTCGCCGCTCGTTGTCCGGTTGACGGTGTACGGCTCCGGTCCCTCGATAGACAGCGCGGCATCCAACCACCGCTCAACCCCGTCTACCAGCGGCCCGGTCCCGCCGTCCTGGACATAGCTGCCCAGCGCCACGTCAACCAACGCGGGCAGCGCGTCCATATCGCGCACCGTGACCGGTTCCCAGTCATCCGGCAGCGCGACATCCGGCTCCGGCTCGGCTTCGTACTCCCCGCGCCAGAACATCGCGCCGCCCTGCGCGGCCACTTCCATATCCAGGGACCAGCCGCCCGGCAGTATCTCGCCGTTCTGATCGCTCGATTCGTCTAGCTCGCCGGTCAGCGCCAGCCAGACCAGCGGGCTGTCACGGTCGGTGACATCGTACCATCCGGTGATAGTCGCTTCGCGCTGGCGCCGCTGCACGAGCGAGTACTCCGGCCCTTCCACGACCAGCGCCGACCGCATGGCATCATCGACCTGAATCTGATACGTATCCCACGCCTCATAGGCGTTATACGCTGCCCGGATGCGCTCGACGGCGTCCTCCTGGGCGCGCGCTGGCAGCCCGCTGCCCATCGCCAGCGCACCGGCCAGCAGCACCGCCCCCACACTCTGAATCCATCGCCGCATGGCACCCGATCCTTTCGTTGGCTGTCGTCCCAAGAAAAACCGCCCGGCTACTCTACCACTTCCGGCGCGGTGACCGTTACCGGCTCGTTGAAGCTGTGGAACAAGAAATGCTGCATCGTTTCCTGCGCCATTATCATTTCCATGCCCGCCAGCGACGGGTCGGTGAATACCGTTGAGTCCAGCACGATGTCGGTGCTCATCGACTGGACATGCTCATACAATACCCCGTCGTCCACGCCGATTGCCACCTCAAAGGCGTATTCCGTATCTTCGTCGGTGTAGATCATCTCGACCAGGGCGGTCACGTCAAATGGCAGCGCATTCGATTCAAACATCGCGCTCAGTTCTTCCACGCCGAGCTTTTCAAGCACCTGCGCCGGGTCCATCGTCAGGCGGTAGCGGTTCACGGCCACATCGCCCAGCATATCCTCGCCCAGCAGTTCGACCCCCGTCACCGACGAGAGTAGGGCGTCCAGTTGGTCCGCTTCCAGGCCGCTGCCCATCGCCAGCATCTGCTCAAAGTTAAAGGCTTCCATGCCGGGATATGCGCTTGCATCCTCGGTCACATCCACCCAGCCCTCCGGGACCATCCCGGCCAGCTCCTCGCCGCTCATCTGGACATAAACACGATCCGCAACAATGATCATCTCGATCATGATCGGGCCAATCGTCGCCGCTTCCTCCTGCCCGGCCCCGACTAGCATCTGCTCAATAGTTTGCTCCAGGGTCATATACAGGTTGTCATATTCGCCTTCGCCCGTCAGGTCAATCTGGATTTCACCCTCGCCCGTTACCACCTGTTCGAGGGCAACATCCTCACCCTCGAACGAGGCGCTGATATTCTGGGTGATCACCTGTTCCAGGTCGGCGCTGTAAGTATCCAACGCCAGAAAGTCCTCGAACGTCGCCCGAACCTCGTCCAGCGCGGCCTGTTCTTCTACGCTCAAACCATCCTGTGCCGCGACCGGCGCCAGCGCCGCTCCACACAGCGCCACCAACACGATCCCGACGATCAAACATCTCTGCTTCATGATTGTTCCTTTCTGAAAACACGCGATTCGTTGGCCGTTGTTTTAGTACCGGTAACCGGTCACTTCTTCCGGTGAGAACTCGACGCCCAGCCCAACTGCGATCCGGTTGACAAAGTTGAAATAGGCTGTGACCAGGTTAACGCTCAGAATATCCGCATCGGACAGGCCCACCGCCCGCAGCGCTGCGACATCCACTTCGGTTACCGTCGCGGGCGCTTCCGTTAGCTTGACCACGTAGGCCAGGATGGCGCGCAGCCTGTCCGGCAGGTCCAGCGCACGAAAGTCCCGCACCGCCCGGTCGACGCGCGCA
Organism: Anaerolineae bacterium; assembly: GCA_016926875.1. GTDB lineage: Bacteria > Chloroflexota > Anaerolineae > Aggregatilineales > Aggregatilineaceae > JAFGNU01. The sequence continues at coordinate 11,244 of JAFGNU010000053.1, read as the reverse complement.
CGGTCCTGCCAGTAATGATCCAGCGCTTCGGCGTGGTGCTGCACGCAGTAGGCGCAGCCGTTCGCTGCCGAAATGACCACAGCGATCAACTCCCGCTCCTCGCGGCTCAAGCCGGAATCGCGGAATAGCAGCGACACGTACAAATCCTTATGCGCCAGCATCGTTTCCGGCTTCAGGCTGTGAATCCGCATGATGTTGGCAACCTTGCCACGCGCGCCCTTGATCTCCTCATAGGCTGCTTTCAGCGCGCCGTCCGCGTGCGCCTCATCGATCACATCAATCCAGGGCATTCAGCCATGATCCTTTTGTTACATAAGAATACAGTCCGGCCAAACTCGTCACCACGGATTATATAACTGTAGCATTTCCGCCGGATGTAGGGAAATCGCCAGCAGGATCAGCGCCGATCCCGGATCGGCGGGCAGCGTGGGTGAAAACGCCAGGCGCAACACCCGCCCTGCACGCACTGCCGGGACATCTGCGTAGGCAGGATTAGCGCAAAAGTCCGCGACCGCTTCCCGGTCCCACGCAGGCGACAGCAGCACCACCTCCGGCGCAAACCTGCGGATCAGGCGGTCGTCCACCTGCCGGTAATCGTCAAAGCCTGCGTCGGCGGCCACGCTGATCCCGCCCGCCAGCGCGATCAGCTCGGAGATCAGCGCGCCCTGCCCAAAAGTATACGCTTCCGGTGTCAGGACCAGGACGCGCACCGGCGAGCACTCGCCCACTGCCGCCCCCACCAGCGCCAGCCGCCGGTCCAGCCGCCTGATCACGTTCACTGCCTGTTCGTCGCGCCCGGTTGCCTGCCCCAACCGCTCGACCGCCGCGCGCCAGCCGTCCAGGCTGGTGATCGTCCCGGTGAGAAACACCGGCACGCCTGCCGCATCTGCCGCGCCCACCAGCGCCGGATAGGCTGCTGCGTACAGTTCCGGCATCACCGCCAGCCCCACGCCTGCCCACTCCACCGCCGCCGGGTCGCCGGTTGGGTCCACGTGCCGGATGTGATCAGTTTCCACAACCGCCGCCAGTATGGGATCATCCCCGACCAGCGCGATCACCTGGGGATAGACCGGAATGGTAACTACCGCCCCGCTGGCGTCGATCACCTCGCGCGGGAAACCGCCGCCGCCCTGCGCGTGGATCGTACTCGCAGGTGCGCCAACCAGGCACAGCACAAGCACCACGATCAACACGCGCGGCAGGCTGTGTTCTGCCATCTGTAATTCCTATGCGCTGCCCGGCTTCTACAAAAAACCCGACCTGCACGCAGCAGGCCGGGTTTGTGAACAACACGATATGCGTTCTACGAGATCGGACCGGCGATTACTCGGCAGTCACCACCAGGTAGGACGCGTCCAGATCGGTGTTGTTGTCGGCATCCACAAACAGGAAGCTGCGCATCCAGCCGTCAACACCGTTGTAGCCGTAATCCAACTCGGCAAACGGGATCGACACCTGAATCCAGTCACTGCTGGAGTCCTTGCCCTTGACGATCACCTGTGTGCCCGCCGGTAGTTCGGCCACCGCGTTGTAGATGGTGTCATTCGGCCCTTCGCGGACAACAGCGCCGCCAACCTGGACGGTGGCTACTGAGTACGGGCCGCTGAAGTAAGATGTCAGCACGTAGCCCATACCCAAGACCGGGTCGTAAATCTCCATCCAGGAGTCATCAACCGGCCCCATGTAATACACCGCGACGCCTGCGTCAATGACGCCCAACACGTCCGAGGCGAAGTCCGGCCCGGCATACACACCGGCCTGGGCGTCGCCTCCAACTATCGGCTCAACCATCACCATCGGCAGCGGTGCCAGCGTACTGGCCAGTGCCCAGCCTGATGAACCGTCCATCGCCATCACGCTGCTCCACAGTTCATCTTCGGCCACGATGTACACCATCTGGCCGCCAGGCACCGTGGCGACGAGGTCCGAGCCAAAGTCCTGTTCCGCGAACAAACCCACTTCCGACGCATCGCCCGAATCAACCAGCGCGGCCTTCGCGTCGGTATAGACCAGGCTCACCAACGGGTACACGGGCGTCAGGTTGGGCGCCATCGCGTAGCCAAAGCCAAAATCGGGATGATAGACCTCGAACCATTCCTCGTCGACGGCCTCGATAAAGGTCAGCATAACGTTGTTGGGCAGGCTGACCAGCAGGTTCGCGTCCCGGCTGGCGTCATCGTAGATGTCGCACTTGACGTTCACATCCGTTTCGACGCTGGTGTTGGGCAGCGCCACGACCGAACTGCCAAGCACCCAGCCCGCGACGCCGTCCAGCGTGATGACCGATGCCCATTGACCATCTGCTGCGCCTACATACAGTTGGCTGCCATTCGGCACCGTCGTCACAATGCTCGAACCGAGGTCCGCTTCAGCATAGATACCCAGCTCTGGCGCATCGCCCGGGCTGACTACGCCCAGTGAGAAGCCAGGAGGAACCGCCGCTCGCAGCATCCAGCCTACCTTGCCATCCGCAGCCACGACGAACCAGTTGTCCATCTCGGTCAGAACATCTACCACGTCACCGTACTTGAGTGCGGCAACCGGCTCTGACTCAAGCTCTTTGGCGGACAACACCGGGAAGCCATCCTCATTGGCAGAGGATATAACCGCTTTGTGGCTCAGCAGCGGATAGTCAAGCATCAGGAAGCTGCCCGCAGGCGCATAGCCCGCACCGTCGGCAGCTTCAACATACAGCCAGCCGCCGGTTTCGTCCGTCTTGGTCACGGTTACGATTGTGCTGGCTGCCAGGCTGGCTACTGAGCCACCGCCGGGCGCATCATAAAGCGTAACAGCTTCTAATGCAACCGCGCGTTGTGCTGTGCCGCTTTGTGCAGCAACGAGTCCCTGCCCGCCCACAGCCAACAATGCCAGAATAACCAAGAAAACCAGTATACGTTTCTTCATGTTTCTCTCCAATTCTAAGCGTATTTTGCGTGACAACGCGGGGAGTCGGAATTAATACCGCGACACCCACTACCATTATACGTGAAATTCCAACTATCTTGCATACCAATTCTACAGGATTTCTAACCTGCCTGCCGCAGCCTACCTCAGTCAGACAGCAGCGCGCCATACCGCTGACCAACAACCGCCTGCCCGCCCTGGCTCTGCATCCAGGCGAACAGGTCCCAATACGCGCTCTCGGCATCCGGTGGGTCCGGCCCCACGACAAAGATCGGGGCGCGCAGCGGGTACACATTCGCGCCGACCGTCTCCGGCGACGGCAGCAGCGGCGGTTCTCCCTGGCGAGCAGCGACCGGCACCACGCGCACCCGGTCGTCAACCTTTGCCATGCTGACATAGCCCACTGCCCCCGGCAGGCTCGCCACAATATCCACCATGCCCTGGCTCGAAAGCGCCAGCCGCGCCGAAAGCGTCGTCCGGCGCTGGCCCATGACCAGCGACTCAAAAACCAGGCGCGTGTCAGCGCCATCTTCCCGGCTGACCACCGTGATCGGCAGTTCCGGTCCGCCGATCTCGTTCCACAGCGTGACCTGTCCTTGAAACACCCGGCGCAGGTCGGCGGCGGTCAGCGATGGGATCATATTATCGATGTGGACAATGATCGCGATGCCATCTTGCCCAATCGGGGCGGCCCACAGGTTTGCATTCGGCGGTAAAAAGGTCGTCAGGGCAAAGGGCGCCTCCCCGGCCAGCAGGCGGCTGTAGACCGTCTCCCAGTTGGCAGCCACGCTGTGAACAGCCAGCAGTACCCCCGGACAGTGGTAGGCGGTGGTCAGGTCTTGCAACAGCGGGTACGCCGTCGTGGTAGACAGCAGCCGCACACTGACCGTCTGGGGAGTTACCGTGGGAGCATAAGCCGGTCCGCGACAGCTCGCCAAAGCCAGGCTCAGGATAACAAGGGTGCACTTGGCCCGCTTCATGCCCGACCCTCTCAAGAAAAGAGGGCTACCAGCAGGCTGAGCGTGCCAATCGTTGCACAATACACCGCGAACCCGTACAAACCTATCTGCTGCACCAGGCGCATCAACAGCCAGATCGCCAGGTAGCCGACCACTGCGGCAGACACACAACCTACCAGCAGCACCATCAACATACCTGACTCGACACTCCTGTCGGTAACCAGCAGTTCCAAGACCTGTCCGCCGCCCGCCAGCAGGATGATCGGCGTGCTCAGCAAAAAGCTGAAGCGCGCCGCGTCCGGACGGGCCAGCCCCTGCCACATGCCCGCGCTGATGGTCGACCCGGAGCGCGACAACCCAGGGATAATGGCCACCGCCTGCGCCACGCCAATCAGCAGCGCCTGCCGGGCAGTGATGCCGGTCAGGGCCTGTCCGCCCGTGCGCATGCGTTCGCCCAACACCAGCACGCACGCCGTCATCAGCAGCGCCACCGAAGCCACCAGGGGAGTAGCGAAAACCTCGACGAGGAAAATGTTGAACACGGCTCCCACTACAGCAGCGGGTATCGTGCCGATGCCCAGCATCAGCAGCAGATGAAATTGAGGGTCTTGGTTTACAGCATCTTGGTTTGAATGGGTATGCAGTGCAGTCCAACCGGCACGCAACAGCGTCAGCCAGTCGCGCCAGAAATAAGCCAGCACCGCCACCAGGGTGCCCAGGTGCACCACCACGTCAAACAGCAGCGGCGGCGCAGCCCAACCAAGCCAGTTGGGCACCAATACCAGATGGCCGGAGCTGGAAATCGGCAAAAATTCAGTCGCACCTTGCAGAACGCCCAAGAAAAGAGCCTCGAGCAGGTCCAAACAGCGATCCTTTCACGGCTTTGCTTATCAAGTCCGGCGCCTATCGCGCAGCAACGGCTAGCCGGTCGGGGTGCTTGCCCCCGTCAACGATCCAACCGGGCGATACGTCGCCAGGAATGTGGCGGCATATTGGTCAAATACGCCGTTCTGTATGGCGGAACGCATCTCACGCATCAGCGTGAGCAGAAGATGCAAATTGTGAATGCTCAGCAGTTGGTGTCCCAGGATTTCGGAGGATTTAACCAGGTGACGGATGTAGGCGCGCGAAAACGTCCGGCAGGCGTAGCAGGTGCAGCCCGGCTCAATTGGATCGGGATCGTCGGCGTACTGCCGGTTGCGCATATTGATCCGGCCCGTGCGCGTTAACGCCGCTCCATTGCGCGCCACCCGTGTAGGCAGCACGCAGTCGAACATATCCACACCGCGCGCCACGCAGTGCACCAGGTCTTCAGGGCTGCCAACCCCCATCAGGTAGCGCGGTTTGCCCTGGGGCAGCAGGGGTGTTGTGTATTCCAGGGTGCTGTACATCTCGTCCTTGGTTTCGCCCACTGCCAGCCCGCCGATAGCATAGCCGGGCAGGTCAAAGCTGGATACTACCTGCGCCGACCGTTCGCGCAAATCCCGGAAAATGCCGCCTTGCACGATGCCAAACAACGCCTGCCGCGCCGGATCACCGCTGCGCGCGTGTTCATCGGCGCAGCGCCCCAACCAGCGATGCGTGCGATCAACTGCCGCCTCGACCACCGCGCGGTCATCAGGCACCGCGCATTCGTCCAACGCCATGATGATGTCGGCTCCCAGGTTATGCTGGATGCGGATCGATGTTTCGGGCGTGAAGCGGTGCTGTGTGCCGTCCAGGTGGCTGCGGAATGTGACCCCGTCGGAATCAATCGCGCGCATTTCCCCCAGGCTGAATACTTGGAATCCTCCCGAATCGGTCAGCATCGGGCCATCCCAGGCCATAAACCAGTGCAGCCCGCCCAACTCGGCAACCAGTTCGTCGCCGGGCCGCAGGTGGAGATGGTAGGTATTCGCCAGCACCAGCGTGGCCCCCAATTCTTGCAGCTCACGTGGCTCAACCGCCTTGACGGTCGCCTGGGTACCAACGGGTGCAAAAACGGGGGTTGGAAGTGGGCCGTGCGGGGTATGCAGTACCCCGGCCCGCGCTGTGCCCTGCTGAGCTTCCAGTGTAAAGTCAAAACTCATGTGCTTTTGCGCCAGGGCCGAATGAGATGTAGGCCCCCCTAACGTACCACTGATTGCCACCCGGCAACCAGTCTGTTCTATCCGGTATAGGGCCACCATTATAGCAGGTGGTCAGAATTTGGCGAAATCGGCGGATCGGGCCAGGGATGCGGCAGCCAGGCTCGCCCTGCCCTAGCCCGCCTACTGGCAAAAATACCCCCGACGCCCTAAACTACATCACAAGATATACTCATCCATTTAACGGCTTGATCCGGTGCATATATCATGATCAACCTGTACGATATCCTCGAAGCCGCCGACGGCCAGTTGTTCGGCGAACCAGTGGCCCAGATATTCACCGACTTCTGCTTTGATGTGCAAAACGTCCAGCCCGGCGAGTTGTTTGTTGCCATCAAAACCGAGCGGGGGGACGGGCATCACTACATGGCCGACGCCGTTTCCGGGGGCGCGACCGGCATCATGTGCACGCACCCGCCTATCTTCGATACCGACGGCCTGACAGTCATCGTTATGCGCAGCGTCGAAAACGCGCTGATGCGCTGGACGCAGATCGTGCTCCAAAAATTCGGCACCACCGTGATCGGTGTAACGGGCAGCGTCGGCAAATCCACCGCCAAAGATGCCATCGCCCACGTACTCGGTACGCGCTATAACGTCTACAAAGGTTCGGACAGTTTTAACGGGCGGTTTGGGCTGCCGCTGGCGCTGGGCAAGCTCGACAAAGATCACCAGATCGCCATCCTGGAGTTTGGCACCGACCAGTTTGGCGAGATGGCCGAAATGGTCACCGCCACCAACCCGCTGGTCGGCGTCGTGACCAGCATCGCCCACGCCCACACCGACCGGCTCGTTACACTGGCGAACATCGCCCGCGAAAAAGGTGAGTTGATCCGCCGCCTGCCTCCTGATGGACTGGCCGTGCTCAACTTTGACGATCCGCTGGTGCGCGAGATGGCGTCCGAAACCCAGGCATCGGTGCTGACCGTTGGGCTGGATATTGCCGAGCCAGCCTTTGGCGCCGACCTGCTGGCCTACAATATCCTGGAAGCCCGCTACAAAACCGGCTTCGACCTGCGCTACGGCCAGCAGCGTTTTGCCGGGCGCTGGGTGCCGCTGCTGGGGACGCACCAGCTCTACAGCATCCTGGCGGCGCTGGCAATAGGCCTGAGCTACGACATCCCGCTCGAAGACGGGCTGCGCGCCCTGACTGAGTTGGAGCCGCTGCCGGGCCGGATGCACCCGCTCGACGGGCCGAATGGCAGCCTGTTGATCGACGACAGCTTCAACGCCAACCCGGAAGGTATGCTCGCCGCGCTGAACTGGCTGGCTGGCGTGCGCGACCTGCACAGCAGGCTGGTGTTTGTGATGGGAGACATGGACGAGCTGGGCAGCCACTCGCCGCTGGCACACTTACAGGTTGGGCAGCGCGCCGCCGAAGTCGTTGACCAGTTCGTCACCAAAGGCGACCTGGCCGCCGAGTCGGCACGTGCCGCGCTGGAGGAAGGGATGGACCGCGACCGGGTGCATATCACCTTCAGCGTGGAGGACGCCGCCAAAGCCGCCAGCCTCGACCTGGGACCCAATGACATCGTGCTGGTCAAGGGCAGTCCCGCCGCCCGCATGGAGCGCGTTGTTCGCCGCCTGCTGGCCGACCGGCAAGACGCGGCGCATCTGGCCCGCCAGGAAGAAACCTACAAAAAAGTGCAGGCGGATCGCCCGGACCGTCCAACCTGGGTGCACATCGACATGGAAGCCATCGCCTACAACGTGCGGCGGCTTAAGGACATCATCGGGCCGGACGTGACGCTGATGGCCGTCGTCAAGGCCAACGCCTACGGGCACGGCGCGGTGGCGGTCAGCACGACGGCGCTCAACAACGGCGCTGGCTACCTGGGCGTGGCGTCGATTAACGAAGCAATGGACCTGCGCGAAGCCGGGGTCGCGGCGCCGATCCTGATCCTGGGCTATACGCCGCCCTGGGCCGCGCGCCAGGTGCTGCGCTATGACGTGACCGTGACACTGTACGACATCGAGATCGCGCGCGCTTTCGACCGCGCCGCCCGCGAAATGGATACCACCGCCCGTGCCCACGTCAAGGTTGACAGCGGCATGAGCCGCCTGGGGCTGCTGCCCGGCGAGGTGACTACATTCTTCCGCAGCCTGCGCAACCTGCGCAACCTGGAAATCGAAGGCGTCTTTACCCATTTCTCGGTTGCAGATAGTGACGAAGGATACACCCGCAGCCAGATCGCCACGTTCGAGGGCGTGATCGACCCGCTGGTCGCCGCCGGGTACCACTTCAAATACGTCCACGCGGCCAACTCTGCCGCCGCGATCCACCTGCCGGAAGCGCGCTTTAGTATGGTGCGGGCCGGGATCGCCATGTACGGCCTGAACCCCGGCCAGTTGATGCCGGTGCCCGCCGACTTCCGCCCGGCGCTGGAATGGAAAACCACCATCGCGCAGGTCAAGCGCCTGCCGCCGGGTAGTTTTGTCGGCTATGGCAATACCTACCGCACCCAGGGCGCGCAGATGATCGCTGTCCTGCCGGTTGGCTATGCGGACGGCTTCCGCCGCGCGCCGCAGTGCTGGCAGCACGTGCTGGTTCATGGCGAGTTTGCGCCGCTGGTTGGGCGGGTAAGCATGGACCAGACGATCATCGACGTAACCCATATTGAAGACGTGCAGATCGGGGATGAAGTGGTATTGATCGGGCAGCAGGGGCGGCAGCGCATCAGCGTTGACAACGTCGCCAACTACCTGGACACGATCAACTATGAAGTCGTGACCACCATCCTGTCACGTGTACCGCGCGTGAGATAGTGAGCGCCACGCTGCCCCTGGCAAAAGGAGGGACCATGCACCAGACTCGACCACTCGCCGCAAGACGGACACGGCTGGCGCTGCTGGCCGTGATGCTTGTTCTGGCAGCCGGACTGCTCGCCGCCTGTGGACAGGATAAAGGCGACCCCATCAAGATCAGCCGCACCTTTATCGTCAGCGTATGGACCGGGGATGCCAAGCAGGTAGAGGCGCTCACGTGTAAAGACTGGCAGAGTGTCACGCGGGGGTGGGCAGCCGAAGGCGACCCAACGCTGACCGTCGATATCGATCACGCCACCTTTGAGATCAGCGCCGAATCGGACGACCAGGTTGAAGTGGTTATGAGCGGCGTAGTAACGTTTAAATCAGCAGAGAATCAAACCGAGGTGCGCAATCTCGATGAAGACGGCACGGTTCGGTTCACGCTGGTTGATGAAAACGGGTGGAAAGTATGTGATCTGCGCTAGGGGTCGCTGAGCCAGATCAAACAAGCTGCTGGGCCAATTTCTCCGCTGTGTTTAACACTTCTTCCAGATCGTGGAAGAACAGCACCCGCAGGTCTCGCCCTTCAGTGGCAGCAACCGCGTTCCGCAAGATGCTATATAAGCCGTTCATGCTGACGATCAATACGCGGTGAATCTTTTCGTGTGTTAGTACGTTTTCGCACAAGTCGATTTCAAGCGAGTCGGGAAATGACTCCATTTGCCGCATGTCCGCGACCAAAATGATCTGATCCGGGCCGTTATTCAGCATAGTCTGCCGCTGCTCAGACATCATATAATACTCGTCGGTTGACAAAACCCCCGAATAGGTGGCAAGCAAAATCGGCAGCGATGGATGCCATTCCAGGTTAACTGGCATAGTTATAGCTCCGTAACGCAAAACTAAAAACGCAAACTATGATCGATTTGACTTCTATCATAAAGCCAACCTATCTTAAAAGCAATTCCATCAAAAACGAATATCTTTATTAAAAACCATGAGGAGCAACCGTTGATCTGCCCCTCACAGTTGCCAATCGATGCGCAGCGTGCTGCTACTTTTTGCCATGCACCAGGCCAAGCAGCCGCCCGCCCAGGAACAACGCCCCGCCGACTGCTGCCGCGCCCATCACGGCCAGCCGCCGGACCTCGTCCGGATCAACGCCCGGCATCACGACAGTGCCGTCGCCGTATTCCGCGAACAACCTGCCCCACTTGGTTTGCAGCGCGTCTTCTACCCGTTTGCGCCCCACGAACGGGTACCAGTAATAGTTATGGTATACATCGCTCGCCATGTAGCTCCACGGCACCAGCGGTGTCCGCAGCAGCAGCCCTTCGAAGCCTTTCAGCCAGCCATGATAGATCATCCTCTGGCCTATGCTGGCGAAGGTGTCTTCCTGGATAAAACCAAAACGCGGGATGTCTTTCAGGTCGATGCCGACGACTTCGATCTCGTCCGGGTCGCCAATACCCAGGCCGCGCTCGTGAGCCAGCCGGATAAAGTCGAGCGCCATCGGGTCAAAACCTTGCAGGTAGGCGCTCATGGCGTCAATGGCGACCTGGTCGGCGGATGCCAGCAGAATGTCTTTTTCGTGGACGCGCATCGCGCGCGGGCCGGGACCATCCCCCGCAAACGTGCCGTCCATGATCGCAAACACGCCGGTGTGAACGTCCTGCTGAATCTGGAGCAGATCGACTACCGTTTCGTGGATGACCGAGTGAGTCCAGTGGCGCTTGCGGCCCAGCAGCCCGCCGAACGCGTTTTTCATCGCGCCGGTGATGGTCGTGAAGACGTGCGTCTTGACCGTCGGGAGCTGAATGATATTCCGCCCGTAAAAGTCTTTGGGTATATACACGCCTTCAGGATAGACGTGATCCAGCACCAGGAACGGCTCTTTTGGCTCGTAGCGCACCCACTCAAACTGCGGTTCATAGAGGTGCCAGTTTTCCAGGCCGTACTTATCGGTGACATACAGGTGCTTGTTGTTGCGCTCGCCGTCGCGCGCATCAACCACCACCGTATCGTTGTGCCCGGCGATCAGGCGCGGGTACCCGGCGGCCTGCAATTCCTGGATCGCGCCTTCGATCTGCCAGGGCGTGCTGGAACAGGCGGGATACCACGTGTCCCACGAGATGTTGATCTTCAGGATCGTATCTTTGTCGCGCGGGAGCGCCTCCTGGTAACCTGCCAGCCGCATCACCTGCCGCACATCATCGACCACCGTTTCGGGTGTGGTCTTGATGATGGCAACTTTGCCTTTGCCGGGAAATTCAGCCATCAGGGGATTCCTCCTCGGCCTGATTTTTCTGATCTGTATCGTTTTTAGTCAACTGCCCGATGCAGTATACCGGACGAACCGCCGCTTGTCGATAGGATTTGAATATACTCTGCGTACAGAATCAAGCGGGAGTTCATCATATACCTGCAATGAACTCCCGGCATAATCAGCTAGCAAAACCAACGCGCCTATGGCACAGCCTGGATATTGTCGATGTAAACGACACCCG
>JAFGNU010000052.1 GCA_016926875.1 Anaerolineae bacterium | reverse complement strand
TCCGGTTCCAACCCGGCGATCTGCTCCGGCGTCCATTCGGCAAACGGGGGATAGTTTGGATCCACGCCCACGTACGTCACGCCGTTCACCTGGATGCGGTGCCACGTGCCATCAAGCGGGCCAAACAGCGCACCCGGACGGGTTAACACCCAGGCCGCCGCCATCAATGCAATAACATTCAGTCCCACCAGCGCGGCGCCCAGGTGGCAGACTACCCAACCACGCCAACGCACCAGCGCGTCCCGCCACACAGCCAGCCTGATCATGGCAGGTACGGGCTTTCCCAGCCGCGCGCGTATGCCTGGATCGCTTCATAGACCGGCTTGAGATAAAACTCGGACGAGACGAGCGCGTAATATGCATCGCGCCGGTTGCGAAAGTCAAACGGCTGGCGAAAATTCCAGATACACAACCGTTCGGCCCAGGGCCAGTCTTCGACCATCTCGAATGCGTCCAGCGTATAGAGAATGCGCTGGCCGGGCCGCACAGCGTTCACCCAGCGCGGATCGTCGCTCCAGCCGCTTTCGGTGATATACACGGGGGTATCGCCGTCGCCGTAACGCAGCATTACATCGCGCAGCAGTTCCACCCGGCGAAAATTGATCACCGCCGGATCGGGTTCATCCCCCGGCGGGTGTGTGAAACCGTAGGTATGCACTGCCAGCGCGTCAAAATAATCGGCTGCGTCTGCCTGATACATGCGCTCCAAATAGCGAACGTCGTTCAGGCCGCCGCCGCTGGTTTCATCTTCGAGCGTCGGGGCCAGCGCGCCGCCCAACACGAGCACAGCCGGGTTCGCCGCGTGAGCCGCCGTGTAGGAGACACGCAGCAGGTCGGTGTAGGCTTCCGGATCAACCGGGCGGCTGCCCCATTCCAGGCTAAGATTCGGCTCGTTCCAGATGATCACCGCGCCCACCCCCGCATAGCGCGCCACAAACGCCCCGACAAAGTCGGCGAACTCGTCGTAATAATCGTCGGTCAAATACGTCAGCGTTGTGACCTTCTCTTCAACCGGGGGACGCGCCCATTCCGGGACCAGCCCCAGCCGGGCGACTACGGTCAGGCCCTGGTTTTCCGCCTGGTGGATAATGCGGTCGGCGTGCGCCCAGTCGTATTCGCCTTGCTGCTGCTCAACATACGGCCAGGGGAAATACTCGACAATGGTCCCGGCGCCCATCTCGCGCACCAGGCTCAGCGTGCGCTGGATTTTCCATGCCTCCACCTCGTCGGTGAGCCGCGTATGGACGCACACAACCGGGTGTCCGGTGTCTACCGTGTGGCGTGGTCCCAACACGACATAGGGTGAGGCGGGGGCCAAACTGTGCAGCATCCACACCACCAGCAGCACGCGCAGAACCAGCCCGGCGCCGCGCAGGAATACAGGGGAAAGCAGAATAGAAACCAACCGGGGAAACGGTAACATCGCTAAAAGGGGCGTGTTATTGGCAACGGCAGGCCACCAAGGGGGAACGGCGGCAGTAAGGCCGGGTCACAACACGCCCCGTGAGCAATTTTTTATTTGCCGCCGCTCGCGCCCAGATCGGTGATCTGGCGAATGACACCCATCACGCCAACGGACAGCTTCAAGGCGTCGACAGCTTTGATACGGGTGGGTGATCCGCTGTTCTCTTCGGACGCACGCGCGTACAAATAGGCTGCCAGCAGGCCAACCACCAGGCCTAGCAAGCCGCCCACCAGATACGCCTGGGATTTCCATCCCGTTTCGGCAGCGTTGGGCAACTCGTTGGTCATAAACCGATCCCTCCCCGCAGGGAATCTACTACCCGTTCAAGCGTACTCTTACGCTTTTCCCGAATAACTTGCGAATAATAGTACGCTATCAATAAACCCACCAGTAACGCGACCACTCCGCCCAGCAGGTAAGCCCAGATGCGAGCGTCCTGGTCCTCTAACGTTTTGAGGACATCACTCACCTGCTGCTCGGCGTTTTCCAGCAGACTCTTGCGCTGTGCTTTTACCTGTTCATTCTCACTCATCGGCTGTATCCTCTTGAGAAGACAACGGCGGCTGATCCCCGCTCAGCAACGTTTTTTCCCAGCGTGTTAACCAGACATTCATCGCGATCAAGGGCCGGGCAAGTCGTGGGACATGCTGGTTGGTGGCACCCGCGATCCGTTCGGTCACCCGGCGCGTATAGCGCAGCGGCGTCTGGGCATTGGCATACAGCCAGCCGGTGCCATAGGCGCTCAACGCAAACAGCCCATAGGGTATCAGGCAGAGAAGCGTCATCGGGCACACGATAAACACGGTGGCCAGCAGGCTCATCACCGTGTTGATCTGCTTGCCAACCAGCGCATCCGTCGCCACACCTATCGCCAGGATCACGCACATGACGACCAGCGCCAGGAAGGTCAAAGCCACTGGCGCGATGATCCAGAGCCAGACTTCCCGGCGATGTTTCCGCACCGGGTCGGCGGTGCGCGGTACTGTGCTCATAGCATCTCCCTGGCACATTCTAACACGGAACAGACGATCCACCAATCGCCTGAAAACCTGCGCAGCAGCCGCCTACTTGCCCACAGTCACACGGAAGAAGTACGTTGCATCTTCGGTGTCCCATGTCACCCGAACGGCCATGATATATGTACCCGGCTCCGGGGTGACGGTGAACAGGATAGTGTTATCACCCGGCTGGACTTCAGGTTGCCCGGTTTTGACGCCGGTATCGCTCAGGTATTCGATTTGAACTTCGGTGGGCCGCTCCCCGGCAATCTGCAACTGGGCGGCAGTTCCTCGCAGCAGGCTGATGCGCTTGGTTTCGGCCTCTGTCACCGGGAACTCCCGGCACAGCCGCTCACCCGACGGTTCGCGCTGGCAGTACTGGTAACCGACCGGCGTATACTCCTGCCCCGCAAACACCAGCGTCAGCAGCGGCACTTCTTCAGGTTCAGCCTCTTCGGTTGGCAGCGCGACCGGCGTAGGTGTCCATATCGGTGCGGCAGCAGTCGGCGACGCCAGCGCAAAGGGTGTCATCGATGGTGTAGATGATGCCGGCAGCCCCAGCGCCCCTTCTGGTGTGATGGGCGTGGGCGTCACGGGCGACGGCATGACAACTTCTTCGGTCGGCATCTCTGCCGCCTCTTCTGTTGGCTCTTCGACCGGCGTCAGCGACGGCGCTTCCGTCAGCGTCGTTACCAGCACCTCGGTTGCCGTCCCGGTCGCCGCCGGTAGTTCCTCGGTGGGCGCTTCGGTCGGCATCTCTGCCGCTTCTTCTGTCGGTTCTTCGGTTGGAACCGGTGTCGGTGGAGGTTCCGTCAATGTCGCAGTTGGCGTAGCCGTTGGCACTTGAGTCGGCGTGAATGTCGCGGTTGGCGCCTCTGTCTCGGTAGGTGTCGCGGTCGGCGCTGCCGTCTCGGTCGGCGTCGGCGCAGCAGCTACCGCCCTCTGAACATCCAGGCCAAACACGTAGGATACATACGCCGCCTGTCCCTCGACATCGGCGTATTCGACATCCACCCGGACGCGGTACTGCCCGTCGGCCAGTGTCACATCATACAACGCCTCGGTTTCGGTTCCCAGGTCTTGCACCCCGCCCGGACCATCCAGCAAGGTCGCGGTGAACGTTTCCGGCGCGCCAGCATCTCCCTCGACACGAAAGCGCACCTCGTCGTTTTCTGTCACCTGAACAAGCGCCGCCGGTTGGGCCAGCGCCCCGGCATCCAGATCGCAGACCACGTTATCCGCCTTCTCCGGCCAGCAGTAACTGTACACATTTTCTTTATACACCTGATCGCCAACTTGCAAGCGTACAACAGGCCGCTCCGGCACACCAGAATCGCCGCCGCAGGCTGCAATCAGCAGGACCAGCACAACAAAAAGCACGAACAGCAGGATACATGATCGGTTTTTCATAATCATAATTCCCCCGTTGAGTAGTGTTGCCCACCGTGCAACAATTCACATTATTCAGATACCGGGTACCAGGCTGGGTTCTGGAACGGGGCCAGCGCCAGCCGGAGAATCGACTCGTATGCGCTCTGGCGTGTTTCCAAATCGCCGGTCAGAATGCCAATCGCGCCGTTGCGCCACTTGGTATTGTGCTCATTGACCAGTTGATCCATCGCTGCGCCCAACTCCTCGCCCTGGCGCAGCCGGTTTGCAACAGCTTTGGGCAATAAAATGCTCGAATTGCCGCCCACTCCGATCTGACCGTGTGTATCCACCAGCACACACCACGCGCAGGTCATCAAGCCAAATTCCGATTCCTGCACCCCGCCTTCCAGGCCAATTGCCAGGTCTGCGCCGGTTTGGGCCAGGGCAGCCCGCGCCCGGTTGAGCGCGCCGGTTCGCGTTGCTTTGTTGCCCCATGGTTGGCTCGCTACGCCGGACGGCACATCAACACATATGAATTCAATATCCGGGTACATCGGCACCAGCACAGCCTGGGCAGCGTTGTATTTGACAGGGTTTGTTGATCCGATGGCGATAAGCATGATGCGAACTCACAGAACGGTCATCACGCATTGTAGCATCGCCCCGGTAAAATGACTAATTACCGGGATACCACCGCTCATGCCTTCAAAAGATGGTGCTCCGCCACGCCGGGCGCGCCGTGTATTTCGTGGCGTTGTCCTGCGTCATCCACAAAATAGCCCGTATAGGCTCCGAATGGCTGGCGGAAATCAGAGCGCACCAGCCCGGCCAGGTCGAGACACTCGGCCCGCTCGCACTCCGGTGTGAAAACCAGATCAGCCCGGCCATCGGTGGTGAACATGCGCCAGGGCTGCTGTGTATCATGCGGATCAAACTCAAACCGCGCCGCGCCGAACCGGCTGAGTGCGCCGTCCACCCACGCGCAGCACTCGTTCCACCGTTCGTCGTCCACGATCATGTTGTGCGTCAGGTTGATAGCGACCGGCACACCGTCCTGATCCTGGCCCGCAAAGCTCGCCCACCGCCAGAACGCCTCGCGCGGATAGTACGTTTTCTGCACGTCTACCAGCGCCCGGCAGCGGTCGGCGGACAGCGCCCATACCCGATCACCCACCTGCAACACGCCCTCAACCGGGCAGACAGCTTTGTGTGTGTACATAGGACGGCGGTAATCATTGACGGGCAGCACCACGATCAACGGCTGAATGCGCGTCAAGTCTTCTATTATGGTGAACGCGGCGCGCACCGGCGGCAGGTCGTGGGTGCCCCGGATGTCTGCTGTCAGGTAGTGTGTTCCCTGCTGTAAGCGGTTGCGAAGCTGGAGATGGTAGCCCGGCTGGCGGAAGTGCCCATCACCGCGATAAAGCTGCTCCGGCACGTGCACCGCGCCGCGCTGCATCGTCGTGCGTTTGTGCTCGATCATCTGGCCGGTTGCGCGGTCGTAGACACAAAAGAACGATGCTGCCAGATACTTTGCATCAAACACGACACATCCGCAGTACAATTCGTCGCTCACGATGGCGAAACGCTGCCATTCTTTTAAGCGCAAGTTTCGCCACCAGCGCGGCGCCCAGCGGTGCCCGCAGATATCGGCCTCGATCAGGTTAACCGTCCTGAATGGGTCGCGGAACGTGCCAAAGTGTATTTGCCCGTAAAAGACCGGCTGGGGCGGCGTGGGGCGCAGGTCGCGCATCGGTCGTGCGACTCCTGTGATCAACAAGTCCGGTACGTGTGTGTTCATTGTATTCAAAAGCGCCGGTCTGTACCACGCATTTTGCACGATAGCTGTTTTTCCGCTAATCTGGCGGGCACAGGGCACCCACACGAGAGGCTATCCTACTTCTTCGGGCGAAGGAGAACCCGCATGATCGGACACAATCCCTGGCGTCGGATCACCCTTGTCCTGGCAGCGCTGGCGTTGGCGGCGCTGGCATGCAGTCTCACCACATCCTCAGACGTTGAAGACAAAGCCCAGGACATCGAAAGCAGTCCCCTGATTCTGCTGCTCGCGCCGGAAAATGGCAGCACCTTTGCCGAAGGCGCGCAAATCGAGATGTACGCTATTGCGCAGGACCCGACCGCAGGTGTCGCCCGGCTGGAATTCCGCATGGACGATGTGCCCATCGGGGAAATAACATCTGCCGATCCAGCGGGACAGCCATCGCTCGACGGGACGGTGGGGTGGATCGCTGCCGGGCAGACCGGACACTTAGTTACGGTCGAGGCGTTCCGGTCGGATGGCTCACCGTTGGGGTTGAGCGATGCCAGCATCAAGGTAACCGGGTTGCCAGCTATTCAACTGCCGTCCGGCAGTGTGACAACCGGTGAACCCGCTTCCCCAGGGCCTGAGCCGTCCGAAACTGCGCAGCCGGAACAACCTACCCGCACTGCACAGGCCAATCCAACAGCCAGCCCTGTGCCAACGCTGACTCCCCGCCCGCCCCAGCCAACGCCTCCCGCCGACGGTCCGGTGGCCGTGGTGGGCGCAGCGATAGTGAACGTGCGGCAGGGACCGGGCACCAACTACCCAACGGTGGGTATGCTCAATCCCGGCGACCGGGTGGTGATCGTGGGGCGCAATGAAGACAGCAGTTGGTGGGCGATCAGCTTTAGCGGCGGCACTGCCTGGATTTTCGCCAGCCTGACCACCACCGAAGGCGACATCAGCCAGGTGCCGCTGGTGGCCGCGCCGCCCCTGGTCGAAACGGACTGAAGATCAGAACTGGTAGCCCAGCCCATCCCCCAGTACTGCCGGGTCAATCGGCGCAAACGGGACAATCACCAGCAGATCGGGGGCCACACGAACCACCGCGTGCGGCACGCCGGACGCGCGGAACGCCTGCTCAAAGCGGGTGTTGGCTTGACCGGGCAGGATCACCTCGACAAACGCGACACGTTCGGCGGCCTGTATTTGCAGCGGTACATCGGGGAAGCGGACGATGCCTTTCGCCCCGTAAATATCGTACCAGTCGGCGGCCAGGATACGCTCCTGCGTTTCGAACATCAGTACATGCGCCACGCCCACGTCCGCCCATACATGCCGGATGCCCTGTTCGTCCAAAAAGTCGATCAACGGGTCGAGCGTGGGCGGCTGGCGAGTGTAGTAGGGCGAAACAAAGCCCTGCGTCGGGTTTAGCCGTACTGCTCCTAACAGGTTCAAGCTGATCACGCTGCTTAGAATGGCCGCCGCCGGATATTTCAACCACGCGCGCCAGCGTACCAGCCCTACGCACAGCGCCGCCGCCCCGACCGGCAGCACGGCATGGACCATCAACACGTAGCGCCCGGTCGCGTCGAAGCCGAACTCGTTCAGCGCGTGGTTGCCGTAGCCGCTGAGCACGTAGACCGGCGGCAAACAGAGCGCAAACAGCGCCAGCATCACGCGCGTCGTCCGGCGGGCCGCCTGCCAGGGGCCGCGCCGTGCCCAGATCAGCAGCCCGATCAGCCCGCCTTCGTACACGATCTGCAACCACCAGATCGCGTCCCAACTGAGTAGCTGCCACGCCGGATCGCCGGACACCAGGCGCGGCGCCAGATCGTAGTTCAGGTGATCGAGCACGGCCCAGGCGTTGCCCCAGGTATCGCCCTGGTCGCTGAACAGGTGGCGAAAGGTGGCAAAATCATGCGCCAGGTTATAACCCCACAGCGGCGCGCTGCCCGCCAGGAATGCCAGGGCCATTGCCCACCAGCGGCGGCGCAGCACGTCCCGCCCGTGCCACAGCAGCACAAGCAGGATCGGCGCGGCAAAAAACGCGATCAGCCACGACACCCAGAACGCTACACCGCTCACAAAGCCCAACGCCACAGCCGCCCGCTGCCGGGTGCATAATGGTTGGGTACCATCCAGGACATAGCTGGCACAGATCAGGGACAGGTTGCCAAGCACCAGCGTTTCGGCAGTCGCGCCCCATGTTTTGATGCCGATCACCAGCAGGTAAGCGGGCGCAAACGCGGCCAGCAGCGCGCTCAATACGCCGACCTGCCGGTCGAACGCGCGCCAGCCCAACCAGCCGGTTGTGCCAACATACACCCCCGACAGCAGCCAGGGGATCAGCTTGAGCGTGACGGCGTTGGCGCCAAACAGCCAGAAGACGGGCGCGATCAGGTAGGATTCCAGCGCGGCAAGATAGGGTTGGCCGGGATGGAATACGGGCCGCGCGCCGTCGAGAATGTGCAGCACTTGCAGCCCAACCATGCCTTCATCGTAGTCGTAGCGCCAGCCCGCATGGATCAAGAGCGCCAGCCGCAGCGCCAACCCCGCCAGGATCAGCAGCAGAATCATGACAGTTGCCCGGTCTATTTTCCGCAAGCGATGTGTTACGCGGTGCAAGGCGTGTTGCATTCGGGGTTATTCGGTGATGGTAAACGTGGTGGTGCTGATGGGAACCGAGTTCTCACCGATATACAGGCGGATTTCATAGTCGCCCGGCGGAAAGCCGCTGTCATTCCCAAAGAAGAAGTATGTCTCGCCGCCGGTTTCCGATCCCCACAAGTAAGTACTGCCGTCAATCGGTTCGCCGCCCCGGTACAACAGCCGCTTCCACAACACACCCGGCGTCATGTTACGAAACCGGACAAACAAGTATATGCGCGTGATGCCTGCCTCAAAGGTGGTGCGAGGGTTCACCGGGGTCAGCGCGTCGGATATCTGGTCATCCAACGCTGTGATCGTGATCCGGGCGTCCGATTGGGGCGTCACGCTGGATAAAAGCGGGGTCGCGTTGGGCGTGAACGTGACCAGCGGCGTTTCGGTGGGCGTATAGCCGGGCGTGGCCGTGATGATGATCACCGTTGGCGGCATAGGAGTGGGCGTTTTATCCGGCGTCGGGACGGGCGATTCGGCCACATCTTCGGCAGCGGTTGGCGACGGCACCGTCTGTGCAGCATCCGGTGATAGCTGCGCCGCAATTGTGGGCGAAGGAAACGACGCGACGCCTGTCACGATGTAGGTGGCGGGCGTCTGTGTAGTATCTTCCGACAGCATCGCCGCTCCGGCAGTAACAACACAACACATCCCGCTGATGCCCAACAACCCGATAGATACCAAAAACAGCCGCCACCCGCGCTGACCCGCTTCGCGCCGCCGCCGCCAGAATATATCCGAGCGGCTCCGCCGGAACAGGCGCAGCGATACCAGAAACACCAGCAGCGCCAGCACAAATATTGCGCCGGTTATGCAGGGTAATGCGTTCTGAATCGTGTCTGGCATAGCTGCTCACCTGCTTCGGGTCATCGGATCAGGGTATCACACTGCCGCGCAGGGCCGCCCTCGGATGCTGCGTAAGCCCGCCGTTTGTCGCCGACAAAGCACGTTTCCGATCCTTGCCAAAACCGGCTGGCTTCACTATAATGATGGCATCTGGGTCGTTAGCTCAGTTGGCTAGAGCGCGTCGTTGACATCGACGAGGTCACAAGTTCAAGTCTTGTACGACCCACACCGGGCGGTCACCTTTTTAAGAAGTGACCGCTTTTTGATTCGCCATCAGGTTATTCAGGTGGCAGGGCCGGGCATTCGGTCAATTCGATCACCAGGAAAGACGCGATCCAGCCGGTGATCTCGGACTGTTCGACCTGGAACTTCACCTGGAACCACCGGAAGCCGTCGTCACCCCAGCGCTGATCCAGCACATTCATCGCCTGGCCGCGCGCCACAGTGAACACGCGCGTTGAACTTTGATTCGGCTGCGCGCGTACATTCGCGCCTTCCCGGTCAACCAGGATACGGCACAGCGCCGCCGGGGTCGGCGTGTAGGTCTGCGTATCGGTAGGCACCGGCGTTTCGGTCAGCGTCGGCGTTTCGGTTGGTGTTGGCGTATCGCTGGGCGTCGGCGTAATACTGGGCGTGGGCGTGTGCGTCGGCGTATAGCTGGGTGTCGGCGTCCAGGTATGCGTTGGTGTATAGCTGGGCGTTGGCGTCCAGGTGTAAGTGGGTGTGATCGTTGGCGTGTTGGTGTATGTCGGCGTCGCGCTGGGCAGCGGTGTGACCGTGGCCGTCAGCGTGGGCGTGCTGCTGGGCGGGTTGATCACCGGCTCCCAGGCAGGCCGTGTTGCCACAGCTACCGCCCCCAGGATGATGATCACCATAATGCTGCTGATGGTCAGCACGGTGTAGCGCCGCCGCCGCATCTGGCGGACGCTTTCTTCCAGCCGCAAAATCTCCGTGCGCCGCCCCAGGATACGGAATGGTTCCTCTTTCGACATATCCAGCCAGCGCTGCGCCGCCTGTGAATCGCCTGCATCCAGCGCCGCCTCAACTCGCTCCAGATGACGGGCCAGCAGGTCCGACACGACCATCCGGTAGCGCGGGTCCTGCGCGTAGTTTCGCAAACCGGCCAGCATCGAGCGCGCCTGACTCAGTTCATTCTCGTAATTCTGCGCGATCAACGCCGACGACCGCTCGATCACATGCCGGGCCTCGGCCATGTTGGCTTCACTCTGGCGTGCTCGCTGCAACAGGCCGTTGATGTCCTCGTCGGCAGGCACCAGTTCGGCAGCAGTTTCGAGCGCGCGAACCGCCTCACTGGTCAGACGTAAACGTTCTTCCAGCACCGTGACCGAATCGGTCCGGGTCAGCGCGCCCTGGGCCTGGTTATACAACTGCGCGATCACGTTATCCACACGGGACTCGATCTCGCGAACCAGGTGTTTGAGCCGTTCGCTGCCCGGCAGCAACTGCCGCATCCCGGCCAGCATATTTAGCAACTGCTGCAAGTCCCTGGCGCGCTCGCTGAGCGAACCGCTGGTCATGTTCAATTGAACGGTCGCCTGATCAAACTGCTGGCGCACGTTGCGCACCAGGTCGATCCGTTCCTGCGCCAACGGGTCGTTGGGTACCACGCGTATTGCGCCCTCGTATTTTTGCAGCGCGGCATCCCAATCGTCGGCAGCCAGCAGACGATCCCCTTCGGCCAACAGTTCCCGCGCCAGCGCCAGGTCTTGAATGTCCAGTAGGGCTTGCTCAACGTCTTTCCAACTGGCGATCCCGGCCCGCGCCGCCAGGTCACGCGCTTCGCGGTACAGGCGTTCGGCTTCGTCATAGTTCCCGGCGCGCACCAGCGAATTCGCCCGGTTATAGGCCACCCGTGCATCAAACGGGATGCGGTGATCGGGCACCACGCCGCGCAGCAGGTTATCTTCGGATTTCTGGCGGTATTCTTGCGCCTGGGCATTGTCCGGCTCGGCGGCTAACACGCGGTTGGCAAGGTCCACCGAGCGCTGGTAATCGCCGGAATAGTACGCCTGCGTCAGGTCCGACAGCAGATCGCTAAGCGAAATAGACGGCGCCGGTTCTGCCGAGGGCGGCTCGGCTGGCCGCCTGGCGGGGCGGTCCTCGCGTGGGGACGGTCGCGATTCAGGCGTGGGCGAGGAAGGCGGGGCAGCTTCGCGCATCTCCTGCCCATACCGTTCCAGCACGCCGCGCACCTTCAGGCTTAACTGCGGGCTGCGCTCGGCGGTATGATGCAGCAGGTCGAGCGTCTCCGGGTTGTCGGGATCGAGATCAAGCGCCTCGGCCAGAATATCAACCGCTTCATCGAGATCGTCCTCGTCCCCGGCGATTTCACTGCGAATCCGGGCGCGTCTCAGCAGCCCGCGCACCGTCGCTGCTTCCGGCGACGCTGGCGCGCCGTGACGGGCCAGCTCAGTGAACAGGTTGCGGGCTGCCTGCTCATACTGCGTGTTTTTGCTTTGCGCCAGCAGCGCTCGCGCTTCGCTTTCCAGTTGGGCGATCTCGCTGGCGGTGGCGCTTGACGGCAGCGCTTCCAGTCGTTGACGCAGAGCGTCCAGTTGTTGTTTCAAGTCAGCCATGCGGCGTTTCCTCGTTTATCCTATCTTGTCGCTCAAGGGATCACCCGGCAGTTTAGAGCCTCGTTGATCTGCGTCAGCAGGCGGCGCAGTTCCGCTTCCATGTCTTCATTGATGTCATCCAGGATCACCGCTTCTAGCAGGCTTTCACGCGCCGTGCGGATCGCTTCCTGTCCCTGGCGCAGTTGAGCCAGCCCATTACGCATGTACTGCCGGGCCTCGCGCAGCGCCGGGAGCGTATGCAGTCCCGGCAGGTCCCAACCCAACCGCCCGGCAGCCCGTTCCAAGCCAGTCACAAAAGCGCGCACATCCGGCAGATCGTGCCGCGCGCCCCGCTGTAACAAGTCCTGTAAACTGGCGCTGAGCGTTGGCTCCACGCCAAAATCCAGGTGATCCACGTCGGCATACCGTTGCTCGACCTCGTCCTGAGCTGCCGGTTGGGGCATCAACGCGCCTTTTAGCGGTGACAGGCCGGTAAACACCGGGTACAGAATGCCCACGCACAGGTTATGAATATCCTGCCGCCAGGACTGGTCTAGTGTATGCGTGCCGGTTTCCAGCAGCCGCGAACTGTTCAGATCGATCACGCGCAGCGTCCGGCCATCCCAGTACACGTGTTCCAGCTTGTGATCCAGGTATACGACGCGCTGGTCGTGCGCGTCACGCAAAAACCCGGCAAACTGCATCGCCAGATCGATCCCCTCTTCCGTCGGCAGGCGGCGGCGCCCGTTGGCGTTAGGTTTCATCTGGTAAAACAGGTTACGGTGACGCGGCAGCGGTTCCAACGCCAGGTACGGTCGCCAGTTGCGCGCGATGTAGGGATACAGATTCTCACGAAACGCGAGCACGTTGGTCCCCAAGGAGATAATATCGCCCCCTTCAGGCCGTTCGCCGGGCGCAGAGACATACCCGCAGTCATACAGGCGCACCGTCACCGGGTTATGCGCCAGCCGCAGCAGCAGATCGGCCTCGTTGATGAAGGCACGCGCTTCCCATTGGGGCATTCCATCGCCGGACAGGTGCTCCGGGCGCATGACCTTAAACGCTACCGGTCGCCCGTCTTGCAGGCTGTCCGCCTCCAACACGCGGGCGTAGTGCCCCAGAGCAAATGTATCAATGTAATTACCAATGCCATACAGCTTATCCAGTGCCGTGTCCGACACGCCCATGACGATCCTTTCCTGTTCCTACACAGTTCACGTACTACGGTAACTCGTCTCGTGGTCTAAAATCAATAAGAAATGTGCTAATTTCCACCACAACATCCGTGCCCGACACAAACACGATCAACGTAACCGGATCGCCCTCGGCAAACAGCGCCACCGAATCGCCCAGTGACCGGCCATCCACCAGAAAGCCAAAGGTGGTATCGTCCACGCGCCGCACCGTCAGTTCTATCTGCGCGCTGCCCAACGGCGCCTGCGTCCGTGACCGGAACTGGCCGTTCTGGTTCATGCCCAGGTCAACCAGGGATTCTTCAACGTACTGCACCTGCCCGATGGTTCGCTGGCCGAACGAGTTTTCCGCGCCCAGGCCAAATCCAACTTCGCCGTTTGCCATCGAGGCCGGATCGTAGGCGACTAATTCCAGCACGGCCCTGGCTTCGATCAGTGTATTGGCTACTCCCGGCTGGAACAACTCGCTCATCAGTTCCGGCGACAGCTCAATCGCCAGCGTACCATCTTCGCTGCCAGCCGTTGACAGCATCCAGCTATTGCCATCGCCGGGTTCAAACGCCCCGTCAGGCCAGGGACGCAGCTCGCCGGGCAGTTCAGCCAGCGCGACCAGCACGTCCCGGTTCGGTTTGTTCGATGCGGCAACCGGCGCCGGGGTGGCGCTGGGGGCAATAGTGCTGGTCACAAATACCGTCGGCGTTGCTTCTACCGCCTGCGTTTCGGTGGGAGCTTCGGTCGGCGTGATGGTTGGCGATTCCAGCGTGGCCGTCAATGTCGGTGTGGGCGATGAGGGTATAGGCGTATCGGTCGGCGCCCTGGTCGCAGTTGGAGACGGCAGCGCTGCGGCGGCTTCCGTTTCATCTGGCTGAACAGCCGGGCCGATAACGCCGGTCGGCACCGCGCCATCCTCATCAAGCGGCTTATCCTCCCGGCCAGTGTAGCGCATCACGCCAAACGCGATGGCGACAGCCAGCACGATCAACGCGCCGATAATGATCAGGTTCCAGGGCAGTTCACCTTCACGCCTGCCCGCCCGGATGAGCTGCGCGTCCGGTTCCGGTTCGCGGTCATCTTCCAGGTAAGCCAGCGATGCATCTTCGCCGGTCGGCCCGATCGATTCAAGTGCGATGACGTCGTCTTCTGGTGCTTCTTCCGGCAGATTCTCGATCACGGACTCCCAATGCCGGAACAGGGGATAGGACGGGTGTTTGCTGATAAACAATGAGGCAAAATGCCGGTCAAAAGCGGCCAGCTTTTCCCGGCGATCAAGGCGCTGGGTCGTATACGTTTCCAGCACCGCCCCGTACATTTCCTCCCACTGCCGCACTTGGTGCGCATAATCCGGCCCCAGCGTGTCCAGCGTGAGCGTTACGATCTGGTGGTGCGCTTCGGCAATCGCCGGATCGGGTTCTTCGCTGGTAGACAGCGCCTTTTGTTCGATCACCAGCCGCGCCTGCTGAAGCTCGGCGGCAGCATCGCGCAGATCGGTCAACCACTCCACGAACGAATCGATGTGCAGGTCGGCCACCTGGATCGCCCGGTCGATCTGGTCCAGCGATTCGTCCAACGCCTGCCGCACGCTGTGAAAGTCGCCATCCGACCAGCTACGCAGCGCGTCGGATAGCAACTGCACCGACTGCTCCGCCCCAGTGAGCATTTCCCCGGCCAACGGGGCATTCAGCGCTTCGCGCACTGCCGCCAGATCATTCGGGCCGGATACCCCGTTTAGCGCTTTTTCGGCAGCCTGCACCAACCGCCGCCCGGTCAGCGCCCGGTCCAATACCTGGAAAGCGCGGTGTGTGCGGGCTTCCTCGAATGTGTTGGCGGCAGCATTGCGCCAGAACTCGGCATCATCCAGGTTATCGTCCAGCAGGGACAGCATACCGCGCAGCACATAATGCATATACAGCGCCCGCCAGCCGCCGCTGCTGCTCTGGTGCATATAGGATACAATACCCCGGCTCATCGCCCGCAGGTAAAGCCCCGTGTTGGGCATTTGATCGGCAAACGTGCGCCGCTCCTGCTCCTCTTCAGTCAGAAAGATCGCCAGCACTTCGGTTTCGGCCTGATCGGTGCGCTCAGCATCGCGGGGGCCATCGTCTGCCAGCCAGTTTTCCAACAACTCGCCCAGCTTGCACAGCCGGTCGGCAGCCAGCCGCTCGCCGTCGGTGGTCGCCTGTTTGTGCGCCCGGCGGCCCATCTCGGCGGCAACCGTGCCCTGCCCGCCGTCCCAGGCTTTCCACCCGTCGATCAGCAGGTCAGCCAGGCGCGTATTGGGACTGAGCCGCTCGGTATATGTTGTATCAGGCAGCCGGTTCGCCAGCGTTCCCATCCAGGCAGCGGCCACCTCGTTATAGGGACGCAGCGTGTCCGCTGTGGTGCGCAGCATCTCAATGGTCGGCTGGCGACGCCCCAGCGCCAGGTAATTAACAACGGTTGTCCAGCCTTCGGCAGCGCGTCTTATCGCAGCCGCAGCGGCGTGTAGCTGCCTGTCCGGCAAATCTTCCAGGTACGGCTGCAAGAAGTCTTGCACACCGGCAAACCATGCCGCCAGGTTGGTCCCGTCGCTTTTGGGCTTGAACTGGCCCAGCGCCGTGATCGCCTGGTGCACCTCGTCGAAGTAGTCGTGCAAGGCGTCAAAATACGGCGAGGTGGGATCGATCATCGACGCGCGGTACAGCAGATCGCCTGCATGTGACGGTTCGCCGTAGATGTAGTTTCCAACTTCCTCCAACTGCCGCGCCACTTCATTCGCTGCATGGCGCGCGCGTCCCAATGATGCCAGCGCAGCATCATGTTCTACCGGCTCCCGGCTGCCTGCCAGGTCGTCTAGCTCCGGCTCCAACCGGGCCAGGATCGCCTCAGCCTGCTGATAGACCACTTGCAAACCGGTCAGGCCGGGCAGCGGCGCGCTGTCCAGCAGCGTTTCAGCGTCGTCCAGCACGGCCAGCGCCCGTTCTGCGCCTGCTACAGCCTGCAAATCATGCCGCAAACGCACCAGGTGTGGACGCAGCAGCACCACATCCGACACCAGCGTCGCCAACTGCTCCGCCAGCAGCCACTGCGCCTGGCGGGCTTTGGGGCCTACCCCGGTTGCAGCAAGCAGCACCTGCCCGGCAGCCGGAGCGTCACCCTTAAACAGCGGGTCCAACGCATCCAGGAACCCATCCGGCACAGACGCGATCTGCAAATCTTCCAGCGTGACGGTTGCTGCAATCAGGAACCGGATCAACGGTTCGTTTTCCGCTTCCGCGGTGGGCAGCAAATCATGCAGCAGCGACACCGCGCGCGGCCAGTTGCCGCTTTCCAGGTAAATACGCACGGCGTCCAGGTCTGCCTGGATGCTGATCTGCCTGAGAAAATGTTGGATTTCCGCGGCCAGCGCCGTCGCTTTTGGATAGCCGGGGTCCATGTTGAGCGCGTCTTGCAGCGAGTCGGCCAGTTCTTCAAGTTCTTCCTTGCTGGCGGTCGAACGCACGCGCTTGTGCACACGTGACACGATCTCGTCACGCGCTTTTTCAAGCGGTTGACGGTACTCGCCCAGCGCGTGGCGCAGCTCGCTGATGTCGCCATAGCGGCGCTTGGGATCGGGATGCACGGCGCGCGTCAGGACGGTTTGCAGCCGGGCCGGGATACGCTCGGCATCCGGGCCAAAGTTGACAAAGAACGTATCACCGCCTTCGTCAACCTGCGTGGTTAGCCGGTTGCCGCCGGTCAGAATAAAAAACAACAGCTCGCCGCACTGGTAAATGTCGGCGGAGCGTGTCACGGTTGGCAGCGCGCCCGGTTCGTCGGTAAAGACCGCGTTCCCCCAGTCGATCACCTTCAGCCGGTAGTTGTCGCGGTCCCAGAACAAATGCTTGGCATCAACATCGTTGTAGATCACCTGGTGATCGTGGGCATACGCCAGCAGGTCAAGCAGGTTATCCATGATGACCAGCGTTTCCAACTCCGGCAGGTATTCGCCCTGCTCGGCCAGTTCCAGCACCATGTCTTCGGCGATCTGCCCGACTGCCAGGTCCATCACAATATATTCGTGCGTATGCCCGCCCACGCGGAACGATCCGCTGCCGCGCAGTTCGGTCAGCACAGAATGCCCGGATAAACGCTCCAGCGCCTTTTTCTCGTTGCGGATGCTGACTTCCTGCCCGGCGCGCATCGGGGGCGCATCCTGCGGCGCGGGGCGTTTGATCACGACCGGGCGGTCGTTGTCCTGGGTATCGTAAGCACGCAGCGTTTCGCCCGACCGGCCACGCGGGTAGATATAGTCGTAGCGATAGCGGTTATCAAACAGGCTTTCCATACGACGTCCCGGCGGTCGAGCGCTCATCGTGAC
This sequence comes from Anaerolineae bacterium, assembly GCA_016926875.1. GTDB lineage: Bacteria > Chloroflexota > Anaerolineae > Aggregatilineales > Aggregatilineaceae > JAFGNU01. Next base: position 17,545 of record JAFGNU010000052.1, on the reverse strand, counting down.
ACCCCTGGCAAACAGTACCTATGCATCCAATATTCAACGCCCTCTATTGTACGCAGCCGGGGGTTGGAATACCAAACGGGCCGATAGTCCTGCACAACCACGTGCCTGATCGTGCAGCGCCAGCCGCACAACAGGCTAAATGCGCTATACTGAACAGCATAAATCTATGCGGGATACTGTTTGCAGTTGCCGGTTCATCATTCCAGCACACAACCGGAGCGCCAACTTATGCTTACCAACGCCCTGTTTCGCTTTTACCTGTTTGGCCCTTTCCGGCTGACCATTGACGAGCGTGCTGTTTCGCTGCCCCCCCAGCCCGCCGCGTTCTGCGCCTTTATGATCTTGAACCGCCAGCGCCGCATCACGCGCGAGGAAGTCCAGGCTGTCTTCTGGCCGGATGCTGCCCCTGCACGCGCTCAAGAGCGCCTGCGCCGGACCCTATACCTGCTGCGCAAGGCGCTGCGGCCCCACGATGATGACCTGATCGCAGCCGAGGGTAACGAGCTGGCTATCGCACCGGACGCTGCGCTGTGGGTGGACTATGAAGCGTTTGAGAAAGCGTTGATGGATGCGTACAGCCACGAGCCGCCCGACTGCGCCGGGTTGCAGGACGTCGTGGCGCTCTATCATGACGATTTGCTCAAAGACGTGTACGCCGACTGGGCGCTGCTGGAACGCGAGCACGCACACCAGCAGTTTTTAACCGCGCTGCGCCACCTGATCGCGGTTAACCAGCAAAACGGCGATTGGAGCAGCGTGATCCGCTATGCCCACCGGCTGCTGGAACATGACCCGCTGCAAGAAGCGGCTCACCGCGCGCTGATGAGCGCCTACTGCGCAACCGGCGACCGCAGCGCCGCCGTCCGGCAGTACCAGCAGTGCGCACAGATATTACGCGATGAGCTTGAGGCCGAGCCGCTTGAAGAAACCACCCGCCTGTATGAAGACATCCGCCAGGGACGCTGTGTGAAACCGGTCAAATCCCCGGCGCCGGTGACCGCGCCAGCGCCCGCCGTGACCGAACTGCACCAGATGCCGCTGGTAGGACGCGATCACGAATTAGCAGAGATCGCGGCGGAATGGCAAATCTGCCAGCAGAACCACAGCCGCCTGATGCTGATCACCGGCCCCGCCGGGATGGGCAAAACCCGCCTGGTCGAAGAGGCCGTGAGCCGCGTCCCCGGCCCGGCTGTAACGGTCATCACCGGCAACTGCTACGCGATGGAAGCCGGAACGCCCTACCAACTGATTTCTGACCTGATGTACAAAGCCGTAGATCGGGTAGCCGACCGGCTCGACCCGGTCGCCCGCGCCGATCTCGCGCAGTTGGTGCCCGCTTTGCAGCCGGACCCGCCGGGGGTCGCCATTCACAGGCCGGGCCGTACACCTGATGCCAGCGTGAGGCTTCAGGAAGCCGTCGCCCAGGTGATCCGGCTGTTAGCATCATCCGGTTTTGGTCTGTGGCTGGTCACCGAAGACCTGCACTGGGCCGATCCTGCCAGCCTGGCCTGTTTGAATCACGCCCTGCGGCGCTGCCACGACCTGCCGCTGATGGTGCTGGCTACGCTGCGCGACGAGGAAGTCTCGTTCGACTCGCCGCTGATGGACTGGCCGACCAGTTCGGTTCATGCTCCTGCGCCAACAACACACATTCACCTGCCGCCTCTCCCGCTGGCTCAGCTAACCCGCCTGCTGTCACAGGTGATCGAGCAGGACACCGGCCAGTTGGCTCCACTGCTGTTTCGTGAAACGGCAGGCAATCCGTTTTTTGTGGTCGAAACACTGCGCGCCCTGGTTGAGCAGGGCATCCTGTACGCCGATCAACACGGGGGTTGGCAGTTACGCCCTGGTGCGCTGCCAGAACAACCGGCAGATTTGCCCCTGTCAGACACGGTGCTGCGCATGATCCAGGGGCGCGTCCGGCGGCTGTCGCGCGCCGCGCAGGAGGTGCTGACCATCGCCGCCGTGATCGAGCACAACATCGATGAAAAGCTGCTGGCCGCGCTGGCCGATCCGTCTCTCTCGCTTGATCTGGCGCTGGATGAAGTGCTGCGAGCGCTGATCCTGGAAGAAACCACGCCGGGACTGTACCAGTTCACTCACATCAAAGTGCGCGAGATCATCTACGCCGACGCCAGCGCACCCCGCCGCCGCTTTTTGCACCGCCGCATTGCCGAGATGCTCGCGCAGCGCGACGAGGACACACTGCCGCATATTTCACAGCTTGCTTACCATTATGCCCAGGCGCGCGAATGGACGCCTGCGCTGATCCATGCCTGGCGCGCCGCGCTCACCGCGCAAACGGCAGGCGCGATGGCCGAGGCCAATCGTTACGCCGAGGTAGCCCAGGGCATCCTTGACGAGCACGCTGCCGAGTTGGACGTAGACCAGTTATCGGAGTCATTGGCCGCTATCCGGTTTGACCTGCTGGCGCTGCGTGCCGAGTTCCGCCGCCAGACGGCTACTGCCGGACTGTACTACCCGCCTGATATGATGGCCGCGCTTGAGCACCTGCTGCCAGATGTGGACGACTCGCGGCAGGCGCGCGCCTCGCTCCAACGCGCGATTCACCTGTTGGGCCAGGGTGATCTCACCGACGCCAGAATGGCGGCTGAACGCGGGCGGGCGCTGTATGTCCGGCTGCATGATCGCTGGGGCGAACTAAACGCGGTCCAAACCCAGATCGACATTGCCTATCGCGGGGGTGACATGGTCACTATGCGGCGGCTGTTGGACGACATGCGCAGCCTGAGCGCATCCACCGATCATGCCGAATTCCGGCAAGCCCTGGCCTACAACGAAACACGGTTAGCCATCTATGAAGGCAACTGGATCAAAGTACTGGCGCTGGCACAGGAGCTTTCATCCTTGCCGCAAACACACCTGGACATATCGGTTGCATGGCGGTCCCTGGCTGCGCTGGGATTGGCCTATATGAAGCTGGGCGCTATCGAGCAAGCCTACGATTTCGCCCGGCAGGCGGTTGAAGTCAGCGAAGATGCAAATGTGCTGGGGCTTGGCGCGCGGGTGCTGCTGGCCCGGCTGGAACTGTGGCGCGGGAACCCGGACCGGGCGCGTCTTATCCTGCACAACCTGCTTGACACACCCGACCCGCTGATCGGTGAAGTAGATGTTGTTTCGCCTGCCCTGGCACTGGTGCGCTGCTGCGTGGCAGAAGATGACACAACCGGCGCCAAGCAGTGGGCCAAGCGGGCCGCGCTGGCCGTGAGCCGGGTCCGGCTGCCTATCCTTTACCCGCTGTCGGAGGTGGCATGGGCGCTGGCACACCTTGCCCTGCACAAGTACGACGAAGTCCAGAACTGTTTGCGCTACCCGCTGGAATACATCCTGCTGCTGGAAGACACGTCACCCCAGGAGATATTCGCATTACGAGCAGCAGCAGCGCGCGGACTGGGCGAACACGCGGCGGCGGATACCTGGCTGGGCGCAGCCTGGGACACTATCCAGCAGCAGGCAAACAACATCACCGGCACCGACTACCATGATTCGTTTTTGCGCCGGGTTCCCCTGCACCGGGCCGTTATCAGTCTGCGCGCCACCACCGGCTGGCAGCCGGGCGATCTGCTCAAGAAACAGCACCAGCCGGATTGACCCTCTCCAACGGACCGCTCACCCGGCCAACCCGGCCCATGTGCGGAGTTGACCGGCAGCCGCCAGGACCAGCAGCACAAGCTGCCAGATACCATCGGATATGGGGGGAATTTCGATGAATTCGTCTGGCCGGTGAGCATGGCCGCCGTAGGTGATGCCGGTCGTCACGGTGGGCAGACCGTTAGCCAGCAGCGCGTTAGCATCTGTGCTGCCGTTTTCATGCACACCTTCGATTCCAACCGTCTCCAACGCTGACATGGCAAGTTGTACCAGGGGATGATCTGCCGGAATTTGCCCGGCGGGCCGGTCGCCCACAACATCCACCGTAAAATCCAGCCCTGGACGGCGCAGATCATCTATATCGCTCATGATCCGCTGTTCCAGCGCGGCCAGGGTATCCGGGTCTTCAGAGCGCAGGTCCAGGTATATCTCCGCAGAAGTCGCCAGGCTGTTAACCGACTGCCCGCCCTCGATCAGACCGATGTTATACGTGGTGCGCGGCTGGCGAGGCGGCGTTATCGTGATAATACGCTCGCCTAGCTGGACCAGGCCATGAATAGCGCTGGGCTGTCCAAAGTGATGCCAGCTATGCCCGCCGGGCGCATGGCAGGTGACATGCAAACGGCGCACGGCTATTCCGGCATGGTACACGCAGCCCAACGCCATCCCTTCGATCACCACCGCTGCGCCCAGCCGTTCGCCCAGGATTTTCCACACGGCCCGAATGCCCCCCAGATCGCCCAGCCCTTCCTCGCGGCTGTTCGCCACAAACCAGATATCTGCTGCCGGGCGCAGCGCGTGCGCCTGGAAAATGTCCAACAGCGCCAGCAATGCCGCGACTCCCAGGCTGTTGTCGCCCAGCCCAGGTCCATAGAGCCGTTCACCTTTATGGCGGGTGCGCAGGTCGGTTTCCATTGAAAACACGGTATCGGTATGAGCCGACACCAGCAGCGCCGGACCGTCCGGTCGAGCGCCGACCCAGCGCCCGTACACGTTGTGGAGATCATCCACACGTATATTTTGCAGCGGATAGCGGGCGAACCGTTCCTTGACAAACGCGGCGCGCGCACCTTCCTGAAAGGTGGGGGCAGGGATCTGCTGGACAGCAACGGCATCGCGCACAATTCGCTGCACGTCCAGATGGTGGCGGATCGATACCAACGCCGCCGAGTGCGCAAGCTGCTGGATAGCTGGATGCATTGGCGGGTTACAGATAGCGTGCAAAATCTTCGATGGCCTGCTGGGAGAGTTCATGATTGCCCATCGCCAGGATCAGGTCCAGCGGCATTGTCAGGCAGTCCACCCCGGCCAACCGGGTTTCAATCACTTCGTCCAATGACTTGAAGCTCGCCGCCAATACCTGTGTCTGGCTGCCTGCTACCAGGCGTACCATATCCCGCACGATATCCATCGCCCCTTCACCAATCTGGCGCTTCATGCGGTTGACATAGGGGATCACAAACGCCGCGCGCACCTGCGCCGCCAGGTACGCCTGCGCCGGGCTGTACACCGCCGTCATGGCGCATTGAATACCTGCCGGAACCAGCTTCGAAACCATCGCCAGGTTCTCGGTGGTGGTCGGGACCTTGATCACAACCTTGTCCGGTCGAATCTCATATGCCTGCCAGGCTTCGTCGGTGCGGGCCTCGACTGTGTTGGCCGTCAACTGGAAGAATACATCCCCATCAAATACTTCGACCAGATCGCTCAACACGTCCAGGCCAGGGCGTCCGGTTTCGGCGATCAGGCGCGGGTTGGTCGTGATACCTTCCACAAAACCCAGCTCCTGGGCGCGTCGTGCGTCCTCGACGCTGGCAGAATCCAGAAGTATTCCCATCATGGCTCCTTAAGTTTGTGAAAAAGCGATATTTACATTATGGCGCATCCGTGTTATTTTGGCTCTAGTCAAAGTGGCAAACCTATTCCAACATGACATAACAAGCGCGGGATAACTGTGGGATACGCCCATTGGCCGAATCTTAAGATAAACGCGGGGCTAATGTTAAAAAAATAAAGATGGGCCGCACGGGCATCTAACCCATAGATATGGGGGTCACAAGCGGGATTACCCGCCAGCTATGCCGTATTGGAATACAGCACCTCACTCGCCATAAAAATAACAGTCTGAATCGGCGTTGTTCTCAAGCGCGTCACTTGTCATAAGTTGCCAGCATTCAACCAACCATTATAATCACTATTATGCGGTTCTACATAACAACCAAAACGCTTTATGCGCCGATCAACCCGTCTGCCCGATCCGTGCAGTTATATCCTGAGGGGGCTGTATGCGAGCGATAAAAGTCCTTCTCATCGAAAAAACGCGGACCAATGGCACCTCGTTTGCCGCAGCACTCAAACGAAGATATCAGGTACAGATTGCCCACTCTGGCAAACAGGGCCTGTCGATGGCCCTGGATACCCCGCCTGATGTGATCGTTTTAGACGCTGCTTCGTTGCGCACGTCTGGCAATCGAATATGTGCCATACTGCGCACAAAATTTGGTGAGATGCCCATCATTCATATCCGGGATCAGGGCACAACCCAGGAACAAAGTTCCGCAGACGTGCTGCTGTGTCTGCCGTTTACGCCGCGCAAGCTGATCAATCGCATCGAGCGGTTTGCTCCTGCCGACACAGGCGAACTGCTTGAGGCAGGGCCGTTCAGCCTGAACCTGGAACAACAAACGCTGGCTACACCCTGGAGTGAAAAGAAACTCACGCCCAAGCTGTTTGCGTTGATGGAGCTTTTCATGCGCAATCCCGATCAGACTCTGGAACGCAAGTATTTGATGCAAAAGGTCTGGCAAACCGATTATATGGGCGATACGCGCACGCTGGACGTGCATATTCGCTGGCTGCGGCAGATTGTTGAACCGGTGCCCCGCAAGAAGCAGTACATCAAAACCGTCAGGGGGATCGGCTACCGTTTCACGCTCCCTGAAAAAGATAAAAAGGCGGCCAGGCCGCCCCAAAAATCATCGGAATAACCCCTTACAGCCCCCAACCTGCAACACAAAAAGGCATCCAACAATCAGGATGCCTCCTGTATGCTCAACTGCCAGTGGGCAGCCGTCGGCACAGCTATAACTGCTGCTGAGCCTCCAACTGGGCCAACTGCTTCATCAGGCGGCTTTTGCGGCGCGCAACATTGTTCGGATGAAGAACGCCCTTGCTCGCGGCCTTATCCAGGGCGCGCACAGCTTCCAGGGCGGCAGCACGCGCATTTTCCACATCACCGCTTGCGATCAATGTGCGTGTTTGCTTAATCTGGGTGCGTGTCTTCGAACGCCAGACGCGGTTACGAGCGCGTTTCTTTTCCGAGCTGCGAATTCGTTTTAGAGCAGACTTATGATTAGCCAACAGTAAGTCTCCAGTTCGTACTCAAATTTGCTCCGCTGAACGTGCGACATTGTACCAGAGCCAGCACCCTTTGTCCAGGGCAAGCGCGCGCCTCCGGTTCACCCACGCAGCGGGGCGTCTGCTTCGGCCAAGTCTGCCAGGAACCAGCGTTCGGCTCCACCCAGCTCGACAGACAGCAGCATATCGGGGCGGCGCTGCCAGGTCCGGCGGATCGCTTCACGCCGCCGCCAGGCTTCCACCGCGCCATGATCGCCGCTCAGCAGCACGTCCGGCACGGCCATCTCACGGAAAACCGGCGGGCGCGTGTAGTGTGGATACTCGATCAACCCCATCGCGTGCGAGTCCTCTTCCGCGCCCCACCGTGCGCCAAGCATGCCCGGAATCAGCCGCGCGACTGCATCCACGATCACCATTGCGGCCAGTTCACCACCTGTCAGCACAAAATCGCCAATGCTGATTTCATCGGTGATCACAGCCTGGCGCACACGCTCATCCACGCCTTCGTAACGGCCACACACCAGGATCAGGCGGGGATGCGCGGCGAGTTCGCGCGCAACTTGCTGCGTAAATACCCGGCCTTGCGGTGTAAGCAAAATCACCGGCGCCGTTTCATCCGCGCCCCGCACACCTTCAACCGCTGCAACCAACGGCTCCGGCATCATCACCATGCCGCCCCCGCCGCCGTAAGGCGTGTCGTCTACCGTGCGATGCTTGTCAGTTGCGTGATCGCGTATATCATGCAGCCGCACGGTGAGCAGTCCTTTTTCCTGGGCGCGTTTGAGCATACTTTCAGTCAAGGGGCCGTCGAACATGCTTGGAAACAGGGTGAGAATATCGATCTGCATCTAAACCTCTGCCAGCGTAAAAACCAACGACGCCTATCGTACCATCTCGCCGGGCAGAATACTATGCCTGCTGCGGCGGCTGTGCTACACTGTGACGCATGAGCGAACAAATTGACCTGCTAATTCACAACATCGGCCAGCTTTGCTGTGTGCCTGCTCACAACGGCGGGCCGCAGCGCGGGCACGACCTGGGCGATCTGGGACTGCTGGATGGCGCAGCGGTGGCGATCCATGATGGCACGATCATTGCCACCGGCCCTGACGATGAACTGCGAGCAGCCTATACCGGCGCCATCATCATCGATGCCGGGGATGAACTCGTCACGCCGGGGCTGGTCGATCCGCACACGCACCTGATCTGGGCAGGCGACCGCGCGGACGAATTCGAACAGCGCATTGCCGGCACCACCTACCAGCAAATCATGGCAGCAGGCGGCGGGATCAATCGTACTGTGAAACACACCCGCGCTGCCGATCTCAATACGCTGGTGGAACAGGCCAAGCAGCGCCTGGATGTGATGCTGGCGCACGGCTCCACCACCGTAGAGTGCAAAACCGGCTATGGCCTGGAAACAGCCACCGAGATCACCATGCTGAGCACGATCGCGCTGCTGGATATGGAGCACCCGGTCGATCTGGTGCCAACTTTCCTGGGCGCCCATGCTATCCCGCCCGAATACGCGGATGATCCCGGCGGATATGTGGACGTCGTGATCAACGAGATGCTGCCTGCTGTTGCCGGCTGGCGCGCCGATCACTGGCCGGACACGCTGTTCTGCGACGTTTTTTGTGAGGTGGGCGCTTTTAACCTGGATCAGACGCGGCGCATCCTGGAAGCGGCTAAGGCGCTGGGACTGGCGCTCAAGATACATGTGGACGAGTTCGAATCATTGGGCGGGGCGCGGCTGGCCGCCGAATTGGGTGCTGTATCCGCCGATCATGTGGTTGTGACGCCGGACGAAGATATTCAGGCGCTTGGACGGTCAGACACTATCGCTGTCGCGCTGCCCCCAACCCCGTTTGGCCTGGGACACGCTGACTACACCCCCGCGCACAAATTCCTGGAAGCGGGCGCAGCGCTGGCCGTCGCCACCGACTGCAACCCTGGCACCGGCTGGAACGAAAACATGCAGTTTGTGATGGCGCTGGCGACTCGCTATATGCACCTGACTCCGGCGCAAGCCCTGGCGGCAGCCACGATCAACGCTGCCTTCGCCATTGATCGTGGCGACCGGGTCGGCAGCCTGGAACCGGGCAAGCAGGGTGATCTGGTGATCTGGAATGTGCCCACGTACCAGCACTTGAGCTACCGCTTTGGCTCTAATATGGCGCACACCGTCATCAAGCGCGGGCAGGTGGTTCACCGCGCGAGTTAGGAGGTTCGGCTGACAAATGGACCTGGGCGAGGTGCTACCCTGGGGGCTGACCGTTGGGCAAACGCTGTGTCTTGGAGTGGGCGGGGTGCTGCTGCTGGGCAGTTGGGGGATCGTAACATCGGCGCTGCGGTTGAGCAAAAATATGTTTTTATGCGGGCTGGTTGGTATCATGATGCTGGCGTGCTGCGCCGCAACGATGCTCGCCGCCTACCAGCTTGTGCGCTAGAAGTTATCCTGAAATTCTTGTACAATCCAGGTGGATAAAACCCATTGAAACCGCGTATAACAGTATTAGGGTGACTAGAGTTATACGCACGGAAAACGAGTAACCTTATGGATGATGCTCCGCTCATTCGCCAGGCGCAGGCTGGCGATAAGCGCGCTGCGCGGCAACTGTTCGACATGTACCAGCTACGTACCTACCGGCTGGCGCTTGGCCTGCTGGGCGATGCTGCCGATGCCGAAGAGGTCGCACAGGATGCCCTGACGTACGCGCTGATCAATATTTACCGGTATAAACCTGAATTGAGCAGCTTTAGCACCTGGCTGCACACCATCACCGTCAGCCGGGCACGCGATAAACGGCGCCGCAAGGTGCTTCCCAGTATCCCCCTGACCCAATGGTTGGGCGTAGGCAACCAGCTCCGCGATCATTCACCCGGCCCCGAAGCGCACTGCATGCGCCGCGAAGTTGAACACAACCTGATGATCGCCCTCGACCAGCTCAGCCCCAAACTCCGCGAAGCAATCGTGTTGCGTTTTTACGCCGATTGTACGTATAAGGAGATGGGCGAAATCATGGGCTGCTCTCTCAATACCGCGCGTTCGCGTTTGCGCCTGGGAATTGAGAAGCTGCGGGACCAATTGGGAGACGAAAAACTGAGATGGTTAGCCACGGAAACCATCCGCTAAACCCGTCACATTACGACGACGACACCCTGGAACGATATATTCTGGGACAGTTGCCGCCGGAAGAAGCAGAGGACATCCGGCAGCATCTCCAGGAGTGCGTCTTCTGTCGCCGTCGAACAGCCGAGTTCCAGGTCCTGGGCCAGCAGATCAAAGCCGATCTGCACCGTGCGCTGAACAAAGCCACCCCAAACTCACCACTGCGTTTTGACCCTATCGCGGTTGAATGGCGTAATCCCCCCGCACGGGTCAGATTGATGGCCCGGATTCAGCGGTTCTTTCCCGGTTTATCCTATATTGTGCTGCTGGCCTTGCTGATCCTGGGCTTTGTGCTGCTGATCCCATCCGACAGCGCTGCCATGATGAACAACCTGGAGCTTGTCCGGACATACGATGGCCCACCGGCAGTCGTTGCAGCAGCCACCAGCGACGGGCTGGTCATCTTGCGGCTGTCTGACAATACGCGGCAGGTGGTTGCACACCTGGATCACCTGACGCACCCCCTTAACCTGAAGTTCTCGCCCGATGGGCAGTGGCTGAGTCTGCAACAGGGTCAAATATTGCATGTGATCGAAACGCGGACTGCGGGCGCACACATCCAGTCTACCCTGGCCGGATCGGCAGGTTGGGCTTGGTCGCCGGACAGCCAATCGCTGGCCTATACCGATGGCGCCGGGCGGCTGGCCCTGCTTGATATCACATCCGGGACCACGCGCATACTCGTGCCCGCCGAAGAAGGCGCATGGGGCGCGCCAGTCTGGTCGGCGGAAGGCGATCAGATCGCATATGCCATTGCCGATCCCCTGCCGGACATAGGAAGCCCTACCCGGCAGAGCATCTGGCGTGTCATGCCCGAAACCGGCTACCGCGCCGAGTTAGTCCGCAACCCGGCCCCTGGCGAAACGCTGCTGGCCCCGGCAGCCTGGGCAGATGGCAATTCCGTGATCCTGGCGTGGGACCTCAACGTCAAAACAGCCGTTAACCAGCCCACTCTATACCGCGTGGACATCGAAGCCCACCACATCGAACAGATGCGCGACAGCTCATTTGCTCAGGGCGAGCAGCTTGCCTGGCCCGTCAATTCGCAAGGAACTGCCCTGGCCGTTTACCAGAATCAACTGGTTGCTCTGAATGTAAACGAGGGCACCCGCGAACCGATCTCCCATCAAATCCCCTGGCCGTCCGTGCTGGACTGGTCACCCAACGGTGCGTGGGCAGCCTACACCATCCCCGGTTCGCCAGAAGGCGAGGGGCTGTGCCTGTATGCGCTGCGGGAAGGGGTTCTGCGCCCGATCAAACTGCCGGATGGCGCGGTGGAAAAAGCGGTATTCTGGGCCGGTGCCGAGCATCTTTTTGTGATCCGGCAGCCGCAAGATAAGGCTACCAGCGAGCTGTGGTTGGTGCCGCTGACCATCGATCAAGCGCCGCAGCGCATCCTCACCAATGCGCGCTTACCCGGCGTCGGTGGGCGCTGGCAAGACGTTCTTACAGCGCAGGTGCTCAGCCCATAGCCTGACGCTTCCCTGGTGGCAGATCAATCAACTATTACCTGATCGCGCAAAGCGTTTATCTTCGCTGCACCAATGCCCGGTATGTTATCCAGTTCTTCCAGGCTGGTAAACGGCCCATGCTCCGTCCGGTAGTCGATGATCGCCTGCGCCAGCGAAGGGCCAATGCCCGGCAGTGCTTCCAATTCTTCTTTCACGGCGTAGTTGATATGTATCAACAGCAGGTGATTCGGCGTGGGTGTTTTTATTCCTTCGCCTACCAGCGGCGGCACATACACCAGATCGCCGTCGTTTAGTATCTGGCCGAGATTCACGCGGGACAGGTCGGCGCTGCCGGTTGCACCTCCCGCCTGGTCGATAGCATCTTGCACCCGGCTCAAGCAGGGCAGCGTGATCATCGTCTCAGGCTGCAATACTTCGCCCACCACATACACCGTGCAAGCGCCGGGCGTGGCCGTAACAATCTGCGGTACGGTGACGCCGGGTGCCGGGTTTTCGCCGTCCGGTTCACGCGCGGGCACATGCACCTGGTCCCCATCCTGGAGCACCTGGGCCAGGTTAACGCGCTCCAGGTCGGCGTTATCAGCCGCCCCGCCTGCTGCCTGGATGGCGTGCAGCACACGGCTGCCGTACTCTAGCGTTACAATCACTTCCGGTTGGACAACCGCGCCCGTTACATAGACCATGTACGGTCCCGGTGTTGGCGTGACAGACGGCGGAAGCGTCGGTTCCGGGATAGCGGTGGGCGCAGGAGGAATAACGGTAATAGTTGTTGGTTCTGATCGCCGCCACAGCAGTACCGCTACACCAAGCGCTATCGCCGCAGCGATCACCACAAAGATCGCATATTTGAAGCGTTCAAGCAGGGGATGCCTCTCCGGCGCCGGTTGATCAAATCCGTCCACAGTCCGTCCCCCTCACAGGTTAACAACATCAGTACGAATCGGTTGCGTCCGGTGATGTTGCAGCGCCCTCGCGCGCTTCTTCAACCAGCCGCACGCCCGCGCTCGCCCCAATGCGCGTTGCGCCTGCTTCGATCATCTGTTGCAGGTCGGCATAGGTGCGGATGCCACCCGCAGCCTTTACGCCCATCTCCGGCCCGACGACACGGCGCATCAGTGCCACATCTTCCACAGTCGCCCCCCCCGGACCAAAGCCGGTTGACGTCTTGACAAAATCGGCGCCGATCTCCCCGGCGATCTGGCAGGCGATAGTTTTTTCCTCGTCGGTAAGCAACGCTGTTTCAAGGATGACTTTGCAGATGACGCCGCGCGCATGCGCCGTCTCGATGACGGCAGCCATATCACGCCGCACCAGGTCATGATCGCCGGACTTCAACGCCCCGATATTTTGCACCATGTCGATCTCGGTTGCACCGTGCTTAATGGCCTGTTCGGTTTCATAAGCCTTCACTTCCGGCAGCGTCGCACCCAGCGGGAATCCGACGACGGTACACACGGCCACATCACCCGCATCCCTGAGCAGCCCGGCGCACAACTCCACGTAGGCCGGATTGACACATACCGATGCAAAATGATACCGGCGCGCCTCATCACATAACCGGACAACCTGTTCCCGGCTGGCTTCAGGCTTTAGCAGCGTATGGTCGATAAAACGGGCAACGGCAAACTCGCCGTTTGTCTCTTCTTGTTTTTGAGTCACAGGCAAACCTCGCGTTTTTCGCTTGATAACAGGAGTACGTAAGCGCCCTCGATTATAGCATGGAGGCGATGCTCGAAAAACGCGGCGAGGAAAAAACAATGAGGAGCAGTACCCAGGCGCTCCCCCCTTCAGAATGGCTGATCTCTGCGGCTATAGGTTAACCAGGGCCGGAAACGATGGCGCCAGGCTGATCCACACCGCCGCGCCGGACTGGCGGCTAACGTGGCTGCGGGTTTCTTCGTATAACCGCATAGCGCGCTCGAATTCCTGCCCGCTTAAGGAAGTTGGCAGCGGGTCCGGCGGTTCGTGGAGCGGCTCATTCAATATCCACATCCCGCCGCGCGTGGCTAAGCTTCGTTCGGTGATCGCTTTCCGCAGCCGTTCCCAGGCGCCGCGCGACGGGTAACAGGCGGCATCTTCCATCAAAGCCGCTCTGATCCAATCGTCCAGCAGGTAGTCCAGCTCGACAGGCGGCGACCGAAACAACGCCGCAACAGTGTTGATCCAGTTAGATATATCCATGCGCTACCTCAGGCAGCCAGACCATATTGGGTCCCAACTTGCTGCGTAAGTTCTCACGAGCGTAATACAGCCGTGATTTCACTGTTCCGACTGGCAGATCAAGAATCTCAGCGATATCCTGAATGCTCAACCCATTGAGGTAATACAACACAACTGTCACACGTTGATCAATGCTCAGTGCGCCGATTGCCTGACGTACCGAATGGCGCATTTCGACCTGTTCGGCTACACGGTCGGGAGCCTGCCGCATCGGACTGGTCAGCCGGTCGATCACGTTGTCAAGCGAGGTGCGCCGCGCCTGCCCGCGTGACAGCCAAGTATAGCTCAGGTTCACCGTTACCCGATACAACCAGGGCACCAGCGGGCGGCTGGTATCGATCCGGTGCGCATTAGCATAGACCTTCAGGAAACAGTCCTGTAGAATATCCTCTGCGACAGCCGGATCGCGGACAATGGCCAGTGCCGTCCGGTAGACACGGGTGCGATAACGCTCGAATAACAGTCCCAGCGCTTCTAGCTCAGCCTGCTGCAAGCGGCTTATCAACTCGCCATCGGAAGGAGTCAGTTCAGGATCGGGCATATGGTTCTCCACAATGTTTCATTAATTGTACTTTCTAAAACCTATAAAGTTCAAAAATCCTTTTCGAAAGTACATGCCTTTGCTATCGATTGTACTATTTACACCACGCAAAACCAACCCCTGCGGTCCGGCTGAGGGCTGGCATTTCTGGCCAATGTAGCTTAAGATAATCAAAAGGTTGCTGTGTCCTGGTCAAGTCAAATCGTGGCGCGTTGGTGTCTCCGTGTGTATACTCATGCCGGATGCACAAGCAAGATCGCAGCCACATAGCACGGGTTTGATATCGTGATCAGGCTTTAGCGCTTGTGCTGAAAAGCAACAATAAACCTGACGTCTAGCGCTGGGGACAAATTGTGAATGTATTCTAACAACTTACTCGGTATGCCACGGTAGGGGGTGCTGAATGCAAGAGTGTCCAAACTGCGGGCATTTTAACCGGGCAGGCATTGTGTTTTGTGAGAATTGCGGGGCCAGTTTAATCGGTCAGTTGCCTGCGGATACCAAAGCCCTGGACTCGTCTGAGGAAGAAAAATCACAAACTGGTATTGCCGCGAGTGTGCTAACCGATGTAAAGGTCCAGGGTACCGCCCGGTTTGAAGAGAGCACTTCGCTGCGCCTGGAAATCGAAGGCAGCCCGGAACCTATCCTGTTCCAGCCCAAGCCCGAAACTATTTTTGGGCGGCGCGATCCCGCCACCGGCGCTATGCCGGATATTGACCTGACGCCTTTCGCCGGGTACCGCATGGGGGTCAGCCGCAGGCACGCTGCCATCCGGCACGGTGAAGAGCAAACGCTCGATATCTGGGACCTGGGGAGCAGCAACGGCACGTTCTTAAACGGGCAGCGCCTCAGCGCTCACCGGCCCTATCGCCTGCACGACGGCGACGAACTGCGCCTGGGCCAGATGGTGATCAAAATCTACTTCCGGCCATCCGAAAAACCAGCCGTAGCGCCCAAACCGGCAGAAGCCGCGCCAGCAGAAGCCAAGTCACCCGACGAAAAAGCAGAAAAGCCAGCGGCCCCAGTCGAAGCGCCAGAGGCTAAACCTCCCGCTGCCGAACCGAAACCGGCTGAAGCGCCGAAAGCGGCCCCGGTCGAAGAGAAACCAATCGAAACGCCTGCTGCCGAACAAACCACCGAAGACAAAAAGGCCGAGGCACCGTCCATCCCTACACCAGCCGCTGCCGAAGATAAAAAGCCCGGCGAACCGGCAGCCCCGGCCACACCAGAAAAAGCCAAGGTGCCGCCTGCTGCCCCCCCTGGCCCTGCGAATGAAACGATTACGGTCCAGGATGCTATTGAGCGCACCCGGCCATCCAAGCCAACAGGCCCGCTGCCACCGCTACAGGACAAAAAGCCGGAACAGAAAAAAGCTGACACTTCGCCCCAACCGCCCGAAGACGATCAGAAGCGCGACTGAATCGCCAGCCGCGCTTCTGTACTGCGCTTGGTTGTTTTGTTTGCCAGAAAATCACCGGCGCCTGTGATGCAGCAAGCGTTCTCTATCCACCTAATACCTTGACGACATCATTGCGAGCGCGCGATGCCGCGTAGAGCACCATCCCCAGCTTGGCATCTTTCCGAACGAGTATTGCCAGCGCCGCCCGGCCCGCCGGATAAACCAACATCACACCCTCTTCGCCTTCCATTAACAGCCGTTCCAGGTCACCCTGGGCTAGGCGTCCCAATGTGCGCTCTGCCAGACCGATCAATGTCGCTGCCATCGCGGCTACCTGGGGCGTGCTGGTAGGATTCTCGTGTGGATTCTCATCATTGCCCGGCGGATAGGAAGATACCAACAGGCCGTCGATGTTCACGATCACTGAGGCTATAATGCCGGGAACAGCAGTGTGCAGTGTCCGGAGCGTTCGTTCCAGCGTTTCGCTACGATATTCTCTTACCATGCTGCCTCTCTCGCGGCGATAGAACCATGCCAAGTATAGCTCATCCGCATGTTCAGTCCAAGCGCTATTCTACACAACTCACCCCACGCGCGGCGGGCTAACGCAGCATGGGGATATTCAGCCCGTGTCGCTTGGCAGCCGCAATCGCCTCTGGATACCCCGCGTCGGCGTGTCGGGCAATCCCCAGCCCTGGATCGGTGGTCAGCACGCGTTCCAGGCGCCGCGCGGCTTCGGGTGTGCCGTCGGCCACGATAACCTGTCCGGCGTGTTGGCTGTAGCCAATCCCGACTCCGCCGCCATGATGGAAACTGACCCACGTTGCGCCGCCCACAGCATTGATCAGCGCGTTAAGGATCGCCCAGTCGGATACGGCGTCCGTGCCATCGCGCATCCCTTCCGTCTCGCGGTTGGGCGACGCAACCGATCCGGCATCCAGGTGATCGCGCCCAATCACAATTGGCGCTTTGACTTCGCCGGATGCTACCAATTGATTAAACGCCAGTCCAGCTTTGGCCCGCTCGCCATATCCCAGCCAGCAGATCCGCGCGGGCAGCCCTTGAAATTCGACGTCGCGCTGCGCCAGCCTGATCCAGCGCACCAGATGCTCATCTTCGGGGAACAGTTCGAGAACTGCCTGATCGGTCCGGTAAATATCATCCGGATCGCCGGAAAGTGCCACCCAGCGGAACGGTCCCTTGCCCTCGCAGAACAGCGGGCGGATATAGGCCGGGACAAACCCCGGATAGTCAAACGCGTTTTTCACGCCCTCGTCAAAGGCGCGCTGGCGCAGGTTATTACCGTAATCGAACACCACCGCGCCGTGTGCCTGGAAGTCGAGCATCGCCTGGCAGTGCACGGCCATCGTCTGGTACGCGCGACGGGTGTACGTTTG
The DNA here is from genome assembly GCA_016926875.1 of Anaerolineae bacterium. Taxonomy (GTDB): domain Bacteria; phylum Chloroflexota; class Anaerolineae; order Aggregatilineales; family Aggregatilineaceae; genus JAFGNU01. The sequence goes on along the minus strand of JAFGNU010000052.1, from coordinate 375 downwards.
CGGGTCGTTGTCCCGCAGTTCAAGCGCTTCTTCAAACGTCATACCGTGCGGCAGGTAGGACAGCGCATCGTGGGCAGGGGTCTGATCGGTGACAACATCGGGCACAATATCCATCGCCACCAGTCGTGAAAACACATCCGCCGCATTGCCGATCAACCCAACCGAGAGCGGTTCACCGTCTGTTTTGGCAGTCATCACGCGTTCAAGCGCCTCTTCCAGATCGGTCACGACTGCGTCAACATAGCGCATACGCAGGCGGCGTTGTGCCATGTGCGGGTCGATTTCCACGATCAGCGCGACGCCTTTGTTCATCGTCACGGCGAGCGGCTGTGCGCCGCCCATCTCGCCCAATCCCGCCGTCAGCACAAACTTCCC
>JAFGNU010000051.1 GCA_016926875.1 Anaerolineae bacterium | reverse complement strand
GTGGACATTTTTTTCAAATCCGCTACACTTTCTTGCATGTGATTACACACTATCGACCGGGGCAACTACCTGTGCAGCGACCTCGTCTTTTGGTCCCAACGGCCCGGCAGCGGGTCGGTTATGGCTGGCGGCTGGTACGCGCGTTGTATCGTGACGCGCGCGTCATCTGGCGCGAGTTCCGGCAGCCGATCCTGGTTTTCCTGGTGGCGGTTTTTGCCGGAGGCTGGCTGTATGGCGAACTGCTGGTGCAGGCAGGACACGAACGCCTGCCGTATATGGACCTGCCGTACCTGATGGCAGCGCTGATGATCTTCGCCGCGCCAAACGACATGCCGCTCGAACCGCAGCTTGTCTTTTTCTGGTACCTGATGCCGCTCGTGGGGGCCTATATCGCGGGGCGGGGCGTGTTTGATTTTATCCAACTGTTTTTTAACCCGAACGAACGCCATAATACCTGGGAGGTAGCGGTGGCATCCACCTATCGCAACCATGTGATCGTGCTGGGCGTCGGCCACCTGGGACGGCGCGTGATCCGTGCGCTGGTACAGATGGGCGTGGAGATCGTCGCCATTGACCAGGAGGCCCCACCCGACAAGAGCAAAGAACTGAAGCAGCTTGGCGTGCCGCTGGTGGTCGGTGATGGCCGCCTGTTGAGCACGATTGAATCCGCCGGAATCCGGCACGCCCAGGCGTTGATCGTCTGCACCTCAAACGACTATATGAACCTGGAAGTCACCATGCGCGCCCGCGACCTGAACCCGGATATTCGCATCGTGGTACGTATGTGGGAGGACCAGTTCGTCGAGCAGATTCGCCGCTTTCTGAACGTGGAAGCAGTGCTCAGCGCGACGAACCTGGCCGCGCCGTCGTTCGCCGGGTACGCGCTGGGCATTGAGATCACCCAGACGCTGACCGTCAACGACGTGGATTACAGCATGATCCGCCTGACGGTCAAGCCGGGGTCGTTCATGGACGGAAAAACCATCGGGATGCTGCAAGACGAGCATAACATGGACATTGTGCTGCACGGCAGCGATCACAATATGCAGGTTCATCCCCCCACCGGCGAAGTGGTCCGGGCCGGGGATACGCTGGTGATCTTTGCACAGCACAGCAAGATCATCGACCTGGTCAGTCACAACCGCCGCCGCCGCGTGCAATCGCTGGAATAGCGGGCCAGATCACCAACGAGGAATCAATGCGCTATCACATCTGGACCATAGGCTGTCAGATGAACGTGGCCGATACGCAGCGGCTGGCATCTGAACTCGAACGCCTGGGCCACCAGGCCGCCGCCGACCCGGACGAGGCCGATATCCTGGTCGTCAATACCTGCGTGGTCCGCCAGTCCGCCGAAAACAAGGCCTACGGGCGCCTGAACGAACTGGCGCACGTCAAAGCCGCGCAGCCGGACACGATCATTGGCTTGATGGGCTGCCTGGTGGGCGTGCGCGACCCGCTGCGCCTGCGTGAAAAACTGCCGCAGGTGGATGTCTTCCTGCCGCCGTCCGATCCTCAGCCGATGGTGGACTTTTTGCGCAACCGCGCGCTTGAGCGTGACACCCGCGATCACGAGGCCGCCGCCCGTGCTGCCCGTGACGACCTGCAAGACAGCCTGGACCCAGGCGCGATTGTCCTGCCCGCCCACGAGCGCGGGACGTTGATCAGCGCGCATGTGCCGGTGGTTTACGGCTGCTCGCACGCCTGCGCCTACTGTATCATCCCGTTCCGGCGCGGCGTCGAACACTCGCGCCCGGTCGGGGAGATCGTGGAACACGTGCGCAGCCTGGGACGGCAGGGCGTGCGCGAGATCACGCTGCTGGGCCAGATCGTGGATCGCTACGGCAAGGACATGCCCGGCGGGCCAACGCTGGCGGGTCTGCTGCGGATCGTGCACGCCATCGCGGAAGAGGAGAACATCGCCCGCATCCGCTTTTTGACCAGCCATCCGAACTGGATGACGCCCGAACTGCTCGACACGGTCGCGGAACTGCCGCGCGTCATGCCGCATATTGAGGTGCCGGTCCAGGCGGGTAACGACGAAGTGCTGCGCAGCATGAAACGCGGCTACACCGTCGCCCAGTACCGCGAGCTGGTGCAGAACATCCGCGCGCGCATCCCGGACGTGAGCATTCACTGTGATATTATCGTCGGCTTTCCCGGCGAAACCGCCGACCAGTTTCAAGATACTTATGACCTGCTGGCCGATCTCAAGCTGGACAAGGTGCACCTGGCGCGCTACAGCCCGCGCCCGAAGACGCTCAGCGCGCGGACCATGCCCGACGACGTGCCGCCCGACGAGAAAAAACACCGCCACGCCGCGCTGGAAACGTTACAGGCGCAGGTCGTTGCCGAGATCAACCGGCGCTGCCTGGGGCAAACGGTCGAGGTGCTGGTCGAGGATCAGCACAAGGGCAAGTGGCGCGGGCGCACACCGCAGAACAAGCTGGTTTTCTTCGAAGATGATTCACAGGACTGGCGCGGGCGGCTGGCGCAGGTGGAAATCACCTGGACCGGCCCGTGGAGTATGCAGGGGCGCCTGCCGGAAGAGGCGGCGGTGAGGACACGTGCGTAGCACCTGCTACAATTCCCGCGCATCGACGTACATCGGGAGGTCCTGCCATTCGGGCGTCCAGTCGGGCTTCAACGACTTGAACACCATCCAGTAGTCAAGCTGGCTGCTGGCTTCCGCGAAGAAAAACACAGGGATGCGATCCATGCGGTCGATCAGCAGCGTGAGTTTGCTCACGGGGTCGGTCACTGCCTGGTCGCGCAGGGTGTCGAAGATGGCGCGCAGCAGGGGTGCGCTGTGAATGCCGACTTCATCAAACAGGCGCAGGCTCTTATTGGCGTGCTGCTGCATGGCTGCTTCGGTGGGGAAGGGCAGGTGCGCGGGCCACTGCTGGAAAACGTAGCTCTGATCAAACACGCTCATCCCGGCAAACCGTGCGTCGCCCAGGTCTAACGTCCAGCGCTCGAAGCCAAAATCCTTGACGCGCTCGGCCACGTCCGGCACAAACATATCGCGCGTGCTGTGTACCGCCCGCACGACATCATGCCCGGCGGTGTGATCGGTCACGTGGCGCGGCATCCAGACTGGTATATCCACGGCGGGATGGGGCTGGTAGATCAGCATCATAACCTGGCGTACGCGCCGGTAACCATGCTTGGCGAAGAGGTTCAGCGAGGGGATATTAGTCGTGACGATGTGCCCGTAAGCGCCATCAATGCCGCGCCCGATCAGGTAATCGTCCGCCGCCTGGAGCAGCGCCTGCCCGATGCCCTGCCGTCGCACGGTAGGATCGGTGCGCAGGTCAAATACATAGCCAAGCGAAACCGGCTGCCCGCCGATCTGTGTGCGCTTGACGCACACGGCCACCACGCCAACGATCACATCTTCCTGCTCGGCCACCAACAACTGGTGATCGGGGAACAGCGCCGCCCGGTCAATGAAGCGCCGCCGGTAGTGTACGAACGGTTCCGGCAGCCCGCGCGGGCACAGGCGTTCAAGCGCCATCAGCGCACCATCATCTTCGGGGCGGTAAGTGCGAATATACATAACGTGACCGTGATCTGCCTGGTATAGCGATCCGAGTAGGCACAACTTCACCTTAGCTTAATACAAAATCGATTCTTGCGACAGCCCGGCGACCAAATACGCATCATTCAGCAACATGGGATGATATCACTCGCCAAACGGCTGATTTTATTTATAATCAATGGTAGCTGTCCGGTACAGCCTAATAACGTTCTGCGCATACCCGGCACATCGACTTGACAAGTTGGGATAAACAGCGCATAGTACGTGGTGCTTACAGGCCTGCGCAGCCTGCACGCCTGAAAAGATGGCACAATAAAACTTTTGGCGTATACTGGTGCTAGTGGGTCGCCGTTCCTTCTGTGGTGCGGCACGCCCTCTCACATGTGTGAGCCAGGAGACGGTCAAGCACCATCGTAACCGATTGGAGGATCAGCTACAATGCCACCGGAAAAAAGTGGTTTTAATTATCCAAACAAGTTCGCCCGCATCACACTTGATGCCCTTGAAGAGGTGATGGGCAAAAACGGCCTGAACGCGATCCTGAACCTGGCGGGCTTGTCGGAACTGATCAACAACTACCCTCCCGACAATCTGGACAAAGAATTCGATTTTGCCTACTTCACCGCGATCTGCGTTGCCCTAGAGGATATGTACGGACCGCGTGGTGGCCGTGGTCTGGCATTACGAGCCGGACGCGCGACGTTTGCCGACGCTTTGCGCGGGTTTGGTGCGCTGGCGGGGGTAGGCGATCTGGCCTTCAAAGTGCTGCCGCTGTCCGCCAAGCTCAAGATCGGGCTTCCGGCTATGGCGAACATTTTCACCCAGTTCTCAGACCAGATTTCCAACGTGTACGAAGAGGAAGACAAGTACATCTACACGATGGAGCGCTGCGTCATGTGCTGGAACCGCAAATCCGATCGCCCGGTGTGTTTTGTCGGCCAGGGCCTGCTTCAAGAGGGCCTGCGCTGGGTATCCGGTGGGCATGAATTCAAAGTCGATATTGCGACCTGCATCGCCAAAGGCGATGATATGGGACGCTTCTACGTCTACAAAGAACCCATCGATTAGCCTCCAATCAGCCTGGCTACGCAAACAGCTTTTTGCAGTTGGTGATCAGCGGTTACCAATACTTCCAGGTGAGCATGCTGTGTCTTGTTTGCCAAGCACGATCAAAAGCTCGATCTCTGCCAGCTAATCATTAAAAACCTAATTGCCTGGATCAGCTTACAATGCCCCCTCTCTTTGGGGGTTTGTTGTATGCTGCCTACACGGGCGTTTTGCGTGCGCCCCAACTTGCACTACAATGCAAATAGAACCAACCGTTTTCTTTTGACATACCATCGCATCCGAGCGATTCAGGAGCACGCGATTATGCACAGCCGAACGTCTCTTTCACGCCTTATGCTGGTGGTCGCTGTAGTGATCCTGGCCGCGCTGGCCTGCAACCTCGAACGAAAAAGCGGCGAGGATACTACGCCAACGCCCAGCGCCCAGCGCCCGATCGTCGAGATTATCGAGCCTGCCGAGGGCGCCTCGGTTGCCCCCGGGCAGAACGTGTCGGTCCGGGCCAGGGCTACCGGTGCGTCAGGCATCACCCTGATCGAACTGCGCGCCAATAACCTGGTGGTTGACAGCCAGGTGCCCGCCGAAGAAATCAGCCCGAACGCGCTCGAAGTTTTGCTGGACTACAAGGCCGAGAATCCCGGATCAGTTGTCCTGTCCGTAACGGCCTACAGCAACAACATTGCCGGGCAGCCTGCCCTGCGCACGGTTAACGTGGTGGATGAACTGGACGCCGGGGAGGGCGGTTCTGGCACGCCGTTTACTGCGCTGCCGCCCACGCCCACCCAGTACAACCCGCTGTGCCGCGCCCGTGTGAACGTAGGGTTGAATTTCCGCACCGGGCCGGGCACCGAATACGACAAAATCCTGACATTTGCCGCCGGACAGGAACCGCCGATCACTGGCTATGCCGACCGGTCCGATGGCCGCTGGTGGCAGGTGAGTTGGGGCGGACAGGCGGGCTGGATCAAGGAATCCTACACAACCCAGCTTGGCGATTGCAGCGCCGTACGCCCGGTGGATGTCCCGCCATCACCGACGCCCATCCCCAGCGATACCCCGCCGCCGACCGAACCCGGCGAAACGCCGACGCCCACCCTGCCCGACCTGCGTTTGAGCGCGCTCGAAGGGCCGCTGGCGATTGATCTGGGCGACGACGGGACGACCACGGCGATCTATACAATCCGTGTGATCAACGTCGGCGGGCAGCCATCCGGCCAGTTTAATGTGGGGATTGCGCTGCCGACCGGCGAGATCAAAGACCTGGGCCTGGTCGCGTCGCTCGATCCCAACCAATCGGTGCAGATTCCGTCCGGCGGGCTGGAAGTGGTCTTCGACAGTCCCGGCATCAAGCGCCTGCTGGTGACGGTAGACGTGAATAATGTGGTCACCGAGAGTGACGAGGCGAACAACCAGGCGTACCTGGATATCACCGTGACCGGCGAGGCTGAAGACAACACGACCGACGAATCCGGCGGACGGCAGGATTCGTAACCTGGTACAGTATTCGAGGACGGCAGCGGGGGCGAGCAAGTCCCCGCCTGCCTTTTGATGACCGGACGAGTGTGATCCATGACCAATCCAACCCGCGCCCGCGCTGCACTGAGCCTGGTTTTGTTGATGCTGGTCGGTTCGCTGCTGGCCTGCACGTTGAGCTGGGGTGAAGACGAAGATCAGGACGCCACGCCCGACGATAGCGGGGGCGGCGGTTCTGGCGGGGTGCCGACCGTGCACATCCTGTCGCCCCAGAGCGGCCAGCAGGTCCCGGTCAACCAGCGGGTTGACATCACCGTCGAAACCAATTCGACGGCGACCAGCTTTGTGTTGAACGTGGGCGGGCGCGTCGCCGGGACCAAGGCCATGCCGCCCGGCCAGTCCGGCCCGACGCAGGCAATCTTAAGCTGGCAGCCCGACCGCGAAGGCACGTTCAGCCTGGAAGTAGTTGGCTTTAATGGGGCGAGCGCCGGTTTGCCCGCCGCGCTGCTGCTGGAAGTGTCCGGCACGGCGAGCGGATCACCGGACGGTGACACAGGGGTATGCAGCGGGCGCGTGCTGGTATCCCAGTTGAATTACCGCGCCGGTCCCGGCACCGGAGCAACCAAGCTCGGCCAGTTTGACGTGGGCGAAACGGTGACGGTTATCGGGCGCAACGGCGATACAAGCTGGTACAAGGTCCAGCGCACCAACGCCCAGCAGGTCTGGGCGGTCAACAATACGCAGTGGCTCCAGGTTGAAGGGGCGTGCAGCAGCCTGCCGCTTGCCGACTAGGCGGCGGGCGGTTTGCCGTCAGTTATCCGCCTGTGACTGGCGCTGGAAGGTGATAAAGCTCGCGATCTCGCGTTCGGTCAGCGCGCGGGGCGGCGTGGTGACATAGTACCCGCTGGCCCACAGGTCCGCGCGTTTGCGTACCACGTCGGGATAGCTGGTCTGGCAGCGCTGGGTTGTTTCGGTCATCAGGTGGGCGACGGCGCTGTCCGGCAGCGTGTCGCTTGGCACGCGCAGCGCAAGCTGCACAAAATCCGCCTGGACGTCCAGGTGTTCCACTTCCCAGGCGTTTTCCTCCGCGATCTCTTCAATCCAGGTGTGCAGGTCATCGGCAAACGTGCCGGTTAGCTCCAGGGTCGGATCATCATCTGGCAGCCACAGGCAGGCATAGCCGATATACGGCACGTTGGCAGGTTCTTCGACAGGTGGAGCGGCAGCGGCGAGTTGTTCCTGTGCACCGGTGTCCAGCGTTTCACCAAGCGCTTTGTACATATCTCTGGGTGGTTTTGGCTCGGTGGGACGGCTGGGCAGTGTGGCGGCTTCCGGTCTGGCAGCAGTCTCTTCGTCTTCGGGCACAAAGTCCAATGATTCGCTCAAGCGCTGCGCCTGCCGCCGGATGATGCCCAGCGGTGTATAGGCGCTGAACACCATGCTGAGCACCATACCGCCTTCAACGCGCGTGGTGTACAGCAAAAACTGCCCGGCTTTCGCCAGCCGGATGTAGCGGACCATCGACCGAGGGCGCGTCTCGTTGGCCTGCCAGGCGTCATCTACGATCTGGAACAACTCGTTCATCTCGGCATCGTGCAGATTGCCCGCGCGGGCGAGCAGTTGGCCGGGGCGTGACAGCAGCGTCGCCTGGGCGGAGCTTTCCAGCGAGAACTGGGTGAGCTGTATCGCCGCATGTGCGATCAGGTCGTCTTCCTCACCGGACACGTCCCCGCTCAACATGCGGGCCGCGGTTTTAACCGGAACCTGGATCAGGTGCTTCTCATCCGGGCCGGGTTCGGATAGTAACTCCACCTGGTCGGCCAGGACGGCGGCGACGTCCATATCCGGCTCTGGTTCGGCGACGTATTCGGGTTCGCCGGTATCGGCGGGTTGATCGGCCACAGCGTCGGCGGCGCGGTCCATATCCGGTTCCGGCTCGGAGAAGTATTCCGGTTCGCCGGTGTCAGCGGGCTGGTCGGCCAACATGTCGGCGACCCAGTCCATATCCGGTTCCGGCTCGGAGAAGTATTCCGGTTCGCCGGTATCGGCGGGCTGGTCGGCCAGGGCATCCGCGACCAGGTCCATATCCGGTTCCGGCTCGGAGAAGTATTCCGGTTCGCCAGTATCGGCAGGCTGATCGGCCAGGGCATCGGCGACCCAGTCCATATCCAGTTCCGGCTCGGCGACGTATTCGGCTTCGTCGGTGTCGGCAGGCTGATCGGCCATGGCATACAGGTCATCGACTGACAGGATGTTGCCCTGTGGGGCGGGGGGTTCCGGGGTGGGCGCGGGCTGGGTGAGGTACTCAATCATATCTTCTTCGGACGGGAAGCCTTCACCTTCATCCCAGATAGCGGGCGACGGTTGTGTCTCTTCGGGCATGTCCGCCAGTTCAAGAGACGACATGGACGGCAGATCGGGTGTGCCGGAAGGCGACGTGCCTTCGAGATGGTCGAACATGGCGTGCATCTGGTGATCAGGGAGTTCATCCTGACCCCAGGAGGGCAGCGGTTTCAGACGCGGGTGCTGCGAGCGTGCGATAGGTATCTGTTCTTCGATCTGGCTCAGCAAGTCGTCCAGCGAAAACGTATCGTCGTCCACCTCGGTGACGGCGTGCAGGGCGTGCGTGGCCGGGTAGCTGGACGAGTCGCCCCGTTTGACCGGCGGCTCGTCAATGATCGCAGGTTCGCCGGGCAGTGTTTCGGGCAGCGATTCCGGCGGCTCGATCCCCTCGGCTTCGTAGCGCGCCAGCCAGGCCGGGCTGTCTTCATCGGCGGCCATCTGGTGCACGGCGATCCGATCGCCTTCTTGCGGGCCGATGACAACGTCGGGGGTGCCTTCCTGGTCCGACGTGCTGTAGGTCGGCTCGGCAATGGCTTCCTCGTTGATCTCCTCACCGGACAGCGCGGCCAGCACGCTCTGGAATGACGGATCAAACAGGCTTTGGATCACGTCACCGATTGTGGCATCGTCCAGTTCGGAGCTGCCCTCACCGACCGGGTGAAGCGGCGACGTCCCGCGCCGGATAGCGTCCAGCACGTAATCCAGCGCGTTGTCGGGCAGCGCCCTGGTTGATTCTCCCTCCGGCGTGCCCGGTTCCATCATCGCCAGCAGGTCGGCCAGTTGTGACCCGATATCGTCGCGCGCACCCTGGCGCATCGAATCCACCAGTTCACGGAACGCGCGGTCATCTGGCGTGCGGTAGCGATCTGGCGGCGGCAGGTCGGCAACAACATTCAGCACTTCATCGAAGTCATCCGGCACCCGCTCCCCGCTCAGGTCGTCGGTTTCGTACCAGCCCATCAGGTCGGTTTCAACCTCGCTCAGCGGCAGGGCATCCTCCGGCAGCACGCGCGTCTGGTGTGGATCGTCCGGCAGCGTTGAGGTGGCCGCTTCCGGACCGGTTTGTTCCAGCGGCAGCGTCGCATACGGCGATTCCTGGTCGGCAGGGCTGTCTTCCTGGACCAGATCGCGCAAAGCGTCCGGCATCTGCGGGCGGGCGGAGCGCTTGCGACTCCGCAGCCGGATCATGATACTGCGCACATAGGGGATCAGGTCGCGGGCAACGTAGGGCTTCTGGATCGCGCCCTGCGCGTCGATATAACGCACGCGTTCCTGTTCGTGGGCTGTCTGCGGGCACAGGATGACCGGCAGTTCCGGCTGGGTGTAGCGCAGTTGGCTGATCAGCTCGATCACGTCCATATCGGGGATATTGAACGCGATGACCGCGATATCATGCCAGTTGTTGCTCAGCGCGTCCTCGGCAGCAAGCCCGCTGGCCGAGATGCCAACTTCAAACTCGCCGGTGTCCTCAAGCGCCTGCTTGATACCCACCATAAAGTTAATATCTGAGTCGATAAGTAGCACACGTGTAGACATAACCGGCCCGCCCGAAATCTCTGTGTCGTCCTATCTGCGATTGTACAGCGAGCAGGGTTTTGCGGCAATGGTGACAGCCCTGGCGTGTATTTCATAGCAGCGGCTCCGGCTGGCGCAGGCGATCCCGCGCCGCTATAATCGACACCATCAGCAGCCAGGCCGCACACGCGGCGGAGGGTTTTGCTTTGCATAACTAGTCCCCCACTCGACGGGCACCGTTAACCTCGTTGGATTCACCTGCCATGCGGCCCACAGGCTGCCTGGTAGGGTGGTGGTTGGGACTGTATCGCAAAGGAAAACCCGAACATGACACGGAACCGGAACGTCAGGCTGCTGGCCTGGTTCAATTTTTTCCTCGAACTCAAATTCTACAGCGCGATCCTGGTGATCTATTTCGCACATACCACCGGCTCGTATGCGCGGGCGATGAGCATCCTGGCGGCGGCTTCGCTCAGCAGCGCGATCTTTGAACTGCCGACCGGCATCTTTTCCGATCTGATCGGGCGCAAACGTACATTGGTGCTCGGCGCAGCCGCCCATGCCGCCGCAGTCGTGTGCTACGCGGCGGGCGGCGGGTATGCGGTCCTGATGCTGGGCGGCGCCTGGGAAGGGCTGGCGCGGGCGCTGTTCAGCGGCAACAATACCGCGCTGCTGCACGATACCCTGGCCGAAACCGGCCACGAAGCGCAGTACCAGGAATACCTGGGACGTACAACCGCGATGGAACATGTTGGCGTGGCGCTGGTCGGCGTGACCGGGGCGGCGCTGGCGGCGGCTACGTCGTTCGCGCTGGTGATGTGGCTGTCCGTGCTGCCGCAGGTTGTGCTGGTAGGGATCGCGCTGCGCTTCCGCGAGCCGCAGGTGCACGCCCGGCCCGCTGCTAACCCGCTGGCACACCTGCGCGCGGCGTGGCGCGTGCTGCGCCAGCGTCCGTCTCTGCGACTGCTGGGCGGGGCTTCGATCCTGGGCTATGGCGTGGGCGAGGCGTCCTACCAGCTTCGCGCGGCTTTTATTGAGATGGTATGGCCGCTGTGGGCGGTGGGCGTGGCGCGGATGCTGGATAACGTCATGGCGGCGGCCAGCTTTTACTTCAGCGGGCGGTTGATCCGGCGCTTTTCGGCGTTTGGCATCCTGATCGGCGGCGGGATCACGAGCCGGGTGGTATCCATGCTGGCGTATGCTGTGCCGACGGTTTTGTCCCCGGCGCTGCTGTCGGGAACGGGGGCGCTGCACGGCGTAACGAGCGTCGCACATGACGGCTTGATGCAGCGTGAGTATACGACCGAACAGCGCGCTACGCTGGGATCGCTGGTGGCGTTGGGCGGCAGCATCCTGTTTGCGGGCGCGTCGGTGCTGATCGGCGCGCTGGCCGACCGGTTAGGGCTGGCGACCGTGCTGCTGATTGTGCAGAGCGTGCAGGTGATCCCGGTCTGGCTGGCGTGGCGCGCGTTCCGGGCGTCCGGGCAGGACGTGCCGGGGCAGGTGGAGGCCGTATCACCGGCAGGCCGCTAACAGGTGAGGCTTCGTTCCTGGCGCGATTGGCCGGATCAAAACACCTCCTGAGGGGCCGTGTTGGTTGGCGCACCCCAGGAGGTTTTGTGCTGCCGGGTGGTGGCGTCAGTTGGTCCGCGTGGCCGTGCCGGTGAGCACCCACTGCACGTAGGTACCCTCGCCGCCGACCGCCGTGATCGTCACCTGGCCGGTACGGCTGTCCGCCGTGACCTCGCGGTCGACGAGGGTTTGCCCGCAGTAGAACGTCTGCCCGCCGGTGAAGAATGTCACCTGATCGGTGCCTTCGCCAAAACACGAAGCCGCGATAACCAGCCGCGCCTTGCCGCCGGACAGGCTCACGTTGGGATTCATGCCGGTAATATCAAAGCGGACACGATCTTCCGTGTCGCCCTGCGGATAGGACACGAAGTCCAGTACCGAGGCCGTGTTATCCAGCGGGATATTCAGCGGGGCGTTAAAGTTGGCATCCGACGGTGCAAGCTGGGCGGCGGGCGGCGTCGTGGGCGTATAGCTCGGAGTATACGTCACCGTCGGCGCCACCATTTCTTGGGTGGGCGTATAGGTGTAAGTGGGGGTATAGACCGGTTGTTCCGTCGTCGGTGTATAGCTCGGCGTATAGGTCAGCGTTGGGCCGCCGGGCGTATAGGTCATGCTGGGCGTGTAGCTGGGCGTATACGTATACGTCGGGCCGTCCAGCGTGGGCGTATAGCTCGGCGTGTAGGTGTAGGTTGGTCCATCGGTGGTCGGCGTATAGGTCAGCGTTGGGCCGCCGGGTGTATACGTGTAGCTGGGCGTATAGGTCGGGCTGGATGCGCCTGTTCCGCTGGCTACCGGGACCGCGCCGCAGTCGCCCTGTACCTGGGTAGCTGGCACAAGACCGGATACCCAGCCGACGGTGCCGTTGTAGTTCACCTGCCACCAGGTGCCGGTTGTATTTTTACCGGTGACGGGCAGCGTTGATCCGGCGGGCACGGTGCTCAGCGGCGGGTCGTATTCCAGGCCCGGCCCGCTGCGTAGATTCACCGCCCCGCTGAATGCCACCTCACACGCGCCCGACGAAGATGACGAAGACGTCGATGAACCGGTGCTCGAAGTAGTGTTCGGCTGCATGCTTTCTGTGGAGTCAGTGGACATGCTCTCATCGGGCAGCGGCTGCCAGGTGATCAGCACTTGCAGCGGTGCTGCGCCCGGTTCCAGGGTCAGCAGGTACGGCGTCTGCGGGGGCAGTGTTGCCTGGACGTAGGGCAGTGCGTCCGGTGCCAGGCTGAACACGGCTGCGCCCGTATCCCGGTGAACCAGCGTCAGCGCGGGCAGGTTCGGCGCGGGCGCCGGGACATCCGGCAGCGGGGCGTCGGGCGGCGCGGGGATCATGGCGCTGAACAGCCAGGGATCGGTGATCTCCGGCGGTGGTTCCAGGCTGAACCGCTGCGCGCTGCCGGTCAGGTCGACGGTGGTCTGTCCCTGCGGCAGCGGCATCGGCTCGACCACGTCCCCGATCAACTGGACCAGCAAGTCACCCTGGCCGGATGACGCCTGCAAGGCCAGCGCGTAGGTTCCGCCGAGCGCGGCGTTATCCAGCCGGTAGGCGATGGCGCCGTCCGGGCCGGGCGTCAGGGCGGTAGCGGTCTGGTTGGGATCGATCAGCACCGCGCTGAAAGTAAACCCGGCCAGCGGCGAGAGCTTGAGTTCAAAACTGTCGCCCGCCAGCACGGGGAACGTTCGCGTGATGGTCTGCCCGGCGCTGAGCGTGACGATGGCCGGGTCGTTATACGTCAGCGTGTCACCGTCCTGCGCGCGGGCGGTTGGCAGCAGGTGACTGGCACCGGTCCAGGCCAGCGACAGCACGACCAGCAGCGTGAAAAAACGTTGAAAGTTGGCAGTCATACTATGCTCCTGTTAGTAGTGTGATGATGACGTCGAGCAAAAAACAATGCCAAAACGATATATTCAGCTACAGTATAGAAGCTTGTGATTGTATTAGTCAAATAGAAGTTATAAAAAATATGTATATGAAATTTTTCTCAAATGAACACCCGCAGCCGGTCGCCCTGGATACTATCCGGCGGTATAATACGCACATCTGTTCACATGCAAAGACAGGCAGGATAACATGGCACGCCCCACCCTGGTATTAATTGACGGTCACGCCCTGGCCTACCGGCAGTTTTATGCCCTGCCGCCCGGACGCTTTTCGACAAGCGCGGGCGAACCGACCAACGCCACCTATGGCTTTACACGCACGCTGCTTGACCTGCTGGACGAACGACCGGACTACCTGGCGATCACGTTTGACCAGGGGATGTCCGGGCGCAAAGAGCTGTATCCCGACTATAAGGGCACCCGCGACAAGATGCCCGACGAAATGCGCTCCCAACTTGACCGCATCCGGCAGATCATCGAAGCGTTCAATATCCCGATCCTGGAAATGGACGGCTACGAGGCCGACGACGTGCTGGGCACCGTCGCGCCGCAGGCCGAGGCGCTGGGCGTGGATGTGCGCATCATCACCGGCGACCGCGACCTGCTGCAACTGATCACCGGGCACACTGTGGTGCAGCTTCCGCCCGGCAAGTTCGAAAAAGAGCCGAAGCTGTACGACCTGGATCGCTTCCGCGAGGAGTACACTATCGAACCGCCGGAGCTGGTCGAGGTCAAAGGGTTGATGGGTGATACCTCCGATAACATCCCCGGTGTGAAGGGCGTCGGGCTAAAAACGGCGACCATGCTGATCACCACCTACGAGACTATCGAAGGCGTGTACGAGCACATCAGCGAGATCAAAGGGGCCATGCGAAAAAAGCTGGAGGCCGGGCGCGAAGACGCGTTCCTGTCACGCGAACTATCGCGCATCCGGCGCGACGTGCCGGTGACGCTCGACCTGAGCGCCTGCGTGGCGCACGATTACGACGCGGAGCAGGTAGCCGCGCTGTTCCGCGAAGTCCAGTTCCTTTCCTTGATCGACCGCCTGCCGCTTCAGCGCGCCGGGATTCCGCGCGCCGGGCAGCAGCTTTCGATGTTTGATATGGGCGAAACAGTTGGAGAGACTGCGCCGCCTGTTGAGGTCGTGCCGTTTGTGGTGGTAGACGATGCCGCCAGGCTGGCCGCCCTGGTCAGGGCGCTGGATACTGCCGAGATGATCGCGTTTGACGTGGAAACGACCTCGCTGGACAAAATGCAGGCCAAACTGGTTGGGATCGGGCTGGCGGTTTGCGGCGACATGGGCTACTACATCCCGCTGGCGCACGTCCCACCCAACGCGCCGCCCGCGCCGGATGAAGAGGCGCAGCCCGACCTGGTAGCGGGCCATACGCCGCCCCAGCTTCGGCTGGATACTGTGCTGGATGCCATCCGCCCGGCGCTGACCAACCCGGTCATCCCCAAGATCGGGCACAACGCGGGCTACGACCTGGTCATGCTGCGCCGCTACGGGATCGACGTCCAGCCGATCACGTTTGATACCATGATCGCCGAGTGGGTGATTGATCCGTCCAGCCGTTTCCTGGGCTTAAAAGACCTGGCCGGGGACCGGCTTGGGGTGCGCATGACCCCGATCAAAGACCTGATCGGCTCCGGCAAGGATCAGATCACGTTTGACCGCGTGCCGGTCGAATACGCCGCGCCTTACTGCGCCGCCGATGTTGCCATGCCTTACCGGCTGGTGGGCAAGCTGCAACCGCTGATCGAACAAAACGAGGCGTTGAAGCTGTTCAACGAGATCGAAATGCCGCTGGTGCCCATCCTGGCCGATATGGAGATGGCGGGCGTTAAACTCGACGTGGGCTTTTTGCGCGAACTGAGCGTTGACCTGGGCGCGCGCCTGGAAGCGCTGGAAGCACAAGCCTATGCTCAAGGGGGCGGCGAGTTTAACCTGGGCAGTCCCAAGCAGCTAAACGAGGTGCTGTTCGACCGGCTCAATCTGCCGACCGAAGGCATCCGCAAGACGGCGCACGGCTTCAGCACCGCCGCCGACGTGCTCGAATCGCTGCGCGGCGAACACCCGATCATCGAAACGCTCATGGCGTGGCGCGAACTGAGCAAGCTGCAAAGCACGTATGTGGACGCCCTGCCCGCCCTGGTGAATCCACACACCGGGCGCGTGCATACCAGCTTCAACCAGACCGGCACCTCGACCGGGCGGCTGTCGTCCAGCAACCCGAATTTGCAAAATATCCCGATCCGCACCGAGGAAGGCCGCCGCGTGCGCCGGGCGTTTATCGCGCCGGACGGGCATAAGCTGCTGGCGGTGGATTACAGCCAGGTGGAACTTCGCGTGCTGGCCCACTACAGCCAGGATGCCGCGCTGCTGGATGCCTTCCGGCAGGGCATGGACATTCACCGCGCGACGGCTGCCGCCGTGTTTGGCATCCCGCCGGACGAGGTAAGCTACGAGCAGCGCCGCTTTGCCAAGGCGGTCAACTTTGGGCTGATGTACGGCATGGGCGCGTTCCGGCTGGCGCGTGACAGCGACCTGACGCTGGCCGAAGCGGAGCACTTCATCGCCCAGTACTTCAGGCAGTTCCCCGGCGTGCGCGCTTACCTGGACGGGGCGCTGCAAACGGCGCGCGACAAGGGGTATGTCGAGACGCTGCTGGGACGGCGCCGCCGGTTCCCCGAACTCAAAGGCACCACCGATACCACCCGCCGCACACAGGCCATCCAGCGGGCCGAGCGCGAAGCGATCAACATGCCGGTCCAGGGCACCGCCGCCGACATCCTCAAGATCGCCATGATCAATCTGGACGGGGCGCTGCGAGCGGGCGGCTACCGGGCGCGCATGATCCTGCAAGTGCACGACGAACTGGTGCTCGAAGTGCCGGACGCCGAACTGGACGCCGTCGCGCCGCTGGTGATCACGACGATGGAATCCGCGTTTGAGTTGGACGCGCGGCTGGTCGCCGATGCGCATGTGGGATCGAACTGGGCGGAGATGGTGGGGTATGGGACTTAATCTGTGCAGATCGCAAAGAGATTAGGAATAAGCCCAGGAGGGAAAAATGCCACGCAAAGGACGCGATCTCGAAATCCTTGTTGCTACGGTAGAAAGGATGCTTTCTGGCACTGATATCGAGATCAAATCGCCAGACAAAATAGAGGGGATAAACAGCAAGTCCCTAAGAGAGGTTGATGTATCTTTACGCGCAAACGTGGGGTCACTGCAAGTGCTTGTAATTATCGAGGTACGCGATCGAAAAAACACAGAAGATGTTACATGGATTGAACAACTCGCAACCAAAAAGGAAGATGTTCAAGCGTCCAAAGCAGTGGCGGTTTCTTCCTCTGGTTTTTCAGGCGGTGCGAAAAATACAGCTGACAAGTTGGGGATCGAACTGCGTTCGATTGAACAGATCACAACTGAAGCCATTTCTAGCTGGTTTCACCTTTCCAATTTAGAAGTGCGTCCCCCCCCCATTCTATCAGGAGTCCTGTTGGGAACAGATGACTCAGTTAATCAAGACTTGGAAAATTGGCTTAGAGAAGCGTGTACAACTAATGCTCCTATTTTCATTCATATCAGAACAGGCAAAGCTCGGACAATAAAAGCACTGTTTCAAGAGGTTCTTGACCAAAACCCACAACTACTCTATGGACTCGAACCGGGTGGCCGGACTAAGCCTATGAATCTCCTTGTAAACTACTCAGACCCCAGCAATCGCTATCAAATCCAGTTTGGCGAAAAGGTTGTCAATATCACACAGATCGGTTTTTCTGCGAAGCTACCGGCATACTCGAAAAAGGTACCGATTTCTCAAATAACCCAATATATACAAGTACCTGGAGATAAGTCGATAGCACAGTCGGTGCACTTTGAATTTGAAGTAGACGATAAGGTGTTCAACCTGGCTTTCCATAAAACTGAGGAAAGACATGATTCGTATATTACGTTGCATACACACCAAAAAGAGGAAGGGAATTAGGATTAAATGGCAGGTACATCTGATAATTTATCCGGCGTGTAGTCGACCTCACCCCTCATCCCCCAGCCCCTTCTCCCCTCTCCAGCCGAGCTATAGAGGGGAAAAGGGGAGCGAGGCGCGCGAATGCTCGCGGCTGTCTCCCCCTCGCCATTTTGAATGGAGAGGGGGCCGGGGGGTGAGGCCAACCCGCCCAACACGAAAGGACCACCCCATGCCCCGCGCCCCAAATCCCCCAGCCCCGCCCGCCGCGCCCAGCACGCCGCCGCCGCCCGCCAGATGCGCCGCGATCCCACGCCTGCTGAGCGCGTGTTGTGGTTGCGCCTGCGCAATCGCCAGGTTGCGGGCGCAAAGTTCCGCCGCCAGCAGTCTATTGATCGCTTTGTAGTCGATTTTTACTGCGCAGAAGCGCGGCTGGTGATCGAGATCGACGGGCCGGTGCACGACTCGCAAACCGGGCAGGACGCCGAACGGCAGGCCATCCTCGAAAGTTTGGGACTGCGTGTGCTCCGCATCAGTAATGAGGCCGTGTGCACCTCTCCGGACGGCGTGATCGCGCACATCGCGGACGCCGTGCAGCCGGGCTGACACATCACGTTGCAGCCGCGAAATGGTCCCCGCCGCGCTCCCCTGGCGCTTGAACGCGTACAAAATGGTCTTATAATGGCAGGTAGACAAAAGTTAATAAAAATCTTGGGAGAAAACGGCCATGAAACGGGGTGTGTTGATCCTGCTGGTCATTCTGACCGGGTTGTTTCCTATCCGGGCGCAAAATGGCGAGGAGCGCCCGCCGATCACGCGTGAGAACGCGGCCCAGGTGGTGCAGTTGGACCGCTTTGGACGCGGCACGGCCCACGCGGTGACCTGGTCGCCGGATGGCCAGATGCTGGCCGTTGGCGGGGCGCTTGGCATCTGGCTGCTGGATGTCACGGATACGGAGTCCGATCCGCGCCTGTTTGAAGGGCATAGCGGGGTGGTGAATGATGTAGCCTACAGCCCGGACGGGTCGCTGCTGGTGTCTGCGAGCCAGGACGGCACCGCGCGCCTGTGGGACGTGGCCACAGGCCGGACGCTGCGCATCCTGGCGGCAGGCGGCCTGTTGGGCGGGGCGGTGTATGAAGTGGCATTCAGCTCTGACGGCAGCGCCATCGTCACCGGGGGCGTGGACGGGTTTGTGCGCGTGTGGGAGGCCGGTACCGGCGCGCTGCGGATCGAGATGATCAACTATACCGACATGCTCCAAGCTGTCGAGAGCGTGGCCTTCAGCCCGGACGGGCGGGTCGTTGCAGCAGGCAACGGCGACCAGTTGGTGCGGCTGTGGGATGCGGCAACCGGTGACCTGCTGCACACGCTGGATTGTTATATTGGCACCATCGAAAGCATCGTCTTCAGCCCGGACGGGACGCTGCTCGCGGCGGGCGGCAGTGATGGCACGGTGCAGCTTTGGGACGTGGCGGACGGCACGCTGATCGGTGTGGGCGGGCGGCACGAGCGCGGCGACGTGTTGAGCGTGGCCTTCAGCCCGGATGGCACGGTGCTGGCGTCATCCGGCAGTGAGCGCGCCATCCGCTTGTGGGACGCGGCGACCGGCCAGCAGGTGCGCGCGTTGGAAGGGCAGGAGTTCGGCGTGGCGAGTCTCGCCTACAGCCCGGACGGGACGCTGCTCGCGTCGGTCAGCACCGCGTCGGTCCACAAGGTGCGCGTGTGGGATGTGACCACCGGGCAGGTGGTGCGGGAGTTCGATTTTTCATCCCCGGTGTGGAGCCTGGCCTACAGCCCGGATGGCAGCACGGTAGCCGCCGGGCAGGACGACAGCACGGCCCGGCTGTGGGACGTGGCGACCGGGCAGGAAACCTACGTGCTGGATAATCGCAACGGGGGCGTGCGGTTGGCCTACAGCCCGGACGGCTCCCGGCTGGCCTGTGCCGGTAACTACGAGGGCATTATCCTGTGGGACACGGCCACCGGTGAACAGGCGCGCGTGCTGGAAACAGACGCTCTCTTGTTCAGCGTGGCCTACAGCCCGGACGGGTCGCTGATCGCGGCGGCGGGCTATGACGGCATCATCGAGTTGTGGGACGTGGAAGCGGGACAGGTCGCGAGCACGATCCAGGGGCAGGGGGAAATGATCCGGGCGCTGGCGTTCAGCCCGGATGGCGGCGTGTTGGCGTCCGGCGGAGGCGCAGGCGGTGGTATGATCCGCCTGTGGGATGTGGGGACGGGCCGCGAACTGCGCTCCCTGGGCGAGAACCTGATTTCAGTATATGGCCTGGCGTTTAGCCCGGACGGGGCGCGGCTGGCGTCGGGCGGTATTGGCGGCAGGATGCGGCTGTGGGACGTGGCGACCGGGCAGCTTGTGGCCGAGTCACAGTTGGATGCCAGCCTGTTCGACTCGGTAAGCGGTGTCGCGTACAGCCCGGATGGTTCGGTCGTGGTCTTTGGGGACTGGGACGGCACCGTGTGGCTGTGGGATGCGACAACCGGCGATCCGCTGATCGGCCTGCTGGGCCATACGGACGACGTCAGGGGCGCGGCTTTCAGCCCGGACGGGACGATCCTGGCCACTGCCGGTCAGGATGGCACGGTGCGCCTGTGGGGCGTGCCGGTGGAGTGATCCGCGCCGGGCGCGGGTGAGCGCCCGCCCCGCCGAAGCTGTACGATCAGCGTGCCCGCGCCTGCCAGCGCCAGCCCAACAATCGCGCGGGCGCCCAGGCTTTCGTCCAGGAAGACCCACGCCAGCATCGCGATCTGGATCAGCATCGTATTGTTGATGATGCTCGATTCGACGGCGGACAGTGTACGCTGGGTGTGGTTCCACAGCGTGAACGCGAACGCCGTGTTGACTACCGCCAGCCAGCCGATGATTGTCCAGTTAGCCAGGCTGAGCGCGGGCAGCCCTTGCGCCGCGATCCCGGCGATCAGCAGCAGCAGCGAGCCGATGCCCATGCTGACAACGGTCACGACCGGTGCCGGGAGCACACCTTCGCGGTTGATGCCCCGGCCAAACACGGTTGACAGCGAGTTCGTTACAACGCCGGTCAGCACGATCAGCAGGCCGATCACTTCCTGGGTAGGGATCGACACCGGGTAGAAGTACACCAGCACGCCCAGCAGGTACAGGGCTACGCCGCCCCATTGCAGCCGGGTAGGGTACTCGCTCAATAGAACGATGCCCAGCAGCGCCACGACCACCGTTGTGAAGCTCAGCAGCAGGCTGGTAGTCACGGCGGGCAGGCGGTCCAGGCCGAGGAACTGCGTGCCCTGTGTTACGCTGTAAAACAACACGCCCAGCACGGCCAGCCGCTGCCAATCGCGGCGGGTCAGGTGGCGCACCATGTGGAACTGGCCCGACCGCCAGACCACGGGCAGCAGGCAGGCGAACGCCAGCGTATAGCGCAGCCCGGCAAAGGTCAGCGCGGGGATATCTTCCAGGCCGAACTTGATCAGCACCCACGACGTCGACCACAGCAGCGTGACACACAATGCCTGCAAGACCGCGCGCAGGTGAGGCGAACGAGAAGCAGTCATACGACATCCTTTGCTGGTCAGCCAGCCGTTACGCGTCACGAACAGGCGGTTGTATTCGTGACGGCTTGCGTGCATGGGCTACTTGCCAAATAGACTGGACCCGTTACAATACACGTCAGTTGAGCTAATTTTTACAGTTCAGTTTTTTACAGTGGTTTCATACTATACAAAGAAATTTAGCGAAAGATAGTGCATTATGGCCCGAACGGTTTTGATCACGTTATTTGATGACGTAGACACCTTAGATTTTTGTGGGCCGATGGAAGTCTTTGCCATTACCGGGCAGCGTGCAACCGGCCCCGTCCCATTCAGCGTCACCATGGTAGCCGAGCGGCGAGCACCCCCAATCTCCACGCGCAGCGGGCTGTTGGTGATGCCCTACTACACCTTCGCGGAGGCCGTCCAGGCGGATATTCTGGTTATACCGGGCGGCCTGGGCGCGCGCCACGAGTTGAACAGCCCGGCCATGCTCGATTTTATCCGCCGCCAGTCCCAACGCGCCGAAATAGTCCTGTCGATCTGCACCGGGGCGCTGCTGCTTGGTGCGAGCGGTCTGCTTGAAGGATTGGACGCTACGACACACCATGCCGCCCTGGACGAGTTGGCCAGCGTTGCGCCGGACGCCCACGTGATGTCTGGCTGCCGCTATGTTGACAACGGCCAGATCATCACTTCGGCAGGCATTACTGCCGGGATTGACACGGCGCTGTACGTGGTGCAGCGCTTGCTCGGCACGGCGACTGCGCTCGAAACCGCGTCGCATATGGAATACGTGTGGCAGCCTGCTGATAGGTCCTGAGAACGGGTGGTGGCTGGCGAATTTTCCACCGGCTTGAACCAACCGGCGTGCGAGTGAGTAAATATCTCAGGTAGGGGTGAATGTCGCCATTGGGCAAAAATACCAAAAATAAGCCAAATATACTTTAGCAGTTGTCATATTTGTGTTTTTAAAACCATAATCTACAATGGCAGTAAGCGAAAGGAGCACGCAGCAAACAATCATCTACTCCCCGCTTGCCGAGGCTACACGGTCGGCCCCACTAATCGAACCACTTGAAGTACATTTCACTTGAATTTGAAAAGCTCTAAGGAGGAGCCTAGAATGTTCAAGAAATCACTGCGGGCGCTCCCCGTCCTCGCTGTTATGATGGCGATGGTTGTGGCCCTGGTGCCCACTGGTTTCGCTTTCGCTAGCAGTACCGATATCACGTTGGTCAGCCTGATGCAGGAAGGTGAACCGATCACCTATTACAATACCAACACTGCGCAGATCAGCACCATTGATCCCCAGGCCGCGACCGACAGTGAATCGATTGACGCCATTGAGCAGTTGTTCCTGGCTTTGACCGACGCCGATCCGGAAAACCCAGGCAACATCGTAGCCGAGATGGCGACCGAATGGTCCACCAGCGAAGATGGTCTGACCTGGACCTTCACCATTCGTGACGACGTGCCGTGGGTCCGCTGGGATCCCGTCACTGACGAGGGTGAAGTGCTTCGTATGGTGACCGCCTATGACTTTGAATACGGTATCAAGCGTGCGTGCGACCCGCGTTTAGGCTCGCTGTACGGCGCGGTAGTGGCGGCGGTTCTCGACGGCTGTGAAGTGCTCAACACCATGGACGTGGCCGACGTGTCTGACGAGGACTATGACTTGGTCAACGTGACGGCCCTCGACGATACGACCGTTCAGGTTGGCTTGCAGTTCCCCGCCGGGTTCTTCTTCAGCATGACCCCGATGTGGATTCTGCGCGCGGTTCCGCAGGAAATCATCCAGGAATACGGCGACGACTGGACCGAGTTGGGCACCATTGCCGTCAACGGCCCGTTCGTGCTGGATGAATGGGTGCGCGGTGTGCGTGTTGTGTTCGTCAAGAACCCCTACATGCCCGATGACCTGCGCGGCCCCGGCAACGTAGAACGCATGATCACCACCATCGTCCAGGATGCGGGTACGACTTTCGCCCTGTACCAGGACGATCAGGTTGACATCAGCGGCGTGCCTGCTGCCGAAGTGCAGTCGGTGCTCGAAGATGAGGCGTACCAGGACCAACTGCTCCAGACGACCAACCTGGCAACCTACTACTTCGCGTTTCTCCATGACAAACCCCCGTTCGATGATGTCCACGTCCGCCGCGCGTTCTCTGCGTCGGTTGACCGTGAGGCCTTCGTTCAGGAAGCGCTGCAAGGTCGCGGCGTACCTATGATCCACCTGATTCCGCCCGGCATGTTCGGCGCCGTCCCGATCAACGAAGTGGGTGTCGGCTACAACCCCGAATACGCTAAAGAGCAGATGGACATGGGACCCTATCCCAACTGCGAGGGCTTCCCGCCCATCGAGGTTGTGACCTACCAGAACCGTGGCGACTGGGCCGAGATCGTGGCCGCCAGCGTCGAGGAAGTCCTGGGCTGCCCGACCAACTTGTTCACGATTGAACAGCTTGAGTTCTCGGTGCTGCTTGAGGTGACCAACAAGCGTACACCGTCCGAAGACCGTCCGCACATGTGGACGCTCGGTTGGGGTCCTGACTATCCGGATGCACACAACTGGGTGTTCGACGCCGGTTTGCTCTCGTGCGAAGGTGAGAACAACCTCATGCGTCCGTGCACCGAGATCGACGACCTGATCATGCAGGCCAAGGTCGAGAGCGATCCTGAGGTCCGTAAAGAGCTGTACTACCGTGTCGAGGAATTGGCCTTCGGTCCTGAGGGCGAACACTCGATCATGCCGCTCTTCATGGGCATCGGCTACTCGCTGGTGAAGCCGTGGCTGTCCGGTCCATTGGAAACCGATGGGCTGTTCGGCGGCGCGCACTACGACTGGCGCTCGATTGACCAGGAAGCTCAGTTGGCCGCCCGCGAGGGGTAATCCCCGACCAGGGCAACTAACTGCTTGAACTAGTTCCCCGGTGGTGTCCGCGTGATGCCGCCGGGGTTTTTGATTCCGGGTGAGCGGCGGAGACGGTGGCAACCGGGATTGCGCGCTGGGGTCTCTGTGCAGGGGGCAGGTGTGAACCGTGTTTCTGGTACAGCCTGGCATAAGTAAGCAGATGCTTTTGGATAGGGGTGACCCGGTGGGTTGCCCAGGACAGAGCAAGCTCTGCCCCTACAAAACCCTGGCGATAGTTCCGCCAGCGTGTGCTAGTGATAGTACTGGTACGATGGCTCCTGCACATCGCGCGGATCAAACGTGGGCGTGGGCGTCAGGACCGGCGGCGGTGGGCCGTCTCCGCTGAATGATGGGCGCGAGATGATGTCGATCTCGGACAGCGGCCAATAGCGGATAAGGGCGCGTCCCACAATATACTTGCGTTCAACCGGGCCGAAGTCCTGTGAGTCCTTGCTGGCGCCCCGGTTATCGCCCAGCACAAAGTATTCATCTTCCCCGATAACCCACTCGCCATCACAGGAATGACCACGACAGAAGTCTTCGATATACGGTTCTTCGATCAGCTTATTGTCGATATACACGCGCCCTTCCTGGATGGTGACCGTTTCGCCGGGCAGCCCGATCACGCGCTTGATAAAATCGCGGTCGGACTGCTTGGGATAGTGGAAAACCACCACGTCGCCGCGCTGGGGATCGCCCAGGATGTACGACAGGCGGCTGACGATGATGAACTGGTCGGTGTCGAAGTTGGGCAGCATACTGTGCCCATCCACCACAAACCGCGCCGATGCCAGGTTCACAAAGGCGTAAATGCCGACGATCAACAGGATGGTTTCAACTACTTCGCGCAGGAACGAGCGCTCCTGCCGGATACGTGGGCGTGGCGCTTCTATTGGGGCGCCGTCCGCCGGGGGGGTGGGTGGAAGGGATGACACGGGTGATAGGGTATCGGGTTGCAAGCTCAAGGCTACCTGCTCTTGTATAATCCTCCAGATAACGACCGGTAGACTATAGCGCAGCGGGTAGCTTGTGGCAACGTAAATTTTCGCTTTATGCAGTAGCCGCACTGCCCGATTTAGTTTATACTGGCGTTGATAGACAGGTATGCATAGGCAACAAACGCGAGGAAACCCACCAGTGGGCGAAAACGGTTTGACCGTCCTGGTGATTGATGATGGCCGCGACAACCGCGAGTTTATCGTGGACTATGTGCTGAAACCCCACGGGTTCACCCCGCTAGAGGCGCGCGACGGCGTCGAGGGAATGGCACACGTCCGCCAGTACAAACCGGACATCATCCTGCTGGACCTGCAAATGCCGCGCATGAACGGTATGCAAGTCCTGGACGCACTCCAGGAAGAAGGCTGGGACATCCCCGTCATCCTGATGACCTTCCACGGCTCCGAAGAGGTTGCCATCGAAGTCTACCGCAAGGGCGTGCGCGACTACGTCAAAAAGCCGTACACCGTCGATGAAATGCTGCAAGCGATGGATCGCTGCCTGAGCGAGGTCCGGCTCCGCCGGGAGAAAGACGCGCTCACCGAACGCCTGCTGCACGCCAATACCACCCTTAACCGCCGCATCCGCGAGCTAAACACCCTCTACCAGATCGGCAAAAGCGTCACGGCGCTGATGGGCATGGACGAACTGATGATCCGCATTGTGGATGCTGCCACCCAGGTTGTCGGCGCAGAACAGGGGTGTCTGCTGCTGCTGGAAGGCGATCAGCTTGTGTGCCGGGCGATCAAGCAGCACAGCGACCCGCACGCGGTGCCTACCAATGACGTCAGCAGCAACCGGATCGCCTGGCAGGCGGTCAGAACCGCGAAACCGATCGTGCCGTCCGTCGAAGAATTGCGCAAACAGCGCGCCCGCAATCCCATGCTGCCGTCCGCTATTGCCTGTATTCCGCTGCTGATTGGCAAGCAGGTGGTCGGCGTGCTGTACGTGGAAAATGTACGCGACGCCGCGCGGCCTTTCACCAAACAGGATGGCGCGATGCTCAGCGCGCTGGGAGACTATGCCGCCATCGCCATCGAAAACAGCCGCATTTATGCCGCGCTGGAAGAGATGAGTACCAGCGAGAAAGAATCGATCCGCAGCGCCTTTGCGCGCTATGTCGCCCCCAGCGTGGTTGAGCGCGTGCTGCACAACCCGTCCTCAATGCAGCTTGGCGGCAAGCGGCGCGAGATCAGCGTATTGTTTGCCGATGTGCGCGGCTTCACCGCCTACAGCGAGCAGGCCCTGCCCGAAGAAGTTGTTAAGCTGCTGAACGAGTATTTCAGCCTGGCCACGGACGTGATCTTCAGCCGCGAAGGCACGCTCGACAAATTCCTGGGTGATGCCGTGATGGCGATTTTTAACGCGCCCGAAGAACAGTACGATCACACCTACCGGGCGGTAGATGCCGCGCTTGCGCTGCAAGCAGCCATTAGCGAGCGGAACGCGCGCGCGAACAGCGAAGAACTGACTTTTGGAATCGGCGTGCACCTGGGTGACGCGGTGGTTGGCAATATCGGCACGCTGCGCGCCATGAACTACACGGCTATCGGTGACACGGTCAATGTTGCCAAGCGCCTGCAAGAACGCGCCGCCCCCGGCGAGGTGCTGATCACAGCGGAAGTGGCCGAACGCCTGGGTGACCTGGTTGAAGTGGAATATGTCGGCAAGTTGGAGATCAAAGGACGGCAGCGGCAGGCGCAGGTCTACCGCCTGCTGGCGCTGGCGT
>JAFGNU010000050.1 GCA_016926875.1 Anaerolineae bacterium | reverse complement strand
GCCATCATCCATTTTGTCGTGGGCCTCGGCTGCGCTCATGACCTGGATGTCCAGCTTGTCGTTTAACCCGCTCAGGTTGGTCGTCAGGCGCTCGCCCAGGTTAATCGATCCGCTGCCGACGGGCAGGTCGGTGCCCACGTCGTCCAGCACGACGGCAATCCCGACTGCTTCCGGTTCCAGCCGGAGCAGGATACCCGCCACCGTCAGCACAACAATCGGCACTACTAAAACCAGTGCCAGCGTCCGGCGGTCGGCCAGCAGTTGTTGCAGCACGCGGCGCGCCAGGATCAAGATGCGATGTATAGCAGACATGGAACAGTCACTCCTTCGGTGTGTTAAATCCATACAGATCAGGTATTAGCCCGGCCATCACGCCTCCGGCCCCTGTTCGGCGTAGTGCAAAAATGCTTCTTCCAGCGTGCTGGTCCCGGCGCGCGCCAACAGTTCGGCAGCAGACCCTTCGGCCAGCAGCGTCCCGTGCCGGATGAATCCCAGCCGGGTGCAGCGTTCGGCCTCGTCCATCACGTGGCTGGATACGATCAGCGTGATGCCCTGCTCGTTCAAACGGCGGAAGTGATCCCAGAACTGCACGCGAAGCTGCGGGTCCACGCCGACGGTTGGCTCGTCCAGCATGACAACTTCCGGGCGGTGGACCAGCGCGCAGGCCAGCGAGCAGCGCCGCTGCATCCCGCCGGACAGCTCGCGCACCGGGCTGCGGGCGCGGGCCGAGAGGTCCACCAGCGCGATTGCTTCCTCAATCGCCTGCCTGGTATGGTTGTTCAGCCCGGCCATCGTGGCGAAGAACTGCACGTTCTGGTAAACGGTCAGGTCTTCGTACAGCGCGACCGACTGCGTCATATACCCAACACGCGCCATCACCGGCTTATTGGGCATCACCTGGTCCAACAGCTTGATCTGCCCACTGTCTACCTTCAGCAAACCCATGATCGCGCGGATCAGCGTGGTTTTGCCTGCCCCGTTTGGACCGAGCAGCCCGTAGGTGATGCCGCGCTCGATATTCAGCGACAACCCGCGCAGCGCGTGGACTTTTCCAAACCGCTTGTGTACTTCGTGTACCTCAACGGCATACGTCATCTTGTCTATCTCCTGATTGTCGTTACAATGGCTATCGCGCGTCCGGCTCCGCGATGCCATACAGAATCGCCTCGGCAAAACCATGCGCCCACTCATCCGGCCCAAGCTGGCCGAACACCGATCCCGCGCCCAACTGGTCGGTGATGACATAGCCGATCACCAGGCTGGCCATGATGCGCATGACAACCAACATATTCAACGGCTTCAACCCTGGCTTCTGCTGCAACCGGATCATCAACTCAAACAGCCGGGGAAAAACGCGCCCTTCCAACACATGGCGAATATGACTGCTTTCAAACTCGCGCAGGTCGATCTGGGCCAGTTCAATGAAGTCGAAGTGCTTGGGCATCATTTTGAGCACGGTCGCCAGCGCTGCCTCCACGTATTCGGGCGCGGTATCCGACTCGTCCATGATGCCTTCCAGTGTATCCAGCAGCTCAAAGTAGGGATTGGTTTCCTCGATCAGGGCACGGAAGATCGCTTCTTTGGTCGGGAAGTGGTTGTACAGCCCGGCCACCGCTCGATCTCCGGCTGCGCGGGCGATGGCGCGCATGCTGGTGCCGTTGTAGCCCTGGCTGATAAACAGGCGCTTGGCGGCTTCCATGATCTCGACGCGGGCCTGGTCCCCTTTGGACAGCGACTCATTCATACCGCAGCCTCCATACAGATTATGAACAAACGCTCGTTCGTTTTAGCATTTAAAAAAGTGAACGAACGTTCATTTGCATATTATAGGCCGATTTTGACCGGCGTCAAGGGTGTTTACAGTTTTTTGCAGGCTGGTGATCGGCGGTTGGCGCATGTGCCTGGATGCACCCGGCTTTCTTGGTGGCTCAAGTGCGTTATACTGAAGAAAGCCGGAACGGATGAGGAGAAGAAGCGCTATGAGTGACATACTACGGTCGATGCTGGACCGGATCATCGCCCTCGGCCCGCCCACTACCTACGACAAGTTTATGCTGTATGACAACTTTGTTCCAGAACTGCGGGCGAAGATCGTCGGCATGGGCATGAGCGCCATCCCGATCCTGCTGGAAACACTGGACGATGACGATCCATACGCGCGGAAAACATCCGCCGAACTGTTGGCCGAGATCGGTGATCCCCACATCCTGGATGACATCCGGGCCAGGCTGCCGCGCGAAAAAGCACGCTATGCACACAGCGGCGACGAGGAAGACCGGCTGGCCGTCTCGGCCCTGGAGCAGGCGTTGGCCGCGTGTGGGGGCGAAAAAGAGCTAAAGCAGTTTGTCGAGATGGTTGAAACCGGCAACAGCACCGCGCGGACACAGGGGTTGAATGCGCTGGTCGCTGCCGGACAGCGCGCGCTGCCCTACCTGGCCCGGCTGGTACGGAGCAGGAGCAGTGACAAGATACGCGCCGAGGCGATGCTGCGCCTGGGATACAACTACAAAGAAGCCGTTGAGGTCGTAGACGTGGCTTTGGAAGCGCTGCGCGATAGCTGCGACGAAGTGCGCCAGCGCGCCGCCGCAGCGCTCGGCGAATCTCGGACGGGCGACCCGCGCGTGGCCGCAGGTTTGCTCCAGGCGCTCCAGGACAAATCGCCGTTGGTGTGCGCAGCGGCGGCCACCCGGCTCAAAACGCGCGCCGTGATCCCGGAAGCCGTCCCCCCGCTGACCGCGATGCTGGACGAGGACGATCAACAGGTCGTTTTCCAGGCGCTCGAAACGCTGGTGTACTACGTGCATGGCAACAACCTGGCACTGGACACCATCGACCCGGTGCTGCGCTGCGCCGATCCCACACGCTTTGCGGACAATACCAGCCTCAAAAACAAGGTGGCGCTGATTCTCGGCGCGGCGGGCGATCCCAGGGGCGCGCCAGGACTGGTGTACATCATGGGCTGTCGTGGCAACCGGGGCCGTCCCAAAGACAAACACCACCCGGCGGCGTATGCGCTGCGTGCCCTGGAACGTATCGGCGCCGAACAAGTCACCCCGGAGCTGATCCCGCTGCTATCGCATGAAGATATTGTGATCCGGCACAACGCGGCTTACGCGCTGGGCATACTCAAAGCGGCGGACGCCCTCGACGCGCTGCAAGCGCTGGCCGAACACGACGACAACGGCGGCGTGCGCGGCGTGGCGATGACCGCCATCCGCCGGATCAAGCGGCGGTAATACCGTGCCCGTCACTATCCGCGACTTGCACGCCTGGAACGTGTCGCCGGACGAAGCGATCCGGCTTCAACGGAAACTCGCCGCCCAGGTGATCACCGGTCACCCGCTGCCGCCGGAATCGATCCGGCTGGTGGGCGGCGTAGACGTCAGCGTGAAGGACAATGTCAGCCGTGCGGCGGTGGTTGTGCTGCGCTACCCAGCGCTGGACGTGATCGAAACCGCCCGCGCCGTGATCAAAACGCCGTTCCCCTACATCCCCGGCCTGCTATCGTTCCGAGAAGGCGCCGTGATCCTGGACGCCATGCGCAGGCTGGAATCCACGCCGGACGTATTCATCTTTGACGGGCAGGGGATCGCGCACCCGCGCCGCATCGGGATCGCATCCCATATCGGGCTGTTTATCGACGTGCCGACGGTGGGCTGTGCCAAGTCGCGGCTGACCGGGCGCTATGCGGAACCGGGCGCAGAAAAAGGAAGCTGGACACCGTTGATCGACCGGGGAGATACAATCGGCGTGGTGCTGCGCACGCGAACCAACGTGAAGCCGGTCTACGTGTCGGTTGGGCACCGCGCCGCGCTGGATGATGCCCGCCAACTGGTGCTAAGCTGCACCACCCGCTACAGGCTGCCGGAGCCGGTCCGCGCTGCGCACAACGCCGCCGGGCTGGGACGGGCCTAACCCGCCCCGCCGTCACTTGCCGTAATATTGCAGCAGCGCCGGGCCAATCATATCCAGGCACGACGTCAGGTCGCGCCAGATCGTGCCCGATCCCACGCTCCACAGGTGGAAGCCAACCACATACGGGTCTTCTTCAAGCTGGTAGGTATATTGCAGCACGTCGCGCACCACGTCCGCGCAGGAAATGGTCTGGTCGGTGATATACGTGCCGCCGCCCTGCCCCCACTCGGTGATAAAGACCGGAACGTTCACCGCTGCGGGCAGGACATTCAGCAGCCGCTCGTACATCAACCGGTGCCGGAAGACGATCCACACATCCGACTCTGACGCGAGCCGCGTATCTTCCAGGCTGTAGGCGTGCAGCGCGATACCGTGCGTGCGCCCTGGCTGGCAGGGATTATCCAGCGCGTACTGGTAGGCAGGCAGCAGTTGATCAAACTGTTCCATGTTGGGGCTGCCGCCGGGGAATGAATACAGCAGCAGGCAGCGGTTCTGCTCGTTGGCGATGCGCATCGCTTCAATCGAAAAACGGGTCAGCCAGTCCAGCGGGGCCGGGCACTCGTTGATGAATTCAAAGTAATCCGCGTTGACCGGCGCCCACAGCGGTTCCAGGCTCGCCATCCAGCGCTGCGCGGTTTCTTCCGGGTCCGGCAGGTCCAGGATGCCATCCGGGCAGTCGCCGCCTTCCGGCGAGAGCAGCGAGCGGTAAACGGTCACCGTTTCCGGCGAGATGTTCTCGACCTCGTTCAAAATCTCTTCGGCGCCGGTCAGCCCCTTGATGGTCGCCATCGGGATACCATGCCCCGCCAGCATCCGCACGAAGGCGAGCACCGGCGCGCGGCTGGTCCCGTTGAGCACGTGCAGGCCCATCAGCGTAGACGGCTGGATGCGGCCCCGCAGGATGTCGCAGGCGCGCATACTGCCCAGCCGGGCGAGTTCGGCCCCCTGTTCGCTGAGCGGCAGCCAGCCGCCGGGCGTATTGGCCCATACATCACCGCCCGCAGCGGTGAACAACTCGCTGGCGGTGAGCTGCTCGCGCGCGGTGGCCGTTCCGACAACCTGCGCCGCCCGGTCCGGTGAGACATACAGCGACACCTGGGCCGCGCTGACAATGGCCGGGCAGGGCCGCTCGCGCAAATCCGATGGCAGCGCCGTATGCAGCGGCTCCGGCACGTAGTCCGGCCCGATGATCGCGCCATACGTCACGTCCGGCGGGATCGGGGTCGGGAACGGCGTGTTGGATGGGAGTGGGGCTGGTGTCGGCGTGAGCGTCGCAGTAGGCGCCGGGGTATCCGACGGGACCGGCGTCACGGTCGGCGCGGGCGTCTGCGACGGGGCAGGCGTGGCGCTGGGCAGCGGCGTCTCCGTTAGCGACGGGACCGGGCTGGGCGTGACGGTCGGGCTGATAACCTGCACGACTTCGGCGGGCGTGGGCGTGACAAAAACCGGGATCGGCCTGGGATCGTTTTTGCACGAAAACAATCCCAGAATCCCACTCAGGCACAGCACAATCAGTTGAACCGGGCGTTTTGTATGTGTTTTCATAGGCAGAGTGTACGTGACGTGTAATGCGAATGTCAAAAATTCCCGGCTGCTACTCAAATTCCAGCGGATCGCCAACCAGCCGGATCGCGCCTTCGTGGCTGGTGATCCACAGCGTGCCATCGGTGGCCCGGAGCAGGTCGGTCAGGTATGGCGTGCCCAATCCGTCCCGCACCCACTGGTGCCAGCCGTCCGGGGCCAGGCGATACAACCCCATCCAGCCGGTAGCTATCCAGACCGAGTCTCCCTCGACCAGGATGGTCTGCACCGGCACATATTCGGGCGCGCCTTCCGCTGCCGTATACTGCCGCCAGTCTGCGCCGTCCCAGTGGTACAACCAGATGCTCGACCCAACCCACAGGCCGCCGTGCCCGTCGGCAGCAATGGACAAAATCGTTTCGGCGGTCCCTTCCCACTCTTCGCTGGTTGGCTCGACCGTGCCGACCAGCGTCCAGTCGCCATTTTGAAAGCGTACCAATGCCGCCTCGCCCGGCCCGGTGGTTTCCTCGTCGTAGCCCGTGCCGATCCACAGGTCGCCTGCATCATCAAAGTATAGTGTCCGGACAATCGGACCGGGAAACCTGTCGTCTTCATGTGTCCAGGTTCGCCAGGTGTAATCGGTGGTATCCAGCGCATTCAGCCCGTTGATCGTGCCCACCCACAAGATCGCGGGATCGCGTGGATCGAGCGCCAGCGAAACCACGACGTCACTGGAAATATCGTCGGTTTCCGGTGAAAAACGCCGCACCGCGCCATCTTCCCAGCGAAACAGCCCGCCCGCCGTAGCAAACCAGGCCGTATTCCCCTGGAGCTTCATATCAAACACCTCGGCATCCAGGTAAGTGACAAATGTCCAGACATCGTCCGCATACGTGATCACGCCGCCGCTGTTGGTGGCAAACCACAACGCCCCGTCGGCGGCCTCGTCCACGGCAACCAAGTCATCTTCCGGCAGTTCGTTATCCACGTGGAACGCCGTCCAGCGCCCGCGCCGGTACTGGACCAGCGCCTCGTCGGTCGTCAGCCAGATCGTCTCGTCCGCAGCCTGGACTATGTCCAGGTACGTATAGCCGGAGATGCCCTGTTCGTAGTCATAGACCGTGCGCTCGTTGGTGGTGCCGTCCACCTGCACCACAATGTTCGATCCCACCAGCCACAGCGTGCCGTCCGGCATACGCAGGATGCTGTTCAACGGTTCGGGCATCCAGTATTCGGGCGGGAGCCACTGCCACCCGGCCCCGTCCTCGCCGGGCAGGGCCAGGCGCAGCGTATGGTGCCGCTCCGACGGGTAGGCGTAAACATGCACCCAGATAACGCCCTCGACCGTGTCTTCGTACAGGTCCAGGACGTTGTATTCTTCCTGGCCGGGCACCATCAGGTCTTCGGGCAGCGGGACCAGGCGCCACTCTGAGCCGTCCCAGCGGGCCAACCCCTGCGGCCCCCCGGCCCACAGCGCCCGGTCGGTGGTGCGCAGCAGCGAATACACCCGGTCGCCGATGCCTTCCAGCTCGGTGCCATACGTCGGGATGTCCGGCGCCTGCCAGCGCTCGCCATCCCACCATTCCAGGTACGTGCCGCTGGTGCCCGCCAGGACGGTGCCGTTTGAGCCTGCCAGCAGTGTCCAGACCTCATCGGACTGCATCTGCGAATTGGCAGAGTCGAAATACTCGCTTGCGCGCAGCGTGCCGTCCGGCCCGGCAGCCAGCCGGATCACGCCGGGGTGTCCTTCCCCGCCGCCCAGCCAGAGCATACCGGCGCTGTCAACCGTCATGGTCACAAAGTTGTGGAAAGGCAGCAAAGCGGCACTCGTATACTTGGTCGGTTTGCCGTCCGGTGTCCAGAACACCAGCCCGCCGCTGCCCGCCATCCACAGCCCGTCACCGGTGGCGACCAACTGCCGGTCGCACTGCTGTCCTCCGCGCGTACTGGTGAAGACCGTCCAGCCTGGATTGTACTCAGGCTGCGGCGTCGCCTGGGCCACCCCGGCAGCCGCCGAGTCCGGGGACGTTCCGCCGGGCGCGGCTGCGCTGCCTGCGTCCCAGTTCTGGGCAAACAGTACGCCCGCCAGCCCGGCCACGATCAACAGCGCGGCAGACAGCAGCATGATCCCCGCGATCATCCCCCCTGACCGGTGACGGCGCGTACCGGGTCGTGCCTCGCGCGCAACGTCGGCCAGGGGTATCTCGCTCGTGTGCTGGACTTTCAGCGCTTCAAAGGCGTTTTGCAGCGCGTCGGCCATCTCTTTGGCGGATTGGAAACGGGATTCCGGCTCTTTCGCCATGGCGTGCAGCAGCACCCGCTCAACCGATTCCGGGATGCTGGGGTTCAGCAGGCGCGGCGACGGCAGCGGGTCCTGAATATGCTTGAGCACCACGGCAACCGGCGTCTCGGCCTCGAACGGCACCGCGCCGGTCAGCATCTCGTACAGCACCACGCCCAGCGAGTAGATATCACTGCGCGTATCCACCGGCATTCCCGAACACTGCTCCGGCGACATGTAGGCAGGCGTGCCCAGCAGCGCGCCCGTGCCGGTGAACTGCGTCGAACCGACCGCCAGCTTGGCGATGCCAAAATCCATCAGGTATGTTTGTTTGCCTTCGCCGATCAGGATGTTCGACGTTTTCACGTCCCGGTGGATCACGCCGCGATCATGGGCGTACTGCAACGCGTCCGCGATCTGCGACAGGTATGTCACCACGTCCGGCAGCGGGAGCGGTCCCTGCTTGGTCAAATCCTTGAGGTTGCCCGATTCAACATAGCGCATCACGAGGTAGGTGTAGCCATCATATTCGCCAAAATCGTACACCGGCAAGATGTGCTTGTGTTCGAGCCTGGCAATCGTCTGCGCTTCGTGTTCAAACCGCCCGATGAAGGATGGATCGTCGGCCAACTGCCTGGGCAATACCTTGATCGCAACATAGCGATCCATGCTGGCCTGGTACGCTTTGTACACTGTCGCCATACCGCCCAGACCGATTCGTTCGATGATCCGGTAGTTGCCAAGCACCTGACCCGTCAATCCCGTCATTGTACCCTCCATGCTGCGTGCCGCGCTTCTGTGTGCCATTATACGCCGAAATCGGCATCCTGCGAGACCAATTAGGTGATAATCGCGCAACCCGCGCCGCGTGTTTCCGTAGTATAGGGTGAGAACGACGGTTTAGTTTAGCGGGAAAATGGAATGAACAGCAAAACAGAAACCAACTCGGCACTGGTTAAAATCGTGGTGATCATCATAGCGCTGATCTTTGTTGCGATTGTACTCAGCCTGGTGCTGGCGATCATCAAGACATTGATCCCACTGCTGATCGTGGGCGGGACCGTCGCAGGGCTGGTTTACCTGTTCAACAAACTACGCAGCTAACCGGGCGGCGAACCGGTAAGCCGGGGTGCTGTCGCGTCCTGGCCTGGCATGTGCTGCCTGCGGCGTATCTTGTGCTGGTGCCTGGATGTGCCATAATTGCACTGATTGCCGTTACGATGGGATAAGGTGGCCTACCCGGATGACAAGCGATCAACCAGACCGCGCGCACGGCGCCTCCGGACAGCATGACCAGACCGCGCACGGCACCGGCGATCAGGACATCGCCCGCATCTTTCATGAAGCAGGGTATCGCATGACCGGCCAGCGCCTCGCGCTGCTGGCTGTGCTGCGCGACCAAAACCGGTTTCTGGATGCCGAGACAATCTACACTCTCGTCCGCCAGCAGGGCGTGAAGCTCAGCCTGGCAACCGTTTACCGGACGCTGGCCCTGCTCAAACAGATGAACCTGGCCGAAGGGCGGCTGGTGGGTGAGGGCCGGGATCGCGAAGAATACCGCTTCCGGTCCCCGCGCGAGCAGTACACCTTGACCTGCAAGCGCTGCGGCAAAATCGTGCCGGTCGAACCGGACATCGTCAATGCCTTCCGCGAAGAAGTAACCGGTAGGCTGAACGTTACCGTGCTGACCGCACACGCCTGTTTTATCGGCTACTGCGCCGGATGTACGGCAGCGCTGGCCGCAGAGGAAAACGATAGCTCTGCCCCGCCTGGCGTGTTATAAGACGCCCTGCATTCGCCTGTGCGCGGTTCCGGCGCGGCAAATAGCAGGCAATCCATACGGACTTATCAAGGAGAATTCATTCATGGACGACCAGGAAATCACCGGGACGCCCGATACCGGAAAGAAGAAACGAGAAGACGTGCTGAGCGGGGCTCAAAGAAAGAGCCGTGCGCCGCTGTACGTACTGATCGGCTGCCTGTTGTTCCCATGCCTGTGCTGCGCAGCGCCGCTGTGCCTGGTTATCGGCGGCGGCGTGACGCTGGCGACGGTCTTTGAGCACAGCAAGGCTTCGGCTTCCTACACCGAAACCGTCGATGTTGTTCCAGGCGAGACGATCATACTCGACGTCGATAACCGCGTAGGCGACATCGAGATCAGAACCGGCGCCGCCGATGACCAGGTGATCGTGGAGTACACCAAGACGGCCTACGCCTTCAACAAGGGTTCGGCCAGGGACGAGCTGGATAAGATCAACGTCGATATCACGTCGTCCGGGCAAACTATCACCATCCAGGTTGAACAGGACAGCAATGAAGACACGTTCCTTTTCCGCGCCAACGAAGTGAACATGACCATCACCATCCCATCCGACGCCGAGATCACCGTCGAGAACAATGTTGGGCAGATCACCCTCGAAGGCGTGCACGCCCGCGCACTTGACCTGCAAACCAATACGGGCAGCATCACGTTCGAAGGATCGCTGCGCCAAACGGGTGACTACAACATCCGGACAAATGTTGGTGATGTCACGCTGCGCCTGCCCGACGGAACCTATATCGAGGTGGACGCCGAAACAGATGTTGGCGAGGTGTCGGTATCCGGCTTCGAAATCAGCAACCGGGACGAAGGCGGGTCGGTGCCGGGCGAGGCATGGCGCGGTACGCTGGGCGATGGCGCCGAATCTGCGCCGACGCTAAGGGTGCGGACCAACGTGGGCGATATTACAATTGAGCGAGACTGAGCGAGACTGAGCGCGCACCATTGCAGCGCAAAACGCAGCAGGGCGACACCAAACCATGCGCCGCCCTGGCTGTCTTCACACCGGGTATATGTCAGCCGTTGGCCGCCCGCTGGGTCATCCAGGCATCAGCGGGGGTGTTTTGGGTAGGGGCGACTCGGTGAGTCGCCCGGCAACCCACCGGGTTGCCCCTACATGATCGCAGCACCATGCACCAAATCGCATCAAAGAACAGGCCGCTCAAACCCGCAGTTGGTGCAGGCCCAGCCCCTTGTACAGCTTGAGGAAATAATCCGGCCCTTTCACGATCAACTCGCGTAACACCTGATCGCCGTGCCGGTCCACGACGGCGCGGACCGCATGATACGCCACCACGTCTACACACATTTGATCCGGCTGCCAGTCGGGCTGCTGCTGGAGCCAGTCATCCAGCATTTCTTCAAACAGGCGCTTGCCGCGTGCGTGCCGCATCACCTTGTTCCAGACTTCGACACAGTTGACGAGCGTTTCTTCAGTTGCCACCAGCACCGTATCGTAAAACGCGAGATTGCGGCGGTAGCTGAGATACCAGGCGATCCCCCGGCTGAGCAGCGCGTGTTTCAGCCGTGTAACAGCCTTTTCCGGGTCGCGCCCTACTGCCGTGCAATAGCCATCATAGGCCAGCCGGAACGCCTGGTGATTAAAAAAGCCATCGCGGATCACGTCGATCAGCAAGCTGAGCGAAAACTGTCCCAGTGTCTGCTCCAGGTGGGGCCGCGCCTGGGCGAGGTTCACTACCATGCCGTGATACTCGTCTTCTTCCGAGTCCGTATACGTCCGCACGTAGCCAAACGCCGGAAAGCCGACGGTAGTCAGCGCCAGCAGCAGGTTGATGTCCTGTTCCACGCTGGCCGGGAACAGCGCCTCGACCTCGTCAAAGGCTGTCAGGTCGGGGCCAAGATCGCGCACGTCGCGCAGCAGGTCTTCAAGCTGGCTGCGATTGGCATAGCATCCGGCCAGTTGGTAGGGATCGGATTCGCTCGGCACGTCGTGGTCAAAATAGGTTGCCAGTTCGTCGATCAGCATCGCGCCGGTGTTGCTCATATGCTGCGTTGTGATCTCAACCAGGCGCACTCCCGGCGCATTGCGCAGGTCGACAGCGCGATCCCGTACAGCATCCGCACTGCGGATCGCCAGCGGCAGGCGCGCGGCGCTATCGTCGAGCGTGTAGTGAATTTTCATCCAGCGATTGTTTCCTTGTTCAGTTGACACCATCCGGTTGTTGTCGCGGGTCACGATTGTATAAAGATGCGGTATACTTTGCTAGCCCAAATCGGGCATTTTTAAGGATTCATCCCGTTTAGCACAATATAACCGTCCGGCGAGGCAGGATCACAACACAGGATGTCATCACATATCCCCCATACAACTCAACCCTCACAACAAATAGACTATACCCGCAAGTGGTGGGTTATGCTCGGCGTTTCGATGGGCATTTTTTTAGGGACGATTGACGGCAGCATCGTTAACGTGTCGCTGCCCACCCTGGAAGATGAACTCCATACGTCGTTTGCCACCGTCCAGTGGGTGGTCATCGGCTACCTGCTGGTTATCACGTCGCTGATGCTGGGCGCAGCGCGGCTGGCCGATATGATCGGAAAAAAGCGCGTATACCTGCCCGGCATGGCGCTGTTCACCGCCGCCTCGGTGCTGTGCGGATTGGCTCCATCCGTGGGCTTTCTGATCGCGTTCCGCGCTGTCCAGGGTGTCGGTTCAGCCATGATGACCTCGCTGGGTATGGCGATTATCACCGAAGCCTTCCCGCCCACCGAGCGCGGGCGAGCGCTGGGTATTTCGGGCACCATCGTCTCGCTGGGCATCAGCCTGGGGCCTACACTGGGCGGGCTGCTGATCGGCACGGTCGGCTGGCGCGCGATCTTCCTGGTAAACCTACCGGTTGGCGTGCTGGGTCTCTACCTGGTGCGGCGGTTTGTACCGGACTGGCGGCCTCCGGGCGGCCAGCGCTTTGATGTGGCGGGCGCGGTGATCATCCTGGTAACGCTGCTGTGCCTGGCGCTTGGCCTGACATTCGGCCCGGAATCCGGCTGGGATCACCCGGCGATCCTGGCGCTGCTGATGGTAGCAGCCGGTGGGTTGGTGACGTTTGTCGCCGTTGAGTCGCGCCTGGAACAGCCAATGGTCGACCTGCGGCTGTTTCGCGACCTGCTGTTCAGCATCAGCCTGCTAACCGCGCTGATGGTGTTTGTTGTGCTGGCGGGGATGTTTGTGCTGCCCTTTTACCTGGAACTGGTCAAGGGCTACGAACCACGGCAAACCGGGTTGTTCCTGACGGTCATCCCGGCGGCGCTGGGACTGACCGCGCCGGTTGCCGGGTCGCTGTCCGACCGCTACGGGTCACGCGGCATTTCGTTGATCGGGTTGGTCGTGGTGGTCTTGGGATGCCTGAGCGCGTCCACGCTGACCAGGGACACGTCCACGCCCGGCTACATCATCCGGCTGCTGCCGCTGGGGGTGGGCGTCGGGATGTTCCAGTCGCCAAACAACAGCGCGGTGATGGGCACCGCCCCCCGCGAACGGTTGGGCGTGGCGTCGGGGCTGCTGGCGCTGTCGCGCACGCTCGGCCAATCGACCGGCATCCCGCTGATGGGGGCGATCTTTGCCAGCCGGGTGATCGCGGTTTCCAGCCTGGGCGCATCCTCAGATGTCACCGACGCGCCGCCCTGGGCGATTGTCGAGGGGATCGAGCTGTCATTCCTGGTGTCGGCAGTCCTGGTTGTGATGGGGGTCGTGCTGGCGCTGGCAGCCTTTAGCCTGGAACAACGGCGGGCGCGACAGGCCGCCAATGTGCCGCCGCACCCGTCCCAGGCAGCGTGATGGACGGCAGCCATTCACAGCATCACAGCACGTCCCCTGAGCCGGTCGCTAGTTGCCGTTGGCACCGACCATCCGCAGCAGCGCGTCGATTCCGCGCGCATCGGGCAGCGACGGGATCGCCCCGTAGCCGGTGGCCGTCAGCGCGCCCGCGGCACACGCCCGCTGGATCATACGCCGGAGCCCCTCGTCATCCAGGCATTCGACATCCAGGTCACAATCGAGCAGCCGGTCGAGCAGCGCCGCTGTGAAAGCATCGCCCGCGCCGGTCGTCTCGACCACCTGGACGTGCGGCGATGGGACCTGCCCTGTACGCTCACCCGCCCGGTACCACGATCCCTGCCGACCCAGCGTCACCGCCGCCAGCCGCCCGCTGAACCCAACCGCTTGCAGCGCCCCGGTATAGTCTCCGTTGTGATCCGGGGCCAGGAACGCCAGGTCCGCATCGCTGATCTTCAGAATGTCGGCGTGCGCTATCGACTCACACATCGCGGCGCGGCCTGCGTCGTGATCGGACCACAGGTTCGCCCGCCAGTTGGGATCGCACGAACAGACAACACCCGCCTCGCGTGCTAACCGGATCGCCTTTAGCGTGGCCTCGCGTGACTGCGGCGTCCGCAAACTGATCGAGCCGTAGTGCAGCACCCTGGCCTGTGCGATCTCGTCGGCTGTGACCTGCTCCGGGGACAGGTAATCGTGCGCGCCCGGCGAGAACTCAAAGTCGCGGTCACCTTCGACCCCCTGTTTAACAAACGCCAGCGTAGTAAAGTGATCGGGGTCCATGCGCAGCGCGCAGTTCACGCCCACGGCTTCCAGATCATGAATAATCTTGCGTCCAAACGCATCATCGCCCACGGTGGCGATCATCCGCGCCTGGCGACCGAGCTTCGCCAGCCCGGCAGCCACGTTAGCCGGGGCGCCGCCGGTTGCCGCCGTGTACTGCGACGCGGTGACCAGCGTCTTGCCGCGCTCGCGCGATACCATGTCGATCAGGGCTTCACCGATACACAAAACGTCCATGACGAGCCGTGCTCCTGCTACAGTAATTGTGGAATTGACCAGTTGAGTGCTCAAGTATACCGCGTCTGGCCGATCTGAACAGCAGGCGTTTTGGGCGGGAGTGCGTGAAAGTTGTCAGGAAGTATTCAATCCGGTGGAATGGGTATTGTCTGTCCTGAATACAAACGCTTGACAACGGATCAGGCTGGATGTGCTGGCACACGTGCGTCTGAAAAATATGGCCGGATCACCAGGAGACACGCCAGCGTCACGAGCAGTGGTCCGATTACTACCGGCGCAGGATACCAGTCGATAAACGGGATGTCCTGGAACCATTCCATCTCGTGCGGCGGCAGCGCCATCGCCTCCAACATCTCGCGGTATGTGTAGCGCGAAAACGTGATCAGGGTCGAGAGCGTTAACAGGCCAAAATCGATCAGCGCCAGCCACCAGGCCGGGGCATACTGGCGCGCCAATCCCCAGATCAACCCCGCCAGTACCAGCGTCGCCGCGTCCAGCGCCAGGATTCCGGTTGTGCCGGTCAGCATCACACCGAACCAGGGGAATACCCCGTTGACCAGGACCAAGCTGTACAGCGCCACAATGTACAGCATGAGAATGATGCACACCACCCGCACCCGCAGCGGAATCCGCTCCAACCATGCAGGCACCGGATCGCTGCGCGCGAAGGTCTGCTGCACTGCGTGGCCCTGATAGAAACGGATCAGCAGCCAGGGCAGCACCGGGTACAGGACCACAGTCAGCGGCAGGGTCAGCACCACCTCGGCCACCGATGTCGCCTTTGAGGTGAGAAACATCAGGTAGAGAATCGCGGTTAACGGGAGACCGGCTACCATCCAAAACCACAGCAGGGTTAGCATCGCTGCGCCTGCCCACCGCTGTAACCTCAGATGCGCATAACCAAGCGGAATGCACACGGCGGCAATCGCATAATAACCCACGGTTTGCGCCGCGATATAGGCGAACACGAACGAACCAAACCGGAACCCTTCGTAATGAAACCGCCCGCCTTCAATGAACAGGTAAAACGCCTGCACCTCCAACGGGCCGAGGAACGCGGCGGTGATCCCAAGCAGCAGGATCGCGCCGCCGATAACGCGCAAAATCCGGCTGCGGTCCGCGTAACCGGGCGCTTCCTGTTCAAGCAGAGTGTGGATTTGTGGGGATGTCGACATGCTGCCAACCTCCATTGCGTGTGGTTTTTGCTATCTATCTCACGTTCAAGCGCCTTGTGA
The DNA here is from genome assembly GCA_016926875.1 of Anaerolineae bacterium. Classification (GTDB taxonomy): domain Bacteria; phylum Chloroflexota; class Anaerolineae; order Aggregatilineales; family Aggregatilineaceae; genus JAFGNU01. The sequence continues at coordinate 19,545 of JAFGNU010000050.1, read as the reverse complement.
AGCCTTCCCCAATGGCATCAGTATAAAGAGAGTTCCCATGCTAGACAATCCACGTCGTGGATGCGGTTGCGAATAACTTGTCAGACATAACAGGGAAGAAAAGAACAAAAAAACCGGCGCGGAGTCGTGCGCCGGTTGGTGTTCCCAGAACAGGTCATGCCGTTCGAGCCGGTAGATAGTGACGCGTGTAGGCCATGCGCAAGAACAATAAGAAGACCGTCGGCCAGAGCAGCAGCCCGGCCAAAATGCTGAGACCGTGAAATAGATACGCTTCAATATTCAGGAGCAGCAGCGCGATGGCGATGGACGTCGTCCCGCTGGCGACGATGGCCAGCACAGCCGTTGCTTTCAGCAGCCCGCTTCGCGCCTGGAAAGCGCATATCCCAAACAGCACCGTCCCGGCGCTGCCCACCAGCATCCCGCCGTCCATAACCAGCAGGCCAACCCATTCAACCGGATCAGACGTGTTGCTCAGCGTTGGAACCGGATCCCACGAATCGACCAGCAGTTCCAGAAGCGCGTTGCCCACGAGATACAACCCGTAGCCGCCCACGATGAGCCGGATCGGGGTGTTGCCGGTTTGGACATTGAAGCGCCACAGCAGCAGCCACCGGCACACGATCACAACATACACCAGGAGCAGTACAAAGACGGCATGGTCGGCAATGTAGAGCAGTCGGCTGGCGGTCGAATAGTCGACCACGTCCAGCGCCTTGTAAACCTGGTGAAACATCAGCGATTCAATCAGCAGCAAAACGCTGGCCAGCATCGCCGCGAGGTAGTGGCGCCTGCCCCGGTAGATATCGTTAAAGCCATGCGCTACCGGCTGCGGGTCGCCCAGTGCGGCCAACGCGCGCTGCTGCGCCTCTGCCTGGGGCACCCCCTGCCGGACCAGATCGTCTACCGCGTCTTCGACATGTGCCGCCAGTTCGGCCCGAACAGCAGCCGCCTGTTGGGAGGGCAAGCCATCGGCTGCCCGGTCCAGCCAGTGATTCAGGTTGTCGTGGTGCGAATGACCGGTCATGATATGCCCCCTACTATCAGATTCACAGCCCGCGTGTAACGCTGCCATTCCCTGGTTTGACGGGCGAGTTCACGCTGCCCGGCGTTGGTCAGGCGATAGCAGCGGCGCAGACGCCCATTGACGGTTTCTTCAAAGGCTTCGATCAACCCTTGCCGCGCCAGATCATGCAGCATGGGGTAGAGCGTCCCATCCGCAACAGCCAACACCCCCTCTGACCCGTGCTCGATTTCCCTGGCGATGCCGTAGCCATGCCGGGGAGCGCCAGCCAGCACGCGCAGGATCAGGAGCGGCAGGTTGCCTTTTATGTTCATGTCACGCCTCCATGCCTCGGAATCATATACATCTGCTATATAGGGATAATATATCGAAAGCCGAGGTATGTCAAGCAGGACGCCGCCTGAACACTACCTGTGCAGCCCACCCGCGCCCAGACGATCCGCCTGTTCGATCACCGTGGGGAAAAAAGCCGCCCGCGCGCCCGCCGCGTCCGCCGCATCCACTGCCGCGCTGATGGCTGCCAGCGCCGCGCGAACCTGGCCCGCTTTGTCGTCGCCCAGGCGGTATTCAAGATACCCGGCGTAATCCCCCTCGGCGAACGCACCCAGCAGGGCATCAACGGCGGTTTTCATCGTGCGCGCCGGGTAATAGCGGCTGTGCCTGACAAACGGCTTGAGCGGCAGCCGGGCGTTGCGGTGCAGCGGGCTGAACAGGTTCGGCTTGCTGATCAGTTCAGCCAGCGCGTCAAACGACACATCCGGCGGCTGGATGGTAGCCGGATCAAAAACCAGCGTTCCCGCGAACCGCTGGCGGGCCAGGCGATCATAGCGGGCCTGCGTATCAGGTGGCAGCAGGTCATAGATGCGGTGCATGAGATCAACTGCCGCTCCTTGCAGTTCGTCCTGGCGGCGCTTGCGATCCCCAGACAGCGTGACCGGCGGCAGCGGCGGGCCGATTCGCACCGTGATACGCGGGCGGCGCAGGCGAAACATGCGCGCCCACACCTGGTAAGTCCCGCCATAGCCCATCGGCACAATGCGCGCCCTGGCAGCGTGCGAGAGATACGTCGCGCCCGATTTCACCTCGTCAATCGGCTTTTCCCAGGTGCCGCCTTCGGGGAACAAACACAGCCGCCTGCCCGCCTTGAGCACCTCCACCATGCGCCGCAGCCCGTCACGGTCCACCGCGCCGCGCTTCATCGGGATCAACCCGATGTGATCGATCACCGAGCTGGCGGGCCACAGCAGTTTAAAGTCACCGGGACCGACAAACACCGTATCCAGCGGCAGCAGGACCAGGATCAACAGCGCGTCAAACGTCGAGGCATGGTTCGCGGCGTAGATGACCGGTCCCTCAACCGCGAGGTGTTCGCGCCCGGTGACCGTGGTACGCGTCAGCAGCCATAACAGCGCCCGTCCCAGCACACGAACCATCCGGCGCAGCAGGGTTGTGCGTGTGTTCATGCGTTTATCCTTGTTGGTTGCACTACGTGATTGTCATATCGCCCGCTATTATCGCCGGGGCAGGGCCACAGCACAACCACAGTCTACTCGACGCGGTGTAACACAGCCCTACCAAAATACGGCAAAGTTTCCAGACCCGCGTTACAATCAGGCGCGTTGTGGACTCAGACGGCACCAGGAGAGACGTTCGTGCAAGAAGACATTCGGACCACGCAGGAGATTTTTGGCGACTTGTTTGGCGGGCTGGCCAGTCTGGGCGCGCGGGGGGTAGATGGCCTTGTTATCGCCAAGGCGCTGGCGCGGCTGTTGATCCAGCAGGGCGTGATTGAAAAACAAACCTTCATCGAAACCATGCGACAGGTCGCGCGGGAAGAACTCGAAGAGTCGGACGACATTTCCAACTTCCTGGGCGAAGTGTTCGCCGAAATTCTAGGGCAGCTCCAGGAGCGTGCCGAACGGACCAAGGCCGATCAACAGGACGAATAACAGCACCGCAGCTTGTGTCCCCCCGCTCGAAACCAACCTGGATCGGATGGCAGCCCTGGCTCGCCAGGAACGCGACGATACCCAGGTTTTTGTTTACCACGTCGATAGAATGTCGGATCGCAAGCAGCGCCCGGATGGCAGGCTGGACGCGCTGCACGATTTACCCTCACCGTCCGCAGTCCTGCCGGGTCTATCCCGCTTTTACACCGGATTTCCGCTGGCTGATAAAACCGGTCACCGCCGGGGCGGATCGCTGCCCGATCACCTACAACGTGAGTGAACGGCTCAAAACACGGCTGAACTGGTGAGGCTGGCATAAAAAACCGGGACGAACCATCTGATTCGCCCCGATAAGATGCCCGGCACTGGATATTGATTCAGGGAACACCGCTATGCCGGTCCATCACCAAAAAACAAGACCTGTCCTACCCGTTGCTATTCCTTAGGCGGCCACCACTCTTCATCATCCACGATCAGGATTTTGATCTGGCCGCTGCGTGAAGCGGGCGCATCAGGATCGCCGAATTCAAATTCCATGACGCTGCTGCTCTTGGGCAGGTTGGAGACGCCCAACATCTGCGCCAGTTCGGATGTAGACGGGACGGCAGCCTGGTCGGACGTGCCGCCGGTCGTCACTTGCAGCGTGTAGCCGCCGGTTGAGGTGCCCTCATCGATGCCGGTGCGGCTTGCCAGCAGCACATACCAGCCGTCCACCGGGATGGTATAGGCAACATCCACCGTCGATCCCAGACCGTAGCCGCCATCACCAGCCACGATCTCGCCCTGAACATCCATCAACGCGATAAACGGGTCGAGCGTAGCGCCGCCCTGCATACTGATCGTGATCTGGTCCCCGACACCGGCATACATCTGGTAGGCGTGCACATAGTTGACATTGTCAATCGTGCCGCTCGCCGCAGGCCCATTCACCGCCATTACGCCCATATCCAAAAAGCCCGACGGCAGGTCCAATCCTGGCGCCTGCTGCTGCCCGTTGGTATCAACCGGCTGGATGGTATCGGCGGGCTGGGTATTTTCCTCCACGTCGGGGATGCCAACCAGCAGCATGTAATTGCCGGTTGACGTGCCCGCATCCACCCCGGAGCGGGACGCGCAAAACAGGTATACACCCGACTGCGGGATCGTCATGGTCGCAAAGGCATCCATGCCATTCACACCGCCGCCGCTGTCGTCATCTTCGACCAGGATACCGTCGGCGTCTGTGCCGATGGCAAGGTAGGCGTCCAGCGTGGCATCGCCTTCCATATAGGCCGCGACCTGGGTCCCGGCGTCCAGGTAGATATCGTAGAGATGCGCAAACGAGGCATTCGTCAGCGTGCCGTACACCGGGGTGCCCAGTTCAACCGGCCCCATGTAGTAAACACCCTCTGCTACCATCTCGCCGCCGGGGTTGACCGGGCCGGTATCCGGCACGCCGGTTGTGCCCAGCAGTTCCAGCACATAGTCGCCGTAGGAATCGCCCTGGTCCACGCCGTAGCGCGTCGCGACCACCAGGTACGAGCCGGTGGACGGCAGGGTGTAGGTCAGGGTGGCGTTTGGCTGGCCGTAGCTGTCGTCGTCTTCGGTCAGGATAGTTTCGCTGTTCACTTCGATCAGGAACAGGTAGGGGTCCAGCGTGCCAACCGCGTCGATCATGGTCGCCTGAATCTGGTCGCCCTGGCGCCCATTAAACACCCACGATTCGTACGGGTTCTGGTTGCTGAGATAGCCGGTCACCACGTCGCCGTAGGCGATAGTGCCGCCGCCGCCCTGCGCGCTGGCTGGGATTGGGAGGGGCAGCAGCGCGAGCGCCACTGCCACCGCCACGATCAGCGCCATCATATGCCGGGAATTACGTAAGGTCTTCATCTGCTTGTTAACCTCCCCACATTCATCACAAGTTCCGCCAGCGTATCAGTTCAGGCCCCAGAGAAGATCATTCACCCACCAGGACCGGGCCGCCAAGCCCGCGCGGTCGGTCAGGGCCACGCCGTTCAGGTATGCTTCAAGTGGACTCATCTTGTCGGCGCTTTTGCTCGCGCCGTTGCCGTTGAGCTGGAAGCTGTAGCCGTCATCTTTGATCTGGCTGCGGCCCGGCAGCGCTTCACCCTGGTCCAGGTAGCGCTCCAGGTCACTCGCCTTTTCGGGGTTTTTTGAAGCGCCAAAGCCGGTCAGGAACGCGGTGCCGCTGTCGGTTACAACCGCCCGGCCCGGCAGTCCGCTGAACCCGGATGTGCTCTGCTGCGCGGCGTCATCATCCGCTGGCGGCATACCGTCGATCAGTTCCAGCGTGTAGCTGCCGGTGGACATGCCATTGTCGATACCGTTGCGGGTCACCACCAGCAGGTAAGGGCCGGTTTCCGGCAGCCGGAACGTAATCTGGGCATCGGTGCCGCCGCCGCTGTCGTCATCTTCGATCAGCACCTCGGCATTGCTGTCCAGGATAGCCAGGTAGCAGTCCAGGGCATCTGTGCTGCGCATGGTAGCGGTGATTGTCTGGCCTGCCTGGCCTTCGAAGCGGTACATATGCACAAACGTCTCGTTGGTGATCGCGCCGGATGCGCTGCCGCCAAACGCGATGTTGCCCATAAATTCCATGCCGGGTGGCAGGCCGTCATCACCGCCATCCTGGTCCTGGTCGGGCTGGTCTTCCTCTTCGGGGACGCCTGCCAGCAGCATATAAAAGCCTGTTGACTTACCGGCATCGATGCCGGGCCGGGTCGCCACGATGTAGTACTGCCCGCTTTGGGGTACGGTCAGGCGGATCAAAGCGTCACCCAGGCCGGTTTCGTCAGCAAAGCCGTCATCATCTTCGGCCAGTACGTTGCCGTCCGCGTCGGCGAAGATCAGGTAGGAGTCCAGCATACTCGCGTCGGCCATCATCACAATCGCCAGGTCGGTCCCTGCCTGCAAATTGATCGTGTAGAGGTGCGCAAACGAGGAGCTTAGAATTGAGCCATTGATCGGCTCGCCCAACTGCATATCGCCCATGTAGTACACGCCGTAGCGCATTTCCTGCGGTTCGACGTTGGACGGGTCCGGCGCGACGTTCTCGTTCGGATTCTGAGGGCCGGGGCCGCCCGCCAGTTCAAGCTGGTAGGTGCCCTGACTGGTGCCGTTCTCAAAGTCATAGCGCGTAGCTGCGATGACGAACGTGCCATCCGAGGGCAGCGTTGTCTCGATCAGCGCATCGGAGCCGCCGCCGCTGTCGTCATCTTCGATCAGCACGGTGCTGGTTGCTTCCTCGACCAGGCCCAGGTAGCTGTCCAGCCCGTCGGCACTGCTCATGCTGATACGGACACGGTCGCCCCGGTGGCCGGTGAACTGCCACAATTGAAAGTAGTCTGCCGGTGTGATCTGGCCGGTCACGGCCTGCCCGTAATTGATCACTCCACCGGCGGCCTCGGCCCCCGGCAGTACGGGCAGCAGCGCGATCAACAGCGCCACGATCAGCGCCAGCGCGACAGTATGTGAAAATCGACGTGATAGCATTTCGCTTCTCCTCCAAACTGCATTCACAACTCGACTGAGCGGGAATTGCCGGATCAATGTGTCTGTTTCAATCCGGATTATAGTTTTGCCAGAACCCGAAGCACAAACGACTGTATGTTCATTGTCTGTTTCCGGCGTGACCAAAGCGTGACCGCTGCCGCCCGTCGCATGACCGGGAGCGCGTTTTTACCCGTTTTTTATGATCGGCTTCCCTCATATCCCCAAAAAGTAGGGCAGATTCCGGGCATGAAAACCGTTAAAATGAGGTAAGGGAAGGGATTGTCAGGCGCAAAATTGGGAAGGAGGGGATAATGGGTTACAGACGGAGACATCCACGACGGCGGAGGCAACCGGCGGCCATGATCCACTACCCACAGTACGAATGGGCTTTTGATGCGGCACGAATGCCGGTGCATATCAGTGAAGCAGAGCGTGGACAGCTTTATTTCTGTCCGCTGTGCGGGGGCCGGATGGTTGCGCGGCTGGGTGACATCAAGCAGCACCACTTCGCCCACGATGAACTCAAGCGCTGTACGCCGGAAAACGTCACCCGCGCGGCGGCAAGCCGCTGGCTGACGCTCAAGCTCCAGCAAAGTCAACAGGCCCACCAATCAGTCATGATCACTTGGCGCTGCCCCCTCTGCCAGCAAACGCACGTTGCTGACCTGCTGGACGGCGTGGTCCAGGTGCAGCCGGATTACGTGCAGGGCGGAGTTGCATCGGACGTGGCGCTGCTGGATATGGATGGCAGGCTGCGGGCTGTGATCGCCGTGCGCCAGCCAGGCGAGGATGCTATCACGTATTTCGCCCACGAAAGCATCCCGCTGATCGTGGTCAGCATGACAGACATCAGCCAACGGATGCTTGACCTGCCAGCCCTGCTTGGCGGGGCGACGATCCTCAACGGCCCGTGTGATATCCAGCGAACCGCCGCCGAAAACAATATCATCACCGATGTGTCCAGGCTGCGCGCCGCGCTTATCCAGGCTGTCAACGCGCCGCCGCACCATATCTACGGACCGCTGGACACATTCGGGAACCTGACGCACATCTTTATGCTGGGTGACGTCAGGCTGTGGCTACCGCCGCTGCTGTGGCGCCGCGCCATCGGCGGGATGCTGCATGCCATCACCCCCGCCCTGCAAATCATCTCGCAGGAATGGAAGCAGGACGACGGGGCCACTATCGCCCTGTACTACGTCACCGTGCGCGAAACGGTCGCGATTGCCGTGCGCCGCTTTGAGCCGGGCCAATCGGTCGTCGCGCGGCTGAATACGGCGTTGTTCCGCACCGAGCGTATCACGGCCACCGACATCGCGCGCAGTTTCGCGGAGTTGTAGCGCCGGTTTTTACAGGGGCGCCCGGTGAGTTGCCCAGGGCAGAGCAAGCTTTGCTCCTACGAGTAACTTTCGTTTTTCGCCAGTCGGTGTACAATGAGCGTGTGCGATAGTCATTCCGTGGGGATAATGCGTTATGTCTGCTTCTGACCTGAACGACCAACTTCAGCAAGCCATCGCCCTGGCCCAAGCGGGCCGCCAGACCGAGGCCCGCGCCCTGTTATACAAAGTCGTGGAAGCCGATCCAAACCAGGCAATGGCCTGGCTGTGGCTGGCGACCGTCTCGCGCAGCCGGGACGAACGCATCGACTACCTTGAACGGGCGCTGGCCTTGAATCCAGACAACCCCACCGCCCAGCAAGCATACGAACAGCTCACCGGTCAGCCCTACACGCCGTCCGAGGAACCGCCCGCTGAGCCTGCGTCCCGGATTCCAAGACCGCCGATCACGCCGGGCAACTTCATTATCCTGATAGCCGTTGCATTGGTGGCGCTGGTCGTGATCCTGCTTGTAATCAACCTGCGCAACACTTCAGACGAAAAGAAAACTACGCCGACGCCGCTGCCACCGCCAACCCTGGCGTATACACCGACGCCGCGCTTCACCTATACGCCCAGTAATACGCCCTGGCCGAGCAATACCCCCGGCCCATCACCGACACCGGTCACGCTGCCGCCTACCTGGACGCCCCGGCCCAGCGAAACACCGCTGCCTACCCGGACGATTCCACCCACCTGGACGCCGCGCCCAACCAGCACCAATACACCGACGCTCGCGCCACCAACCGCGACGTTCACCGGGCTGCCGCCCACCGAGACGCCGCCGCCATCCGAGACACCCAACCCGGAGACGGCCACCGCATCGTTCGCGCATACCAGCGACGCGCCTCGCCCAACAGCAACAGAAGGCGCGGAAACGCCTGAAGAAACCAAGACCGCCGAGGCCCCCGAATCAACCGCCGAGTTCACACCGGAGGTCACGCCGGAATAGCCAACCGGTGTCAGGCGGAGTTCTTCGGGTAAAGGTTGTGCAGTTCTCGGCTAATCGTGATACAATAATCTAGCGTAAGATGCGTTATCAGCTTACCAGATTGTATGCGTTAGTCATTAGCAAGGAGTTGGTAAAGTGCCAATCGAATTCTATGATGTAAAAATCCGTAAAAAGGTGTCGGTCCCAGAGTCCGACGTCGTCAAGACTACCTTCACAACCAAGAAGGGTCAGGTTCGCTATGGCCTGCGCGGCAAGACTGCCGACGGGCGCACACTGACCAAGTTCGTCAGCAAGAGCGACTGGGAAAGTATGAACCTGCCGAGAGGCTAAGATTTATTATTCTGCATGAGCAACCCGCACTGTACCTCTGGTGCGGGTTTGCTCTTTTTTACCGGCATGTGACATCAAAGCAACAGGTGTGTTATGCCCAGCTACAACTTTTACCAGGTAGACGTTTTCACCAACCAGGCGTTTGGCGGGAACCCGCTGGCCGTCTTCCCGGATGCGTCCGGTCTGGACACGGAGCAGATGCAGCGTATCGCCCTGGAAATGAACCTGTCCGAAACGACATTCGTCTTCCCACCCGACGATCCCGGCGCAGATTTCAAGGTGCGCATCTTCACGCCGGAGGCCGAAATGCCGTTTGCCGGGCACCCGGTGGTCGGCACCCACTGGACGTTGGCCCACCTGGGGCGCGTGGAACTGGTCGAGCCAGTTACAACGGTGCGCTTTCAGCTAGGCGTGGGCCTACGGGCGGCGGCGCTGCACGTCGAGGGCGGGCACGTGACGCGCGTTGTGATGGATCACCAGCGCCCCGAATTTTACGCCACCGCCAGCCCAGAGCAGACCGCGCGGCTGGCCCACGGGCTGGGACTGCCCGCCGAAGCCATCCTCGACACCGGCTGGCCGGTCCAGGTGGTATCGTCCGGCATCCGGCAGTTGTTCATCCCGGCGCGCTCGCTGCGCGAGGTCGGCGCTATCACACCCAAGCAGCAGGATACCGCCGTTATGTCGGCCATCTGCGCCGAACTCGATCCGGTCGACCGCTGCCATGACTGCCTGATGGTGCTCACACGCGAGACGGTTGATCCCGGTGTGGATGTGCACACCCGGATGTTTGCGCCGGGTCTGGGTATTGGCGAGGACCCGGCTACCGGCTCGGCCAGCGGCGGGTTAGGCGCGTACCTGGTCAAAAACCGCATTGTAACGGCCACACCGCCCACCACTCACCTGCTGGCGGAACAGGGGATCGAGATAGGGCGCCCCAGCCGGATCAGCATCGAGGTGGACGGCACGCCGGACGATGTGGCGATGGTGCGTGTTGGCGGCGAAGTCGTGCCGCTGATCGAGGGCGTACTGCGCTGGTAGCGTGCAGCCACCCCAGCAATTAGCCGGTTGAATCACGTCTCCTGCGGCGGCAGCGGCGCGAAAAACTCGTGGATGTGGCCGTCCGGATCGGCAAAAAACGCGGCCCGCTGGCCCCAGGGCATGTCCGACGGGGGCCGGATGGGAGCCGCGCCTTTGCGCACGGCGTCCGCATAGGCAGCATCCACCGCGTCAGGCGATTCGCACGGGAACGCCAGTTCAAACGCGTGCCCGCGCGGCGCGTCATCATAGGATGCGTGCTGCGTGCAGTTCCGCAAGATCGAACGGCGGCAGATTGCAAACCGCACGCCTTCACTTTCGAATTCCACGTACATCAGGCTGCTTTCGTCTATCTCGCCCTGCACCGGGAAACCAAGCACGTCCCGGTAAAAGTGCAGCATCGCCTGCATGTCGTCCGTCACGATGGTGATCAGGTCGATTCGAGGTTTCACGGCTGTTTCTCCTTGTTTGACAGATTAGAACATGGGTTCTATAATATATACCAGGTTCGAACCGTCTGCAACATCCTGTTTTTTCACCACACAAGGAGAGAATTGCATGGCAAAACGAAAGCTGGTTCATTTCGAAATTCCCGCCCATGATCGCCGGGCTGCTGCCGCGTTTTACGGCGACCTGTTCGACTGGACGTTCGAGCACACCGACGAACGCAGCCTGTCACTTTTCAGCTTCTGGCTCGCGCTCGTCTTTAACTTGATGCCTATGAGGGACTCTCACCCTGGTGAGCTTGCCCAATTTTTTCATAGCCGCCTGGTTTAAACCAATGGCGTCGAAACCGGAGACACTCCTTCTCAAATAACCGTTAAATCACCGGACGGGTTTGGATATACACCCCTACAGTTGCCCTTGCCTAACCCGTGTGCCCCGGCTACAATACGTGTTATGAACGAAATTAGTCTCTACTATCAAGTTCTCCTGAATGCATGGCGCGCAAGTGTCATTGGTACCCCTATACCCAGTGTGCCTAAGCGACAGTAACCCTCTAATTACTACAAGCACAAATGCGCAACCGTAACGGCTGTGGGCACACCTCCGCAGCCGTTTTTGATTCTGCACACCCTGATACACGTTCATACCAGGGGTATGGTAAACTGAAAGGACACACGCATCATGCGTTTCAAACAAATCTCACAATTGTCATTCAACCCCCCTGGCCTGCGCACGTTCCTGATTATCTGCGCCGGACAGACCGCCTCCATGATCGGCACGGGCATGACGCAGTTCGCGATCATGATCTGGGCCTATCAACAGACCGAGCGTGCCACGACGCTCGCCCTCCTCGGCTTTTTCGCGTTCGCGTCGTCCACGCTGGTAGGTCTCATCGCGGGCGTATGGGTTGATCGCTGGGATCGCCGTTGGACGATGATCGGCGGCGATCTCGGCGCGGGGATCATCACGTTGATCTTGCTCGCGTTCTACACGAGCGGCAAGTTGCAGATCTGGCACCTATTTGCCGCCGAAGCGTTGAGCGGAGCCTTCAGCGCGTTTCAGTGGCCCGCCTACAACGCGGCCATGACGCTGCTCGTACCGCGTAAGCAGTTGGTGCGCGCGAATGCCCTGCGCACCCTCGGTCTGGATGCGTCGCGGATTCTCGCGCCTGCCTTGGCCGGGCTGACGCTGCGCTGGATCGATCTCGGCGGCGTGATGCTGATCGACACAGCGACGTTCCTGTGTGCGGTCGGCTCCCTGCTGCTGATCCGCATCCCCACCCCGCCCCCTTCTGAGGAAAGTGAGGCGGCTGCGGGTGAAACGCGCTGGCAGACCTTCACCTTTGGGCTGCGCTACATCGTCGCGCGGCGTGGCCTTCTAAGCATGTTGATCCTCTACGCGCTGATCAACCTCTACGCGGGGCTGACGTGGTTTGGCCTGCTCTCCGCGATGGTCCTCGCGCGCAGCGGCGGCAGTGAACCCGCACTGAGTATCGTGCAATCCGCACTGGGGATTGGTGGCGTGTTAGGCGGCGTCGTACTGACGATCTGGGGTGGTCCCAAACGCCAGGTGCATGGCATGTTGGGCATCGCAGCCATGTCGTTTCTATTAGGCGACATGCAGCTTGGCGTCGGGCGCGGCGTGCCCATGTGGGTGTCGGGAACACTGCTCGGTTCGTTGGCCGTACCCTACATCATCAGCAGCAACCGCTCCATCTGGCAAGCGAAAGTCCCACCCGATATCCAGGGCCGCGTGCTCGGCATCGCTATGACGCTGCAAAGCGCCACCACCCCGATTGGCTTCCTGTTCGCGGGTCCGTTAGCAGATCACATCTTTGAACCGACGCTGATGGAGGGCGGCGCATTGGCGGGCATCTTTGGCCCACTGGTGGGGACGGGTCCCGGCGCGGGCATGGGTCTGATCTTCGTAATGACGGCGACGCTTGGCGCGCTGACGTGCGCCAGTGGCTATCTGGTGCCCGCGCTGCGCAACGTCGAACGCGATCTGCCGGACTACGACGCTGTGCCTCTCTCGCCGGAGATCGTCCCGGACACACTGACGGATACAGCACCAGATACACTATCCTCGGTGACAATTTCTGTGGGAGACTGAGAAACCATACGGCAAACTTCGCCGGACGTTGAAACGTTCCGGCTATCATGAAAAAAAGTCCAGTAAAGGGACTCCCACACGAGGCCCTCTAGCCCTCCTTCCGCACCAGGCACGGCAAAATTAGAATATTCTGTTTTCACCTGGTTTTGGTGCGGAATATGGGATCTATGTCAGCAGCGACGACATCGACGCTGATTTGAGGAAGGTACAGGCGCTCGGAGGCACGGTCGCCATGCCCAAAATGGCAGTCGGTAACATGGGCTGGATGGCCGTCTTCACCGACCCGACCGGCAACCAACTCGCGCTGTGGCAGGGCAACGAGAGCGGTTGATCGCCGCACCACCAGACTATCGCAAGGACGGAGAGACTATCGTGGGACGGGTGACAGCGCCCGTCCCTGTCTGTGTGGCGTGATTAACGGTTGGTTATCAGGTGCAGGAACGATCAATTCGGACTGCTCCAATCCGTTTCATCGTGAATGTTATCGGGCGTAACGTCCACTAGCAGATCGGCCAGCGTGTCCCGGCGCACAGGTTCAATAACCAGCCGGTCCGCTTCCAGTGAAATCCTGACCGGGATGTTGGGATACAGGTCCATTTGCTCCGCATAGGCTTTTGGAATACGCACGGCGAAGCTGTTGCCCCATTTTTGAATCCTGGTATCCATAAACTGCCTATTCCACCGTGACCGGCGCGATCTCCGGCTGGCCGGAATAGGCCAGCAGCGTGGCGACCGGGTTGTCGGCAGGCACCCAGTACAACACCGGCTGCGGCCACGCTTCGCGCACGCCAAGCGGATCGCCGCCCGCCTGGAAAACCTCCGCGATCAGGATGCTGCTGGGCACCAGTGAAAATATCACGCCAATGCCGCCGGGCGCCGGGGCGATCTGGCCGATGCCGCGTCCCTGCCCGCGCCAGATCACGGCTTCCGTGTTGTCGGCCAGGGTCACGCGTCTGAGCGTCACGTCGTAAATTGCGATCGATACCGGCCAGTAGCCGAAGATTTCCTCGCCGCGCGCCCGATCGGCGGGATTGCCCAATGTCAGGCTGTCGGCCAGCGTCTCGGTGGAGTAGTAGATCGCGCTGCCGTCCACCGACCACGCAACTTGGCGTGCGCCCAAACTAACCGGCAGATCGGACCGCGCGCCGCTGGACAGGTCCAGGATCGCCAGCCCTGACGCCGTCCGCGCCAGGAAGCGCGCCCGGTCCGGTGCAAGCACGCCCCCGCGCAGGTCGCCGCCCAGGTCGGTGATCGCGCCGCGGGCCGGGTCCAACAGGCCCAGCCCGCCGTCACAGCGCGTCGAGATCACAAAGCGGCCATCGGGCAGCCAGTCGAGCACGTAGCGGTAGCCGTTCGCCCCGGTTTCTGCATAGTACGGCACATCCGCCGGGTCGGTGATTTCTGGCTCGCAGGTGTTATCAAACGCGAACGTGCTGAGCGTCTGCACCTCGCCGCCGCTGACCGGCACAACGCGCAGATCGACCAGCGGCACCCCGTCGCCGGATGTCTGGCCGGTCAGGGCAGTGAACGCGATCTGCTGCGAACCGGGACTCCACGCCAGCGGGAAGGCGCCGTCTACCTCTTCGGCCAGCTTACGCGGCGACAGGTCTTCGATCACGTTCAAGGCGCGAAGCTGGGCGGCGGTCACGTCGATAAACGCCAGGTACCACCCGTCCGGCGAAAAGACCAGGCTGCGCCGCTCCTGCGTTGGGACGGTCGTTATACTGCGCCCCGGAATATCGTTGACCATCCCCATAAACACGTCACCTACAAACAGGTGCGCCAGCCGTAAATCACCCAACTGGGCTGGCAGCGGCGCGCCCTCGGTCGGGAGCGTCTCGCCCTCAGCAGCAGCGACGGCGGTCGGGGCGGGGGTCGAAACGGCAGCCTCAGCCGGGGCAACAGTCGGCACCCCGACCGGGGTGTTTTCAACAACAGGCGCGGCAGTTGTGCCACCGGGATTGAACTGGCTGAGCATATTCGGAAACAGCGGCGCCCAGCGATCATACTCGTCCAGCGGCGCCCACTGTTCGACGCGGTAGGCAGTCCCGTACTTCACAAAGGCCGTGACGCGCCACTGCCGGGTGAGGTCGTCGCACGCCGCCTGGATCAATGTCGTCCGCCCGAAGGCCCCGACCGTCTCGCGTCCTGCCGGGTCTTCAGCGGCCCCGTTGGCGCTGATATAGTCGTCCAGCAGCGCATCCGGCGTCACGTCGGCGGTGACCTCGCCCAGCACCGACACGCGCATTCCCGGCTGGTCGCAGGTGACTTGCTGCGCCGGGGCGAACAGCACCTCGGTTTCGCCGTCGTTGGGGAAGATCAGCCAGGCTTCCGGGGCCAGGACCGAAAACGCCGTCCCGCTGTAAGTGATCAAACGGGCATCCGGCGCGGCGCTGGTCGAGTGGCACAGCGCGACCTGCGTCCCGTCCAGGTTGGTGTGCACTTCGTAGCGCACCATGTTGTCCATCAGGAAGTTGAAGCGGTAGCCGTGCACGATGCCTTCGGCGTACACCTGGCCCGCCACCGGGCAGCCCAGGCCCGCGTCCGGCCAGCTTGAACCCTGGTAGGTGTATTCCACCACGATCAGGTTAGGCTTGCCCAGCTCTTCCAGCAGCCAGCGCTGCGCGTTCAGCCGCGCCAGTTCCGGCTCATCCTGCGCCCGGACCCGCAGCCCCACCCCGCCCAGCGCGACCGCGATCAGCGCCGCTGCCAGCCCGAATCCACCCCACACACGCCAACGGGTCACCATATCCACTCCTGAATAATCGCTTTACCACACCCATGCACGGGGGCAAGCATACCGCCAAGCGGGGATGGTGTCCACCACTGCTCACCCAAACCGGTCGATATACCGGAGCAGATCAGTGTATTGTTTGCGAAATCGTTCCGCGTGTTTGGGATTGGCGCGGTCAATTGAAGCCCAAAGTCGCTGTATGGCGTCCTGGCCCAGGTTCCGTACCAGATCGCGGCAGCACACAGGCACGCTGGCCTGTCTGACCGGCGGGGCGTCCGCGTTACTGGCCGCGCTGCTTTCCGAGAAACAGATCATGCAGGCCATAAAAGGACGTGATGCGATACGTGGTGTTGATAGCGGGATCGTCCGGCATGAAGGCGATGGTGGTCAGACCCAGTTCGCCCGCGTGAACCAGTTCGTCCGAGTCATGCCCGACATAGGCCGTTTCAGGCCAGTCCGTGCCCATCGCTTGCAGCGCCTGTTCAAAGATCGCCCCGCCCGTCTTGAGATGCCCGATCTCCGACGATACGACAAACGCGCTCCACAGGCTCGACGCCAGCCCGCATAAGGCCAGCCACGCGATCTTTTCCCTGGACGGGTGCGCGGAATCCGACACGATCCCCAACAGGTAACCTGCCGCGTGCAGCGCGTCGAGCGTAGGCATTACACCGGGGAATAACTCAATATCGGCAGCATCCCGCAGCATCGCCGCACGGCCCTCTGGAAACGCATGGACGTCTTGCAGGCCGTGCACGCGCAAAATCGCGTCATAAAAGGTATCACGCGAGATGCGCCCGCTCTGCACATCGTAGCGGGCGGCCTTCAATGCACGCGCGACAACCTGGCGGTGGCGCAGGGTCAGGCCGTGCGTGCTCAAAAAAGCAGAAAGGTGGCGATCCTGACGGGGGCGGTGGTATAACACGCCCTCACCTTCAAAAAGAATGGCTCGAATGGGCATCATGTCAAATCTTATTACGTGCTGATGAAACAGGTACCGGACCTAAGTATACCAGATTCATTGCCGGTTGGTTGGCCGCAATCGCCAGCCCGGTCCTGTCGATTTGTTGACGATTCCTGTCTTTACGTTGTCCCCAGATATTACGCGGTATTTTACAATAAAGTCATATTAATGATCGCGCCCATAACCGCCTGGTTGCATGGGTTTTGCAGGTTTAAGGAGTTGAGAAGGCATGAAGCGGATTATCGGGATAGTGTTGGCGCTGGCGCTGGTGTTGGCGTTTGGATCGCTGGCAGCAGCGGACGACACGGCAGCATGGGAAGTCGTCGCAGAATACGAAGTAGAGCATTCCGTGCATGTGGCCGGTTTTTACAATGAAACAGAAGGAATTACGGCGGGATACGGGGGAGCGATGTACTACACGACCGACGGCGGCGAAACGTGGCAGCCGGGCGATAACAACTCCGCCTGCCGGTACGGGCTGGCGCTGCTCGAAGACGGGACCGCGTGGACATCGGGCAACTACGGTCATGTGCGCCGCTCCCTGGACGGCGGCGCAACCTGGGAAGCTGCGGAAAACGTGAGCTATACCAGTGTAAGCGAGTTGATCAGCTTTGTGGACGATCAAACCGGCTGGGTTGGGTCGGCGCAGCACATCCACACCACTACCGACGGCGGGCAAACGTGGGTTGATCTGGACATCCCCGCCGAACTCGACCGCCTGATCATAGCGCTCTCGGTGGTCTCAGACACAGATGCCTACATATTGAGCCTCACGCGCGCGCTGTGGGTCACCCATGACGGCGGGCAAACATGGGATACGCTGCCCATCACCCCGCTGGACGAAGCAGGACTCGACATACTGAGCTACCCGGCGCTGCGTTTCTTCGACGCCGAAAACGGTATGCTCGCCGCGCGGCTCAAGGATGACAGCATCGCGGTGCTGCGCACTACGGACGGCGGCGCAACCTGGACGCAGGAGCTCGCGTTGGCAGAGACACCGGATGCTACGCGGCTGGTGCTGTCGCCCGACGGCGCATGGCTGACGTATACCCACGGGACATCAATCAGGCAACATGGGGGGCACTTCACACTCCTGCACTACCTTGAGGAAGCCACGGACAAGTAGGAGCCACAACCAGCATTTCATGCAGCGCATTGCTGCGCAGTATTCCGGGGATGGCATCGTGCCATCCTCTTTTTTGTTTTGAGCGGCTGGTGTGTCCTCTTTCACCATGCTGTGAGCAATAATGTGTGAAAAAACGAAACAGGTCACTGGAAACCGGGGCAAAAACTGCGTTATAACTATGGCGGGTCGCCGCATCTGCAAAAACCGGCAACACGCCCTGATCAGGCGGTCGTTTGTGTACTACAAAAAATGCGCAGCAAAGAGGAAAACGCGATGGACGAGCTTTGTACATGGGGCAGGGAATTTTTCCCGCAATACTGTCTCAAGCTCTGGCATAACCCGCACGAGACGCTTTCCGGCGATCTGGGCGTGGGGCAGCGTTACCGGCTGGCGCTGGTAGAGCAGGGGTCCGGCATTGTCGAGATCGGGGAGGTGCGGGGGCCGTTTGTCGCGCCGGTGGTCATCTGTCTGGACGAACTGGACCGTGTCTCTGTGCAGACCGGGGAGGAACTGCACGCGCAGGCGCTTTATTTCCACCCGGACGTCATAAACTCGTGCTTCACATTCGACATGGCGCGCGGGGACATGGACGGCGTATCGCTGACCGAGTTTCAAGACCTGGGATATTTCCAACCGTTTGTAAAACGCAGCGAACGCCATTACGGCGTCATCGCGGTCGGACCGGCGTCGGCGCGGCGGATGGGAGCGCTCTTTCGCCTGATTGCCGACCAGCTTAACCACCAGCCGGACGACGTGTGGCCCTGCCGGACGCGATCCTTCTTCCTGGAGGCCATTTTTTTGCTGCACCGCATGTATTACGAGGCGGAGCGCTCGCACGAAGCGATCACGGAAGACCCGCTGGCCGAACACACAACCGACGTTGACCCGGTCATTCTTCACCTGCATACCCACTATCATGAAAAGATCACGCTGCACGATCTGGCGCGTGACTTTCACACCAACCGCACCTCGTTGAACGAGCGCTTCCAAATTGCAACCGGTCTGCCGGTGATGACGTACCTGTCGCAACTGCGTATCCGGCTGGCGATGTTAATGCTGCATGATACGCTGCTGTCGATCAATGAGATCGCCTACCGGACCGGTTTCAACAGCTCGACCCATTTTGGGCGTATGTTCCGCAAAACCGCCGATTGCACGCCGTCCGAATATCGCATGCGCTACTGCTGGATGGAAGAATAAGCACCCGGTGGCCGGATCAGGGCGCACGCGTAACCTGTCAGTGACCGGGACGTTTGCGCGGCTGGCCTGGCAGCTCGTCCGTGGACCCGCCGGATTATCTCGCCGTGCGCTTGGCGGGCGCAGCCGTTATAATCTGCGGGAGCGGCCTGAAAGTGCGGCAAGCACTGATTCCATAACGTGGAGCAAAACATGATAAAACGACACACCCTCTGGCCGGTGCTGAGCATCGCATTGATCCTCAGCCTGGTTGCCGGACCGTTTACCGCCGGTGCCCAGACGCCCCCGCCCTTACCAGAGGTCTATACATGGGAAGCATACGGGTTTTCTGTCCGGTATCCATCCGATTGGACGGTCGATGAGGGGGATACCGTGATCAGCCTGCACCCGGCCAACCGTGACGTCAGCGATGGCACCGGGCCGGAACTCGTGCTGTTTGTGCAGGCCAACACCGGCGCAGACCAGTTTGACACCGTGATCGACGCCTTCACGGCTACGATCAACGGCGATATCAGCGAAGCAACCGCCGGTACATTTGAGGGCTACCCGATTCGAGTCCTCACATTTGACCAGGTCGAACCGGATACCATCGGCGGTATCACGCTGATCGCCATCGAAAACCAGACCATGCTGGGCGTCGCCTATACAATGCGCGACAACGAAATGAGTCTGTACACCCCGATCTTTGAGGCAATGCACGCCAGCATGACATTCAGCGCGTCGCTCGCCACCCCCACCGGAGAAAGCTCGATCAGCATCGCGTCGATCCAACTTCCACAACCGTACATCTGGCAGGAAACCGGGCTGCGGCTG
>JAFGNU010000049.1 GCA_016926875.1 Anaerolineae bacterium | reverse complement strand
GTCGCCTGGTCCACGCTGATCGTCAGCGGCACCGCCGTCCGCACCGTTACGCCGCGCTCCGAGTAGAAGAACGGCAGCAGTTCGGAGCTGTTCGGATCGGCAATGGTCAGCACGGCCAGGTCGGTCACGCTCACGCCGATTTCGGCGTTTGGTACGGGCGTGCCTTCCCAGTCGGTGGTTTTGATGGTGTAGTCAACTGTGTCACCCGGCCCGGCGAATTCGCCCGCTTCCACGTCCACGCTGGACGTGACTTCGAGGTCCATCACCAGGCGGCTGGTGTCGACATTCAACTGGGTCATTCCCATGCGGAACTGGGCGGTCGGGTTATTTTCGTCCTCGCCCTTGAACAGCACGACGCTGACAAACATGTTCGGCGCAAACTCCGGCGCGATGTCCAGTTCGTAGACCTGACTGTTGGAGTCCATGCGCACGACTTCCTGCGTCAGGATGTCGCCGCGCTCGACCGTGATCAGCGCCCAGGCGGTACCCTGCCACGGGCTGGGGATCATGATCTGGGCCGTGTCGCCGACGGTGTAGTCGTCCTTGTCGGTGATCAACTGGATGCGGTTGGAGTTCTCCTGGCGCCAGTTGATGAAGTCGCGCCCGCTGACCCACAAAAAGGCGCTGGCGACGATCTCGTTGCCCTTGGCGTCGGTTGTGCGGCCATAGACCTTAAACGCGCCGCCGTTGGGCGGGGTGAACGTGATCTCCGCCAGCCCGTCGGCATCGGTGGTCACCGTGCCGCTGCCGCCCTCGACCGGGATTTCTTCTACATCCCAGGTCCAGACCGTGCGGCCCATCTCGTCCTCTTCCTGGACGCTGAACCAACGGCGCTCAACGGCTTCGTATTCGATTTCCTGCCCGGCCACGCCTTCGCTGTCCCAGTCAACCGCGATCAGATTGACCACGTTTTCCTGGTTGGCATAGCCGATGTAGTACTTGGGCCGCAGGCCGACATATACTTCGCCCTGGTGGACCACCACCTGCGTGCTGCCCGCCACTAACTGATCGCTTTCGTCGATGACACGTGCCTCGATCGTGTAGCGCTGGCTCTGGACGGCTTCGCCCAGGTCGGCGTCCAACTCGATCAGGAAGTTGCCCATCGCGTCGGTTTGGGCTTCACCTTCGGCCACGACTTCGCGGCTCGGCCCGTAGTAGTCCGGTGCCCAGTAGTCGTAGTTCTCATCGGTGAACGAGTAGTAGCCCGGCCCATCGTAGTTGAAGTAGTAATTCTGCGACAGGACGGTATAGCCCACAAAAGCGTTCGATACCGGCCCGCCGAAGAAGTAACGCGCTTCGACGGCCACCTGGATCGTATCGCCCTGGACCACCTCGTCCACTGCCGCGATCAAGTCTACCTGGAACTCCGGCGCGCGGTACTCGGCCACGCTGAAGCTCAGGCCAAAGCTGTCGCGCGTATTGCTGCCGATGCCCGCCACAATGCGATAGTAGCCCAGCGGGGCATCGGGCGCCAGGTCAAGCTGGCCGCTGAACGATCCTCGCTCATTGACCGGCAGGTCTTTTTCGTAGATCACCTCGCCCCGGTCATCGTAGATGGTTACCGGCACGCTGTCCATATCCGGCACGGTGTAGGTCACGTCGTCGCGGTCGCGCAGGATGCCCTTGAAGTACACCGGCTGGTCCGGGCGGTAGATCGGGCGGTCAGTGTTCAGGTAAACCGTGAAGTTTTCCGGCTCGTAGTCGCTGCGCACCTCAAACTGCCAGGGGTCCAGCCCGCCGGACCAACCGCTCACGGCATACCCGAAGTGATCGTCGTCGTCCACGGTTGCGTAGTAGGTGGTGTACAGGTCGGCCAGGTGCGGGATATCGGCCACAGCCAGCCCGTCGGCGTCGGTGACTGCCTGGGCGACCGGGTTGAAGTTCTCGTTGTAAAAGATCACGCGCACGCCTTCGACCGGCACGCCGGTTTCCAGGTTATTCACCCACGCCAGCGCCGTGTCCTGGCTGAACTTGAGCGTGATGTTATCCGTTGCCACCAGCATCAGGTGACGGCGCGGGTCGCTGCCATACGTCTTGGTTTCGGGCGACTGCGCTTCCAGGTAGTAAATGCCGGGGGGCAGTGGATCGGGCTTGTAGGCTGCGCTCGGCGCAAGATCGGATTCCGGCGCGTTCGAATCGTCGGGCGTCTTGCCCAGCGGTTCGTAGAAGTATACTTCCCAGCTACCTTCTGCCGCCCAGCCAACCGTTTCGTTGTCGAGCCTGACCTGCCACCACAGGTAGCCGCCTTCACAGAACGGTCCGCCGATGATCTGGAACGTATCGCCGGGCAGCACCTGCGTGATAACGTTGCCGTCCAGCGCCGGGTCCATGCGAACATTCAACGGGCGGTCGTCTTCCTGCGTGACAATCGC
Organism: Anaerolineae bacterium; assembly: GCA_016926875.1. Classification (GTDB taxonomy): domain Bacteria; phylum Chloroflexota; class Anaerolineae; order Aggregatilineales; family Aggregatilineaceae; genus JAFGNU01. The sequence continues at coordinate 26,944 of JAFGNU010000049.1, read as the reverse complement.
CACGTCACCTATCTTGACCTGCGGGTCGGGTGCGCCCAGGCATTCGATGTTGGCGATGCCGCTGGCGCCTTTCTCCGAGATCATCAGCAGTTCGTAGCGGCGCTTGTCCATCTGGCTGCTGAGGTCCACCGACCACTTACGCAGCAGGTCTCTATCGCGCGGGGAATATTCGTACCACTCGTCGTAGCGATCCGGCCCGGTCAGGTCGGCAAACTGCGCCAGCGATACGGACCACAGGCTGAGGTCCACGCGCGACACGTTGCGGTGTGTCAGGAAGACGCGCGTCGTCGGGTTGTAGGCGCTGTACAGCCCTTCCCGTCCTGGCGTCTGAAGTGTCAGCTCCGGCGGGTACGGCGCGGTGGTATAGTTCACCACCAGCCCTTCGTCGATGGTGTTGCCGTATGGATCGGCCATGCCGGGCAGAATTGTGATTGTGTACTCGGTGCTCGGTTCGGTATCAAACGAGAGCGTATAGCTGGAGCTGTAATCGTAGAAATAAGTATCGAACTCGCGCCAGGGTTCCGGCTCGATGATCACCTTGTCTTCCATGGTTTCCATGTCCATCGGACCGGCAAAGTAGATTGTGAAACCGCCGTAAGGCGAGGCATCCTGATCACCGTCGTCGGGCGAGGTATCTATGATAGCCGGGTAGGGCACGGTGTAGAACGTGCTGGAAGCCATTTCGCGCAGGGACGCGCCGGTCGCGCTGAGCGCCAGCGCATCATCGATCACAACGACATAAGTCGATTGAAGTTCGAGCAGGTCATAGGGCGTGAACGTCATTTCGCGGAAGTCTTCACTCCACTCGAAGACGCCGCTAACCGGCTCCGAAGCGGTCAGGACTTCGCCGGTGTCACTTTGGATCATACGGACCAGCGAAAAAGCCTCCTGCGTCGGCTGCGGGTCCATCGCCTGGCTGAAAACAACCGAAATGTCCGTCTCTAACCGGACGCGGTAGCTTTCATGGCTCGGCCAGATGTCCAGCACATCCGGTTCTAACGTGGAGAACGACCAGCTATAATCCTCGGCCAGCACGCCGCCGGTCACGTCTTCCAGCCCGGCGGTGATGGTGGCGGTATAGGTCGTGCCGCCGCGCAGTTCTTCGGACGGCGTGAACAGGTAGATCGAGGTGTTCAGCCACTCACCCTCACCCGCGATCGCCGGGTCAAAGCTGAGCGGGTGCGGCAGGTCGCCCATGTCCTCGACCGTGACCAGCGGCACCACCGGGCGGTTAAAGATCACGGTGATCACGCTGTCGGAATCAACAGCGGTTGACTCATCTGCCGGGAGCACCTCGGATACTTCCAGGTAGCCAATAGTCTTGAGCAACAGCGAAAAATCTTCTTCCATCGCCATGCCCTCGGTCGAAGTCGCGCCGGTGCCAATCGTAAAGGTGTATTCGGTGGCACGCTCGTATTCCTCGGACGGCGTGAACGTCAGGGCCGAATCGCCTGTCCAGGACAGATCGCCCTCGACATACGGATCGACGCTGAACGTGCCCTCGACTGATGCCTGGTCCATCGGCAGGTCAAAGTAAAACGTGACCAGCCCGTCCAGGGTCAGTTCCTCGCCGGGGAGCGGGACTGTATCAAAGACACGCGGCGCCGGGGCTTCTTCCTGTACATTGGGAGCGCCCCACGCAACCAGCGGACTGCCAAGCAGCAAAGCCACTCCGAGCGCCAGCACAAACGCCGCACCCAGTCCGCCCACCCACCGGATTCGTTTAATAGTCATTCGCTTCTTTCTCCCACATCACTGAAAAACTACCGGACTGAAATGTGATCGTTATGATTTGCATTATAGTGTGATACCAGGTGCGAGGGAAACCGATCGCACTACGGCGTATAGCCTGCCAGGACCGCCAGCAGTTCGCCGGTGGACGTATCCCACAAGTGAACCACGCCGTCTTTCGTCCCGGCAGCCGCCAGTTGTGTCCCGTCCGGGCTGTAGGTCATGGCAAACACCAGGTCGGCGTGCCCGTCCAGCGCCAGCACGGCCTCGGCTGTCTCCACGTCCCACAAGCGCACCACCCCGTGCCCATCCCCAACGGCCAACTGCGTCCCATCGGCGTTAAAAGCAACATGCCAGATGCCCATCACGTAGCCGCCGAGCCGGTACAACTGCGTCATCTCTGCCGCGTCCCAGATGCGCAGCGTGCCATCCTGCCCACCGGAGGCGATCAGCGCCCCGTCCGGCGACCAGTCCACGCTGTCGACATTGACCGTGTGCCCCACCAGCAGGCCGAGTTCATCGCCCGTCAGCGGGTCCAGCAGGCGCAGCCCGCCCTCGTCGCTGCTCGCGGCCAGCATGCTCCCGTCCGGTGACCATGCCATGCTCCACACGCGCCGCACCACGCCGGACCAGACCATCACTGCCTGGCCCGTTTCGACGTCCCACACCACCAGCAGGCCCTCATTCGCCCCGCTGGACGATGCAAGCAGCGATCCGTCTGGGCTGAAGGCGACGTCCAGGATCGGCTGGGTGTGTTTGTCCAGCACAGCGACCTGTTCGCCCGTCACGGCGTCCCATACCTGGACCTGCCCGTTTATGCCGCCGCAGGCCAGCAGCGTCCCGTCCGGGTTGTAGTCCAGCGCGTATACTTCAAACTCGCCGTGTTCAACCAGGCGCGGTTCGGCGTCCCAGTCGGCGGTATCATGCAGCCAGACGCCCTGCCGCGTGCCGACGGCCAGTGTAGAGCCGTCCGGCGACCACGCCAGCGCGGTAACCAGCCCGCGCCCTGCCTGAGCAGAGGCCGGACACAGCCCCGCCAGGATCACAGCTAACAGCGCCAGGGTACCTATCAAGCGTTTCATCGTAGCCTCATCCTTTACTGATATGAGCAGCACCAATGCTGCACAGCCAGACACACGGCACGCAGCCGGTGACGTGGCAACCGGTGATTCGGTTCTATCTTATTGTAAAATCCAGGGGAAATGGGGCGCGACGCCTGCGCAACGCCTGCCCTACGACTGATCAGCGACTACAAGAGGAAGTATTTTGTGGGAACGCCGCCCTCATCATCGAGGCACCAAAACGGAACAATCAATCGGGCAGCATTTCATCGACTGTGGCCAGCAGGTCCTGCATGTGCACCGGCTTGATCAGAAAGTTCCTGACGCCCATGGCATATACCGCGCTCCGGCTACCGTCGTGGGCAGAGATCACCAGGATCGGGGTGTTGTGTGCCCGCGCGCCATTTGTATGCATGTATTCGATCACACGCGTACCAGGGTAGTCAGGCAGGTTGATGTCCAAAATCAACAGGTCAAACGAGCCGTCTGCCAGCGCGGCGATGGCATCAGTGGCAGTTTCTGTAGTTACGACTTCGTACCCTCGCCGTGACAGCATCGTATGGTACAAAAATTGCAGATCGGCGTCGTCTTCGACGACCAGGATTCTAGGCATAAAGGATCGTGTTCTCCGCGGTGCACCGGGCGGCTGATTCCAGTGTAACGCATTCTGGGACGGTTGATCCGCGCCGGATGGAACCATAGCGTGAAAATCACATGAAAACCCCCCCGCCTATACTCCATCCACGCGTGTATAGGGCAGCCCCAACAGCGTCTTGAGCGCGTACCATACCAGCGCCCCAATCTCGCGCAGGACGGATATGGTTTTCTCGCTCAGCTTCAACGATCCAGTGGTGATCTGCGCCGGGCTGGTCCAGGCCGTGACGCCCTGCCGGGCAAACATCCAGCGCGCCCGCAACAGGTGATAGTCATCGCTGACCACAACCGCCGTCGACCAGCCGCGCCCGCGCATCAGCGCCGCCGACCGGATCGCGTTTTCCTCGGTGCTCAGGCTGTCCGCTTCGATTATGATCGCGTCCGCCGGGACGCCTAGCTGCCCGGCCACCGCCGCGCAGTGCGCCGCTTCCGACAGGCCGCTGGTCCACGTGGTGCCGCCCACACACAGCACAACCGGCGCGATTCCCTGGTGGTACAGCGCTGCCGCGTGCTGCGCCCGGCGGGTGGTGCCTTCTTCGCCGCCGCCCAGCACAACGATCACATCGGCAGGTTTTGCCCGGTCGGCCATGCCGTAGCGCACGATGACAGCCGCCAGCGCGATCACGATCACCACGCCCAGCGCGCCGACCAGCACGATCCCGCGCAGCAGCCAGCGCTGCCAGCGCCGCCCGGCAGCCAGCCGATTCAGACGCCAGATCAATAGGGGAACGCCTCCATAAACGCCCGCAGCCCGTCCAGGTCGTCAGGCGTTTGCGCGATGTACACCCACTCATAATGCGTCCACACGGCCACATAACCGCCGTGCCGGTCCTGCGCAATGGCGTAGACGACCGTCGGGCTGTCGTATACCTCTTCGACAAAGCCGGTGAGACTGGCCGAGTCCAGCGTGAAGCGCGCCGTCTCAGCAGCCTGCTCCAACGTTTCAAAGTGGTACACCGTCAGGGCCACAATAGCGCCGTTGTTTCGGTAGCTTGCCTGAAGACCGCCGGTTGCGTGTGATGTGACATGCCCGCGCGTCGACTCGCGCACGTATTCCGACACCGAAAACGGTGCTTCGAAGTCATACGGATCGCCAGAAGGCAGCGAGCGGTTGCGCGGCGCGGGGGGTCGGGGTGTGGATGTTGGCCCAGTAGCGCGCACATCCGCCGTCGGCTGGTCACCGCCGCCGTTCTTGGCGCCATCGTCATCACCGTTACACCCGGCCAACAGCATCCCCAGGATCAGACAACCGGTCAGCCCTACCAGGATCAAACGCCTCATCAGACATCCTCCGCACACCCTCACTGCAATCAGTCCCGCACACTTTTAACACCACCTGCGTTCCTGCGCAAGCAGATCAGCGGTGGCAGTTGGCGCTTCGCCCGGCATGGCGCTGGTGATCCCGGCGCCACCAACACTGTATGTCATGTTTCATATACCCCTGCTATAATCCGAATAAACATAACCTCCCGCCCAGCAGCACATTATCACATATGTGAGAGGGACATAGCATGACGTACCGCGTTGAAAAGCTACCGGATGAACCGATTGTGCTCCTGACGTTAGCCCCTGGCTACGACCTGGAAACCGATTTCCCGCACTCGTATGCGGATACCATGGCGATCCTGGATTCCGTCAGCGAACCCGTTTTCTACGTCAACGATTTCAGCGCCGTGCAGTTCGATATGAACGTCTTGATCCAGGGCGCGAGCAAAACAGCCGGGCAGCGCGGCACCTATCACCACCCGAATGTCAAGGAGGTGATCATCATCTCGCCCAACATCGCAGTACAAATGAGCGCCCAGGGGCTTAAGAGTGATGTCTTTGGCAACGTGAACATCGTTGTGTTTGCCACAATCGAAGAGGGACTGGCACACGCCCGCGCGCAAAGCTAACCGGCAGTTGGCGGTTGGCAGTTTGCTGTGAGCAATAAACAATCGGGACCGGCACGCAGACCGGTCCCGGCTGGTTATCTGTGGTTGAGGTAAATGCCCCCTACGATCTGTTTGCGGATTCATCAGATACGGCAATTACAGTCTCAAAATCATTGATCGTCTTTTCGACAATATAAGGGAAATACTCTACCAAACCCATAACGTTTAGCGAATTGTTCCTAACCTTTGCCATAAAATAGACCCATTTACCTTCTTTGAGAGCAAAGGCACGATATGGGACATAGTAACATGGTAGAGGAATCAGTGTTTCCGAAGCCGTATCTAAAAGTGATGGGCCAAAAAACCGAACGGGTTCAACTAACCGCCTCCTATTATCCTGCATCGAAATATGCCCGTATGCTGATTTCACAGATTTCACAATTTCTACATGCTTGTCGGTATTGCTTATTACCATTAATGGCTCCAACCATTCATTTCCTGGATGATATGGCTGTATACTTTCCAAAAACCGATAAGCATCCATGCAATGCTTTTTCGCCAGTGGGATAACTGGCAATCCTTCAAATCGTTTGCTGCTTTTTGCCCAAGGAAAATCTTGGTTCCTTTCAATCTTTTTAGACTCACTCTTACTGAGAAATGGCGCTACTTTGCTCGCGACAAATCCTCGCATGGTATAGTTAAGGGCAGAACGCAAGTTATTCGCTAAATTACCAACATGCGAACCAATTCGGGCCAAACCCAGTTGATCTTGGATCGTTAATTGTTCACAACATAACCCGAATATTTGTTCACCAATCTCTTGGGCCTTTTCGATTTTTACGAAAACATCGGGATTCATTATTCCAACTCCATATCACTCACATCTACACAAGTAAGCCGTTACAACACGCCATATTGAGGCGGCCTACCTCATTGACCAGCTTTGTCATACCTAGCACTCGCTGAAGCCGCAGCTATAGCACTTGCGGCAGCCTTCCTCGTTGACCAGCGTCGCCGCGCCGCAGTCCGGGCACAGGTCGCCTAACTGAATCGGCAGCGCAAGCTGGTTATCGGATGCCGGATCAGGATCGACCGCGTCCGCCTCGTCGGCGCTCTCGTCCAGGTATTCCTGCAACACCTGGGCCACGCCGTCCGGCAGGCTGCGCACGCGCGCCGGACCAAAACCAATCGACCGCCCGCCGCCGATACCGCTCAACTGCCGCACGATCTCGATTACACGCTTGCGCGGCGCAACCGGCGACGTCAGCCGCAGCGCATACGAGATCAGGCGTCCGAGCGCCTCGGATATCGCCGCCGTCTCCGACCCGGCCTTGGCTGTTTGCAGGAAGATTTCGAAGGGCTGTCCCGCGCCTTCTCCGTTCTCGTTCACAGTGACATACGTTGTGCCGAGCGGCGTCTGGACGCGGTAGGTCTTGCCGGTCAGGCAGCGCGGGCGCGGCTTTTTCTCCTCGTAGAACATCGGCACCTGCTCGCACGGTTCGTCGTCTCCGCCGGATGCCTTCTGCCTGGCGGTTTCTGCCGTTTCCAGCACAACCGTCTCGCGGCTGCCGGTCACATAGACCGTCATGCCCTTGCAGCCCAGTTTCCAGCCAAGCCGGTAGGCCGCCGCGACGTCGGCTTCGGTGGCGTTGGCGGGCATGTTGATCGTTTTGCTGATCGCGTTGTCGGTGAAGGCTTGCAGCGCCGCCTGCATCCGGACGTGCTCCCCGGCGGTCACGTCACCGCTGACCACAAACACCCGGCGGATCGCTTCGGGCACCTCGTGAATGCCCTGCACGGTGCCCGTTTCGTTGACCTGCCGCACAATGCGGCTGATCGCCTCGTCACCCAATCCCGCGTTCCGCAGGGCGCGCTCAAACAGCGGGCTGGTGTATTGCAGCGTCAGGCGTTGGCCGTTGTCGTCCACGTAGCGCATGTAGGCCAGCGCGAACACCGGCTCGCAGCCGTAGCCCTCACAGCCGGACACGGTCGCAATCGTGCCTGTTGGAGCGACCGTAAGCTGCGCGCCGTTGCGGATACCGTGCGTCTGGATACCCTCGACGATCTGCGACCAGTCCAGCACCGGGCGGCCCCAGTCATGGGTATAGGCTGCCAGCGGGCGCGGCGGCTGCCAGGTCAGGTTGGCCGGGTCGTAGACGCTGCCGGTGATGGCCGGGAATGCGCCGCGCTCCTGCGCCAGCTCGATGCTGGTCCGCATGGCGTGATAGCGCACAAACTCCATGACCTGGCTGGCGAATTCCTGCCCTTCCAGCGAACCGTAGCGCACGCCCAGCGCGTACATCATATCGGCCAGCCCCATGATGCCCAGCCCGATCCGCCGCACGCGGTACGCGGCCTCTTGAAGCTGTGGCACGGCGGGCACGTACTTGTTGGCCGTCACCACGTCGTCCAGGAAGCACGTCGCGGTTTCGACCGACTCGCGCAGCCGGTCCCAATCAACGCAGTCATCGGGGGTGACATGCCGCGCCAGGTTGATCGAGCCAAGACAACAGTTTTCGAACGCGCCGAGGAACTGTTCACCGCACGGGTTGGTCGATTCCAGTTCGTACAGGTGCGAGACCGGGTTTTCGCGGTTGGCGGCGTCGAGGAACAGGACGCCCGGCTCGCCGTTGTGGTGCGCCTGCCGGACGATCTGGTCGAACAGGTCGCGCGCGCGGACTGTTTCCCACACGCTGCCATCGTGCGGGCTGACCATGTCGAACTCGCCGTTCTCTTCCACCGCTTGCATAAAAGCGTCCGTCATCCCGACCGAGATGTTGAAGTTGGTGATCTGATTTTCATCCGTCTTGCAGGTGATAAATTCGCGGATGTCGGGGTGATCGATACGTAAGACGGCCATGTTGGCGCCGCGACGGCTGTTGTGCGTGACCCATCCCCCCGCTAAATACGTGTGATTGCCGTCTACTTCCAGGTCCAGGGTCAGCGCCTCGCCAGCCTCGTCAACGCCGGTCACCGTCACAAACCACGTGTTTTTGACCGGGCGCGCGTGTTCAGAAAACGTTGCATACTGCCTGCTCAACCGCTCATAGCCGGACAGCGTCAACCGGCGGTCGCCGCGCGTGTACCGCAAAAGCTGCTTGCGCAGTTTGGGCGATGTCGCACGAAAGTTTTTACCCTGCCCGCGCCGGTCAATTTGCGGCAGCGCCGTCGCTTCAAGGACCGGCTGCACCCAGTATTCAGGCTGGGGTAAAGGGTAGCAAGTTTCGCGGGATAGATCAGGTTCAAACGCCAGGCACGCACCAAAGCGGGACTGCTCATCACACCCTACCCAGCGGCGCCAGCTTTCTAAGCCCTTGAACGACAGAATGCGCAGGTGCCAGATCGGGTTCTGGCCAAAGTGATCATCGCCAATCGGCTGCTGCGAAATCTTCACCGGACACCCCAGGCCAATGAGCAAAACGGCCACCTGTTCGATCAGGGTCTTTGAACTGCTCGCTAGCTGCGGGTAGCCATGCAAAACCGACCCGTCCGCCTCGAACAGGCCGCGCAGGTAGGCACCTACCACTTCGGGCGGACTCTGCCGGATCAGGCGCGGCACACACACGTCTGTGCTGGACGCTTTCTCTAAGCCGTTGATCAACAAAAAGTCTTTAACAGCGCGGTTATCGAGCGTAAAGGTTACCGAAGCGTCATGCTCTTTTTGAAGCCGGTGCACCGTCACGTCACCGCCAAAAAGATTCTGCATCAGGGCGGGCATGGCGCTCATCAAATAGCTGTCATGCGCAACGGATACACCCACCCGGTGATCGTGCTCGCCCGAAGCAACAAAACCATCACCGGCCATGTATCCCAGGAAAAACGCGAACTCGTCATCCAGCACGGGCGGAAAATCCGGCATGATCTGGTTGCCATGCTGGCGCACCGGGCGATCAAGCGTTTGTAGCTGCCCCTGGTGCTGTCCCAGCTTCACGATCACCGCATCGCCGGGCTGCAGCGCATCCAACCGGCGCCAGTGTGGACCGTCAGAGGTCATGACCTTGACTTTGTGATTCGGCGTGCCTGTCAGCGTCAACCCTGCATCCGTAGATACCCGCAGCACCGGCGCGAGCCCGTTGTTATACGCTTGCGTTGATGGGCGATTACCTTCGTCGGTGGCTACCGTCAGGGTATGCGCCTGCCAGCCGGGGGCTGTGTGCGTCACGATCTCGTCCAGGCGCAGCAGCCCCTGCCCGGTAAACACGAGGGTATCCGGGACTAAACACCCGCCCTGCGCGATCTCCCCAAACGCCTGATCGTAGACGCGCAGGAAGCCCACCGGCCCGGTCGCTTCCCCGCTGGACGACTTGACCAGCGCCCCGCGCGGGCGCAGGCGGCTGAATGAGAACCCGTTGCCGCCGCCGGTCTGCTGGATCAGCGCGGCGTGGCGCAGCGTCTCAAAAATACCGCTGCCCGTGCGGCCCATATCGTCATCAATAGCCAGCACAAAACACGCCGCAAGCTGCCCCAACGGCGTCCCCGCCCCGGTGAAAGTCGGGCTGTTGGGGAAAAAGCGCAGCCCCGTCAGCAGGTCATAAAAGCGCCGGGCTGCCGCCTCAACGTCGCCGTCCCATGTTTCCTCGGCTTTGGCGATGTGATAGGCCACGCGCCAGAACATCTCCTGCTCGGTTTCGACCGGCTGGCCGTCGTCGCCGCGCCGCAAATAGCGCTTGCGCAGCACAGTACGCCCGTTGTCGTCCAGCGGGATTTCGCGCTGGAGATCGGGCGGCAGCGGCACCTTACGGAACCCATTTTCACCGGGATTGGCTTGTTGTGTGTGTTCGCTTGCCTGCACCATCTTTTAACTCCTTACCCACCCGTAAAAAGACAACAGCATCACTATCCCTGCCTGTACAGCGCGGCAGAGCGCCCGATTCTGTATTCAGTTGACGGTCGTACCGTGTTAGGACGAAGATGGTTCCGGCTGCTGCTAATCGGCGGTTGGCGCCGCTTCCGGTGAGTGCTCCTGCGCAGCATCCGGCGTTTGCTCGTTTGGCCCGGCGGACGCGTCCGATGAGACATTGGCCGCCGGTGTATCCGAGTTTTGCTCGGCCAGCAGGGTATTAAGCATATCCCGCACGCTGGCCAGATCATCCAGCCCCAGGTAAACGATCGCATAGCGGATGTATGCGATCGGATCGAGACCCTTCAAACCCTCGATCACCATGTCCCCTACGACACGGCTGGATACTTCGTCCCGGCCCATGTTTTGCAGATGTGTTTCGATCCGGTCTACCAGTTCGTTAATGTCGGCTGCCGGGATCGCGCGCTTGGCGCACGAGATTTGAATGCCCCGGATCAGCTTTTCGCGGTCGAACGCCTCGCGCTCCCCGTTACTTTTGATCAACAGCGGGGTGGCGCGCAGCACTTTTTCATAGGTGCTAAACCGTCGTTCGCAAGCCTTGCACTCCCGGCGACGCCGGATACCGCCTTGCAGATCGTGCGTGGTTGAGATCACGCGCGACTGGTTCTCCGCATCGCAATACGGGCACTTCATGGCTGGCCCTTTCTATCGACGAATGACCGGTCAGGCAAGTTGCTTCAATCAAGTATATACAGGGTCCACGAGGGGGAGTTTACCCGGTTATCCAAGAGGCGCCCCCCATATATGGGGGTCTGATCAGTGTGGATACCCTATATATAGTGGTCGGACGGATTCTCACTGTAACACGAACATGCATTCTAGTATAGAGTACCAGGGTACTGTTTAAGATATCTTTAAGGTTTTCCCGTCATTTTGACAAGTCTTCTGTCCGGCGGTCTGCCACCCCCTGAAACGCACGTTGCCTCCCAACCCAGGCGAACCCATACGGCCCGTCCGGATCGGAAGGCAACCATAAGGAGAGTATATCAGCCGGTCGTCAACAACCACCCCACGAGTCATACTCGTGCTGCTGGCGCCGGATACGGCCTGTGTGCTTAGCGGCGTCGCAGAAACGCCGGAATGTCCAGGTCGTTCGTGTCGTACACCTGGGTGATGAATTCCTCATCCACCTTGCGCGTCTGAGTTTGTGCAGCCTGGGTCTGGGATGTATCCGCCTCACCCTCCGGCTTATCAGGGGGGGGCGTGTCCTGGACCGCGCGTGGAGCCGGACGCGCCGGAGTCGTGCTCACCCGGTCGCGCGCGCTGACCGGGCGGCGCGTTGCCACGCGTGACTGTTCAAACCCGGTGGCGATCACGGTCAGGCGCACTTCATCGCCTATGTTCTCATCAATCACCGCGCCAAAAATCAGGTTCACGTCCGGGTGCGCAGTTTCCTTGATAATGGCTGCTGCCTCGTTGACCTCGAACAGGCTCATATCCGGTGGTCCCGTCACGTTGAACAGGATACCCCGCGCCCCGTCAATCGTCACATCCAACAGGTTGCTGCTGATTGCCGCTTCGGCAGCCTGGCGGGCGCGTTCTTCACCGCTTGCACGTCCGACCGCCATCAGCGCGGCGCCGCCCTCGGACATAATGGTCCGCACGTCGGCAAAGTCCAGGTTAATCAACCCGGGTACGGTGATCAACTCGGAGATACCCTGAATGCCCTGGCGCAGTACATCGTCGGCCATCCCAAACGCATCTTGCAGGCTGGCGCGTTTGTCAACGATCTGAAGCAGGCGGTCGTTGGGGATCACGATCAGCGTGTCCACCTGGCTCTTGAGCGCCTCGATACCCGCTTCCGCCGCTTGCAGACGGCGTGACCCTTCAAAGGTGAAAGGCCGTGTCACCACGCCGATAGTCAGCGCGTTCAGCTCCTTGGCGACCTGCGCGATAACCGGCGCGCCGCCGGTCCCGGTGCCGCCGCCCATGCCGCAGGTGATGAAGACCATATCCGAGCCGCGCATCACCTCGTACAGTTCGTCAGCGCTTTCTTCAGCGGCTTTGCGCCCTACTTCGGGATTGCCGCCCGCGCCCAGACCGCGAGTCAGCTTATCGCCCACACGCACGCGAGTTTTGGCCTTGCTGAGCATCAACGCCTGCGCGTCCGTGTTGATGGCGATGAACTCGACACCGCCTAACCCCTCTTCGATCATACGGTTGACGGCATTGCCGCCGCCCCCGCCGATCCCAACGACTTTAATACTTGCAAAATTCTCGCCCAGGGGTGGTAATGACTCCGTCATGAAAATACCCTCCTAAACAAGCTGCTGCGGCGCTGCCGGTTACCTGAACCCCTGCGCACCGTCTGCGATACCTTCAGGCAACCGGGCGAGTACCCCTCACTCGTTGCCGGTAATTGTACGACATTTCTTTAATCAGGAAAAATGCAAATGTGTGCAACCATCCTAAAAGTTTGAAAAGTCAAACGTTAAGAGTCTGCGATGACCGGCCAGTTCAAACACCTGACGTTATGGTATATCTTCCTCTTCCTCCGGCAACAGACGCCCAAACGCCCCCTTTAACATCTTGCCAACGCCCCAACTCCGCCGCCGGGTGCCGTTGCGCCGGAGCGAGCGCCGTCGATCATCTTCAAGATCCATGATCAGGCCCAGTTTTAGCAATCCCACGCTAGTACTGTATGCCGGGTTTTTTAGCGCATCGGACATGCCGGTCAGGTTCTCCGGCTGCGCAACACGCACTGGCAGTTTGAGCACCCGCGAGGCGACCGACTTGATGCCCGGTAGCTGGCTGCTGCCGCCGGTCAGCACGATCCCGGCCCCCAACAGGCCATCGTACCCGCTGCGCTTGGCTTCTTTCAAGATCAGCTCAAAAATCTCCGCCACGCGCTCGTGGATGATAAACGCCAGGTCGGCGCGTTTGACCTTGCTGGGCAGTTCTTCGCCAAACGGCTGGATCGGAAAGGCATCCAGCGGGTTAACGGCTTTTGGATCGGCGTGGCCGTATTGCAGTTTGACGGCTTCGGCCAGCTCAAACGGCAGGTGCAGCCCGTGCGCGATGTCGCTGGTAATATGCTGCCCGCCGACGGCGATCACGGCGGTATGCCACACGGCCCCGTCAATAAATATGGCCAGGTCGGTCGTGCCGCCGCCAATATCAACGACCATCACCCCGGATTCGCGCTCGGTGCCGGTCAGCGTGACATCGCCGGACGCCAGCGGGTTAAGAATAAACCGGTCCACATACACGCCCGCAGTCTGGATCGCTTTTTCCAGGTTTTGAATCCCTGTCGTCGCGGCGGTGATGATGTGCGCCTCAACTTCCAGCCGGAAGCCCAGCATCCCCAGCGGGCTGCGCAGACCGGACTGCCCATCCAGGCTGTAGTTACGCGGGATAACGTGCAGCACTTCGCGTCCATGCACCAGCGAGACGGCGCGCGCCGCTTCCATCGCGCGTTCCAGGTCTACCAACTGCACGCCCTGCTTATCGGAGATCGCCACCGCGCCCGTGCTGTTGATCGACTCGATATGGCCGCCCGCCAGCGACACAAACGCCCGCCCGATCTCGTAGCCGCTGCTGCGCTCGGCCTTGTGAACCGAGGACGAGATCGCGGCGCTCAGCGCGTTGACATCGACCACCATGCCTTTTTTCATGCCGTGCGATGGCTCGATGCCGACCCCAAGCACGTAGATATCCGTATCGCGGACTTCGCCCACGATTGTACAGACTTTGGTCGTGCCAACATCAATTCCTACAACCAGTTCGCCCATAACCCGTTAACCGTGCTTCTGGCCCTGCTGCCTGCCTGTTCCAGCTTTATGTGCCGCTGCTGATAACTACCGCATCATGCCCGTGCTGCCGCGACGGCACCTTGTTAATCGCCCAGCGGGTTTCTCCCCAGTCCAGCTTGCATTCCCTGGCTACCAACCTGGTGACCTCGATCATGATGTGTTCGACCACGTCCTCGGTCCAGTCGGTCGGCACCGTATCGCAAATGTAAATATACGCCTGCCGGTTGATATAGCCTGACGAAATCGCCTCGTTGATCTGCCCGCTGGTCAGGCGCGAGCCGACCCGGCAGCCGATCACCGACACCGCTTTGACCTGCTCGCCAGACCGGGGGCGGTTGGCCCACCACGACCCGGCTTTCCAGATATCCAGCTCCGGCATGGGCATCGTGTCATCGCTTTTGTCAGACAGCCCTAACAGTCTTTTCAGGAATGACATCAGCTATTCCCTCCCGCCATAATCTGCCAATAAGCGCATTATTCGCCCTCGCGCCACAGAACAGTGTAGTACGGGCGATCCGGGTCGCTCATCACAACCTCGCCGGGCTGGATGCGCTGGGCCAGGATATTTTCGACCACCTGGTTATAGACCAGCAGTTTGACATCCATCTCTTCGCCCGTCCCAAACCAGACCGTCCAGCCGCGCCCATCGTGATAGCCCAAACCCTTCATTGAATCATACAATAGAACATCAATGTTCGGATAGCGGCTCCGCAACTGGAGTGCACCTTGAATGATCGTCTGAGGCACGCGCGCGCCCACGTCGATTGGCTCGGTGTTATCGGGCACCACGATCCGCAGCAGGTCGGGCCGGTCTTCGCGCTGTTTCATCACGATGCCGTTCACATCCACCCACACGCGGACACCCTGTTCCCAGATGAGCGCCGGTTCGCGCTCGGTGACGATGATCTGCATCATGTCGGGCGGCCAGCCCACAAAGACCGAGGCGTCGGCAATGTTGGGTACTTCCTCCAACCGCGCCTCGACATCCTGCGGGTCGATCCAGAAAATATGGCGCTGGGCCACGTCGCTAAAACGGAAGATTTCCTCACGCGACAGGTATTTTTCGCCGCCAATCGCAACCGAATTGACAAAAAAGGCGCTCGCCGTCAAAAACAGGTAGAGCACAACCGCCAGCCCAACCACGATCACGCCGGACACGGCCCGCCAGCTTACGACCGACGCAGCAGGGCTGGCAGGTCGCCGCCGGGTAGCAAGCTGGCTGCGCTGGACCTGTTCGCGCCGTTTGCGACGCCGACGCTCGTTCCGGCGCTGGCCAACGCCGACCGAAAAACCATCTCGCACCTGGGACAGCGGCTCCATCCGGTAGCGGATCGAGTCTGCCTGCTCAGGCGCAGTCGAGTCCTGTGCCGGTCGAACGTGTCCCCGGTCCGAGGTGCCGCGACGTGAACGCCGCTGTCTGGTCTTCACTGAATTGTGCATCGGTTGGCTACGCTATACCATGCGCGGGTGAATGCCGATAGGTACAGGCAACACATCACAAAGGCCCGGTTACTCCCGCTGTACGATCTATTGTAGCATTGCTTTGTCATTTTCCCACATATATATCCCACTATATTCCAACCGCAGCAGCTTGTCCAGCCTGTGAGGGAGTACGTTGGTACACTTTCAAAATCGTTCAGGGCAGGATAGCCCTTACTCTACCCCGATGACCTCGATTTCCAGTTCCAGCGTGATACCAAACTGCGCGCGCACGCTTTCGCGCGTGCGCTCGATCAGCACGAGGTAATCATCTGCCATGCCGCCGCCCATATTGATAAAAAAGTTCGCGTGAACGGGCGAAATCTGCACGCCGCCGACACATATCCCCTTTAGCCCGGCAGCTTCGATCAGGCGCCCGGCGTGGTCGCCCGGCGGGTTTTTGAACATGCTGCCCAGGGATGCGCCCGGCGGCTGGGTCTGTTTGCGGTGGGCAACGTAGTCATCGGCCTGGGCTTTTAACGCGGCGGGATCGTGTCCTGCTTCAAGCTCAAGCACTGCCGACAGCACCACGTAGCGCCCGCGCGTCCCTTTCAGCGCCGAGTGGCGGTACTCATACTCCATCCGTTCAACCGGCCAGAGTTCGGTGCGAGGCTGGTCATTCAGGCAGTACAGGTCGATCTTCTGCACCGACTGCGCCATATCACCGCCGTGTGCGCCCGCATTGTTGATCACCGCGCCGCCAACCGTGCCCGGCACGCTGACCGCCCAGGTCAGGCCCGCCAGACCCCGGCTCATGCAGCGCCGCGCCAGGGTTGAAAGGCTCGCGCCGCTTTCGGCCACAACGCGCCCGCCTGCCTCGAACTGCACCGCCGCCGCCCGGTTGACGATCACCAGCCCGCGATAGCCCGCGTCCGCGACCAGCACGTTCGCGCCGCCGCCCAGGATCAGCCAGGGGATGCGGTGCTCATGGGCCAACGCCACAGCACAGACCAGGTCGGACAGGTTATCCGCGATCAGCAGCGCATCCGCCGGGCCGCCCAGCCGTGCCACCGTGTAGCGGGCCAGCGGTTCGTTTTGTTTCAGCGTTCTACCAAAGCGCTCGTACAACGGCGCGTAAGGGTTGCTCATGTGTCACGCTCCCCATCCAGCGCGGCGAGCACGTCCTGACCGATCCGGGGCGCGTCGCCTGCCGAGAGCAGCACGATCAGATCGCCGGGCCGGGCACGTTCGATCAACAGGCGCGCCGTTTCGGCCAGCGATCCGCTGTACTGCGCGTCCGGGTGCCCGTTGGCGCGGATTCGGTCGGCCATGTCCGGCGCTTCGAGGCCGGGTGTGTGCTGTTCCCGCACGGAGTACACATCCGTGATCAGCACATGATCAGCCGCCTCAAACGCCGCCGCGAACGCGTCCGCCAGCAGGCGCAGACGCCCGTAAGTGTGCGGCTGCCAGACCGCCCACAGATCACCCAGGCCGGGCCGCGCGCGGTGAGCCGCCAGCGTAACGCGGATCGCGGTCGGATGGTGGGCGTAGTCGTTGATCACGGTCACGCCGCCTGCCTGCCCCATGATCTCGCTGCGCCGCTGCGTCCCCAGGAAGCTGTCAAATGCCGCCGCCGACCGGTCAAACGGCACGCCCAGATGCCCGGCTACGGCCAGCACGGCCAGCGCGTTTAGTACGTTGTGGCGGCCCGGCTGGTTGAGGCGCACCCGTCCGAGCGGTTGGTCAGCGTGCGCCACGCAAAAACGGATTCCGCCCGCCGCGTCCGGTTCCAGGCCCGACGCGCGCCAGTCTGCGCCCGGCGAGTCCAGCCCGTAGCTGACCCCCGGTTTGCCCGCCCCTCGCCGGTCCTGTCCCAATGCCGAGGCCGCCGGATCGTCCGCGCAGGCCACCAGCAGGCCATCGTCCGGCAGCAGGGCCACAAACGCCCGGAAATCGGCCAGCAGGTTTTCCAGCGTGGGGAAGCAGTCCGGGTGATCGTGCTCAATATTGGTCACGACGGCGATCCTGGGACGCAATCCCAGGAACATGTGATCGTACTCGTCGGCTTCGATCACAAACAGGCCGCCCTGCCCCACGCCCGCGTTATCACCGGTATTTTGCATCACGCCGCCGACGATATAAGTCGGGTCGCGCCCTGCTTCGATCAGCGTGTGGACCATCAGCGCGGTCGTGGTTGTTTTGCCATGCGTCCCGGCAATGGCGATCCCGGTCTGCAAGGCCATCAACTCGCCCAGGATGTCACGCCGCCGCAGAACCGGCATACCCGCCGCCCGCGCCGCGACGATCTCCGGGTTATCGTCCGGCACCGCCGACGAAGCGATCACCAGGTCCGCCCCGCGCACGTTAGCCGCCGCGTGGCCCTGCTGCACCGCCGCCCCGGCCTGGACCAGGCTGTGTGTCAGGTCGTTGGCGCGCAGGTCCGAGCCGCTGACGGCATAGCCCTGCTGTAATAACACGCGGGCGATGGCCGACATGCCAAACCCGCCCACGCCGATGATATGGATGCGCTGTCCAGGGGAAAGCATCGAACAGGATACCCTCTCTTGTAAAGCAGAATCAGGGCTAATGGCTCCCTGATCCGCTCGACCCGCCCTATGTCAGCGCGCCTGCCTTTCCGGCGCGCCGGTCAGATGACCGCGACGATCACAAATACGAACAGGCCGATCATCAGCAGCGACAGGATGCCACCATCACCGCCGAGCAGCCAGTTCAGCGGCAGCGCACCAACCGTCCCGGCGCTGGCCGATCCCGGCGGCACCGGCACAATATAGGGGCTGAGCGGGTATTCCAGGTTATCCATGTACCACCACAGCGACCCGATGAACAGGTAGCCGTTCAGCGCGCCAACCAGCGATCCCAGGATGCCCTCCTGGATGCCTTCGCGCTGCGAGGAACGGCGCCGCGCGCTGCCGAACGCTTCCGGCGGCGTCTGGTAGGCAAAGAAGCCGAGCAGCAGCAGAATCGCGGCCTGCAAGTAAAACTTGGAAACCTGTTCGCCCTGTGTCAGTGGATCGATCAGGGTGGACTCAAATTGCTTGAGCGCGAACAGAGCCAGCACGATACCTGCTGTGGCGATCAGCTCTTTGGTCCAACCGCGCATAAATCCGATCGCCGCAAACAACCCGATCATGAGCCACAGAAAACTAGAAAGTTGTATCATGCGTCTTGCCCCCTGCCTGGAGTCTGCACACTACCGCACTCGCAGCAGCAGCACGCCCGCAGGCATGTTGCCGCGCATTCTGTCCGGCAGCCGATGATTAACGCGATTATAGTAGCCTATATTAAGTATCGTCAAAGCGGCGCACAGCGCCAGTCGTGATAACCAACCAGCTTTTTACGCTCAGCCACCCGCGATCAGCCGCCCGGATGGCCTGCCGCTTCGGCCAGCACGCGCGCGATGTTCTGCGCACCTGCCGGTTCTTTGAGCGACTCTGCCGCCCGGCGCATCGCTGCCAGCCGGTCCGGGTCGTTCAGCAGGTCCCGGATCAAGGGTAATAACTCCTCGTCCAGCCGGTCATCGTCCAGCCGGACCGCTGCGCCCCGCTCAACCAGCCAGTCGGCGTTGATCCGCTGGTAGCGCCACGCATACGGATACGGCACCAGGATCGCGGGCAGCCCCAACTGCGGGTACTCGGCCAGCGTGGCCGCCCCTGCCCGGCTGATCACCAGGTCGGCAGCAGCGAACGCCTGCCCAATATCCGGCAGGAACGAAAATATCTGGTAGTTAGCTTTTTGCTCGTCGCTCAGGGCGGCGTGCTGTGCTTCGACCTGCGGCCAGTCCAATCTGCCAGATATATGCAAAATTTGCAAGCCGTCGGCCAGCAGGCCCGGCGCGATATTGCCCAGCGTGGTATTAATGCTGCGCGATCCCCGGCTGCCACCAAAAATCAGCAGCGTCTTACGTGCCGGGTCAAGCTTCAGCGCACGGATCGCGTCCGCTCGGTTGGCGTTCAAAATCTCGGCCCGCAGCGGGTAGCCGGTCGCCACGACCTGCTTGCCGGGGTAAAACTGCCCGGTTTCGGCCACCGTTGCGGCGATGGTGTGCGCGAAATATCCGCCCAACAGCCGCAGCGTCAGCCCCGGTTCGATGTCCGGCACGTAGATCACGATCGGTCGGCGCAGCAGCCAGCAGGCCGCCGCCATCGGGACGCCAACCCACCCGCCCGTCAGGAACAGCGCTTCGGGCCGCAGCCGGATCACCAGCAGCAGCGATTGCAGGATGCCGACGAAAATCTTAAAGAAGCTGCCAACCTGGCGCAGGCGCGGCATGCCGTGCAGCGGTCCGGCCAGCACTTCATAGTAACCGTCGAATGTCACGTCGGCATTGCTAACCAGGTCGCGGGCCATATCACCCCGCGCGCCGACAAATGTCAGGGTCAGGTCGGGGTACAGCTTACGGAGCGCCCCGGCGACGGCTAACGCGGGGTACACGCCGCCGCCGGTCCCCCCGGCTGAGATCGCTATCCGCACGCATACTTCTCCGTTCTGTGGTAGTCGATGAATAATCCGGCGTCTGCTGGCGCCGGGGCACGGCGCTCTGGCCGATTGCCCGCGACACGCTCAACATCAAGCCCACTCCGGCCAGGGCGGCTACCAGGCTGGAGCCGCCAAAACTGATAAAGGGCAGCGGCACCCCGGTCGGCGGGAGCATGGCGGTCATCACGGCGATGTTCAGCAGCGCGTCATACGCCAGCCAGCACGTCACGCCCGCCGCCAGCAGCCCACCAAACGCATCCGGCGCGTAGCGGGCAATCGTAAAGCCGCGCCGGATCAGGATCACAAACAGCGCGAGCACAAAAAACGTGCCGAGCAGTCCCAGTTCTTCCCCGATCACCGCGAAGATGCTGTCGGTGTGGGGGAACGGCAGGTTGTTGCCGAATTTCTGCTTGCCCTCGCCCAGGCCGACGCCGGTCAGACCGCCGTTGAGGAAAGCCGTCACCGCCTGCTGCACATGATCGCTGGCCTGCGTCAGGTCTTCGATTGCCGTCATGTGCGCCGACAGGCGTTCGCGGGCATATTCAAGTTGGGTCATCAACTGCCAGCCTGCAAAGCCCATCACGCCGCCGATGGCCAGCAGTTGGAACCAGTCTGCCCCGGCGATAAAAAACATGCTCAGCGCCGTCGCCATGATGCTGGCCGCCGTGCTGAGGTCCGGTTGCAGCACGATCAAAAACGCGACGGTGCCCACCAGCACGCTGAAAGGAATGATGCCGTATGTAATGTTGCGCAGACGGTTGCGCTTGGATGCCAGCCAGGCCGCCATGTAGATGACGACGGTGTATTTCGCCAGTTCGCCGGGCTGAAACGAGCCTTCAAACAGCGAGCGCTGCGCTTCAAAACGCGTATCGCCAAAGCGCAGCACGGCCACCAGCAGCACGATCACACCCAGCATCATCCACACCGCCACCCGCCGCCAGACATGATAGTCCAGCCGAGCCAGCACCACCAGCACAACCGCGCCCACTACCATCGAGCGCAACTGCCGCAGGAAAAAATAGGTCGTGCTGTCCGGGTCGCCCGTCACCTGGTAGCTGACGTCAATTGAGGCGCTGTACACCATCAGCAGGCCGATGGCGCACAAGACACCCACCGTCAACGCCAGATACAGGTCAAACCCGGCAGCATACAACCGGCGGCGCTCCGCGACCCGGCGCTCATCGATTGGCGGCGTGGGCAGCGTGCGTTGCTTCGGTTGGACGAGGGCGTCCGCATAATTGAACTCGGTGTCGTCCTCGATATACTGCGGGGTGCCGGGATCGGCCATTAGTGTTCACTCTCGTCACCGTCAGATAGGCGCCCTATTGTACCGCAGACGTTCGCGTGACGCTGTGGGTTGGCGAAAAGACTGATCCTGCTGGCAAAAACACAAAAGCGCCACGTGATGCCAGTAACATTCACACTGAAATGGAATGCGGGCCTTCGGTCGGGGATGAGGTTTTGCTCACAGGGGGATCGCATCCTCTAAGACAGACTGCAAAAAGCGCTCATCGGAGGCTGGATCGGGAATGATGCTTACGGTACGACCCAAAAGCTCCTGCATATCCAGCCACAGCCCTACAAGATCAAATTACGGAACACGGCGGGATCGTCATCAAAAGGTCTACATCGCTGGTTGGTGTGGCTTCATTGCGTGCGACACTGCCTACGACACGCACATTAGACGCACCGTGTTGTTAGGCCAACCGCAGAATCTCGTCACGGCGTGCGCGCAGTTCGTCCAGTGTCGGGGGTGATTTGGTTGTATCGCTCATGGTAAAGCCCCGTATAGTTCCGGTCCGCTACAGCCGGTAGCGCCGCAGCACGATCATCATGATCCCCATCCAGGCGATCAGCACAATCGACTTGGTTGTCGTATCGAGCAGCGTTGTGGCGATGAGAAATACCGACAGCATAAACGTGATAACCAGCATCACGCTGATGATAATACGCGCTTCTGATTCGGGGCGTCTGGAACTCATGGAATCCGTCCCAATAAACGTCTTTTGGTCATTGCAACTGCCGCACCAGCTCGCGGAAGTGCTGCCCGCGTGCGGCAAAATCCTGGTAGGCATCATACGACGTGCCGCCAGGGCTGAGCAGCACCACGTCGCCCGGCTGCGCAACATCCCGCGCCAAAACAACGGCGGCGAGCAAATCCGGCACTGCCTCGACGCGGTCCAGGGGGGCACCCGGCGCTTGCTGTTGAGCGCGGCGCATGTGCTCGACAATCTCCGGGCCGTACTCGCCAAATGCGATCACCGCCCGGCAGCGTTGAACGGCCAGGGCTGCCAGTTCCGTCCAGGGCAGCTTTTTATCCCGCCCGCCAGCCAGCAGCACAACCGGCTGGCTGTAGCTGTGCAGCGCTGCGATCACCCGCTCCGGCGCGGTAGCGATGCTGTCGTTGACCCACAGCGCGCCGCCCAGGGTGGCGACCGTTTCCAGGCGGTGCTCGACCCCCTCAAATGATTCGATTGCGCGCCGCATGGCTTTGACAGGCACATAGGCTGCCCCGGCCACCGCGCACGCCGCCAGTACATTCAGCACGTTGTGATCACCGCGCAGCCGGATCGCGCGGCGCGGACACACGACCCTATACCCCTTACCCGGTGCGCTGTCACCCACTATAACGATGTCGTCGCCGTCCAGGTATGCTCCGGACAGCACACGCTCTCGCATGGAGAAATACGCCATCCGGCCCGGCGCGTCTGCGCTCATGCGGTGGGCGTTGGCATCATCCCGGCCAAACACGGCCACATGAAAATACGCCTGGTGCCGGTAGATACGCGCCTTAGCAGCGATGTACGCGTCCATCGCCTGGTGACGGTCCAGGTGGTTGGGCGTGACGTTGAGCACAGCGGCCACTGCCGGGCTGACGGTCATCAGTTCCAACTGAAAGCTGCTCAGTTCCATCACAACCAGCCCGCGCGAGCCGATCTCCGGCAGCACATCGAGCAGCACATCCCCGATATTGCCGCCAACAAACGTCTGCTGCCCGGTTGCCCGGCACATCACGCCAACGAGGGCGGTCGTGGTGGTCTTGCCCGCACTGCCGGTGATCCCCATGACGGGCACGGGGCAGCGCTCCAGAAACAACTGGGCATCGTTTGTGACGCGCACGCCGCGCTCGAAGGCTGCCTGCACAATCGGCAGCGTGAGCGGTATGCCCCCGCTGACGCACAACAGGTCACAGTCATCTAACAAGTCAAGTGGATGCCCGCCCAGGGCCAGATCAACCGGGCTGCCCTCAAATTCGGCCACCACGTCGGCCAGTTGGTCGGTGGGGCGATTGTCGGAGAGCGTAACCTGCGCACCGACCGTCGGCAGCCAGCGCCCCAGCGCCCGCCCCTGCCGTGCCGCGCCCAGCACCACCACCCGCCGACCGTCCAGCGGTTCGGGGGCCGGTGGCTTATAGGTTGGATCAATGATCATGGTATTGTTCCACTCCCGCGTCGTCGCAGCCAAACGAGTATAAGCTCCTGAAGTGCATATCTGCGCTAGCCTGCGATCTCGACCGTGCTCCCTTCCCGCGCCGCCCGGAAAATCGCGTCGATCACGCGCATATTGGCGATAGCATCCTCCGGCGGGAACAGCGGATCACGGTCTTCCAGGATCGCGGTGTTGAAATCCTCGACCATCGCCACGTATGAGTTCACCCGGTCCAGCGTGATAGTTTCGAGCAGGCGCTTGTCCAGTCCATAGCGCAGCACTTCGCCGGGCCGGTCGGCCATCGGGTTATAGGCGTGCAGCACGGCCAGCGATCCGTCCGTGCCCAGCGCCTCGTACTCGCGCCGAAAGGGCAGCAAAAACGAGCAGGTGATCACCGCCAGCACATCGCCGGGAAAGCGCAGCGTCATCACAACCAGGTCGTCCACGCCGGACGCGCTCCAATGCGCCTGGGCGGTCACGCTTTGCGGTTCCTGCCCGGTGATGTAGCGCGCCACCGAGATCGGGTAGCAGCCAATGTCATACAGCGCGCCGCCGCCCATCTCCGGCTTCCAGCGGATGTCATCGGGCCGATCCAGCACAAACGTGAACGAGGCGTTGATCAGCTTCAGGTCACCGATTGAGCGTTCCTGCACCAGCTCGCGCACACGCTGCCCCTGCGGGTGGTGCCGCCACTGGAACGTTTCGGCCAGCTTCAACCCGGCATCACGGAACGCGGCGACCATCTCTTCGGCTTCGGCGGCGTCGAGCGCGATTGGCTTTTCGCACAGCACATGCTTACCCGCCTGGGCCGCCTTGATGGTCCATTCCTTGTGCAGGTGGTTGGGCAGCGGGTTATAGATCGCGTCCACGTTTGGATCGGCCAGCAGCGCTTCGTAGCTGCCGTAGCTGGTCGGGATGCCGAGCGAGTCCGCGAACTGGTGGGCTTTGGTTTCGTCCCGGCTGGCGGCTGCGACCACCTCGCCGCCGGTGGAGTCGTGAATGGCCGGAATGACCACGTTCGCGCCGTGCTGGGCCGTGCTGAGAATTCCCCATCGAACTGTGTTCATGGTTTGCTCCTTTGAATAACGCTGTATTTAGCGGTTGGCTAACTCATTCCTCCGGCAAGACCTGCGGCAGCGTCCAGCAGACATTCGGGATCGTGTTGTTCAGCGTTTCTACAAACAGGTCACCGCGCACCCAGCCGCCGCCGCGCAGCCGCCACCAGATATAGCCTTCCACGTCCTGCGCCCAGCCATCTACAACCACCGCCTGCCCGGCGCTCAGGCTGTCGGCGGCCTCATAGGACTGGCTCGGCCCGGCCCGCACGTTGATCTCGTCCAGTTCTGCCGTCAGCACGCAGGTATCCGCGTCTTCCAGCTCGGCGTCGGACGGTTCGGCAGCCGATGAATCAACGGGTGCAGCGCCAGTGGCCAGGGCGGGTACGCCGCCCGCCGGGGTCAGTGTGGGCGCGGGCGTTGGCGTGGGGATAACGGTCGACACAGCCGGGCCGGGGATGCCCCACAGCGTCAAATATGTCGCGCCGCCGACTGCCAGCCGCGTCCCGTCCGCGTTAAAGCGCACGCTGTTAACCGGGCCGCCGGGCATCAGCGCCATGATCTCGGTCCCGCTGGCCGTTTCCCACAGCCGGACCGTGTTATCCTCGATGCCCCCGCCCGCCGATACGATCAGCGACCCGTCCGGGCTGAAGATCACATCGTTCACGTTTTCCGAATGCCCGCTCAGCGTCCCGATCTCGGCCCCGCTGGCTACGTCCCACAGCCGGACCGTATGGTCCGCACCGGTCGAGGCCAGCGTAGCAGAATCCGGGCTGAAGGCCACGCTCAGCACAGTCGATGTATGCCCTTCCAGCACGGCCAGCGCTGCGCCGGTCGGCACCTTCCACAGGCGCACGGAGTCATCTTCGCCGCCGGTTGCCAGGACCGTGCCGTCCGGGTTAAAAGCCGCGCACTTGACATACGATGTGTGCCCCTGGAACGTTGCCAGCAGTTCGCCGGTTTGCACGTCCCACAGGTACACCGCGCCGTCATCACTGGCAGCGGCCAGGGTCATATCCCTGGGGCTGAACACAACAGCCGTCACCGCCCCGGTCGGCCCGTGCAGCGGCGACAGCTCAACCCGGCTTTGCATATCCCACAGCCGCACCAGGGTATCGTGCCCGCCTGCCGCCAGCCGCAGCCCGTCCACGCTGAAAGCCACGCTGTCCACGCGGTTGCTGTCGCTGTGGAACATGCCCCACTCGGCACCGGTCGCTACATCCCACAGCCGGATCGTGCCGTCCACGCTGCCCCCGGCTAACAGTAACCCGTCCGGGCTGAAAGCAGCGCTGGTCACCGCGTCGCTGATCCCGCCCATCGGCAGGACCATTTGTATACCCGGCGCAGTCGCCAGCGTGATCGGCGTGTGGGCGCTTACCGGCGGTGTCAGCGTGGGCGCCATCGTCGTCTCGACCGTCGGGCCGGGACCAACCGTGAGCGTCGGGGGGTACGTGGGCGTGGGGGACTGGTACGGGACGATGATCGTCTTCTGCCGGGGCTGCAAGTGGGGCCACACCAGCGCATACAGCGCCACGCATACCACCCCGACCAGCACCACCAGCACCGCGACCAGGAACCAGTTGATGCCCTCTTCTTCAACCTGCCCGGATGGAACTTTTTTCTTGCGCTTCAGCAGTTTCAACATAGTTCTATTGTTTCACAAGACGCGTGTTTTTCCAACACAAACGGGGCGCCAACCATCGACGCCCCGTATAGTACACCAGAATAGACAGCGTGACTACGGCACCAGCACCACCGTGCCCGCGTTGGGGATGGTCGCGCAGGTGTAACCGTTGACCACCTCGGAGGGCAGCCACTGCGGCACGCGCGGCGACTGGGTCGCGTCCAGGTACACGAAGCGCCCCACGCCTTGCAGGCAGACCGTCACGCTGTAGTTGAAGAACGGTTCAGGGGTGCCGTCATGCAGCAGGCCAAACACGTCCACCGCTTGCAGCACGCCCAGGTTCACAATGTTTTCAATGCCGACCATGCCCGCGCTGTTGCCGTTGACATAGGCGCCCGCCTGGTTAATGATGCGGCAGAAGACCGAGCCATCCGTCACCGTGCCGCCGGGCACTTCGACCCGCACGATCGCATTTGTGCCACCGCCGACCAGCGAGCACAGCGGCGCCTGGGCGCGCGCATGGTCTTCATCGGTGTAAACCGGCACATCAGCGGCGGACACGTCCAGGAGGGCGCGCAGCCCGTCGGCCACCAGCCCGCCCGCCAGGTCGCTGATATTTGTTTCGTCGTTGGTGTAGCGGCCTGCCGTGTCGCTGGTCACCGTGACCGTGATATCACACGACGCCTCGCCTTCGACCAGGATTCCGCCGGTGAAGGTGATCGTCGTGCCATCGTCGCTGATCACCACGTCCCCCCGGCACTGCGGCGTCGCCGGATCACCGGAGACGACCAGCCCGTCCGGCAGCGTATCCACAAAGCCCAGATCGCGCTGCACCGGGCTGCCCGCTTCGTTGGTGATGGTGAAGGTCAGCGTCGCCGTCTCGTCCGTTTCGATATACATCGGCGTGAACTGCTTGCTCAGCAGCGGCGCGTCGGTCACGATGGTTTCGACCGTCAGCACGGCGTACACGTCCGACACGTCCAGGTC
>JAFGNU010000048.1 GCA_016926875.1 Anaerolineae bacterium | reverse complement strand
GGGACCGGGGGCTGACAAGGTGTATTTTGGAGAACAGGCGCGTCTTGGGCCGACCGGATTACGTGCCGCTGCGTAGTTCCATCTCTACAACCGGCAGCTTGATCCCGTGTCCAGGTACGCTGGTGTGTTTTGTTGCTTTAAAGCCAAAGTGTTCATAAAACGCCTGCGCGTTGAGCGTAGCTTGCAGACGGATCGGGCCTGGATGGTCGCGCCGGGCCAGCGCCAGCCCATACAGCAGCAGCAGCGTCCCGATGCCCTGCCGGATATGTGCCGGGTGGACAAAGATCGCCGCGATCTCACCGGGGACGGCGTGCCCAAAGCCGATGACCTGGCCGTTGATCTCACACACGTACATCTCCCGCCGGTCAATGCCGGGGTAGTATCCTTCGGGTGTGCGGTTCTTGATCCACTGTTCGATCAAGTTGGGCGCATAGTGTGACGCCCATAACCTGGTTGTGGACGCGGTATGCACCTCGTGTATGGCGGGTGCATCGGCCCGGCGCGCAATGCGGACGGTCAAATGACGGGGATCGGTCATAGGTTGCTCGATTGTATACTGACCGGTTGTACTGTCCAGTATACAGCAGGTTGAACCCGGTGGAAGAAGCCAGGCGCTTGTTGTGGTGCAGAGAGGCCGGTACAAAAAAAGGAGCTGTTTGTGGAGAGGGGGGGGCACCACAAACAGCCCTGGTTTGGGCCTAACAACGTCATCGGCGACGCGCATCCCCGTGCATGCTAGGCCAAGCGTTTCTTGTCTTGCTACTAGTCACCTTATCCCAATTACATGAGCCACTGCATCTGCTCGTCATGAAACGCTTATGTGCCCAATATAACCCTGGCAGCTTAGCTCTGGGTGAAAGAAAAATGAGAGAAAAATGAGAAACCAGCCCGTGTGTTCGACTCCGGCCAGGACTTTGGTCACCCCGGCGGCGCGTTGTTTGGCGGATCAGGTTAATCTGTGTCCTCGCCCGGTTCGCCATCAAACAATTCGAGCCAGGCGGCCAGTTCGTCGGGCGTCAGGTGCGGGTCGTGGTCGTTGGCCTGGTCGGGCGCGGGCAGGGCGTTTAGCTCGGCGGCAAAGCGGGCGGGCGACATCACGCGCATCCGCCGCCGCCGGGCCGCGTTTACGATCTCGCGGTCTGCCGATACCACGATCAGGCTGCCAGGATCGCGCGCCTCGTGGATGCGTTCCAGGATGATCGCGTCGGCGGTGGTGCCGCCGTGCGCAAAAACCACCTGCACGCTGTGTGTTGACAGCCTGCGCGACGGGCCGCCGGGCAGCCCCCGGTCAAAGATAACCGTGCAGCGTTTGCCCCGGCGCGCCATGTAGCCCCGCAGCCGCGCGACCAGTTGGGCTTCGTCATCGGGATCGCTCAGGCTCAGGTCCGGCAGCCGCCCGATCAGGTTATGCCCGTCGATTAAATACGGCACAAAAAACGGTCCAGGTAAATACCACCGCGCGCTGAGCTTTGGCTCACCGGTCTTTCCGGTTCAGCGCGTTAGGGCCGCCAGGCGCGGACGGGTACGAACCGAGCATCTTAATCATCGACGCCTGCCGCAGCAGGTCCACCAGCGCGGCTTCGGCTTCGGGGTCCTGCCAGTGACCCTCAAAATCGAGATAGAACCAGTACTGCCAGGGCCGACCGCGCATCGGGCGCGATTCGATCTTGGTCAGGTTGATGTTGCGCAGAGCAAATGCGCTCAGGCAGTCGTACAGCGCGCGCGGACGGTGGCGCACTGCAAAGACCAGCGAGGTCTTACACGGGTCGCGCCGGTCGGCATCGTCCGCGCCGACGACAAAAAAGCGCGTCCGGTTTTGTCCGGGGTTATCTTCGATACCGTTGTCCAGCACGACCAGGTTATGCAGCTTCCCGGCCAGGTCGCTGGCGATGGCAGCGGTGTGCGGCTCTGGATTCTCGGCCAGTTCACGCGCCGCGCCCGCCGTATCATAGCTGGCGACCGGTTCCCAGCCCCGGCGGCGCAGCGTTTCGGCGCATTGGGCGAGCGCTTCGGGATGGGATTTCACCCGTTTGATGTCATCCAGCGTTGTGCCTTCCGGGGCCAGCAGGAAGTGCTCGATCAGCATCAGGTTTTCGGCCTGCACGCGGAAGTCGTATTCGATCATCAGCTCGTACACTTGGCCGATGGTGCCTGTCAGCGCGTTCTCGACCGGAACCATGCCGTGTGTCGCGTCACCGCGTTGGACGGCCTTAAAGATGTCCGAGAACGACTGGCAGGGCAGCGTGTCCGCGTCCGAGCCAAAATGACGGCGGATCGCGCCTTCGGAGTAAGCGCCGTGTTCTCCCTGGAAAGCGACAACTCGTTTGTTCATGGGGTTCCACCTCGATGAAATGGGCTGCTGAATCCGACTTGTTGTACAGCGTGCGGCGTAATTATACCGCGAACAGTGCCAGGAGTCGGTCGGGATACTCGGTGTTTAGCACAACTCGCGCCAAACCGGGCCGGTCCCGTCGGTGGATTGTGCCGCACCACGTCGCAGCGTGATGAACGCGATCTCCGGGCGGCAGTTAAAGCGCATCACAAAACGCCCGGTGCCGGTGCCGTGTGTCACGTACAGCGCCATAGCTCCGATCCGGTAGGCGCCCGCCGGGTAGAGCTGGCCCAGCTTGGGCAGGACCGGCGCGCCCAGGCCCGGCAGCCGAATCTGCCCGCCGTGTGTATGCCCGGAAAGCTGCAAGATAATGCGCGGTTCGGCGATGGCGATGCGGGCAAAGTCCGGTTCGTGGGCCAACAGGATAACCGGGCTGTTTTCTGGGGCACCGTTGAGCGCGGCGCCCAGGTTCGCCACGCCGCGCACCATGTCATCCACCCCGGCGATCACCAGGCGATCCGGCCCGCGCGCGATGACGTGGTGATCGTTGCGCAGCAGCCCGATCCCTGCGCCCGCCAACGCTGCTGTGACCGCCTCAACGCCGACAAAAAAATCGTGGTTGCCGGTGCAGGCCCACACGCCGTCGAGGGCGTGCAGGTTGGCCAGTTGATCGCGCCCGTCGGCCAGCCCGTCCCGCTGTCCGGTTGCCACGTCGCCGGTGATGGCGATCAGGTCCGGGTGCTCGCGGTTGACGGCCTGGATCACGTCCGGTAGGTGATCCTGGGTCAGCGGCACGCCCAGGTGTAGGTCCGACAGGTGCGCGATGCGGTAGCCGTCGAAGGCAGGCGGCAGATCGGAGACCGGCAGCGTCAGGTGAACAACACGCAGCCAGCGCGGCTCGATGCGCCAGCCATACCAGCCCGCCGCTGCCAGTGCGGCTCCCAGGGCGGTCACCAGAGGGCGTTTTTTCATTGGTTGGCGGTTTCCTCTATTAATACCAGCTCAGCGATCACCGGCAGGTGATCGGACGTGCCGCTGTCGTGGCCGGGATAAGCATTCACGGCAGCGAAGTGATCGCTGTACCACACGTAATCGATACGCAGCAGCGGCGGGATCATGCCAGATGCGCCGCTCCACGCCGGGAAGGTGAAGCCCATCCCGTACCCGGCTTCGCAGAAGGCATCGTTCAGCAGATGGTCGATGCTGCGGTAGATGTCGCTCTGGTCGCTCATATTAAAGTCGCCCAACACCAGCAGCGGCCCGTTTTCACCTGTCAGGTAGGTTTCCCGCAGGCTCGTGATCTCCGCGTTGCGCTTGTCGTCGGAATAGGTCAGTGGCGAAAAAGCAGCGCCCGGCGGTGACGGGTGCACCACGTATATAGTGACCGGCACGCCGCCCACGTTTAGCACGGCACGCAGGTGTGGCATCGAGTCCGGCAGTGGTAAAAAGATGTTTTTCTCCAGCACCGGGTAGCGGCTCAGCAGGCCGACCCCGTACACCGACACCCTCGGATACAGGGCGCGGTACGGGTACTCGTCCGCCAGCGCCGCTTCGATCAGGTCCGAGTGGACCGGGCCGAGTTCCTGCAACCCGATCACGTCGGTGTCCAGCGCTGTGATGACGTTCAGTACGCGCGCCGGGTCGGAGACGCCCGACAGCATATTATACGTAGCGACCGTCAGCGGCACGCCGTCGCCGCTGGTGGCTTTCGATCCCTCCGGCCACAGCAGGCCGCCGTACAGGATCACAAATACGATCACGCCCGGCACCTGGAGCGCAGCCAGCAGCCAGCGCCAGCGCGAAAACAGCGCGATCCCGCCCGCGATCAGCCCGCCAAGCGCCCACCAGGGAACAAAGTTGTTGGCGAACGCCACCATGTTCCAGCGCTCGCCAATCAGCAGGCGCGCCAGCAGGTAGCCGGTCACGAACAGCCCGTATAGTAATATCCCAGTTTGAGCCAGGTTCCAGGCGGCCAGCCATACCCGCCGCGCAAAACCGGGCTGGTCGGCAGTCTGCACGGCGTCAGAGAGTCCTGCCGCGTGTTCGATGTTCATGGATGTGCATCCCTTGCTTGTGCGCCACCCCACGCCCATTTAACTATACACGCCCACCGGCTGGCGGGCGCATAAAATTTGGGTAAAAAAACCGGGCACGCGGTCCCGGTTGGTGTTGCTATGGGGACGGATCGGGTTGTTAGCTGATATAGATCAGCACGTGATCACCGTCCTCTTCATTCACTTCAACGCTGAGCGGTTCGTCCAGCGGTGCGTCTTTGAAGGCGCGCAGCAGGTTCGCGGCGAGATCGATGCTTTCAGTGGTGTCGTCATCCACATAGCGCCTGGCGAAGTGCAGCACCGAACTCATTAACCACAGGGGCAGCGGCAGGCTGAAATGAATACGTTTACCGCTGCGTTTGTGGATGCGAACATGTGCCCAGGGCGCGGACCGGCTCCACAACGAAGCCAGGACCACGACTGTAGCGATCACAAACACCACCCAGCCGCAGACAACCAGCAGCAGCGCCGACACAATCGAGGTGAACGTCAGGCCCAGCACCAGCAGGATCAGGCCGATCACCAGCGGCACTTCCCAGTAGCGGCGCAGCGAGAAGTCTTCGCCCTGGACGAGGGCAGCGGGCGACGGTTTGGGTTTTCGTCTGGGTTTGTCCGGCGCGGCAGGCTGGTCAAGTTTGCCCAGGGCGTCGAGCAGCGCTTCGGCCTGGGCGGGGGTGATGGTGCCGGATTGGACCATCTGCAACACCTGCTGTTGTTCATCGATCATGGCGATCCCCTTGTTTTCTGCGGCTATTTTTCCTATTATACGCCGTTCGTGCGCAGATGGCGTGCGGACCGCTAACGGCTGGTCACTATCTGCGGCCAATTGCCCGCCCTCGCGCCGTATGTTAATATGACAACCGTTGTGCGGGATGGCGCGCACAGACAACCAGGTTGGCTAGATGGGCAGGGTATCGTTTTCCAGACGAAAGCGAAAAGAGGATAGGACTATGAGCCGTCGAGTTCTGATTGGGTTTATTGTCCTGAATGTGATCGTGTCGCTGTCGGTGGCGTTTATTGTTATCAGCATCGACCGCGCCCGGCGACCGGATGTCGAGCCGCTGGAAGGACCGACGCAGATCGTGATCCTGACGGCGACCTCGATGCCCGGCAGCGGCGACTTTGAGCCAGACGAGTACCAGGGCACGATTGCCGCGCTGCAACTGACGGGCACGGCATTGAGCCAGCGTACAGCGGTGGCCGCTGCGCCCACCCCGGATGCCGGGGGCGATGTAGCTGCCGGGGTGCCCGGTGAACAGACCGTTGTTACCATCGACCCGGCGCTGCTGCCGGACATTCCGACCGATCTGCCGCCCGGTGAGCCGAGCGTCACCCCCCAGGATGACGGCTGCATCCGGCATATTGTGCAGTCCGGCGATGTGATCATCTCGATCGCGCAGCAGTACGGCGTATTCCCCGGCGATATCCTGATAGCGAATGGCCTGGATGAAAACCATATTTTGCAAATTGGCGACGTGCTGATCATCCCGGTCGAGGGCTGTGACGCACTCAATACGCCAACGCCGGTTCCGTCCCCGTCTAATACGCCCTTTGAACTGACCCGTGTTGCGCCAACCGTCACGCTGCCGCCGACGGCTGTGAACGCACAGGTGGTGATCACCAACGTGATGGGCTGGGGCGATGTGAATAACGAGACGGTGGAAATCCGCAACCTGGGAAGTGTCCTGAACTTGCAGGGATGGACGCTCAGCAGCGAAGCGGGCGAGACGTTCCGGTTCCCCGAATTCCGGATGCAGCAGGGCAGCCTGGTTCGTATCTATACACGCCAGGGACCGACCACGCCCGCAGCCCTGTTTTGGGGGCGCGAAACGGCTGCCTGGGGTGAGGGTGATACGCTGACGCTGATGGATTCTGCCGGTGAAATTCAAGCAACGTTCCGCGTCGGAGAGACGCCGGAACTATTTCCAGATGTCACGACCGAACCCGGCACGGACGAAGAAATCCCAGTGGAGTGATCGCCACCGGGTTTGTAGGGAATTGGAATAAGGGCTGAACAGGCGTCCAGCCTTGGCAGTTAAACGTTGGAGTCGGACGAAGGGGTGTCCTCGTCATCACCGCGCAGGCCCTTACGGAACTCTCGGATCGCAGACCCCATTTCGCCACCGATCCGGGATACACGCCCGACGCCAAACAGCAGGACCACGACCGCCAGGATCAAGACCAGCTCTGTTGTTCCCAGGTTGCCCATTGTAATCTCCTTATTGTGTGGTATATGGATGATCCAAAAGGGAATCTCCGCAAATAATTATACCACGCCCGGCGCAGATGGGGGATAATTTGCCGAACGCTGTTCCGGCTTGCTACACTAGGCGTATCAGTACACACCGGAGGCAATTGTGCCCGCACAGGCGCTCTATTTAAAGTGGCGGCCCCAAACCTTTGAAGACCTGATCGGCCAGGAGCATATCACGCGCACGCTGCGAAACGCGCTGCGCCAGGGTCGCATCCGGCACGCTTACCTGTTTAGCGGGCCGCGCGGCACCGGCAAAACATCGACCGCCCGGCTGCTGGCAAAGGCGGTGAACTGCCAGGCAGCCGATCCCGACCGGCGGCCCTGCAACGAGTGCGCGTACTGCGTGGCCGTGAACGAAGGGCGCTTTTTAGACCTGATCGAGATCGATGCAGCGTCTCATACCGGCGTGGACGACGTGCGCGACCTGCGTGACAAGATCGCGTATGCGCCCAGCGAAGGCCAGTACAAGGTCTATATTATTGACGAGGTACACCGTTTTTCGGGCGCGGCGTTTGACGCGCTGCTCAAAACGCTCGAAGAACCGCCCGCCCACGCGATCTTTGTGCTGGCCACGACCGAGATCGCCAAAGTGCCCGCCACGATCAAAAGCCGCTGCCTGATCTTTGAATTCCGGCGCGTGCCGCTGGCCGAGGTGGTCGAACGGCTGGCGCTGATCGCGGAATCCGAGGGCGTTTCTATCGACCAGGAAGCGCTCGAATTGATCGGGCGCGAAGGCACCGGCAGCGTGCGTGACAGTATCAGCCTGTTGGATCAACTGATGGCCGATCCCGACGAGCATATCACGCTCGACATGGCCGAGCAGATTCTCGGCACGGCCAGCGGCCAGAACGTGGTTGAACTGGCCCAGGCGTTGATCGAAAACAACGCCGCGTGGGGGCTGGACATCATCAATACGGCGATAGACGGCGGCTCCGACCCGCGCCAGTTTGGACGGCAGGTGATCGAATACCTGCGCCAGGTCGTGCTGGTCAAGATGGGCGGGGATGATCTGGTGGATGCCACCCAGGAGCGCCGGGCCGTGATCCACGAACAGGCCGACCTGATCGGGCGCAAAGCGCTGCTGGCCGCGATCCGCGCCTTTAATGGGGCGGTGCAGGACTGGTACGGCGGCTGGCAGCCGCAGCTCCCGCTGGAACTGGCATTTTTGGAGAGCATCAAGCCGGTGGTTGAGGACGAACCCGAACCGGCCCTGCGCCCGCGTGCACACGTCCGCACCCAGGACGATCTGCCCCCGCCGGTGGCCCGGACGCCGGAACCGGACAGGCCACCCCAGACAGCCGGTGAAGAACCGGTCGAAGCCCTGGCGATCCAGGTGGCAGATGTGCATGACCAGTGGACCGAGGTTCAACGCGCAGCCCGCCAGCATCATCCCTCGCTGCCCGCGCTGCTGGATCACGCCGTCCCGCGTGATATTCGCGGCGACACGCTGACGCTGGGGGTCAAGCTCTCCGTCTTTAAGCAGAAGCTTGACAAAGACCATGCGCGCGACGCGCTGCAAGAAACATTGTTTCAGGTCTTTGGCGTGCCGCTGCATGTCAAGGTGATCGTGACCGACGCGCCGGACGACCGCGACGAAGAATTGGGCGATCTGCTGGCGCATGATGATGTGCTGGCGTTTGGTGTCAACGAGTTGGGCGGCGAGATCACCGAAATCGATGGTGATAATGATGACGACGATGACG
>JAFGNU010000047.1 GCA_016926875.1 Anaerolineae bacterium | reverse complement strand
GGGGGCAATCATGGCAAACCTGGGATTGTGGTTACGTTGGTCCTGGCGTGACCTGCGGGCGCGCTGGCTGCAAGTGGTGGTGATCGCATTGATCATCTCGCTCGGTACGGCGGTGTTCGCCGGGCTGGGCGGGCAGAAAACCTGGCGCATCAATTCGTATGACAGAAGCTACAACCGCCTACACATGCACGATTTGCACATCGAGCTAACTAAGGGCAGTTATGTTCCGGGCGATGATTTGCTGGCGGCAGTGGAGAGCATCGACGGTATTGCGGCAGTAGAGGCACGGCTGATCGTCCCTACGCTGGTTGATGCATCACAAGACGGCGAGACGATCATGGTGCCGGGGCGTATTGTCGGCGTGGATGCCGCGGACGGCGGGCCGGATGTGGACAGCATCTTTGTTCCGGCAGGCTATGGACGGACCCTGACTGCTGCCGATTCGGGCCAGTATAGCGCTGTTGTTGAATATAAATTCGCCGATCACTACGATCTCAAGCCGGGCGACTCGATCCGGATCAGCGGGGATGTGCCGCTGGACTTTGTTGGGGCAGGGCATTCGCCGGAATACTTCCAGGTAGTGCCCGAAAACGGCACGTTTTTAGGCGAATCGGCCTTTGCAGTCCTGTTTATGCCGCTGGAAACCATGCAGCAGTTGGTAGATCGCGAGGGCATGGTCAACAATCTGGTCGTGCTGCTGGCAGATGGTGCAGACCGGGATGTTGTGCAGGCAGCGCTTGAAAGCCGACTGGCGGAGGCATTCCCGCTGACCGGCTTTGAGATAAAAACCAAGGATGACGACAACGTTCGCACCATACTCTACGCTGATGCCAAAAATGATCAGGTGACATGGAATATGATTGCGCTGCTATTTTTGATCGGCGCGGCAATGGGCGCCTTCAACCTGGTCGGGCGTATTGTCGAGGCACAGCGGCGCCAGATCGGGATCGGAATGGCACTCGGACTGCCCCGGCGCTGGATCGCGTTTCGCCCACTGCTGGTTGGCACACAGATCGCCGTGCTTGGCACGATCTTTGGGTTGGTGTTTGGCCTGCTGCTCAGCCGGGCTTTTGCCGGTTTGTTTGAAGGGCTGATGCCCCTGCCCTATTGGAACGCAGCGTTTTATCTGCCAGGCTTTTTTATGGCAGCGCTGCTTGGTGTCCTGCTGCCATTTGTAGCAACGTTGATCCCGGTCTTGCGGGCCGTCAGTGTTCCGCCGATTGACGCGATCCAGACCGGGCACCTGGTTGCGAAAGGCGGCGGGTTCAACCGCGTGATAAAGTATCTGCCTGTGCCGGGCAAAAGCTTCGCACGTATGCCGTTCAAGAATATCCTACGTTCGCCCTGGCGCAGCCTGCTGACTATACTGGGGATTTCGGTTGCGATCGTGTTGTTGACGTTATTCATCGGGCTTAAGGACACCTTTGACGCCACCATCCAACAGGGCAAGGATTCGTATACGTACCAGGGCAGCAACCGGCTGCTGGTTGATATGGATTTCTTCTACCCGGTAGAGACTGGGCAGATCGCTGCCCTAAAAAGCCTGACCGGTGATGCTGGTCAACCGCTGTTTGAACAGGTCAGCGCTGGCCTGGTGCTTGGGGGCACGTTGATCGGTGGTGGCGAAAAGCTAGACGTTATCCTCGAACTGCACGACATGAACAACCCGATCTGGATACCGGCCCTGTTGGAAGGAACCATCACACCGGATGAACCGGGCATCATCATCTCTGAAAAAGCGGCGCTTGATTTGGGGCTGAAAGTTGGCGATTCCGTCACGCTGAGGCACCCGTACCGCGAAGGACTGATAGCGTTTCGTCTTGTCGAAACAAAACTGCCGGTGACCGGTATTCACGATAACCCGATTCGCCCCCTGAGTTACATGGACCTGGGCGGCGCTGAACTTATGGGATTAACGGGTGTAGCCAACCAGCTTATGGCCGAACCGGCGAACGGGGTGAGCACAGGTGAGATCAAGCGGGCGCTCTTTACCCAGCCGGGAGTGACATCTGTCCAAGCTGTTTCTGATCTCATAGCCCTGTACGATGAGGTGATGGCATTTTTCACCGCCGCCCTGCGCATTGTTCAGATTGTGGTGCTTGTACTGGCCTTTCTGATCGCCTTCAACTCGACCAGCATCAACGTTGACCAGCGCGTGCGTGAAATCGCGACCATGTTTGCATTTGGCCTGCCGGTCCGCACGGTGACCCGGATGCAAGTCGTGGAGAATATTATCACCGGCAGCCTGGGCACGCTGTTCGGGATTGGGATCGGGTGGATCGCACTGAACGCGTTTTTGACGGCGCGGGTCGAAGAGCAGCTCGCAGACTTCAAATTTACGGTCACCCTCTCACCCGCCACGCTGCTGGTAACGCTGCTGTTGGGCGTGCTGGTAGTGGCGCTGACGCCGTTGCTCAGCATCCGCACCATGACCCGGCTGGATATGCCTTCGACGCTGCGTGTGATGGAATAGCCTAACTGGCCGTCGTAGGATGAGCAGTCTCCCGGCAGATTACGGGAGACTGTTTTTTATGACAGAGGGGTTACGATTGTGGGCCGGGTAGATCGGCATCTGGTGGCATGGTTGTTGTTGCGGCCCGCTTCAGAAAGCGCACGCGTGCCACCCGCATCCCGTCCATTTCTTCAACCGAGAGTGTGTAGTCTCCGAAGGGCGCACGGTCGCCTATCGCCGGGATGCGTCCCAGGCGTTCGGCGACATATCCGCCG
Source organism: Anaerolineae bacterium (assembly GCA_016926875.1). Lineage (GTDB taxonomy): Bacteria > Chloroflexota > Anaerolineae > Aggregatilineales > Aggregatilineaceae > JAFGNU01. Next base: position 34,082 of record JAFGNU010000047.1, on the reverse strand, counting down.
ATTGTGGCCGAGCGCGGATCATAGGCCGGGCTGCCAAAGCGCTCGACAGCCTCACTCAAGCTGACCCGCCCGTCAAAAACGGGGGTATCTCCTTCAATTGTGGTGGGCGGGCCGGTTTCCACGTCAAATTCATCGTCTACTTCGCCCACCAGTTCTTCGATGATGTCCTCCATCGTTGCCATCCCGGCCATACCGCCAAATTCATCCATGACAATCGCCACATGGGTTTGGGTGCGCTGCATATTTTCCAGCACACGGTCAACGTTCAGCGTTGTTGGCACAAACAGCGGCGTCCGTAAGATCGACCGCAGATCAAACTCGGTGCCGCCGTTGGTCAGCATATCCGGCTGCCCCACAATTTTATCGAACAGGTCTTTGACGTGCAGGATGCCGACCACGTTATCGATGGATTCTTCGTACACCGGGTAGCGCGAATGGTGCTGCGTGGCGATCAGCTTGAACAGGTCGGGCAGGGGCGTATCAAGCGCGATGCCGTCCACTTCCACGCGGGGCTGCATGACCTGCTGCACGTGAATGTCGCTAAAATCAAACGCGCGCCGCAGCAGGCGTTCTTCGCTGGCCAGCAGCAGCCCGGCCTGGTGGCTGGAGTGCACGAGCATTTGCAGTTCTTCTGCCGAATGAACCTGCGCGTGTTCGTGGGCCGGTTCGAAGCCCAACAGCCGTACAACGCCGTTGCCAACCCCGTTCATGAATCGAATCACCGGGCTAAAGACTCGCATGAACAGTGTCGTGGGGCGAGACACGATAACCGATGTTGCTTCGGGGAACTGGAGCGCGATAGACTTGGGAGCCAGTTCGCCCAGGACGATATGCAGCGCTGTCACAATCGAAAAACCGATCGCAATGGCGATGCTGTGCCCAGCGGTAGACACCACGTTTTCGGGCAGCACAGCTTCCAGCACCGGCTCCAGCAGATGTGCAACGGCTGGCTCACCGATCCAGCCCAATCCCAGGCTTGCCAGCGTGATCCCCAACTGTGTGGCTGCAATATAGTTATCCAGGTGCGTGAGGGCTTTTTGTGCTGCCCGTGCGCCCGCATTACCTTCTTCGACTAGCTGGGCGATGCGGGTTGGTCTTGAGCCGACAAAGCCAAATTCGGCAGCGACAAAAAAGCCGTTCAAAAACACCAGCATAAACACTGCCAGCAGCCCGAACACGATTCCCATTAGATTCCTTGCTCCGTGGTGATTGCTTCAACTTGATTCACTAGTATATTACGTCCGGTGTGAACGCCAAAGCGCGTTGATGCCGGTTGTTTGGATTGACAACATCGATCATGGTTAAAAACACTGGAATGTCTATACTTATCAGGTCAGGCAAATTCCGTCACACCAAGTTAGTACGTGCCGCGCTGGTCCGGACGGCGCGCTTTAGCCAGGAGGAGTAGTTCAACATGTTGATAGTGCATGTACACGTTCATGTAAAACCGGAATCAGTGGATGCTTTCCGCGCGGCGTCGCTTGAAAACGCCCGCAGCAGCATACAGGAACCGGGTATCGCACGCTTCGACGTGATCCAGCAGCAGGATGATCCAACCCGTTTTGTGCTGGTTGAAGTGTATCGCACGCCAGATGATCCCGCCCGCCACAAGGAAACAGATCACTATCAGACATGGCGTGATACGGTCGCCGATATGATGGCCGAACCGCGTTCCAGTGTCAAGTATGACAATATCTTCCCGGATGATGCCGGGTGGGGGTAGACCACATGCGTTTTGAATTCGCCACCGCGACCCGCATCATCTTTGGAACAGGTACGCTGCGCGAAACAGGGCCAATCGCCGCCGGGATGGGACAGCGTGCCCTGGTTGTCACCGGCAGGACGGTTGAACGCGCTGCGCCGCTGCTGCGCCTGTTAGGCGAACAGGGCATTGAGCATACAACGTTTTCTGTCCAGGACGAGCCGACTACCGAAACCGCCCGCCTGAGCACCGAACGCGCCCGCGAAGCTGGCTGCGACATGGTGATCGCGTTTGGTGGTGGCAGCGCGCTAGACACCGGCAAAGCCATCGCTGCCCTGCTGACCAACGGCGGTGACCCGCTGGATTACCTGGAAGTGATCGGGCGCGGGCAGCCGGTTACCAGGCGCTCCGCCCCATTTATCGCCATCCCCACGACGGCAGGCACCGGCGCAGAAGTGACCCGCAACGCGGTGCTGGCTTCTCCCGAACACCGGCGTAAAGTCAGCCTGCGTAGCCCGTTGATGCTGCCGCACGTGGCGCTGGTCGATCCAGAATTGACCCACAGTTTGCCGCCGGACATCACGGCGTACACCGGCCTGGACGCGCTGACGCAGGTGATCGAGCCGTATGTGTCGCTTGCAGCGAATCCCATGACCGACGCCCTCTGCCGTGAAGGGATGTATCGTGCTGCGCGGTCGCTCAGGCGCGCCTATGAGCAGGGCGATAATGCCGACGCCCGCGAAGATATGGCTGTCACCAGCCTGTTTGGCGGGCTGGCGCTGGCGAACGCTAAACTGGGCGCGGTGCACGGGTTCGCCGGGCCGTTTGGCGGGATGTTCCACGTGCCGCACGGGGCGGTGTGCGCGTCGCTGCTGCCGCATGTGATGGCGGTCAACGTCGAGACGCTGCGCCAGCGCGAACCGGACAGCCCGGCATTGGCGCGGTATGATACTGTCGCCCGCATCCTGACCGGGGATGATACGGCAGCCTGTGACGACGGCGTGGCATGGATACGGGACATATGCCACGCGCTGAAGGTCCCGGTTCTGTCCAGCTTTGGGCTGACGCGTGGTGACTTCGATACCTTGATCGAAAAATCGGCAGTGTCCAGCAGCATGAAAGGCAACCCGATCAAGCTCACAGCGGACGACATGCGTGCTATCCTCGACCGGGCGCTGTGAGCTGACGGATGAAACGCTGGCAGGCCGATTTGATCCTGGCGCTGATCGCGCTGATCTGGGGTTCGACGTTTCTCACCGTCAAAAACGCGCTCGACGCCGTCGAGCCGATCACGTTTGTGGCCTGGCGCTTCTGGCTGGCGTCCATTGTGCTGCTGGCGCTGTTTCCTCGCCGCATCCGGCATGTTTCGCGCGGCGAGGTGCTGGCCGGGGGTCTGATCGGTGTCTGGCTGCTGCTGGGTTACGTGCTGCAAACCATCGGCCTGCAATACACCACCACCGGCAAGGCGGGCTTTATCACCGGCTTGAGCGTGGTGTTTGTGCCGGTCCTGTCCACGCTGCTGCTGCGCCAGCCGCCGGGGCGCGGGCCAGTCCTCGGCATCCTGACGGCCACCGTTGGGTTGGCGCTGCTGATGCTGGACGAGAATCTGCGGGTGCAATCCGGTGACCTGTGGGTGCTGGGCTGCGCGGCTGCGTTTGCGCTGCATATTGTGACCGTGTCCCGGTTTTCGCCCCATTATGACGCGGTGCGTCTGGCTACAACGCAGATCGTGACGGTCGCGCTGCTGGCAACGGGGGCCGCGTTTGCCGTCGAAACACCGGCTGTGCGCCTGCCGCCGGAAACGTGGGCAGCCATCGCATTTACGGGCGTGGTGGCAACGGCGCTGGTTTTCAGTTTACAGGTTTACCTTCAACGTTTTACCACTCCCACCCACACGGTTTTGATCTTCAGCCTGGAGCCGGTGTTTGCCGCGTTGTTCGGCTGGGGGCTGGCGGATGAAATCCTTGGGCTAAAAGAACTGGTCGGCTGTGGATTGATCCTGGCCGGGATGATCGTCGCCGAGTTGGGCGATCACTCGACTGCATGACCGGCGTGGTTGAGCCTGCCCGCGCGTCAAGTGCTATCCGCAGGTGCGAAACATGACGATCTACGGTACAGGTGTGTATAGGGCGCAAGTACACTAAACATAACGACTTATGTATGTCTCAAGGAAGCCTACATGCCCCAAGAAGACCCCCGTATTCTCGAACTGCGTGCTTTGCGCGAACAGGCTCGCCAGGGCGGCGGCGAGGAACGGATCGCTCGGCAGCACGCCAAAGGCAAGCTGACCGCCCGTGAGCGGCTGAACCTGCTGCTCGATCCCGGCACGTTTAACGAACTCGAACCGTTCATCACTCACCAGGGCGACGAGATGGGACTCGCCACCGAGAAATATATGGGCGAGGGTGTCGTCACCGGCTATGGCCAGATCGACGGGCGCACGGTGTACGTGTATGCCCAGGATTTCACGATCTACGGCGGCACGCTCAGCGAGATGCAGAGCCATAAAATTTGCCGGGTCATGGACCTGGCGCTGCGCAACGGCGCGCCGATCATTGGCCTGATTGACTCCGGCGGGGCGCGCATCCAGGAAGGCGTCAAGAGCCTGGGCGGGTACGCCGAGATTTTCCGCCGCAACGCGCTGTATTCGGGTGTGATCCCGCAGATCAGCGTGATGCTTGGCCCGTGCGCGGGCGGCGCGGCCTATTCCCCGGCCCTGACCGACCTGATCATCATGGTCCGGAAGCACGCGTTTATGTTCCTGACCGGGCCGCAGGTGATCAAAACGGTGACCGGCGAAGACGTGGATCACGACCAGTTGGGGGGCGCGGACGTGCATACATCGATCAGCGGGCTGGCGCATCTGGCCGCCAACACGGAGCGCGAGGCGCTGGCCTATTGTCGCCAGGTGCTCAGCTACCTGCCGAGTAACAACGTTGAAAACCCGCCTTACGTCACGCCGACCGATGATCCGCTGCGCATGGACCAGGAGCTTAATTCAATTGTGCCGCTTGATCCGGCGGAACCGTACAGCATGCACGAGGTGATCAATCACGTCGTGGATCGGGGCACGTTTTTTGAACTCCACGCTGCCTGGGCACAAAATGCGATCATCGGGCTGGCGCGTATCGGCGGGCACAGCGTGGGCATCGTCGCGCAGGAGCCAAGCATCATGGCTGGCGTGATCGACATCGACGCCGCCGATAAGATCACGCGCTTTGTACGGATGTGCGACTGCTTCAACGTCCCGCTGGTGACGTTTGTGGACTCGCCCGGCTTTTTGCCCGGCGTGGAGCAGGAGCATCACGGCATCATCCGGCATGGCGCAAAGGTGCTGTATGCCTATTCGGAGGCCACCGTGCCCAAGATCAGCGTGATCACGCGCAAAGCCTACGGCGGCGCCTACGTGGTTATGAGCAGCAAATACCTGGGTACCGACGTCAACTACGCCTGGCCGAGCGCCGAGATCGCCGTCATGGGGGCAGAGGGCGCGGTGAACATCCTGTTTGGCAAGCAGATCGGCACGGCTGTCGATCCGGCTGACGAACGGGCGCGCCTGGCCGAAGATTACCGCGAGCGCTTTAATAACCCCTACCACGCAGCCAGCGCCGGGTACGTGGACGACATCATCGAGCCGCGCGAAACACGGGCCAAGATCATTGCTTCGCTGGCAGCGCTGCGCGATAAGTACTCAGCCGGGCCGCCGCGTAAGCACGGCAATATCCCGGTATGAGAGCGCAGTCAGGAGCGCGGTGTTATGTCTGAAAACCTGATCACGTCCCTGGAAATCACCGTTGTCGGCATGGGGCTGGTGTTTGGCGCGATCCTGCTGCTGTGGCTCGTGATGGCGCTGCTGGTGCGGTTTACGACGGAGCGCGAACCGGAACCTACCGGTCCCAACGCCGATGAAATCGAGATGCGGCGGCGCGCAGCCGTTGCGGCGGTAGCGGTCGCGCTGGCCCGCCAGATCGATGATACGCAGCCGCACGCCTTTCCCCTACCGCCGACCGCGGCTGTCAGCCCGTGGCAGGCCGTGATGCGCGGACGCCACCTGAAACAAAGAAGGCCACTGTAATGAAAGTCACCGTTAAGATTGACCACCAGTTGTTTGAAGTGGAAATCGACGATCTCAGCGCCAGGCCGATCACAGCCGTTGTGGACGGCCAGCGTTTTGAGGTCTGGCCGGAAGCCGGGCTGGAGGCTGCCGCTGCCCCGGCAGGCAACAGATCAGCCGTGACCCGATCCATCATCCCGGCGATGTCGGTGCCGGAGGGCGATGCCGACGCCGTCTATGCGCCGATTCCGGGTGTGATCGTGTCTATCGCGGTCCAGCCGGGCGACGTGGTTGAAGTCGGCCAGGAGTTGTGCGTGCTGGAAGCGATGAAGATGAAAAACGCGATCCGCGCGCCGCGTGCAGGCCGGATCGAGGACATTCACGTATCGGTGGGCCAGCATGTCAAACACCATGAGCCGTTGATGGACTACGCGACCGACGGCGAGGCCGACTGATTATGGATTTTTCCGAGCTTGTATCTGAACTGGGCAAAGGGCTGACACACTTCAGCGCCGGGAACGCGGTCATGATCGCTGCCGGGTTTGTGCTGATCGCGCTGGCCGTGATCAAGGAGTACGAGCCGGTACTGCTGCTGCCGATTGGCTTTGGCTGCATCCTGGTGAACATCCCCCTGACCGGTATGACCGAGCACAACGGCCTGTTTAGCGTGCTGTATGACGCGGGCATCAGCACTGAGCTGTTCCCGCTGCTGATCTTTGTCGGCGTGGGGGCCATGATCGACTTCAGCCCCCTGCTCTCGCAGCCCAGAATGGTGCTGCTGGGCGCGGCGGGGCAGTTTGGCATCTTCGGCACGTTGATCCTGGCGACGCTGTTGGGCTTTCCGTTGAACGAAGCAGCATCAATTGGCGTGATCGGCGCGATTGATGGCCCGACGTCGATCTACGTGGCAACCAAGCTTGCGCCCGAACTGCTGGCCCCGATTGCGGTGGCGGCCTATTCCTACATGAGCCTGGTCCCGATTATCCAGCCGCCGGTGATGAAGTTGCTGACCACCAGGGAGGAACGCCTGATCCGCATGGAATACGCGCCGCGCCCGGTATCGCGCCGCGCGCTGGTGCTGTTCCCAATTGTAGTGACCCTGGTTATTGGCCTGTTGGTGCCCGAAGCCACGCCGCTGATCAGCATGTTGATGTTGGGCAATCTGCTGCGTGAAAGCCAGGTCGTAGAGCGGTTGAACCTCTCGGCGCAGAACGAGATCATCAACATCGCCACGCTGTTCCTGGGCATCACCATCGGCTCAACCATGACCGCCGACAGCTTTTTGAACCTCGACACGATCCAGATTTTGATCCTGGGCCTGCTGGCCTTTGCGCTTGATACGGCAGCCGGGCTGCTGTTTGGTAAGCTGATGGCCCGGATGAGCGGCGGCGCGATCAACCCGCTGATCGGCGCCGCCGGGATCAGCGCCTTCCCGATGGCGGGGCGGCTGGCGGCCAAGATGGCGCAAGACGAGGACTTCGAAAACTTCATCCTGATGCACGCAATGGGCGCCAATACGGCGGGCCAGCTTGGCAGCGTGATGGCGGGCGGCGTGCTGCTGGCGCTGGTGACGGGCATCCTCTAAGCGCCCGAAGCACGACACGGCTAACGGTCGGCCAACGGCGTGCAGTCCAGCGTGTCGCTGCTGCGATCCGCGCCCGCTTCGCACGGAGGCGCGGTGTCGTCCGGCGGGATTTCCGCGACCAGTTCATACAGTGCCTGGTCCGGATCGTCCAGGTTGGTCAGGCGTACAACGTACATGGGCATCAGCGCCTGGTGATCCTCAGGGCGCATGGTGTAAGCGCCCTTTGGCCCTTCCCACTCCAACCCTTCCAACGCCAGGATCAGGTCTTCGGGCGCGGTTGAACCGTCGGCCTGCATCACACCCGCCACAATCGCCTGGCCGGTGGCGAACCCGCACTCGGTGAACAGGTCCGGCACGTCGTCATACCGCGCGCGGTGCTGTGCGATCAGCCAGTCGTTGACGTCGTTATCCGGCAGCGTGTAATAGTAGGCGAGCACCCCGGTGCTGCCGATCTGCGCTCCGTCGGCGAAAGCCAGTACGATGTCGTTGGAGCTAAAGCCGGTGATGATCATGGGCTTGTCTTCGTCTACGCCCAGTCCTAGCTCATGCGCCTGTTGGAACAGGTCGATCAAACCGATCCCTGCCCAGGTGATGATCACGCCGTCCGCGCCGGAATCGATCACCTGCCGGAGATAGGGTTCAAACTCGGTGGTGCCGGTCGGTGCGTAGATCGCTGCCTGCGCAAACTCAGCGCCCCTGGCCTCAAAGCCGTAGTCAAACGCGGCTGTCAGACCATAGCCAAAGGCGTAGTCCGGGGCAAGCTGGATATACGTTGTGCCAACGTGTTCGACTGACCACGCTGCCAGGCCAAGCGCGTCGTGGTACACATTGCGGCAGGCGCGGAACGTGGTCAGCGCGAAGAACTCGCCCGTGATACGTGGGTCCGCTGCCGGGCCAGCCATCAAGATCACATCGTATTCGGCGGCGACGTCGATCAGTCCTCGCGTCACACCGGAGCCTGGCGCGCCGACCAGGATGTCGATGCCCTCCACCTCGATCAACTCGCGGGCCTGAGTAATGGCTAATTCGGGATCATTGGCATAATCACGCACCAGAAGCTCCACCGGGCGACCGGCAACTTCCAGCGTGCCCCCGGTAGCATAGTCAAGGCCCAGCGTCAGGCCGTTTTCCAGTTCGATCCCGTAAATGACATATTGGCCGGACAGGTCGGTGAGCAGCCCGATCTTGAGCGGGTCGTTGCCCTGCGCCTGGGCGGTTGGATGAGCCGGGAACGCCAGCATGGCCGCAGCCAGCAGCATGAGGCTGAGGCGATAAACCTGCTTTGCCAAAAAGGCGCGTGCTGCCGCGATCATAATTATGAAACCTCGCTGGTGGCGGGCGCCTGCCGCCGCCTGATCAGCAGCCATGCGGCCAGCGGGATCACCAGCAGCCAGCCGACCGCCGATATACCCGCGCCGACAAAAAACGCCCAGGGCCGGTAGACAAAGCGGACCGTGTGCGTACCGTTGGGCAGGCACACAGCGCGCATGGTGGAATTCGCTTTGAGCAAATCAACCCGCTCGCCGTCCACCTCGACCTGCCAGTCATCGTCGTACTGGTCGGAGAGCACCAGCATACCCGGCCCGTTAGCCTGGGCCTCGATGGTGACTTCGTTCGGCTGGTAATCGGTGATGGTCGCGGTGCCCCCCTCACCGGACAGCGTGCAGCCAGGGTCTTCGGCCAGCAGGACCAGATCACCCTGGCTGGCATCACCGTTAACAATACGCTGGCGGGCGATGTCCATATTTGGCTCAACCTCGTACCGCTCGACCAGGAAGGCGCGCGGCAGGGCATTGGTGTTTTCGTAGAAGTAAAACGGATCGCGGATGCCGATCAGTTCAAAATCGGCGGTATTGGGGAACGCATACGCTTCAAGCTCAACGCCCGACAGCGCATACCGGACACCAAACAGGCGGTTCACTGGCGCGCCAGGGTCCCACCCGGCATCCTGGTTCAGCAGCGCCCAGTCCAACGGGGCCGCCGGATCGTAGCCCTGCGGAGTCTGGTGGCCCGTCCAGGTGGCGCCGTTTGGGATGCCCGCCGGGGGATACATCTGCATCACGCGGCCATAGTCCGCCTCGGCGCCGGTTGGCACATCCACGCTGGCCTCGCGCCAGACCGGTGACAGGCTCATCTCCCTGGTGAAGGTCAGCGGCCAGGCGATATGCCAAGCGTCCAATACGGCAATAACAATGGTCAGCGCCAGCGCCCAGCGCATCGCCGGGCCGCCTGCATCGCTCGTCCAGGCCCACAGCGCCAGCCCGGCCAGCGCCCAGAAAATACCGCTCAGGGCAAGCTGTTCGGCCATATAGGTTACGCGGTCGGCCTGGTCGCCCGGTTCCAGCCCGGTGCCAAGCGTGGTCAGCAGCAGCGCGCCGCCCCACAGCGCGATCACGCCGCCCGGCGCGATGCGTGTTGTGACCAGCCGCAGCGCGTCGCGGCGCTCATCAAGCGTCATCTGGCCCAGCCGGTTCAGCGTCAGCGCCAGCAGCCCAACCAATCCGATGCTGGTCAGGACCAGGGCGCGCGCTGGCGCACGGAAACTGTGCACAAACGGCACCCAACGGTACAGCGCCAGCCACAGCACGCCGTCAAAGCCCAGGCTGAGCAGAATCCCCAGCCCGGCCAGCGCGGCAAAAAACCACAGCTTGCGCTGTTTCCTCAGCCGGGGGATCAACAGCACCGCCGCCAGCGGCAGCAAGCCCACATAAGCCAGTGATTCTTCGAAATACGGCGCTTCGCCCCAATAACCGGGCGGTGTTTCGGTATCGACCCGTGCCCCAAACAGGTTGGGGATCACCAGGATGGCGAGCCGGTTGGCTGGCATGGCGTGCTCATTGGCGAACGCCAGCGAGCGCTCGGTATCGCGGAACGTTTTGGGCAGGTAGTCCCAGGTTGGCAGCCACATGCCCGCGCTCAACACCAGCCCGATCAGCCCGATCAGCACAAGCTGGCGGGTGCGCAGCAGGATCGCCGGGCGTCCCGGATCGGTGATGGCCTCGTAGACCCACTGCACAGCCAGCGCCATGCCCAGGAAGTACACCAACTGCGGGTAGCCCGCCAGAATGCACATGCCCAGCGCCATCCCACCCGGCGCTGCCCACAGCAGGTGTCGCCGCTGCACGGCCAGACGATACCCGGCCAGCACCCAGGGTAGCCACGCGAAGGCTGTAATCATCGAGTAGTGACCGGCCCGGATGCGCGCGCATACAAACCCGCCCGTGCCGATCAGCACCCCGGCCAGCAGCGCCGCCAGCGGTTCGACCCCCCAGGATCGCATCAAAGCCGTCATGCCTAACCCGGCCCAAAAGGCGTGCAGCGCGATCAGGATAGCCAGCATACGGGCAATATGTGCCTCGCCTGCCGGGACGATCAGCCAGTTCGGCGGGTAGAGCAAGCCAAACTGCGGGTTGCCAACCACGCTGTTACCTAAAAACTGGTGCGGATTCCACAGCGGCGGGCTGCCGGTCTCGTCAATGCTGCGTACCATAAAGTGATACCAGGGATAAAACTGGTGTTCAAAGTCGTCGCCGGGCAGGGCCTCGCCTGCCGGGGGAAAAATGATATGGAGAAAAAACGCGCCGGTGAGAACCGCTATCACAAGCGGCATAAACCAGGAACGTTGCCAGAACGGTTTTTGTACCATAGTGAAATATGTGCTCCGCGGTTTTTTTGATACTCAGACCAGGCTGTTTATATACAGGGCCAATAATAACACGACAATTGTAGTCCAAGTCGCCCGCAGCGAAAATTCATCCGGCTGCGTTCATGGTAGGGAATGGACAGGCTGCAATGCAAGATCGCCGGTTGATGAATTTTATGTGGCGGGTATAATGGCATTATGAAACATATCATACAGATGTATGATCTTACAAAAAGGATGATCTGATGAAGAAAAAACCGTTTGTTATGCTGATAGTTCTGCTGTTGGCGGCGGCGATGCTGGCCGCCTGCGGGGATGACAAGGACGAGAAGAAAGACGAGGCTGAGACCGAAACACCCCAGATCGAAACCGGGACGCTTGAGTTTTACGCCAACGGTGAAGACTTTGTCCGGCAGGGGTTTGTCTCTAAGGATGGCTGGAATCTGAGCTTTGACCAATTGTATATTACGCTGACAGATATCAAAGCTTACCAGACCGACCCGCCGTATGATGCCGAATCGGGCGGTGAGCTTCAGGCAAATGTAACGGTTGGGATCGAGGGAACGCACACCGTTGATCTGGCCGCAGGTGACGCAGACGCCGATCCGATCCTGATCGGCACAGCAGCCGATGCCCCGGTCGGGCACTATAACGCGCTCTCCTGGCGGATGGTCCAGGCTCCTGAGGGCGAGGCCGCAGGCTACACGCTGCTGCTGATCGGCACGGCAGAGAAAGACGGTGAAAGCATCGCTTTCACAATCAAGCTGGAAAATGAGTACGAATATGTCTGCGGCGAATACGTTGGCGATGAACGTAAGGGCTTTGTTGAGGCAGATGCCACCGCCGACGCCGAGATGACGTTCCACTTTGATCACATTTTTGGGGATGCCGATACGCCGCCGGACGACAGCCTGAACACCGGCGCGCTAGGCTTTGATCCGCTGGCCGCGCTGGCCGAGGACGGCGTGTTAGATGTAGATATGGCCGGGCTGGAAACAGCGCTCTCGGCGGACGATTACCAGATGTTGGTAGACATCCTGCCTACGCTGGGACACGTTGGCGAGGGGCACTGTCACGAAGTCCAGACCGGTTAATGGCGAGGCAAGCAGCATGAGACGAATAATCATTTTGTTACTACTGCTGGTGATCGCACTGGGATCGGCGGGGGCAGTCTGGGCGCATGGTGTTAAGATCACATACACGGTTACGTTCAGCCCTACAATTGCAATCGAGGCGGCCTATGATACGGGCGAGCCGATGGCGAACGCGCAGGTCATAGTATATGCGCCGGACGATCCCAAGACGCCCTGGCTAACCGGTGAATGCGACGATGACGGGCGTTTCAGCTTCTCGCCGGACCCGTCCAAACCCGGTACCTGGGAAATCCAGGTGCGCCAGGCCGGGCACGGTGAATGGCTCAAAATCCCGCTGGACGAGGAGATGATGCAGTCAGGTCAGGGCGTGGTAACAGAAGGCGGCGACGAAGGTTTCAGCACGGCGCAGATCGTCCTGATGTCGGCCTGCGTGATCTGGGGCTTTGTCGGTACGGCGCTCTTCTTCCAAAGCAGGCGCCCGCCTGCTCAAGAGCCAGGAGAAGCTGCCTGATGCATATCCCGGACGGCATTCTTCCGGCAGAAGTCTGCATCGCGGGGTACGCAGTGACCGGGGCGGCGACCTGGTATGCGCTGCGCCAGATCGACCGGGAAGCAGACCCCTATGCCGCCGTTCCCAAAGCGTCCCTGCTGACCGCCGCGTTTTTTGTGGCATCGTGGATTCACATCCCCGTGCCGCCGACCAGCGTTCACCTGGTCTTGAACGGCTTGTTAGGCGTGGTGCTGGGTTACTATGCCTTTCCGGCTATCCTGATCGGTCTTTTTTTCCAGGCGGTGATGTTTCAGCACGGCGGCCTGACGACACTGGGCGTGAATACGGCCATGATGGGCCTGCCCGCCCTGCTGGCTTATCACCTGTTCCGGCTGCAACATCGCCTGGGCCTGCACGGGCCGCGCTGGACTGGGGCATTTGCCTTTGCCGGGGGAGCGGCTGGATTGGGCATCGCGGCGCTAATAGCATTCACACTGTTGATCACGACGATCCCGGCTGATCTTGATGTCCAGGCGGAGCAGGAAGCGATCTACGCGCTGACGCTGGCGCATGTCCCGCTGATGGTGTTGGAAGGCGCTTTTACGGCGATGGTGGTGCTATACTTGCAGCGGGTCAAGCCGGAGCTTATAGCGAGTTGATGAGCCTGTGGATCGATGAATACGCGCACCTGGATTCCTGGCTGCACCGTTGGGAACCGCGCGCCAAGCTGGTCGCGCTGCTGGCCCTGATCTTTGCATTTTCGTTTGTGCGCGATCTGTGGTTGGTGCCGGTGATGGTCGCCATCACTGCCGGATTGTATGCCCTGTCGCGGCTGCCGCTGTCGTTCCTGCTTACGCGGCTGCGCTATCCCGGCTTTTTTATGCTGGTCATAGCCGTGGTGCTGCCGTTTACTACAGGGGACACGATCTTACTGGGCCTCGGCCCGCTGGCGATCCGGCAGGAAGGCTTGCTGTCCCTGCTGCTGATCGCCAGCCGCTTTTTTTGCATTCTGACGGTTGGGCTGGTGTTGTTTGGCACTGCCCCGTTTTTGACCACGATCAAGGCCATGCGCGGGCTGGGCCTGCCGCTGCTGCTGGCCGATATGATGCTGCTGTCGTTCCGCTATTTGTTCGAGATCGGGGACACGCTGGCGACGATGGAAACTGCGATGCGGCTGCGCGGTTTTCACGCCCGGCGGCTGAGCCTGGACGGGCTGCGCACGCTGGCGGCTTTGGCGGGCAGCATCCTGGTACGCAGTTATGAACAGTCCGAACGAGTCTACAAAGCGATGAAACTACGCGGATACGGGCGCGCTGAGCGCCAAACTCCTTGCCAGGAAACCGGCGCTATGCCTGCCAGCCGGTCCGCCGGTCCGGTGCTGGCCGTCTCCGGTGTATCGTTTGCCTATCCAGATCGCCCTACCGTATTGGAGCATGTGAGCTTTGACGTGATGCCGGGTGACCGCGTTGGCCTGATCGGGCCAAACGGCGCGGGCAAAACCTCGCTGTTCCTGGTGATCTGCGGGGTAGCCAGGCCGGACACCGGCACGATCACCATGTGCGGCCAACCGGTTCGTTATGGCGACTTCCACCCGGAGATCGGGCTGGTGTTCCAGAATCCCGATGATCAACTGTTCTCGCCCTCGGTGAGGGATGACGTGGCGTTTGGCCCGCTGAATATGGGACTGCCGGAAATCGATGTCGAGCGCCGGGTACAAGAAGCGCTCTCGATCACCGGCGCCTTGGCGCTGGCCGACCGTCCACCGCACCACCTGTCCGGCGGCGAGAAACGCATGGTATCGATTGCGGGCGTGCTGGCAATGCGGCCCCGCCTGATCCTGTACGACGAGCCGGACGCCAGCCTCGATATCCGGTCCCGCCGCCGCCTGATCCGGTTTTTGCAGGCGTCTGAACAAACATTCCTGATTGCATCTCATGACCTCGAATTGATCCTCGAAGTGTGCGACCGCGTGATCCTGCTCGATGAGCGGCGTATCATCGCAGACGGTGCCCCTGCCGAGATATTGGGGAATACCGGGTTAATGGAAGCTCACGGGCTGGAAAAACCCCATTCCCTGATCCCCCACCCGCACGGCGTGTTGTGACACAAGCCAGACCGCTGCTACACTTTGAGTAGCGGTTGAAAACGCGGGCGTATAGAAGGAAACAATCTGCATGGAATTGAAGAAAGAACAGCCTGATGATGTCACGCTTGTGCTTCACATCGGCGGGCGGTTTGATGCGCACACCATGGAAGAGGTCAAAGCGTGCTGGCGAAGCGATGATGCTATCCGGCATATTGTGGTCGATCTGTCACAGACCACGTTTATCGACTCGATCGCGCTGGCAACACTGATCAGCGGGTTAAAAACTGCTCGAAAACGAGGCGGCAACCTGGTGATCGCCAATCCGGCTGAAGCGGTTAAGGTTATCTTCGAACTGACCGCAATGGATCGCGCCCTGACTGTGACATCCTCGGTAGAAGAAGCGTTAGCCCTGTTTCCGAGCAATGACAAACTCCAACAAAACGGCTGAGGCATACGAGGCGCGCATCCGCCAGCTTGAAACCGAGCTGGAAGAGATGACCGCGTCCCTGGCCCAGGCATGGGACCAGTTGGTGCCATTTTTGCAGGCCACCCCGCAGCAGGCGAATTCTACGGGTGATATTGTGCCCGTCCTGGAATCGATCATGGTGGCAGTAGATGCCGATGTCGGCGCGTTATACCTGGCGCCAGGGGACGATAGACCCGCCGAGTGGTTCACCATCCCTTCAAATGCTGTGGCGTTCAGCGATCTGCAAAAATACCTGGATGACTGTTCCCAGCTTACCCAGCCGTGCCGCGCGCGTAACGTCCGGACATGGACCGGTGCGCCAATAAACTGGCTGCTGACGCCGATTGTGGTCAGCGAGCAGGTTGTCGGCGCGATTGGTGTTGGCCTGGCGGAAGGACGGCGTGATTTTAGCGCCTACGATGCCCGCACGCTGATGCGCATGACCGAGCGGGCTGCCGGACAAATTGTAGCGGCTGACCTGGCTGCCAGCCGGGTGCGCGAAGCCCAGATCGCCCATGCGATGCAGATCGCCGGACTGATCCAGCGCTCGATCCAACCCGCCACCGGGCCGCGTATCGCCGGTTTGCAGGTGGGGATCGACTGGCAGCCTGCCGCAACGGTGGGCGGGGATGCCTGGGGCTGGGTGATGCAGCCGTCAGGGCACCTGGCGTGTTATGTGCTGGACGTGGCCGGGAAAGGGCTGCCCGCAGCGCTGGCGGCGGTGTCTTTGCATACGGCGCTAAAGATGGTGCTGCGGCTTAATCTGCCGCCGGTAGATGCTATCGAGACGGTCAATCACGAGTTTTACGATGCGTATACCGACGCGGAGCTGTTCGCCACTGCAACGGTTATAGCAATTGATCCGGTTACCGGTGAGATCGAACAGGCGAACGCAGGCCACCCGCCGACGCTGCTTGGACAGCCGGAAAAGTGGCAGCAGTGGGAAGCGACAATGCCCCCGATTGGGGTACTGCCCGACAGCGCCCCGCTGCCCCAACGCGCTACCCTGCATCCTGGCGACATGGTCGTTTGTTACAGCGATGGCCTGAGCGAGATCGAAACCGGGCAAAGGCTGTGGGGAACGCGCGGGCTGCTGGATGCTATTCCGCCGGACGTCGCTCACGTGGAACACCTGATTGACGCCGTATTAACCACCGCTGACCGCCTGCGCAATGGTGCCCCGATGCATGATGACCAGACTATCCTGGCGATTCGTTTTGGTGCGTAGAAAAGAGATCGTTCATGCGTAGAGAACTGGTTATCCCGGCAACCTACGAAGCGCTGGCGCAGATCACCCCTTTTATTGAATCGGTGATTGATCCGGCGCAGTCTTGCCTGCGGGCGCAGTTGGCGCTGGCGGTGCATGAGTTGTGTGCCAATATTGTGCAGCACGGCTATGGTGGAACAGAGGGGCAAATAACGCTCGAAGCCGAGCTTAACGGCCAAACACTGATCGTGTCTGTGCAGGACGGTGCTCCGAATCCCTATACACCACCCGCAGAGATCGTGCCGCCGAATCCCCTTGATCTGCCGGAAAGCGGCTGGGGTATGCATATTATCCATCAGGTAATGGACGAGGTGAGCCACCAACGCCTGCCAGCAGGCAATCGCTGGCAGTTGACCAAAGTGATAGGATAGACACAGATGACCCCAACGGTATTGGTTGTAGATGACGAAGTTGTCGTGCGCCGGTTGGTAATGCACGTCCTCAAATCGCTGAAGATCGATGTGGTGGGGGCGCCGGATGCCCACGCTGCGTTGGAGATAGTCGAAAAACAGCCGGTTGACCTGGTGCTGACAGATATCAACCTGCCGGATATGGACGGGTTCGCATTAATTCAGCACTTGCAGCAACTCCCCCAACTGGACGGCATACCGCTGATCACCTTTACAGCCCGCAGCAGCCCAGGAGACGAGACGCGCGCGCTGGAATTGGGTGCGTCAGGGTTTTTGTACAAGCCTTTCCATACGCAGGAGCTGCGCAACCTCGTCATAAAGTTTATCCACCAACCATCATGAAATAACGTCTGCCTCGGCCTCGGTTGCTAACGGCGCTTTGCCCATCGTCAGGATCAACCCGGCGGCGCTTGCTCAACCAACTGCGAGATCATATTGCCCACAAACCACGACCCGCTGCCGGTCAGGTGGAGATCGTCGGCGTGCGGTGCTTCAGCCAGCAGCGCCAGTTCGCGCCAGCGCCGCGCCAGGATAGGCCCGACCGAATCGATCAACAGTTTAGATGAAACACGCCCCGCCATCAGCGCGGTTGTGAGCGGTTGCAGGCGGTTTTCAAGCGCATTACGGCGCAGCCCCCCTTGCAAGCCGGGGAATACGCCGGTCACACCCCGGCAGTAGGCAGCGTAGGTTGGGTGGCGGTAGTGATAATCCCCAAACATGCCGTCGGCGATGGTGCCCAGCGCCAGGCAGTCCTCGCCGCGCTCCGGGAAGGTGAAGTATAGGTTGGTGTCGCGCTCGCGGGCGTAGTGATTGAACAGGGTTTTGCGGTAGCCCAGCGCCATCAGGTACCGTGATGCAGCCTGCATAAAAAAGTAGTTGATCAGGCGCGGCTGGTCATCCAGGTGGTATTGTTCGGCAAACCGGCGGTTGCGATGCGACACTTGCAGTTCGTACAGCGAGAAGCCGTCTACCCCGGCACCGGCCAGCGTTTTGAGATCGCTGAGCAGCCCGCCGAGCGTTTGCCCCGGCAGCCCTACGATCATATCCACGCTGACGATCCAGCCCCGGTTGACGGCCCTGCTGATCTTGTTTAAGACCACCGCTGCCGGTTCCTGGCGGTTGATATGCTCGCGGACCGGGTCCTCAAGTGTTTGCACGCCGATGTGCAGCCGCGTGAAGCCCAGACTATCCAGCGTATCGACTATCTCGTCCGTCAGCTCGGACGAGGTCGATTCCAGCGCCCACTCGGTGTGTGAACCAGCCTGGAAACACTGCTGGCAACTTTGCACCACGCGGCTGAACGCGTCCGCGCCCAGGAAGGGAGGCGTTCCGCCGCCAAAGTGCACGGTGGATACCGGGCGCTGCGCCAGCGTGCCGAGCGCGCCCCACAGGCGCATTTCCTGATCGAGCAGCCCAACGTAATCTTTGATATGCCGCTCGCGGTGCCGGTTGAGCGGGAAAGAATAACAGTCGCAAAAGCTGCACCGCCGGGCGCAAAAAGGGATGTGGATATAGATGCAAAACGCCTTATTGGGATCAAACTGCTCCAGGTCATCGGCCAGGATCGACCATGCCTGTTCACCGCTCTCGGTAAAGCTCCGCCTGGCCCACACGGGCAGCGGCAAATGGCGGCTGTTGATGTCATAGGGTGAACGCAGCGCCCGCCATTCTCGCCAGACAGCCTCTACGTCGATCTCCGGTGGTGCCGCGCGGAAAAATTGCTCAAAAAGCTGTTGTTCCATAAGCTCCTGTCTCATCGTGCGCGATGGTGCCCGCCTGCGCAGCCGCCCACAGCGCACCGGCTTTTTCTTGCAGCAGCGCATAGGCCAGCGCTTTTTGCATCCGGCAGCGGAACCCCGGCTCCGACCCAGGCGGCGCATCGCCCAGCGGGCAGATGTCGGGACATTCGTGGACGCAGTGGTATCGGTTGAAGCAGTTCACACAGCGTGCGGGCATTCTATCCAGGCGCCGCCGCAGCGCGGTGATCCGCTCGTGGTCGATAACAAAGCGCCCGGTTTGGCGGTTCAACGTGCCAATACATACGCCCGCCTGCTGCGCTTGCGCTTCCCCGGTGATTTTGAAGCACGCCGTCGCTGCCCCCGGCGGCACCAGGTTCAGCACATGGCGATACACGTTGCAGTACGCGCCGTGCACCGCGCCGGGACGGCTGCCGGAGGTGGTCAGCGGGATGCCGTAGCTGTGCGCTACGTCTCGCGCGGCGAAAAAATGTCTCACATACGCCTCCGCCTGTTCCACGTCCAGCCCGATACCGGCGTCGGCCCTGCCGCCCAAATAAACCGGCTCAAAATGAATTTCCGCCGGGGCCAGCTTGCGGCAGATATACCCGGCGATCTCGACCTGCCGGTGCAGCGTGGCGGCTGTGATCGTGGCCCGCACATGAAAAGGGCGGTCGGCCCGGTGCAGTTGTTCGGCGGTGCGTTCGATGGCGGCTGAAGTCGATCCGCCACCCCGGCGCGGGCGCTGGCGATCCTGAATATCCGGCGTACCATCACATGACAGGCCGACCAGGTCAAAACTACCGGCCAGCCAGGCGGCTTTTTGCGCGGACATGACGCCGTTGGTCGCCACGTAGCGGAACAGCGGCACATCCGACGCAGCGGCGGCGCGCTCGATCAGCGTCAGCGCGCGCTCGACGTCCGCGCGGTGCAGCGTGGGTTCGCCGCCCCCATGAAACACAGCCGTGAATGGCAGCCCTTTGGCCCGGCAGTGAGCCGCCACGATCTCGGCAGCAGCGGCGATGGCGTCCGGTTGCAGGCGGGCGGCGGGCCGGGGGGCCGGATCGGCGTAGCAGTATACACAGGCCAGGTTGCACTCGTTGTTCAGGTACAGCGTCAGGCATTCCGGGGCGAACGGCTCACTCAACCGGCGTTCGGCTTCTGTAACGGCACGCTCCGCGTGTGTCCGGAGCGCCGTACCCCAGTGGGCACCTGCCTGATCGGCCCCGCCGGGTGAGGTGATAGCTGCTTCAAGGCGCGCGGCGTGGTGCCGCTCGATCACACACAGGCAGCCAGGCGCATAGAACAGCGTATACACGCCGCCGTCCTGGCGGAAGATGGGCAGGTCGCCAGCGCGCAGTGGGGTGAACGTCTCGGCAGCTTCGAGCAGCGTGTTGGTGTCCGGCATCAGGCGCGGTCCTGGTCCTGATCATCCAGGTCCGGCGTGTTTTTCGGCACGCACACCAGGTGAACCGCCAGCGACAGGAACAGCTCTTTCACATGCTCGAAGGCAGCATCTTCGTCCCAGTCGAGTTCCTGGGCAACCTGCGCGCCGATCTCGCCCAGCGTGATCTGCCCGTTGATCCGGTTAAAAACCTCCAGGTTAGCCTGCTGCATAGCGAAAAGCTGCAAGGACGACCCGGTTTCTTTGTGCCGGGCGCAAACGTGCCCCCGCTCGGTAAATACCTGGTACTGTGGGTTGATCACCGGTTTGATCAACGCGATCTCTTCGTCGGGTAACTTACCCAGGTCGGTCAACTGGTGGACCGGCTTGCCTTTGAACGAGTCAAACGTGACAAAAATCTCTTGCAGCAGCAGCGGCAAAAACCGCCGCCGGTTGCAGGCTATGGACTGAGGCTGTTTGTTATCGGTCATCAGGCTGGTGCTCCGTCGGACTGGGTGACCATGCGATTTTTTACAGTTCTTCAAAAGCGATCCATAGCGGGTCGTCAAAAACCGAGAGCGGCGCGATCCGGGTGAGCTTCACGAACCGGTGATCCGGAAATTCCCGGCGCCTATCTGCCAGGGCGTCCGGGTGGAAAAAGCGGACATCGTCGCCCCAGAAGGCGCAGCAGCTTTCATACACGGTGTCGCTGTGCTGCTCGTGGGGCGCTCGCATCAGCGGGGCCAGACAGCGCCGCCGTCCGCGCAACTGGCGAAACTTGCTCTGCATCGAGCAGTCATTCACCGACAGCGGCAGGCGCTCAGCCTGAACCCTGCGCATCACGGCCAGCGTCAGGGCGCGGCTGTCCGGGTGGATCGCGGTGCGGTGCCCATCCGGCGTGATCACCGTCTGCCGGGGGCCGGACAGCGCGGCGGCGTTGGTGCCCGGCTCAAACATCAATTCGTGCAGGTTCAAAAAGCGCACACCGTGCGCGCACCACACTTCCAGGCTGTTGAGCAGCTTATCCGCATCTTCCGGGATAGCCGGTATTTCAACCGTGACGGTGGGAATCTGGCGCGCAGCAGCGGCCACGTTAGCCAGTACAACCGGGTGTGTATAGCCGGTAGCGGCCATGTTAAAGCGTATCTCGTCGATGCCCAGTTCTGCCAGCCGCCGGAGCGTAGGTGCATCGGCCAGCAGGCCGTTGGTATACAGCCAGGTGTACGCATCTGGGCGGCGCCGTTTAAAGCGGGCGATCCAGTCGAACAACTTCTCGACGTCCACGAACGGATCGCCGCCGGAAAAGCTGATGCCCGTGATGTGTGTTCGGGCGTAGTTGTCGGTGATCTGCTCCGGCGTGTGGCCAAACGCTGATCCGGCATAGTCTGGCGGGATGGCGTGCGGATTGCAGCAAAACGCGCAGCTCAGGTTGCAGTGCACCGTTGTGAATACACAGTCCCAGGTGCCGTCTTTGCACGCCTGGCAGCCGGGCGACAGTTCGCCCAGGTAAACGATCTCGCCGCCGCCTTCGATGTGAACAGCGCGAATATCCTGCCGCACCTGCGCCAGGTAGGCATCCCAATCCTGCCGGAGCGCGCTGGGTGTGGGCGCGGCCCGTTCAGACTGCTGGACGGCTTCGTAGATCAGTCGCAGGCGCGCGGGCAGCGTACCGGTTACAGGGGACGACATGCTTCGACCGTTGCACAGGCCTGCTCGGCTTGCGCGGGCGGGTAGGTCAGGATGCTTTGCCCGCGCCAGACACCATCACAGGCCATGATATACCACAACAGCAGGCGGGCTGTGATCGCGCGGTTGGTATCGCAGCGCGCCAACGAGTCGACCACCTGGCCGTCTTCGACCACGCGCGAGCGGGTATAGCAGTCCCCGGCGCAGTGCCAGCGGCAGAAGCAGTCCCGGCAGACAGTGGGCTTGCGACTGTCCAGCATCGACAGCAGGCGGTCCCGCGCTGCGTCATCTATTTCGATGCGCGAATCAACCACCTGCCCCACCGTCGACAGATCCGAGAGCAGGTGATCATCGCTGGCGATCTCGTAGCATGTCACCAGGTGCCCGGCAGCATTGACGATCAGCCCTTCGTAGGCTGCCGAGCAAAAGGTTTGTGTCAGCAGCCAGGGCCGCGCGCCGGAATAGACCAGGTTGCGCCCGGCCTGCACCGCGATCTCGTAAGCTTCCATGAACGCGTCAACAAACGCTTCGCCCTGCTTGCGGGTGGATTCCTGGTGCTCGCCGCGCCGGATGTTGAAGGCCGGTTCAACCTGGATCGAACGGCAGCCGGTATGCTCGCACAGGTAGCGCACATCCTCCGGAAACACGCCGCGCCAGGGGGCGGTGGCCGTCATGCGCAGACCGTAGGGAAGCCGAGCCGCATCCAACGCCGCGACCGTTTCCATCACGTACCGGGATGACCCTTCGCCAGAAGCAAGCGGGCGCTGGTGGTCTTGTGTTTCAGGGCTGCCATCCAGCGAGATGGTGACGTTGTCCAGGTTATTCAGCACCCAGTCGCGCTGCTGGGATGACCATACCCCGTTGCTGACGACCGATATTTTGCAGGGCAGTTCTTTGCTCCGCGCGTAAGCGGTCGCTTCTTTCATCACAGTCCATGCCTGGGTTGGCTCGCCGCCGCCATGAAAGCACATATCAAAATGCGGCCTGCTGCGCTCGATGGCATTTTGACAGACCTGGTCGATCACCGTTTGCGCCAGTTCCAGCGACAGGTCCTCCGGCTTCAGCACGCCCGCATTGGCATAGCAGTAGGTGCAGCGCAGGTTGCAGCGGTTGGTCATCAGCAGCACGGCGGTGGTCGGTCGGTACGCGGGATCGGGCGCTGGCGGAGGCGCGGGGTCTGGCTTCAGAAAGCCGATCTTGTCAAGAAACGAAACAATCTCCCCCGGCGCGTCAGCACCGGAGGAGGGATCGTTATCTGCCAGGCTCAGTGCCAGATCGGCCATGGCCTGGTTGCCAACAAATGCCAGCCGCAGCAGGGGCCGGTAGATGATGTATTTATCTTCGATGGGAATGACGTAGGCTTCCATGGATACGCTTTCTGCAACTATCTAGCGGCCTGCTGTTTGGCTGAACGGGTTTAGTTTGGATACCAGTAGTGACCGGCGCCAACACATGAGCACACGGTATCGCAGGTGCATACTGTATCACAGGTACACACCGTGTGGCCGTCGCATGAACACACCGCGTCACACGTGCAGGCGACGTGCCCGTCACAGGTGCAGACGGTGTCGCAGGTACAGACCGTGTCACACTCGCACGGCGGCGCCACATAGCCGACACACTGGCAGGTCGGCACCTCCCCGGCCACGCAGTTGCAGATGCAGACCGCGCCCGCCGGGATAGGCGAGCCACAGGGCAGCGTGAACTGGATAAAGCCAGCCGCTCCAGCCGCCCCGGCTGCGCCGCTGTCGCTGGGTTCGCCACCCGTGACAGCCGAGGCAGGCATTTCGTACACCACGCCTTCGACGGTGTCCACGTTGACCGAAATATCCATCAGTGAGAGATACAGCAAGCCTGCCGGGATCTCCCACAGCTTGACGGTCCGGTCGCTGCTGGCAGAGGCTAACAGCGAACTGTCCGGGTTGATCGCCAGGGCGTTCACCGCGTCCGAATGGCCTTGCAGTGTGGCGAGTTCACCACCGCCGGGCAGCGACCACAGTTTAACCGTGTTGTCGTTGCTGCCGGATGCCAGCATCGTGCCATCCGGGCTGATCGCCAGCGCATTCACCCAGGCAGAATGCCCGCTCAGGGTGGCAAGCGCCGCGCCGTCGGGCAGCGACCACAGCCGCACGGTGCCGTCTGCGTTAGCCGTTGCCAGGATCGTGCCATCCGGGCTGATCGCCAGCGTGCTGATCGCGCCCATGTCGCCCGCCAGCGTGGCAAGTTCCGCGCCGTCGGGCAGTGACCACACCTTAACCGTCCCGGCGCTGCCTGCGGCGGCCAACAGTGTGCCGTCTGGGCTGATGGCAAGCTTACTGGCGCTGCGCTCCAGCGGCGCCGTCAGCCAGGCGGCGATATAGGCTGTTTCGCCGTCGGCCAAGCGGATTTCGTGCCAATCGTCCTCGGTCGAAAGCACCTGGAGAATATCGCCAGGGCTGGCCGAATCGACGATGCCGCAGCTCAGCGTGGCGCATGAGCGGATGTTGACATTGTCCGTCGCGTCAACATACCAGATTTCCTCATCGGTATAGCCTTGCAGGGTGGCCAGTCCAGCACCATCGGGCAGCGACCACAGTTTGACGGTACCGTCTTTGCTGCCGGATGCCAGGATCGTGCCATCCGGGCTGATTGCCAGGGCATTGACCGGTCCGCCATGTCCTGTCAGCGTGGCGAGTTCGGTGCCGCCGGGCAGTGACCATAACTTGACAGTCCGGTCGCTGCTGCCGGAAGCAAGAATGGTGCTGTCCGGGCTGACCGCCAGGGCCGTGATCACGTCGGAGTGACCGGTCAGGCTGGCCTGTGCCTCGCCATCGGGCAGCGTCCACAGCTTGATCGTCCGGTCGCTGCCCGCCGAAGCCAGGAGTGTACCATCGGGGCTGGCAGCCAGGCAGCTTACGATGTTCGAATGGCCTTCAAGCTTCTTGAACATCGCACCATCAGGCAGCGTCCACAGTTTAACGGTGTTGTCCTCGCTGGCAGAGGCCAGGATTGCGCCATCTGCCGCCACCGCCAGCGCCAGCACATCGTCCATGTGGGCGCGGATGGTCGTAGTCTGCCGCAAATACTGCGAACCGGCCTGCCCCTCGATACGCCGCAGCATTTTCTGCCCTGATTCATCGGCATACTTACTGGCGATGGTAGCCGCCGTCGCCGCGCCCATCGCCGCCAGGAAACCACGCCGGTTAAAACGCCAGTCGCCGTCCAGGTCCTTCTGGACGTCGAATACCTGGGGTTCTTCCTCGGCCCCCTCTTGCTGATCTTTTGGCTTGTTCATCTCATCGGTCATACTATCATCTCCTCCTTACGAAACGCGTTTGGTTATTCTAGTGTGAAGATAACCGGTAGTGCAAATCGATGCCTCAGTTAGGAAACCAGTAGTGCCCACCGCTGCCGCCGCTGGTATGGCCCACGCATGAGCAGGTATGCCCCACGCAGCTACAGACGGTGACCGTATTGCAGGTACAAACCGCTCCCAGCGGGATCGTCACGCCGACTGGTATCGAAACCGTTTGCCCACTGTTCAACTCAATATCGACCAGCTCGACATCAACGTTGACTGACGAGTCCACCAGGCACGATATAATTTCGCCGTCCACCAGCGACCACAGCCGGATGTGTCCTTCTCTGGTGCCAACAACAAACAGGGGCTCCTCCGGCGCAACGACGAGTTTAGTGGTCATGGTGTTGCTTTCCGCCGCAATTAGCGGTTCGCCGTTGGACAGCAGCCAGACCTTGACGGTGCCGTCCTGGCTGCCGGAAAACAACTTGGTACCATCCGGTGACACGGCCAAATAACAGATCGCGCCGCTGCTGTGTTTTAGGGTATGAACCACTTCACCATCTGGCACCGTCCTGATCTCGATAACACCATGTGCATCGCCTGATACCAGCAGGCTGCCATCGGGTGTGAGCGCCACAGCCTGGACCAGGCTGCCATGATCGGTAAACCGCGCTACTTCTTGCGGGTCCTGGCTATCAGCCAGTGACCAGAGAGTCGTATCGCCATCAAACATGACCGAGGCTAACAGCATACCATCAGGAGTGAGTGCCATAACATCCGCGACGGTCCCGATGCCCAGGCTGTCAAGCGGTTGGGTATCTGACAAGGTGTACAACATAATGCCACCGGCCTTGTTAGCCGCAACCAGCAGCAAGCCGTCCCTGGCAAACGCCAGCGCGGATATTGGTCCCACCATGCTTTGATCTGTCAGGGTGTTGAGCAGCTCGCCATCCGGTAAGGACCAGAATTTAACAAGTCCATCCTCGCCGCCGGACGCCAGCAGCGAACCATCCGAAGTGATCGCCATGGTAAGAACAACTTGTGTAGAATCTTCCAGGGTTTTGAGTAAATAACCCTCCGGCAGGGACCAGAGTTTGAGAGTTTGATCTTCACTGCTCGAAATCAGCAGCGAGCCGTCCGGCGAGATCGCCAGGGCAGTGATCGCCTGGTCGTGCGCTTTGAGGTCTTGACAGGTAGTGCTCAAGTCGGCAGGGCCGGGTGTCGCTGCGGGTCCAAGCGTTGATAGTTCAAGCGTTGGCTCTAATTCCGGTGTGCCGACGGACGCTTCTTGAACTTTGGTTTCCGACTCCGAGCCGCAGCCCGCCAGCGTGCCTGCCAGCGTAGCAGCAGTGGCAGCCGTCAAAAAGTCACGGCGGTTAAAGCGCCAGTCACCGCTCAGGTCTTTTTGGACGTCGAACACCTGGGGTTCTTCCTCGGTCCCCGCCTGCTGATCGATTGACTGGTCGATCGTATCAGTCATCTTGCCACCCCCTCCTGGTAAAACACATCTGGTTACTCTAGTATGAAGATGACCAGATGTGCAAGTTGAAGGTTCAGTTAGGAAACCAGTAGTGCCCGCCGCTGCCGCCGCTGGTATGGCCCACACACGAGCAGGTATGCCCCACGCAGCTACAGACGGTGACCGTATTGCAGGTACAGACTGCTCCCAGCGGGATCGTCACGCCGACCGGCATCGAGACCGTTTGCCCGCTGTCCAGCTCAACATCGACCAGCTCGGCGCCTTCTTCGTTGGCGTCCGAGTCAACCAGGCAGCCGGTCAGCTCGCCATCGGGCAGCGACCACAGTTGGAGGCCCCCGTCCTGGAGGGCGGTCACAAGCAGGGATTGGTCCGGTGCGATTGCCAGCGTGGTGAGTGTATCGCTGAGTGTAAACCTGAAGTCAATCGTATCGAGCAGATCGCCATCGGGCAGGGACCAGTAGTTGACAACCCCGTCGATGCTGGCGGAGATCAACTGTTTGCCATCTTCTGACACCACCAGATACCAGATCGGCTTGCTGTGTCCATTCAGGGATACCAGCGGCTCAGCATCCGGCAGGGACCAGAGCATGATCAGGCCATCCTCACCGCCGGAAAAAAGCGTCGAACCGTCGGGCGTGATCGCCAGGGCAGTGATGGAGCCAGACTCGTTGTCATCTGCATTTACCGTTTTGATTGCCTCGCCATCCGGCAGCGACCACAACTGGATGGTAGATGCGTAGCCCCCGGATACCAGCAGCGTACCGTCAGGTGATATGGCCAGGGCCATGATTGCCCTGTTGGTTGTGATAGTTTTTATCTCTTTTTGTTCTTGCAGGTCAAACAGCTTGATCCCGCTGTGTGAACTGCCGGACGCCAGCAGCGTGCCATCGGGTGTGACTGCCAGGGCAGATACAGGCGCATAACTGGCTGGCAGCGGTTGATAGTCTTCGGTGTCGGGTAGGGACCATACCAGGTGCAGCCCGCCAGCGTCACCGGAAACCAATGTCTCGCCGTCTGACGTGAACGCCAGCCCATTCACAGCGCTACCATGCTTGTCCAAAGTCTTGACCAGATAGCCTTCCGGCAGCGCCCAAAGCTTGAGCGTTTTGTCCTCTCCGCCGCTTACCAGCAGCGCACCGTCCGGCGAGATCGCCAGGGCAGTGATTGCCTCGCTGTGCGCTTTCAGGCCCCGGCAGGCAGCAGATAATTCGACAGGGCTAAGCTCCGATGTCGGGCTGGCGGCGGGTCCTTTCGTGACAACGGGTGTTGGTCCAGACTCCGAGCCGCAGCCCGCCACCGTGCCCACCAGTGTAGCAGCAGCGGCAGCCGTCAAAAAGTCGCGGCGGTTGAACGTCCAGTCACCGGTCAGGTTTTTCTGCACGGCGAATACCTGGGGGTCATCATCACTGGGGGATGTTTCATCAGCGCAAGGCTGAGTTTCGTCTGTCATCTGGCCTTATCTCCTCTCGGCAACGGCGCGTTCGTAATAGGTTTTGCATACCGAACAGGCGTGACACGCTTTGTCACAGTTCAACATGGTTTCAAACAGGTGATCAGGGATGTCGATAGGCTCCAGCACGGATGCCGGACCGCCGCCGATGTCGCACGGCAGAATGTCCTCGCGGCGGATGTACGCGCCTAACACGGCGAAGTATTTCTCTGCGTCTTGCAGTGTGACCCGCCCTGCCAGCTTCAGACTGTCGTACAGCCCGTCGTAGTAGTGCAGATGGCGCGGCAGAATCCACGCCCCGGTCAGGCGCAGCCAGGGCTGCTCCTCAAGCATCCGCTGGCACAGGGACTGCGGGAACCAGTCGCCGTAGCCCATTTCAAAAAAGTGCTGCACGCGGTAGGGACAGCCGGGCAGGCACGCCTCGTTGACGATGGGACGCAGTTCGCCGGGGAAAGCGTCGCGCAGCCGCCGCAGGCCCTGTAAGTCTCGTATCAGGCGCGTGTCCGGCACGATCACGTCCACGTAGTCGCGGATCATGAGCGCCTGCGCCGGGGTGGCAATGCCCATCAACACAGATGCGGCCACAGTCAGCGCGGGCAGCGTGTCTTTGATCTGGCGGGCCAGGATCGGGTGCGTCACAACCACGCTGCTCACGCCAAATTCACCGTGCAGCCGCTCCAGCGCATCCAGGATTGGCGGGCTGCATTCCTCGACGGGCAGGGGCAGAACAATCGGGTTAACCAGCACGGATTTTGGCAGCGGCGCGTCACACAGAAACGCCGTAATATTGGCGTCCGGCTGTGCGCTGCGCCCGGACGCGATCCCGCCCGGCAGGGGAAAATACACTTCTTTGATGTGCGCGCCGAATCGTGCGGCGAGTTCCTGCCAGAATGCTAAATCCTGGTCGACGTAGGGCACTACCCAGGTGCTCATGGGGCGCTTTCCTGCCGGAAAACCAGCTCAAACGGGCTGTGGCGGAAGCGCCGGATGGTCGCCGCCAGACAGCCGCCCGAACACTCGCCCGATGCTTTGAACGGGCAGATCGCGCACTCCGGGTAAATCCCCGCGTGGCGGTAAGCGCCGGTGCGTGCTTCAAACGTTTTGCGCAGGGCGGGCGCGTCGATATCCGGTGTCAGCGGCAGACTGCCCAACCGGGACAGGGGATAGCACTGAATCACTTGCCCGTACACGTCCACATCCAGGATCGGGTTGCAGCGCCAGCCAACGTTGGCATTTGCATCATGCAGCGTTTGGATCTCCTGGTCGGTGAACATGCAGCGCACAAACCCGCAGTCGAATTCGAGCGTCACGCCGCGCGCTGCTGCAATGGGCGTAAACGCGGCGATCTGCTGGCCGATAAAACGGTACTGTTTGGGGTGGATATAGCGGTTATCACCGGACAGGCACGGCTGCGCGATCCCCAGCCGGATCGAAGGCTTGCAGTCGGTTTGTTCGATCAGGTCCAGCAGGAAGCCGAGGTCAAAGTCGGGCCGGTAGATGTTGAAGCCCGGCATAGCTCGCTCACCCAGGCGGCGCAGCGCTTCGATCTGCCGGGTGATAACAGCAGAACCGTTATCGGCGGGCGCGTTGATGTTCATCAGCACAAAGCAGCGGTCGGCGGGCGCATCTGCCAGGCTGTTTAATGATGCGTTGGGCATCAGACCATTGCTGAAGACCACAATCCGTTTATCCCTGTCCAGCGCGCGCGCGACCAGCGCCGGGAAATCCGGGTGCAGCGTTGGCTCGCCGCCCAACAGGCGCGCCTCATCGATCCCGGACCGGTCGAGAAAGTCCAGGCGGGCGTCAAATTCGTCGAGCGGCATAAAACGCCGCCCGTCCGGCACATCGTCCAGGTAATCGGCGGTGAAACAGTACGGGCAGTTCAGGCTGCAAATCGTGCTGATCGACAGGTTAGCCATGTGCGCTGTCTCCGGCAGCCAACACGATCCCGGCAGCCTGCCAGCGCGCCAGGGTATCGTCAAGCACAGCGCTGGTCTCATCCTCGGATAGTGTGAGCAGCAGCGCCAGCATACGCACCAGATCGGTATACTTATACCCCATGCTGAGCAGTTCCCAGGTCAAGGCGTCGGCATCTTGCAGCGCCCACAGCCGCCCGGTTTCGCCGTCCACCAACAGCGCCCGACCCGTATCTTTGACCCACACAATACCCGGCGCGCAGCGCACACGTGCTGCCGTGCTCATAAGGTCCCGTCCCTGTCCGCCAGCCGGTCGGATGCCTGCCACACGGACCGGGCCAGCGCAGCATGGTCTTGCAGCCAGGTATGCGCCAGTTCGTCATGGTGCATCGCGTGCAGGATGTTATACAGCGCGATGATCCGCGCCTGGATGCACAGCCGGTCATAGTCACCCGGCTGGCTGCCCAGTATGTGATTCACATGACAGCCGCCCGCGCAGTGCCACCTGGCAAAACACCCGGCGCAAAACAGCTTGTTGTGGACGTTAAACCCCCGGATGGATTCGACGGCTTCGGGATCAATCTGCACAGCGCCGTTTTGGTCTGTGTTCATCCGGCCCAGACGCAGGTCAAGACCGCGCGCTTCCCATTCGCCCCGCAGCAGGTAGCAGGCGGTCAGCACACCGTCCGGCGCGACGATGACAAAGTCCTTGCCGACCGGGCAGAATGTCACCTGCCGGGCGCCGATCTCGGCAGGCGCGTACACGGGCCGCACGCCGTGCGCTTCGAGTATCTGCGCGGCGGCGATGAAATTGTGCGCAAAGGCCCAGGGATCGGGCGGGACCAGCCCGGCGTTATCCGACCAGGGCGTCGGTTGCAGCGGCTCAAAGCTGACCGCGTCCGGGCGAAATTCCTGGCAGAACCACGTCGCGATCTCCGGCATCCGGCCCACCGTGGCTTCGGTGATGCAGGCGCGAAAATAAACGCTGTTAGCCCCTTCGGACAAAATACGGGCGTTGCGCGCGATGGCGTCAAAGCTGCCGCTGCCGTCCTTATACGGGCGGTGCAGGTTTTGCACGTCGGCGGGACCGTCGAACGAAAGCACGACCGTGTCCAGGTTGTCGGCGGTCCAGTAGCAGCGTGCTTCACTGAAGGTGCCGTTGGTCGCAACCTCAAAGCGCAGCGTGCAGCCAATCTCGGCGGCCCGGCGTTGGGCCAGGTGCACCGCCAGATCGATCACCGCTTCGACGCAGAACGGTTCGCCGCCAAAAAAATGTATTTCGGCGTGCGGCGCGCCGCTGCGCTGCACCTGATCCATATACCAGTTGACGGCGTCCCGCGCCATCTCCAACGACATAACGAACTGGGTTTCTTCGGACGCGATAAACCCGCAGTAGCGGCAGGCCAGGTTGCAGCCGCGCGTCGGCAGCAGGCCCAGCGCAGAGGGCACAAATTCTCCCTGCAACGGGGCCGGTTCGGTCACCTCGTCGCGGAGCAGATCGACAAGCTCGCCCAGCGGACCGTCACCCGCTGGTTCGCCGGATGCGAGTAGATCGCGCAGGCGCAGCGCTAACGTGGGCGATACCAAGGCCGCCAGGTTGTGCAGCGGCGCGTAAATAAGTATCTGGTCGCGTATGGGGACAGCGAAGATGTTGCGCATTGGAACTATGTCTGAGGTAGGACAAGATGCCCGGCTCTGGTGAGCAGGCAGCGAGGTTGCTGGCATGGTGAGCGCGCGCCCTGGTAAGCTATTTGACAATGCAGTGGCAGAAGTAAGTTCGCCCTCTACAATAGCATGAATCAGGGCACTTCACAAAAACCGGTCATGGTTTGATGTGGGCCAACAGCGCCTCAAGCGCCAGCCGGTAGCCGATCCAGCCCAACCCGCTGATCTGCCCGACACAAACCGGCGCAATAAATGAAGTGTGGCGGAATGGTTCCCGCGCGGCGATGTTGGACAGATGGACTTCAATCGTCGGCAGGTCAAGCGCGCTGATGGCATCCCGCAGCGCCACGCTGGTATGGGTATAACCGCCGGGATTGATGATCACGCCCTGCGCCCAGCCGCGCGCCGCGTGCAGCGTGTCGATTAGCTCGCCTTCGTGATTGCTCTGCTGAATACGCAGCACCGCGCCGTGTTGGGTGGCGTAATCTTGCAGGCGGACGTTGATGTCGTCCAGCGTCAGCGCGCCGTAGATGTCCGGTTCGCGCGTGCCGAGCAGGTTCAGGTTGGGGCCGTGCAACACCAGGATGTTCATGGTCACTCTCGCAGGCTTTCCAGCACGTCGACGGCTTCGGCGCGCGTCACGTCGCGGACGATCACCGGCTGGCCGATGTCTGCCAGCAGCACGAATGTGGCCGCCCCGTCGCGCCATTTTTTATCGTGGCGCATGGCGTCCCATAAACGGGCAGGATCGATACCGGTATAACGGGTCGGCAGGTCCAGCTTTGCCAGCGCGTGCTCGACGGTGCGCGCCGTGCCAGAAGGACACAGTTCCCGCCGCTCGGACAGCCGCACTGCCGCCGCCATGCCCACCGCGACCGCCTGCCCGTGCTTCCAGGTGTAGTTGCTGACCTGTTCCAGCGCGTGCCCAAAAGTGTGACCCAGGTTGAGGAAAGCGCGCGGGCCGTGTTCCAGCCGGTCCTGCTCGACGATCTTGATTTTCACCGCTGCTGCCCGCTCGATGATATGCTCGACCGGCTGCGGCCCGTGCTGCATCAGGTGATCGAGCAGCGGGGGATCACCGATCAACGCTGCTTTGAGTATCTCTGCCAATCCACAGCGGAATTCAACATCCGGCAGGGTCTTGAGCGCTGCCGTATCGGCCACGACGGCCAGCGGGTCTTTGAACGCGCCGACCAGATTTTTGCCCTGCGGCAGGTCCACGCCCACTTTGCCGCCGATGCTGGCATCCACCATCGCCAGCAAACTGGTAGGCGCCTGCACAAAGGCCACGCCGCGCATGAAGGTTGCCGCCGCAAAGCCTGCCATATCCCCGATCACGCCGCCGCCCAGCCCAATCACGACGCTCGAACGGTCGGCGCCGCCGTCCAGCAGCCGGGTATATATCTCCCGGATGGTGTCCAGCGTTTTATACTGCTCGCCATCCGGCACAGTTATCAGTAGGCTGTTAGGCAATTGGTCGGCCAGCGCGTCGCCGTACAGCGGGGCGATGGTCGTGTTGGTGATCACGGCCACACGCGAAAAATCACGCGCCGCGAAAAACGGGAGCAGCGCGTCCGCCAGCGCGCCCGGCTGGATGACAACAGGGTATGGTGG
The DNA here is from genome assembly GCA_016926875.1 of Anaerolineae bacterium. Lineage (GTDB taxonomy): Bacteria > Chloroflexota > Anaerolineae > Aggregatilineales > Aggregatilineaceae > JAFGNU01. The sequence goes on along the minus strand of JAFGNU010000047.1, from coordinate 1,074 downwards.
ATCACTCTGCACGGTCAGGTGATTTGCATGTACCACAGGCGTAAAACCTCCTCAACGATCTCTGGTGGGCTGTGATGGGTGGTGTCGATCTGGTGCGGCAGGCTGTCATACAGGTCGGCGCGGGCCGCCAGCAGGCGGGCGAGCCTGTCGCGCTCGGTGGCAAACAGCGGGCGTGCCGGGTCATCACCTACGCGCCGGATGGCCTCGTCCAGGCCACATTTCAGGCAGATCACCAGCCCGCTTGCCTCGAATGTCTCGCGCACAACAGGATTGAGCAGCGCGCCACCGCCGGTTGCGATGACCTGTCCGCGCTGGCTGGCGGTTTGCAGGCATACATCCGCCTCAAGCTGGCGAAACGCGGCCTCGCCGTCCTGCGCGAAGATGTCCGCGATGGTACGCCCGTCCCGCGCCTCGATGATAGCATCCGTATCCACAAAGGCCAGCCCCAACCGGTCCGCGACCAGCCGCCCGACAGTGCTCTTGCCGGTGCCCATAAAGCCGGTCAGCACGATGTTCTGTGCGTGTTTACGCCCAGTCGTCATAGCCAAACCGCCAGGGTTGGTTATCCATCGGCAAATCATCCAGTCTGCCCTGTCGCAGCGTCTCGAAGCGCGGGCGCATCTCGTCCAGGCTGTCACCGCCCACTTTTTCGAGCAGCGCACCGGCCAGAACGACCGCGATCATCGCCTCAACTACCGGCACCGCGCGCGGCACGGCGCAAAAGTCGCTGCGCTCATACGTGGTCTGGTCCGCTTCGCCGGTTGCCAGGTTAACCGAGGCCAGCGGCGTCAGCGTGGTGCTGATCGGCTTCATCGCGGCGCGAATGATCAGCGGTTCCCCGGTGGTTATGCCGCCTTCCAGCCCGCCCGCCCGATTGGTTTCACGAACGATAGCCCGGTTTTTATCAACGGTGATGGGGTCGTGGACCTGGGTGCCGCGCCGCCGAGCGTTCTGAAAAGCCGGGCCGATCTCCACGCCCTTGATGCTGGGGATCGAGCATACCGCGCCCGCCAGCCGTCCGGTCAGGCGGCGGTCGTAGTGCACATGCGATCCCAGACCGGGCGGCAGGTTCAG
>JAFGNU010000046.1 GCA_016926875.1 Anaerolineae bacterium | reverse complement strand
GTGAGTGGGTGGAACCGATGAACGCTGCCATTGCCAGCGTCAAGGAAGACGGCTTCCTCGATTACATCTACTACAAGTGGTTCATCACGTACCAACCGGCATCCGACTAAAAACACAAGCACACCGGGAGAGAGAAGAAGGCAGCAAAATGCCAATTCTCTCTCCCTACAGTACAATTGAAGCAGCAAGCCACCGGGCATTCTCGTTTGGGGCGGTGGCTTTTTGCGCTCTTGGATTAAACAGATGCCGGATTATGCTGTATGACGATTGCACACGAATCATCCCCTCCCCCTCGGCCTAACCCGCAGAAACGAAATATTCTGATCCGCCGCTTGGCGCGCGCGCCCTGGTGGCTGTTAGTACTGGCGCTGCTGGTGATCTGGTTTGCAAGCAGCGTGGTCGATCAACATCCCTATCCCGTGGTTTTTAGAGCGGTCAAAGAGGGCATGTGGACCACGATCTGGGTGTCGGTGGTGGCTTACATCATCGCGCTGGTCCTGGGCTTGCTCGTGGCGCTGCTGCGGCGCTCATCCAATGTGATTATCTACCAGGCGGTCACGTTTTATGTACAGGCGGTGCGAGGCATTCCTACGCTGGTGCTGGTGTATTACATGGCCCTGGCACTGATTCCGAAGCTGATCACCGTCGGCAATGACTTTGGTGAATGGCTGACACACGTCAAGATCACGATTGAACTCTTTGACGACCAGGTGATCAAGCTCACATTCAAAGGGATCGGCACCAGTCTGGCCGAGTTTAAGTCCCGCGAATTCAACAACGCCTACCGCGCGATCATCGGGCTGGCGATCTCGTATAGCGCGTTTTTGTCCGAGATTTTCCGGGCAGGGATCGACAGCGTTGGCGTAGGGCAGCTTGAAGCCGCTCGCAGCCTGGGTATGACACGCTGGCAGATGATGCGTCTGATCGTGCTGCCACAGGCCATCCGCGTGATCTTGCCGCCGCTGGGCAATGACTTCATCGCCATGCTAAAGGAAAGTTCGCTGGTGTCGGTGCTGGGTGTGCAGGACATCACGCGGCGCGGCCAGACCTACGCCACCAGCACATTCACCTTCTTCGAGGTGTACAACACCGTTGCCCTGACCTATCTGGTATTGACGCTGACACTGTCGATCCTGGTTAATCTCATGGAGATGTATCTTGATCGGGGCCAACAGCGGACCGGCAGCGCCTGACAGCCGGGCACAGCGAACCCGAACGGCGAAACGCTCATGCAGCGAGGTTGTCTATGCTCAATCTAGGCTTGTGGCTGCGCTGGTCGTGGCGCGATCTGCGCGCGCAGTGGCTCCAGGTGATCGTTATCGCGCTGATCATTGCGCTGGGCACGGGTGTGTATGCCGGGCTGGGGAGCACAACCCCCTGGCGGCGCGACGCGGCAGATAAGAGCTACACGCTGCTGAATATGTTTGACCTGCGGGTCAACCTGACCGGCAGCACGTATGTGGATCAGGCCGAACTGATGGACGCGATCCGGGCGATTCCACACGCCGAGTGGATAAAGGCAGCAGAACCGCGCCTGATCGAATCGACCCTGGTCAGCGCGTCGGCGGGCGGCGAGGACATCATCGTGCGCGGGCGGCTGGTGAGTCTGGACGTGGCAGGCGGCGGGCCGCATGTGAACGGCGTCAGCATCCAGGCCGGGCGCGCGCTGACCGGAGCCGACGCCGGGCAAAACGTGGTCCTGCTTGACTATCACTTCGCCCGGCATTACAACCTGCCAGCGCAGGGACAGATCGAACTGAGCGGTGGCATCCCGGTGCAGTACGTGGGACATAGCCTGTCGCCTGAATATTTTATGATTATCACCGATGACGGGGGCTTTTTGGCAGAGGCGAATTTCGCCGTGCTGTTCGCCCCGTTGGAGACGGTCCAGGCGCTGACCGGGCACGCGGGCATGGTTAACAACCTGGTGCTAACTCTGCACGACAGTGCTGATGCCGACATCATCCGGGCCGAGATCGAAACTGCGCTCAAGGCAGCCTTTCCACGCATTGGCGTGTCGTTCACCGGCAAAGACGACGAACGCGTCCATCAACTCGTCTACCAGACGATTGACATGAACCAGGAAATCTACAACATTATCATCGTTTTGTTTCTGGCCGGGGCCGTGTTGGGCGCTTTCAACCTGTCAAGCCGGATGGTCGAGTCCCAACGGCGGCAGATCGGGATCGGCATGGCGCTGGGGCTGCCGCCGCGATTGCTGGCCGTTCGCCCCCTGCTGATCGGTGCACAGATCGCCTTGCTGGGCGCGGTGTTGGGCGCGGTGATGGGTGTGCTGATGGGTAAGTTGGCCGCAGCCTGGCTGCTGGATGTTCTGCCTATGCCGACGTGGGGCCGCTTATTTCAATGGGATGTATTTCTTGAGGCGGCGGTGCTGGGTTTTGTACTGCCGTTTGTGGCAGCGCTGCTGCCTGTCTGGCGAGCCGTGCGTGTGATGCCGGTGGCTGCGATCCGGTTTGGTCATCTGGTCGAAAAAGGCAACGGTTGGACCCCGCTGGCGAAGCGGGTTTCACTGCCCGGCAAAAGTTTTGTGCAGATGCCGATCCGCAACCTGCTGCGGGCGCCGCGCCGCACATTGTTCACCGTGCTGGGTATCGCGACAGCCATTACAACGCTGGTTGGGTTGACCGGCATGTTAAACAGCGCTCAACACGGGATGGATGCGCTGGCAGCGGAGTATTACCAGGATCATCCTGACCGGCACGTAGTCTACTTGAACGGTTTTTATCCAACAGACTCGGAACAAATAGCGGCCATTACCAGCGACCCCATCATTGCCATGTCTGTACCGGCGCTGCGGCTGGCCGGGCATATGACCTATGGGGATACGAGCTTCTTTGCGATCATCCAGGTGTTGGACATGGATAACGAGCTGTGGGCGCCAACCTTGCTGGAAGGCGTGTACCGGTCGGACACACCCGGCATTTTGATCTCTGATGAAGCGGCAAAGGACCTGGAGGCTGGATTGGGCGATACGATCATACTCGAACACCCGCGCCGTACCGGGCTGCTGGCGTATGATATCGTGGAAACCGAGATCGAGGTGATCGGCATTCACGCGGATTTGTGGAATACCCTGGCGTACCTGGACCAAAACCAGGCTGGCCTGATGGGCCTGTCCGGCGTGGCAAACCTGATCCACGTCGATCCCGTGCCAGGGACCAGTTCAAACGAAACGAAAAACGCACTGTTCCGGTACCCCGGCGTGGCGTCGGTCGTATCGGTGACCGACACGCTTGATTCCAGCAGCGCTGTGCTGGATGAAGTGATCCGGTTTCTGTCGGGTGTGCAGGTGGGAGTGATCCTGCTGGCGTTTTTGATTGCGTTCAGTTCGACCAACATCAATCTGCACGAACGCGAGCGCGAGATCGCTACCATGTTTGCGTTTGGACTGCGGATTCGCACGGTAACACGTATGACCGTGCTGGAAAACCTGGTGGTTGGCGTGCTGGGGACGCTGATCGGTAGCGTGCTGGGCTACCTGGTACTGGCTTGGTTTGTGTACGACCGGATGCCAGTTATCCTGCCGGAATTTCAGTTCAATCCCGTGCTGGCACCGATCACGTTTGTGATGGCGGTTGTGATCGGCGTGATCGTGGTCGCACTCGCCCCACTGGCGCTGATCCGTAGAATGGCGCGCATGGATATCCCCTCGACGCTGCGGGTGATGGAGTAGCGCAGCACACCGCCCCAACCGATTACGTTCCGGGCGTGTTCCGGTCCATATCGGCGCGGCGCTGGCGCGCGGTCTGGACGATGTGCTCGACTTCCCAGGGCGGCGGGTCCCACAGGTGTTTTTGCATATCCAGGTAGCCGTTTTCGTCAAAAACGATTCCTTCGCCTTCCAGGCGGGCGCGCTGTTCGGCGGCCCCTTCCGGCGAGCCTTTGATGCTGACGCACCCTCTGGCGTTCACCACGCGGTGCCAGGGTACACTCTGCTCATCGCCCAGCAGGTTATGCAGCGCCCAGCCAACCGCTCGCGCGCCATTTGGCACGCCCAGCAGCGCAGCCACGCGCCCGTAATTCAGCACCTTGCCGGGTGGGATGTGCCGCACCAGTTCGTAGATCAACTCGTTGAATGACATCTGTTCGGTCATGGTTTTTCCCCTCAAACAGACTCAGTCCGGTGTGGTGGTCTGGACGATACCGGTTACCTGGCGCAGCACAATTTGGGTGCGCGGAGCATTTAGCTGCGGCAGGTAATCAAAGCTGGCCGGGCGGGCGTACACCGTGCCCGCGAAGTATTGAATCGCCGGGCGGCTTGAGGCGCTGGCCTTGATCAATTCCTGGATGTGTGCATTGCTCGCGCCGCGCTGGCGCTCCACCTGCGCCAGGATCAGGTTGGCCGGTGCGCCGCCGTAGGGATCGGCGAACAGGGCTGCGCGTGCGTCCCGTTCGGCTGCGTCCAGGTCTCCGCGCGCCAGGTGAATTTCCGCGCGCAGCAGGGCGGCCCGCTCGTCTGCCGGGCGCTCGTTGATAGCTTTGGACAGCCACTTCAGCGCCGCGTCGTCGTCTCCGGTCACGTAATGCTCATACAAACCCAGCGCCAGATGCGCGAACCAGCCATTTTCTTGTTTTACCTGTGGCACCAGTCCGGCGGCGGTATCGTCTAGATTGCCCCACACGGCGACGTACAACCGCTCGGCGACAGGGATCGCATTTTCGCTCACGAACGGGATCAGGTCGTCGGGATCGAGTGTGGCAACAGCCCTGGTCAGGTCCGGGTCTTCTTCGAGCGCGCGGGTATAATCGCCCAGTTTAAACCAGTAGACCGCGTTGGACGGGTTGATCGCGGCGGCGCGCTGCATGGCCCGGCGCGCGAACTCCGAATCGCCGCGCTGCTCGTAGAGCGCCGACAGGTTCGCCCAGCCGAGATCAAACGTTGGCTGTTTGTCGAGCGCGGTTTCGTGTGCTTCAATGGCGCTGCTCAGGTAAATATCCGGGCTTTGCTCAGCCAGCAGGCCGAGCACATATGCTTCGTGCAACGCATACAGTGACAGGTCACCGTCCAGGTCGCGCGCGTGCTGCGCCCGTTCGAGCGCGGTATCCAGATCGTTGTTAGCGGCGGCGTCCCGGCTGAGCGTCATCCAAAACTGCGCCACGTCCAGCCGCACGATCCACCAGCCGTAGATCACAATCCCAACCAGTGCTACCCACACCGGCAGGCAGCACCAGCGCGGGATGACCGTATCGGCGGGGACCGGTTCCGGCTCCGGCTCCTGGGCGGTGTAGGCTGCCAGGATCAACAGCGGCAGCACCGATGACGTCAACGGGAATGTATCGACCAGGCTGTGCACGCCGAACGCCACAAACGCCGCCAGCGCGCCTTCCAGCCACAGGCGGTGATCCGGTGGGGCCGACTGCCAGCGCTGCCACCACGCCCGCCCGAATACTGCCGCCGTCCACAGCAAGATCAGCAGGCCGGGCAGCCCGGTTTCGGCCAGCGTGTTCAGAAACAGGTTATGCGCGGAGACGATCTTATCCTGCGCGATCTCCGGGTCGCGGTACGAGCGCAGCGCCAGCCCAAACAGCCCCGGCCCGACGCCCGTCAGCGGGTGATCGCGCGCCATATCCAGCGCGCTCTGCCACGTATCCAGCCGCCCCTGGTCGCTGTCGCTGCGGGATGCGCCGGACGTCCAGACCACGATAAACAGCCCTGACCCGATCACGGCGACCAGTGCCGCCGCCAGGATGATCCTGGGCTGAAGCAGCGCCGCCAAGCGCCCGGTTTGCTGGCCCCAGCGCAGCGCTCCAAAAGCACACAGCAAGCCCATGCTCACCAGTGCGCCCAACAGCCCGCCGCGCGAGAAGGTCAGCACGTTGATCAGCAGCAGGGCCAGCGCCAGCCCGGCTAACCCGATCCGCGTTCCACGTCGTTTGACCGCCAGCGCACCTGTGATCACCAGCGGGATCAGCACGGCGAGATAGTTACCCTGGATAGTGGTGATGTTCAGCGCGGCGTCAAGGTGGGGCAGCGTTGGCGGGACGGGATCGGACCAGCCGCCCGCCGGGAACCAGCCCGCCTGCCCCAGCCAGCCGAAATACCACGCGGCTAGCTCGATCCCGCTGATCAGCACGATCACAAGCGCCACCGCCAGCAGCGCGATCTGAAAATGCCGCGCCCACCCGCGCCGCATCAGGTCCACCAATAGATAAAAACCGAGCACATGTACCAGGAACGGCCAGATCATTTCCAGGCTGATTCGACGGTCCAGGGCGAACAGCGCAGTGAAAAACAGCCATCCAACGTAAACCGCCAGCGGCAGGTCAAGCGCCGTGCGGGGCAGCCTGCGCCCGGCCCGGATCAACCCGGTCAGCCAGACGGCTACCGGCCCGGCAAACACGATCAGCCGGATAATGTCGGGAATCTCGCCGGTATGGGCGTAAGCCGTGCCGCCGATAAAGGTGATATACAGGACAATCAGCAGCGTGATCAGGCGCTGGATACGGGGTGACATCGGGTTATGTTCCCTGGAACGACAGCATTTTGCCCGCCGTGCGCAGCATGATCAGCAGGTCCAGCGCGAGCGACTGGTGCCGGATGTAGAACAGGTCATATTGCAGTTTCATCAGCGCGTCTTCGTCGGTGTTGCCATAGGGATAGCGGACCTGCGCCCAGCCGGTAATGCCCGGCTTGACGACGTGGCGCGTGCGGTAGAACGGGATTTTTTCGCTGAGCTGGTCCACGAACTGCGGGCGTTCCGGGCGCGGCCCGATCAGGCTCATCTCGCCGCGCAGCACGTTGAACAGTTGGGGCACTTCGTCCAGGCGGCTCTTGCGTAACAGCCTGCCGACGCGCGTGATGCGCGGATCGTCTTCGGTGGCCCACATCGGCCCGGTGTCGCGCTCGGCGTCCGGGATCATGGAGCGCAGCTTGATCACGCGGAACGGCTTGCCCCCCTTGCCGACCCGCTCCTGGGCAAAAAAGATCGGGCCGGGCGAGTCCAGCCGCATAACCAGCGCGATCAGCGGCAGCAGCAGGCCAAAGAGCAGCAGCCCGATCAGCGACAGGATGACGTCCGACAGGCGTTTGATCAGCGGGTAGGGATCAAAGATCGATCCACCTTCGATGGGCAGCATGGTCGTCCAGTAGCGCTGGCCGACGTGCTCAATCGGTACGCGCCCGGTGACCTGCTCGTACAGCAGCGGCATGGGCACAATGCTGAAGCCCTGCTCGTAACAGTCCATAATCGCCTGGAACATCTGGCCGGACAGTTCGCGCCCGTGCGCCAGGATGATCTCGGACACGTTTTCACGCTGCGCGGTTGCCAGCAGATCGCCGCTGGTGCCGATCACCGGGACCGGCAGGTTCTCCGGCAGCGTGTCGCGCGTCTCGACGATCAGGCCGGTGACCTCGTAGTCGTCCGGCGCGTCCTGGTGCAGCGCGTCGATGATCGTGTGCGCCGTCCAGCCTGCGCCGATGACCAGCGCGCGCCGCCGCGTACCGGTCCAGCCGAAGAGGAACGGTCGCCAGACGCGCCACAGCATGATCAGCAAAAACGACAGCACGGCATAATACAGGATGAACAACCGGGGCAGCGCTGTACGCGGCGATACGAAGAAAATGCCCAGGTAGACGACGACGATTTGCAGCGTGACCTGTACCAGCCGCATCAGGCTGGTATCGACGCGGGCCGCTGTGCGTAGGTTGTAAAAGTCGTTGGCGCTGGCCAGCAGCAGCCACAGCGCCGCCAGGATCGGGAACCAATAGCTGTGCTGGATGACAAACTTTGCGCCCAGTCCGCGCCCATCCACGATCACCCAGATTGTCAGCGAGAGCAGCACCGCCAGCAGGATCGCCAGCGTATCGCCCAGCATCAGCAGCATACGCCGCTCGGATACCTGGAGCTGCCAGCGGCGGGCGGGGGGTGTGTGTGGAGAGTCAGGTGATTTCATGGCGTGGTTTCTTCCGTTTTTGGCTCACCAACCGGCGGATCGCCTGGAACCAGAAGCCGCTGCCCCAGGCGAGATGAATCCCGGCAAACACCAGCGGCAGGCGCGGCAGCAGATCCCACCCGTCGCGCGCGGCCTGCCAGATCGACGCCGCGCCCGCCGCCAGCCCGTAGGCGATCAGCGTCAGCGCCCACAGCCGCGCGATCCAGGGGCTAAACGGCGCCAGCAGCGCCCCACCCACCAGCGCCGCGACAAACGCCGGGGCGACCAGGTGGCGCAGTTGGGTCGAGGCCGGGTGCTTGGCCAGCACGTTGAGTTTCCAGCCGCCATAGCGGAAAAACTGCCGCCACAGCGCGCCGAACATCTGTCGCCCGTAGTACTCGGAGCGAATATCCGGCGACAGGTAAATACGCCCGCCTGCCTTGCGAATGCGGTAGTTGAACTCGTAATCCTCGTTGACGGCCAGGCTGTTATCAAAGCGCCCGACACGCTCGAACACTGTACGCGGCCACGCGCCCAGGTAGACGGTGTCCACGTATTCGGCCTGCTGGCTGACGGTGAAACGGCTCGGCACGCCAAACGGCGAGCGGTAGGCGGCGGCAATCGCTTTGCCCATCGGCGTGATGCCGACAAAACGCTGCGGCCCGCCGACGTTGTCCGCGCCTGTTGCTTCCAGGTGGTACACGCATCGACTGACGTAGTCCGGCGCGATGATCGCGTGCCCGTCCACGCGGATGATCACGTCACCCTGCGCCGCGTCAAGCGCGATGTTCATGGCGTGCGCCTGAATCCGTCCGGGATTCGACAGCAGCCGCACGCGCGGATCGTCCGCCACGATGGCCTGCACAATGGACACCGTCTGATCGGTGGAACAGCCGTCCACGACCAGCACTTCCAGCCGGTTCGCGGGATAGTCCTGGGCCAGCACTGCGCTCAGCGCGCGCCGGATAAAGACCGCTTCGTTATACACCGGCAGCACAACAGACACGAGCGGCGGCGTATCTGGCTGTTCGGATCGTGGCATCAGGCCGATCTTCCGTGTGGTTTGCATTGGGCGGGATTATAGCCGGGCGCTTGCCCCACGTCGAACCGGTCAATCTTCCGGCAGGGGGATGCGGCGGAACGAGTCGGTCACCAACGACAGGCTGCCCAGCAGCACCAATCCCAGCGTAACCAGCAGCGCCAGCCCGGTGATTCCGGCCCCGGCTTCCCAGTGCGAGAGGTGATAGGACAGCGAAACGTCTGTGCTGCCCGGCGGGATTTCGACAGCCTGAAACATCAGGTTTGCGCGGTACAGCGGTATTTCCTGCCCGTTCACCGTTGCCACCCAGCCGGGATACCACGAATTGCTGATAACCAGGTATGCCGCGCCGTCGGTTTCGACACGGCAGCGAACCTGGTCCGGGCTGTTTTCCAGGATCGTTATGCTGCCGGTGGTCATGACGGGTGAATCGCTGCCGGTTGAAGACTGGCCCGCCAGGATAACGGTCTGCATCGGGTCCCAGCCCGGATCAAGCAGGGCATTCTCGATCTTTTCTTTCGTTTCAAACCATACTGCCTGAGGTACCAGCCACGCGCGCGGCGTTTCGTCCGGATATGTAAACACCGGCGCTTCACCCTGCCAGCCGGTCGGCTGCACCTCGCCGTATACCTGGCTCACACTCGCTGCCAGCAGCAGATCACCCGCGTCTCGGCCTGCCTGTTCGATCAGGTCGATATATCGGGCGTGATAGTCGGGCAGCAGCGGGTCGAAATTATTGAGCGCAGGCACACGGTCGAGCATATTCAGATTGGGCAGCAGCGATGCCCGCACATCGGGCCACTGGTCCCTGGCACGCCGGTAATCGCCCAGATCAAAAAAGCGCTTGAATTTTATGTCGTCCTCGTAATCTTCGAACCAGTAGATACGTCCTTGCGGGCGGGACACGCTGAAGTTGCGGTAAAAGTCGGGGGTGACAGTCGGGGTCAGCCCGGCAGACGCCCACGCCAGATCGACAGCGATGAAGGCCAATACCGCCACGCGCCACAGGAACGGCGAAACCCGCGATCCGCTGAGCGGCTGGGTCAGTGTGAGCAGGGCGGCAACGACCATCCAGCAGCCCAGCACGATCATACCCTGTGTCAGCACGTCCATGACTTCGGCGTCCTGGTTGATATACTGCCGGAACACCAGGGCCATGATCACCATCGCCCCGCCACCCGCTGCTGCCAGCCGTGACCAGAAGATGATCCACTTGCCACGCCCCCAGTGCTGGGTGCCGATCCCGGCCAGCACGGACAGGCTGAAAACCATCAGGATCAGCCAGCGCACCGGCTCACGGAATGAATCAAACGTGGGGACGTGGTCGTACAGCAGGCGATACAGCGGGCCGTAGTTGCCTGCCGCTACCAGCAGCGATCCCAATGCCAGAATTACCCAGAACGGGACGGTTACAAACGCCGAGTAGTGGGTCAGGAAGTCTCGCTTATGCCGCCAGCCGACAACAGCCGCTATCGCACATAGAAACGGGATAAAACCGATATAGGTCGCGTCTTCGAAAAAAATGCCATCGGTAATGAACGACCCATCAACGGGCGTGCCGTAGAAGTTGGGGCTGACCATCGTGATCAGGCGCAGCGGGTGGTAGGACAGGTTGGTCAGCGTTTCATAGTCCAGGCCGCTGGCGCGCTGAGATTCGCGCAAATATTCCACCGTTGGGATCAACTGGATCGCGGCAATGGCTGCGCCCAGCAGCACCCCCACGCCCAGCAGCGCCAGCACACGCACCCGCCGCCGGGCCGGTTCGCGGCGCCGGTTCCAGAACACCTGCCATAGCGCGTATAGTCCCAACCCTACCGAGCTGTACCAGGCCGTTTGAGCGTGTCCGGCCAGCAACTGCATACCAAAGGCCACCCCCAGCCAGCCGACAGTGCGCCAATGCCGCCGGGTGATGATCAGGTGCACCAGCCAGAACAACCAGGGCAGCCAGGCTCCGGCGTCCGCTGTCGGAAATGAGCCAAAGCGGGCGATCAGGTAGCCGGACAGCGCATAGGACAGCGTGCTGACACCGCGACCAAAGCGGGTCAGTTCCAGCGCGCCGGTGAACAGCCACATGCCGACCGCTGCCCAGATCACATGCAGGATGGCGATCACGCCCATTGCCTGCGCGTCGGGCAGCAACAAAAACAACCAGTTAGGCGGGTAAAACAACGCGCTTTGATAGTTCGCCAACAGCGGCGCGCCCGCACCTACATACGGGTTCCAGGCAGGCAGCCGCCCGGCGCTGATCTGGTCAAACGCATAGTGGCGCCAGGGATAAAACTGGAGCGATGGCAGTCCCCAGAACAACACCTGGCCGCTCAGCAGGCGGTGAAAAAGCGTAAACAGCACCAGCGCCAGCAGCACAAAGGGCAGCCACGCCGGAATCTCGCGCCTAGTCACGCGGCACCTCGTAAATCAGGTAAGGATCGGTTGGCTCAAACGATGGCAGCAAGGTTAACCCGTCCGCCCAGCTTAAGACAGGTGGATCGGCCTGTTCCAGCGGCCCATAAAAGACATAGTCCGCCTCGGCCAGCAGCGCGCGCTGGGTGTCCTCGTCCAGTTCCCCGGCGAAAAAGCGCTCGGCCAGCCGTTTTTTGTCTTTGGCGTGCAGCGTTTCCGGCCCGTGCCCCACGTAGGCGATCAGGTTTGTGCGGACCGGTAGATAGTTGCCGGTTTTTTTCGAACTCAACACAACTGAATCCTCCGGCGCAGTCGCTTCTAATGTGTCCATTGCGTGCAGCTCGGCTACCGGGCGGAAGATTGGGCGTTCCGGTGTGAGCGCGCTGAATGTTCCGCCCAACCACAGCAGGCCCGCCGTTGGCAGCGCTAGCGCCAGCACAACGGTACGCGCCGTGATCCACCGCCGCCGGGGGACAACCAACCGCAGCCCGATCACCGCCAGGATGCCCAGCGGGGCGATCACACCTTCGGCCAGCCGGCGCTGGACATTGATCGGCAGGTAGACCATGACCGGCACGATCACAAGCCAGCTTGCCAGCAGCAGGACCGGCAGATCGCGCTCATCGGCGCTTTTACGCCACGCCCAGCGCAGCGCATAAACAGCAGGCACCGCCAGGCTGGCATATCCTAGCACATAGTGGAGCGGATGGGGAGAGGGCAGCAGGTTCTGGTTTGACCACTGGCGAAATACGTCGTTTGAAGCGAACACAAGCACGCTGTATAGCAGCACCGGCAGCGCCACCAGCCCAGCGCTCGCCGCCCGCCAGAATAACATCCAGGGAAAACACCGCGCCCGTATCCAGACCGCCAGTCCCCATGCGCCCAGGACGGCGTACAGCACGGCCACGTAAAACGGCACGCACAGGCCCATGATGACCCAGCATACCCCGGCCAGCAGCGTCCAGCGCTGCCAGCGCCGGGGCGGTCCCGGCGTTTGCAGCGCGCGAAACAGCAGCAGGAACCCGATCAGCATCGCGCTGCGGGCCAGCGCCATGTGCGGCAGGCCGAACAGGATCAGAAACGTATAGCCTTCGGGCACGTACAGGTCAACCGGCAGCGATCCCAGCCAGTGCCCTAATCCGACGATGTTCAGCAGCCAGCCCAGCCCGCCGCCCAACGTGATCAGGATCAGCGCCAACATCCGGGAACGGTGGCCCCGCAGGAAAAACGCTGCGAACCGGTAGCAGACCAGGATCAATAGAAAGCCAAATACAAGCCGCGCGGCGTGAAATGTGATCGCCAGCGCAGTTGGTAGATCAGGGCTGTCGGCGTCTACAAACAGCGCCGTCAGCTTGCCGAGCAGGATATAGGGCAAAAACAGCAGCGCGCCGTCATGCGGTTCGGCGGTGTAGCGCAGGGAAAACAGCCAGTCACCGCGCGCGCCCAGCCGCATTTTCGCCAGGTAGCTGTAGCCGTCGTCCACGCCAAACAGGAACCCGCCGAATTCCCACGCGTCGCCCTGAGACAGCCAGCCGACAACGTAGGGAACCGTCGTGATCAGCATCACCAGCCCGGCAAAGACGATCACGCGCCGCCACTCTGGCCTGGATATGTGCGTCGTATCAGGCACGGCTTGTTATCCACCATCCGGCACTTGCCAACGCGACCAATATACTGCCGATCAGCAGCCCGGTCCAAATGCTGGACGGGTCATAGCGCAGGGTCCAGGTTTGACGAGTGCCGTCAGCGGTGCCGGGCAGGCCCGGTGAGCCGCCACTGTGATCGTGCCAGCGCCCGGCGGCGACAGCGTACAGGCTGCCGGTATAGGTGGATGCAGCGGTGATCGTCACGCGGTTTGGACCATCCCAATCCAGCGTGATGTCCGGTGCGCAGGCGTTGCGGTAGATGTATACATCGTTGATGATCGTGTCGAGTTCCAGCCCGTCGGCCTCGATCTCATAAGCCGACAGCACATGTGTCACCAACCACTGCCCCAGCAGCGCCGGGCTGATCGGCGCGTCCCGGTTGGCGGAGGCCAGATCGTTTTCCTCGACGTTGTCATAGGCCGGGATCGTGACGCTGTAGCCGTCTGCTTTGACGCCGGTCGCGGCTTCGGCAGCGTCCACGTAAGCGCGAAGCTGGAACGGGTCCACGCCGTCGAACTGCTGGATGTTCCAATAGGCTGCGGCCTGCTGCGGCAGGCGATAATCGGGCGAATACACGCGCACGGCTCCCACCTGATCCAGGTAGTCGGCCAGTTCGCGGTACGGCTCCAGCCACGTGTTTTTATCGCGCCCATCGATCAGCGTGCGATCCATCCACAGCACATCGACTGCTACTACCAGCGCGAACAGGATCAGCAGCGCGCGGGGCGCCAGCTTGCCAAAGATCGCCAGCAGCATCACCAGGGCAACGGCGGGCAGCGCAAAAATACCCAGGATCGCCGTCAGTTCCAGGTGGGGCGAGAGCATGATCAGGCTGGACAGGCCGCATACCAGTCCGCCGCCCAGCAGGGCCACCACACCGAGCCGGGCAATTTGACGCTTCGAGGGGTGCCCGGCCAACAACTGCGCGCCCCACCCGGCCAGGTAGGGCAGGATCAGCGCGGCGACAAACCAGGCACGCGGCGGTACGCGCCACCAGCGGATCGGCGGGATCAGGCGAGCCAGCAGCGGCCACAGGATGAACTGGTCCCCCAGCGCATACAGTCCGGCGATCAGCACCAGCGCGCCCCAGAACGCCAGCGCACGCGGTCGCAGCAGCAGCGCCGTCACGGCCAGCACGAGCGTGCTGATCCCGACATAAACCATCGTATCCCACGCGCCGCCGTGATCCCCGATCAGCAGGCCGATCCACTGGCCCCAGGCCAGGCTGTGCGCGGCTACGTCGTCCAGTGTGATCGTGCTGCGCGACAGGTCGGCGCGCATTTGCAGCAGGGGCACCCACTGCACCGCCGTCAGCCCGGCAGCCAGCAGCGCGGCGAGCAGCAGTCCCGGTCCTATGCGGCGGATCGCTGGGCGCGGCTCCAGATCGCGTGCCTGGAACCACAACCAGAGCGCATAAACGGCAGCGGTAACAAACGTATAGGCGCTCAGGCGCACATCGGCCAGGAAGCACAGCGCGGCAAACAACGCCAGCCACAGTGCCGACCGGTGGGTTGGGGCCGGTTGGACGGCGCGATACACAGCCCACAGCAGCCAGGGGAACCACGCCGCCGCATACACCAGGTCCAGGTGGCCCGCGCCGACGGATGCGATCAAGCGCGGCGCGAAGGCATAGCCGAAGCCTGCCAACCCTGCTGCCCAGCCCGATAGGCCGGTGGCGCGGCTCCACGTCCACGCGCCCGCCCCGGCGACCAGCAGGTGCAGCCACGTCAGGACGTTCAGGTGCAGCGCGGGTGGCAGGATAAACACCAACCACTGCGGCGGATACCAAACCTTGTTCAGCGGGTTGGCGGCGAACGGCTGTCCGCTCATGATCAGGGGGCGCCACAGCGGCCAGGTGTGATCGTCCAGCACCGCGCGGCGCAAAAACAGCGCGTTCGGCCAGTGGCTTGTCACCACGTCCGAATAATCAGACTCCGGGGGAAACGGTAAGCTGTCCGGGCCAAGTCCTACCCCCAATAAAAATGCCGCCAGGATGACGGCCAGTGCGCATAGAAAGATCGGAGAGGATCGCGCTTCCGGATCAATCCAGCACGTAAAGCGTGACATCACCTTTGATCACTTCCTGTTCGATGCGGTCGTCGGGTATTTCCTCAAAACACTGCCCGGTATTGGGGTATGTATTGCCGTCGTCGTCTTCGCTCATGTCCTGTTCCTGCGGTCCCCAAAAGATATAACGCACCCGGAACGGTAGATCGTCGCTCAGGAGTGTCTCACAGTCTTCGCCGTGATACCACGCTTCCATTTGATCTTCGCGTTCTTCGTTGGGCACCGTTTCATAGATGTGGCCGTATACCACGACCTGATCGGTATATGCCGGAACCCACAGGCTGACATTACGCGATGCCAGCACCACCTGATCCTTTTCACCAGTGTCGTTCAGCCATTCGAAGGCGTCCCAGTAATCGGAT
Organism: Anaerolineae bacterium; assembly: GCA_016926875.1. Classification (GTDB taxonomy): domain Bacteria; phylum Chloroflexota; class Anaerolineae; order Aggregatilineales; family Aggregatilineaceae; genus JAFGNU01. Next base: position 44,504 of record JAFGNU010000046.1, on the reverse strand, counting down.
TCAAGCAGCATCCCGGTTTCGAGGCCGCTTTCGGTGCTGGCCACTGCGCCCACCAGCGGGATGCCGAGTACCAGCACATTGGTGGGTACGATGAACACGATCAGCGCGATCATAGCCGGAGCGCGCCAGTCACGGGGGACACGGTAGAACCAGTAATCTTCCAGCGCGCGCACGTCGAAGTACACCAGCGGAATAATCAGACCCATTGTCAGGCGGCGCTGTAGATTGAACGGCAGGTATAGCCCGATGACGTTGACCACAAACCACAGCAGCATCAACTGATCGCCATCCCGCTCAAAGCGCCGGATCGCGCGTACCAGCCCTGGGATCGCAACCAGCAGCAGCAGGCCATAACCGAACAGGTACAGGTACAGCGGCGGTGATAGCGTCTGGTTCTGCTTATTGAAGCTCGCCATAATATCGTTGAAGCGAAACACAAACACATCATACACGGCGAAGGGCAGCGCTGGCAGCCACAGCATCGATGCCCAGCGTAGTTCATGCGCCGGAAATTCGCGGGTGATATACCAACGTGCCAGCACGTATAACACGAGCGCCCCGCCAACCGGCAGCAGCGCGGTCGGCTGGACCAGTGCCAGCACAATGGAGAGCAGCATGATCGTCAGACCGCCGTTTTCAATACTGGGCTGGTCGGTGTAGCCGCGCCGGAAAACCACCAGGTACACCGACGCTGCCAGGGCCAGGCAGGCAATACACGTTGGAAAGTGTGGATTGGAATAGGCCGCATAGAAAGGGAAGGCTTCGGGGATATTCATATCCGCCGAGATGGCGTTCGGATCGAGCAGCAGCAAAAACCATCCCAATCCTGAGCCAACCGAGATCAGCGTGAAAAACAGCCGCCTGGGGCGCAGGCGCACCCAGACTGTGGCACCCAACTGGTAAAACGAGATAAACATAAACAGGCTGGACGCTACGCGCGCCAGATGGAAAACCAGCAAATTCGACAGGCCGGTCATGCGGGCAACGTGGCCGAGCAGGATATAAAACGTGTGGAAGCCCGCGCCATCGTGTTCTTCGGGCGTATAGCGCAGTTCAAACAGCCACGATCCCCGGCGGCCCTGTTCGATCTTAGATAGGTAGGTTGCGCCATCCTGCGGGTTGGACAGCATCCCCATAAACTGCGTGCCATCGTCGGATTCGTTGCTGGCCAGTGCCCAGGCGTATGGTACCAGGGACAGGGCGACCAGCAGCCCACTGATGATGATTACCCAGCGCCACTCAGCTTTTGAGACATCTACAGAACGCCATGTTTGCATAGGTGACCTCGCTGGTTAGAAGACGATAATCAGCCGGTCCAGGCTGAGCGCCTCAATATCAGGAACCCAGGGAAAGAAACACACGGCTGTAGAAATAGGATACCCGATGGCGTGTCGCGGTATCGTATGCCATATCCGGGCAGAACACAACCTGCCTCTGTCAAACTCGTCAGCCAACATCAATCCGTCAAAACCAAAAAGGTATTCGTTGGTGACACGTTTGCCGTGTGATTCTGGCGTGTAGTATAATGCGCCTTGCAAATTCGCGCTGTTATATTTCTTGAGCAGCGTTAACTTTTCACTTATTTTACATCGACCCGCGCGTTCTGTCAGCCTCATGAGGGACGGATGAGCCAGATACCGGCGTTATACAGGCTTCAGCGAATTGATCTTGACCTTGACGCCCGGCGGCAGCGCCTGCGTGAGATCACTGCCGAGTTGGAAGAAGACAGCGCGCTGCGTCAGGCCCAGGCCGAGGTGAAATCGCTGCGGGATGCGCTCACGCCGCAGGAAGCCCGTATAACCGATCTGAACCTGGAAATCCAGACGGTGACCACCCAGCGCGAGCAGTTCACCGACCGGTTGTATGGCGGCAAAGTCAGCAACCCCAAAGAGCTGCAAGACCTCCAGGGCAAGGTGGCCGAACTCAAGCGCCGCCGTGCCCAGTTGGAAGATAAATTGCTCGAAACGATGATCAAGGTCGAGGAACTCCAGGAAGCGCTGGTGACAGCAACCAGACGGTTGGAACAGGTGCAGGCTGATCTGAGCATGGGATTGGAAAACCTGACCAAAGAGCAGCAGCGCTTGAAGCGCGAGGTCAAAGATTTAAAGGCGGATCGCGAGGCGGCAGTGCGGGCCATTCCAGCAGATAACCTGGAGTTATACAAAACCTTGCGGTCTAAAAAACGGGGGCATGCGGTGGCTGTGCTAGAAGGCGATATGTGCTCCTGCTGCCATGTGAGTCAGACGACTGTCCTTGTTCAACAGGTGCGCCAGGGGCAGGAAATGGTAATGTGTGCCAGCTGCGGGCGCATCCTGGTAGCGATCTGAACGGAATAACATCATGCGCTTTGATCCGCTTTCATTTCTATTGGGGTTTCTTTCGGCGGCGGGCGTATCTGCGCTGGCGTGGCGACACCGGACGCGCTTAAACGCGGTTCGTCAATCTGCCGAATCGCAGGTAGAGGGCACACGCCGGTTCGTCGGACGCACCGCCGACGCGCGCTATTATCACGATCTCCTGCTGTATATACAGCGCCACCACGTCGCAGGCGATCTGATCGACCTGACCGATATTTTGCTTGAACCGCGCCTGATCCCACCTCCGGCCCCGGTCATGGTCCCCGGCAGCGAAGATGTATCCGAACGGAACGTTTTTGATGTCGTGCCGCAGTTTCACGACATGCCCCAGAGCTATGCTCCGTACAACATCCCGACCCTGGCACTGGATGATCTGGGCGCAGGGGACCGGCATGTTGCGATTTTGGGCATCAGCGGGATGGGTAAAACTACCGCGCTGGTTACGCTGGCCCTGATGGCGATGGGCGAAATCAAGTTCGAGTCGCTGGAAGAACTGACCGAACAGGCCATCGAGGAAGAGGAGCAGTCGCTATCCAAAGAAGAACGCAAGGAACGGGCGGAAGAGCGCGAACGTATGAAGATGCGCGCGCTGGAAAAACTGCACACCACCCAGGAATTGCAGCAGGAGCAGCTAGCGGAATTCCAGGCAAAAGAAGAAGAAGAACTGCCCGTGTTGGACGTAACGCGGCTGGTGCCAGTGTTTGTTCATCTGAGCGACCTGGAGTTTGACGCGGCGGTGTTTGGCAAGGGCGCCGCCCTCGATCCTGCCGAACCGCTGATCCGCGCCGTGCAGCGGCAGGTTGGCAGCGTGACGGGGCAGGTGGTTGGCAGCGTGATCTACCCGGCGCTTGAAGCAGGGCGCGCGCTTATATTGCTAGATGGTTATGACGAATTCTCGCCTGCCGCGCGCGAGGTCTATTTCTACTGGCTGCAGCAGCTTTTGGCTGCGTATGGGCATAACCTGGTCGTGATCGCCGGTCCGGCACAGGGCTATGAACCGCTGGTGACGCTGGGTTTTGCACCTACGTTTTTGCGTCCCTGGCGTGAGGATGATTTTGCCTGGTTGGCTAAACGTTGGCGCGAACAGTGGCTCGCGCGGAGTAAAGGCAGACGCCGGGCACCCGCCCCTGATGAACAAACCATGCGCCGAATCACAGTGGATAACCGGGGCCGCACAGCGCTGGATGTCACCCTGAAAATCTGGACGAGCCTGGCCGACGATACCCGCCAGACGGGCCGGGCGGGCTGGTACGACGCATGGATCACCCGGCGGCTTTCGAAACCGGATGCGCGCAGCGCACTACCTGCGCTGGCTGTACAGGTGCTTCAGGCGGGTCGCCCGGTCAAACGTGCGCTGCTGGAGCAGGTGAGCGCTCAGCCGCCCGCCGGATCTGAAGATGGAAAAGATGGCGCCCGACCGGGCAACCTGATCGATGTGCTGGCGCGCGATGGCCTGCTGGTCGAACATCCCGGCGGTACGTTCGACTTTGCGCACCCACAGTTGATGCACTTTTTGGCGAGTGAGGTCTTGGTCCAGCAGGGAACCGAACAGGCTACCGAGATGGCGTTGGACCCGCTTTGGACAAGTGCGCTTGGTTTTGCGGCGGCACGCCTGAATATGGTGCCGGTTATCTACCGGAAGCTCAGCTCCACGCCTGATTTGTTATACAACAACCTGTTTGGACTGGTGCGCTGGCTGCCGGATGCGCCGCCCGATGCGCCCTGGCGCGGCGATATTTTTAAGCGCCTGGCGGCTGCGTTGATGGCGCCCGAACAGTATCCGGAAGTGCGCGCGCGTGCTATGGCGGCGTTGATCGCCGCGCGCGATAAAAATGTGCTTTTTATCTTCCGGCAGGCGCTCCGGTCCACCGATGCTGACGTCCGGCGCTTGGGCTGTGTTGGCCTGGGAGCGCTGGGCAGCACCGAAGCGATCAAAGATCTCGCGCCGATGCTGACGGACGATGACCGGGGCGTGCAGCTAGGGGCAGGGCTGGCGTTGGGAGCTATCGGTACCGAAGCGGCGCTCGAAGCGATGGTACACGCCCTGCTTGAAGGCACCGAAGATCTGCGGCAGGCTGTGGCCGAAGCCTTTGCCGCCATCCCCGGCGAAGGCCATGCGATCCTGCGCGACGGCATTAAGGCGCAGGATATCATGATCCGGCGGGCAACCGTGTACGGGTTGGCCCGCGTGAATGCATCCTGGGCGCTGATCGAACTGTATCGCGCCATGCTCGAAGATGAGCAGTGGTACGTGCGCGCGGCGGCAGAAGAAGCATTCCTGGATGCTCAATCCCCGATCGGTGATGGACCGCACGCGCACCCGGAGGCCGATTCGCTGCTGTGGCTGATCCAGTGGGCCGCCGATCATGGAGAAGGCGTGCCTGCCGGAGTCAATGCGCGCGCAGTGCTGATCCGCGTACTCCAGGAAGGTGAACCGGTATACCAGACGCTGGCCGCCCGGACGCTGGGGCGGTTAGCACACGTTCCGGCGCTGAAGCCGCTGTACCTGGCGCTGCGCAACCGGCATCCTGACGTGCGCGGCGCGGCGTATGCAGCGCTGATGGAAATCCAGATGTGCCTGGGCCAACCACTGCCCGGCCTGGTGTAGACCCGGTTGGTCTGGTTGGCACGTTAGCCGGTAACCTGGACCGGGTTGCGCAGCCGTCCGATGCCCTCGATCTCTATTTCCACTACGTCGCCGTGATGCAGTTCGCTCACGCCTGCCGGTGTGCCGGTCAGGATGATGTCACCCGGCAGCAGCGTCATTACGCCGCTGATGAAGACGATCAACGCCGGTACGTCAAACACCATGCGCGACGTCCGGCTGTCCTGCCGGATGTCCCCATTCACATAGGCCCGGATCGATAGATCGGACGGGTCTTTGAGTTCAGTGTTGATCCACGGGCCAAGCGGGCAGAAGGTATCAAACCCTTTCGCACGTCCCCACTGGCCGTCTTTTTGCTGGTAGACGCGCGCGCTGACATCGTTGGCGCAGGTGTAGCCAAGCACAACTGCCAGCACCTCTTCCCGGCTGACGTTGCGTGCCGGGGTTTTGATGATCACCGCCAACTCGGCCTCCTGGTCCACACGACCGAAGGCTTTGGAAAAGGTGATAGTCTGTTCGTGGCCGATCAAGGCGCTCGGCGGTTTGAAGAACAGCATCGGTTCATCTGGTACCGCAGCCGAATGTTCGGCGGCGTGTGCCGCGTAGTTGCGCCCCAGGCACACGATCTTACTGGGCTGCACCGGCGGGAGTAGCTGCGCGGCCTGTAGCGGCATAACCGGCTGCCCCGGCGTGAGCGTGTCATCCGCAAAGGGATCGCCCTGGCATGTATGAATGGTGTTATTTACGACCAGCCCGACACGCGGGCCATCGGGCGTGGCATACGAGACAATAAGCGGCATACATCACCTCTGTTCACGTCAGCAAATGGCTAAATATGCCACTCAAGCATAGCATATCCCGGCGATCTTGTACCGGATCGTACAAGTATGTTGAGCAGTAGGTGCACTTTCGCGGTCTTCACCGGGCTAGATCGGCAGCCCTGGCAGGATGCGGCCCCGCACTCGCTGCTTGTAGTCCAGGTAAGACTGGCCCAGCGCGCGCTCCAGGCTCTCTTCTTCGATCACGATCAGGATCAGCAGGGCAGTCCACCACACTGGGGTCAGGCACACGCCGGTAGTTGAGCGGTGCAGCAGCGACCAGCCGAGAGACATCAGCAGTTCGCCCAGATAGATCGGGTTTCGAATCACGGTGTAGAAGCCAGTAGTCGCAAGCTCCATGCCGCTTTCTGCCACGTTGATCGGACGAATCAGCACGCACGGCGCCAGCCCCAGGTAGCCCCCGGCGAAAAGGACCAGACCGCCTAGCAGAACCAGCGCCCCGCCGGACTCAAAACGCGATTGATCGGGCAGCACGAGCGCAAAGCGTCCCATGTCAAAGATCGCGACCATGCAGCCGCTCAGCAGCGTATTGCGCCCGATGCGCTGGCTGCCCACTACCGCGCAGCAGCCGACCAATCCGAACATACTGACCAACGCCCAGAAGAAAGGTTCCTCCCAAAATGACATGATAATCTCCTATGCTGCCGGTAAAACCGGCGCGAACGCGATCAAGTTACTGAGTCATGTGCGAAGATTGGTTTTTGTTTTTGGCTGGCCGTCCAACCAAATCAATCGAAAAAAAAGAGGACAGACTGCAACCGTCATTTTTTCCCGCTCAATAACTCTCGAATCGCTGCTTCTGTAGCAGTCCAAATGGCGTCATTGTCGGCAATTTCCGGCTCGGTGATCCGCTGGAGCGCCAGCCCGTCCAGTATGCCCATCAACAGCGCTGCCAGCCCTTCCAATGGTACGGCAGGTGCGATCATGCCGCGCGCGGCGGCTTCTTCCAGCGCGTCGTGGAAAGCCTGCCGGGACTGCTGGAACAGCAGCTTTAGCTCGTGCGCTACCGTTGGACTCTGGCGACTGACGGACCAGCTTTCAAAAAACAGCGGGAACAGGTCCGGCGCGACAAGCTCGATGTTGCGCAGTGCCCCGGTCAGCCCTGACGCCAGGTCATCTGCCGATTGGCTTTGCTCAAACAGCATTTGCACCAGTTTGATCGTGGCTTCGCCGCTGGCTTCTACTACGCGGGCCAGCATATCTTCCTTGTTTTCAAAATAGTAATGCAGCAGTCCCCGGCTGACGCCTGCTTCGGCAGCAACTTGTTTGATGGTAGTAGCCGCGTAGCCTTGCTGCGCCAGGACCTTGCGGGCGGCGTTGAGAATCTGCTGCGCCTTTTGATCGGAATCCTGGGGTGTCATTGTTTCTCGCTCAATCTGGTTGGTTGACCAACCAAATTGTATTAGATTTGATCCGGTTTGTCAATCTGTGGCAGTTTGTACATTTTAGCCAAGTTGTTTAAGGCGATTTTTACCGATCCGACTTGACAGGCGGGCTATCCTGGTTTATTGTCAGAGCATGATTGTTCACGCTATCAATGTGTGTGAGTCACGATGAATCTCTGTTTGGGCCTTCTCCTGGTTATTATTAGCCTCCTTGTCATTGTAGACGGGGCATTTGCTGCTGGGAGAGTATAGGCGCAGCCGGAGTACAAAAGCGCAGTAGAAAACAGACCTCCCAGCAGGGAGGTTTTTTTGTTAGGGTTGTAGACCGGATTAGCCTGAAAGCACTGTAGATAAAAAATGGGACTGCTAAACACCCTCGCCCTTCTTGTTGTCGTAATTGGCCTCCTTCTCGTCATTATTGAGAAGGAGGGAACACGGGTTGGGACGGTGCCGACCCCGGCGCGACGCAAGAACAGCTAACGGCGCACAGAGGGGTAAGCAGGCAGAAAGAATACAGAAACCGCCCCAACCCAGGGGTGGTTTCTTTTTTGCGGAGCCGATTTTGAGAAAAGGATGCAACATGCGCTCGGATCGAATCAAAAAAGGGTTTGAACGTGCTCCTCACCGGAGCCTGTTAAAGGCAACCGGTGTCACAGATGAAGACATGCACAAGCCCTTTATCGCAATCGTAAACTCGTACATCGACATCATTCCCGGCCATGTGCACTTGCAGGGCTTCGGGCAGGTTGTCAAGCAGGCCGTGCGCGAGGCAGGCGGTATGCCGTTTGAGTTCAACACGATTGGCGTAGACGACGGGATCGCCATGGGACATGACGGGATGAACTTCTCGCTGCCGAGCCGCGAACTGATCGCCGACTCAGTGGAGACGATGATCATGGCGCACGCTTTCGACGGCATGGTTTGCATCCCCAACTGTGACAAGATCGTGCCGGGGATGCTGATGGCGGCAATGCGGCTGGACATCCCGACGATCTTTATCAGCGGCGGGCCGATGGCTGCCGGTAAAACGCCGGACGGTCGCACGGTGGACCTGATCAGCGTGTTCGAGGGAGTCGGCGCATACAAAGCCGGAACCATCGACGACGCCGAGTTAAAAACGCTGGAAGACTACGGCTGCCCGTCCTGTGGCTCATGTTCGGGCATGTTCACGGCAAACTCGATGAACTGCCTGATGGAAGCGCTGGGGATGGCCCTGCCGTTTAATGGCTCAGCCCTGGCCGACACTCCCGAACGGATCGCACTTGCGCAAACAGCGGCGCGGCAGATCATGGTTCTGATAGAAAAGGACCTGACGCCGCGCCGAATTGTTTCTCCAGAAGCCATCGACGACGCTTTCGCGCTCGACATGGCAATGGGCGGCAGCACCAACACCGTGCTGCACACGCTGGCAATCGCTTATGAAGCCGGGATCGAGTACCCGCTCAACCGGCTGAACCAGGTTGCCGGGCGGGTACCGCATATCTGCAAGGTCAGTCCAGCCTCCCACTGGCACCTGGAAGACGTGCACCGGGCCGGGGGCGTGCCCGCCATCCTCAAGGAAATCTCAAAGCATGGCAACACTCTGCACCTCGACCGTATGACCGTGACCGGCAAGACGCTGGGCGAAAACATCGCCAACGCCGCGATCACCGATCACGAGGTCATCCGCCCGCTGGAAAACCCGTACAGCCAAACCGGCGGGCTGGCGATCCTGTTTGGCAGCCTGGCCCCGGACGGCGCGGTGATCAAGATCGGCGCTGTGCCTGGGAATATGCGCCACCATCGCGGCCCGGCGCGTGTCTACGAGAGCGAAGAAGCTGCCTCGCAAGGCATTTTGAACGGCGAGGTCAAAGCGGGCGATGTGGTTGTCATCCGCTACGAGGGGCCGCGTGGTGGGCCGGGTATGCAGGAGATGTTGGGACCAACGGCGCAGATTCAGGGCATGGGATTGGGTGATGATGTCGCGCTGATCACGGACGGGCGTTTTTCAGGGGGCAGCCGGGGGGTATCCATTGGGCACGTCAGCCCGGAAGCCGCCGCGCGTGGGCCGCTGGCCGCTGTGCAGGATGGCGACGAAATCGACATCGACCTGGATAAGCTGACTTTGGTTCTGCTGGTAGACCCGGCGGAAGTACAGCGCCGATTGGCTGCGCTGCCGCCGTTTGAACCGAACATATCGAGCCGCTGGCTGCGGCGTTATGCCCGGCTGGTTAGCAGTGCCAGCACCGGGGCCGTGTTCCTGGATTAACTGGACGCTTTTATACAAGCAATCATTCACACAGCGAGCTGATGAAGCGAGAAGGGAGTGCAACGTGAAACTAACCGGCGCAGAGATCATTTTTGAATGCCTGATCCGCGAGGGAGTCGATCTGATTTTTGGCTATCCAGGGGGGGCGATACTGCCTACCTACGACACGATGACCAAGTATCCGGCGATTCACCATGTGTTGACACGGCATGAGCAGGGCGCGGCGCATATGGCCGATGGGTATGCCCGTGCAACAGGCAGGGTTGGTGTGGCGATGGCAACTTCTGGGCCGGGTGCAACCAACTTGGTTACCGGGATTGCCACGGCCATGATGGATTCATCCCCGATTGTGTGCATTACCGGCCAGGTAGCAACCAACGCTATTGGCACCGATGCGTTCCAGGAAACGGACGTCACTGGCGTTACGCTGCCCATCACCAAGCACAACTACCTGGTGTATGACGTGGATGAACTGGCTTATACTATCCGCGAAGCGTTCCACATCGCGCGCACCGGGCGACCTGGTCCGGTGTTGATCGACATCCCCAAAGACGTACAGAACACCATCACCGAGTTCGAATACCCGGAAGGTGAGATCATCCTGCCGGGTTACCACCCGCCCCAACGAGCCAGCCAGAGCCAGCTTGAAGCCGCATTGCAGTTGATCCGGGAAGCCGAGTGTCCCGTGATCCTGGCCGGTCACGGCGTTGTGATGTCGGGGGCGACCGAGGAAGTTGTGCAGTTTGCAGAAATGACGCAGACGCCGATTGCGCTGACGCTGTTGGGTAAGGGCGGCATACCCGAACACCATCCGCTTTCACTGGGCATGATGGGTATGCATGGCACCGGGCATGCCAACCTGGCGATTCAAAACGCCGATCTGCTGTTGGCTTTTGGGATGCGCTTCGATGATCGCGTAACCGGCAATCTGAAAACATACGCGCCGGATGCTCGCAAGATTCATATCGACATCGACGCGTCGGAGATTCACAAAGTTATACACGCTGATGTGCCGATGGTTGGTGACCTGAAAACGGTGCTTCGGCAACTGCTGCCTATGCTGGAACCGATCGAACACAAAGCCTGGCTGGGTCAGGTGCGGGACTGGATGGAAGACGCCAACGAGCGCGATATCTTGCATCATGACGCGGGCGAGCGGTTGTTTGCAGCGCACGTGATTCACGATATGTGGCAGGCAACCAACGGTGATGCGGTAGTGGTAACCGATGTGGGCCAGCACCAGATGTGGGAAGCGCAGTACTACCCGCACTCACGCCCGAACACGCTGATCACCTCCGGTGGGCTAGGCACAATGGGCTACGGCCTCCCGGCGTCCATCGGCGCGACGCTTGGCCTTAAGGCTACTAATGTGTGGGCCGTCGTCGGTGATGGTGGCTTCCAGATGACCATGTCAGAGCTGGCAACCGCCGTCCAGGAGCGCGTGCCGGTCAACATTGCCATCATCAACAACGGCTTTTTGGGCATGGTGCGCCAGTGGCAGGAATTTTTCTACGAAGAACGCTATCACGCTACGCCGATTCACAGTCCTGACTTTGTCAAGCTGGCGGATGCGTACGGCATTCCTGCGCGGCGCGTCCAACGGCGTGACGACGTGATCCCGGCGATTCAATGGGCCGAAAGCATCACCGATGGCCCGGCGCTGATCGATTTCAGGGTCGAAACACACGATATTGTGTACCCGATGGTTCCGGCAGGCGCGGACTTGCACAACATGATCCGCCGGCCAATACCATCCCGTGATCAAGTTTAGTGTCAGGAGACAGGCGGACATGAAACAAACGTTGATTGCTTTGGTGGAAAACAAGCCCGGTGTGCTAAACCGGGTAGCCAGTCTCTTCCGGCGGCGCAACTTCAACATCGACAGCCTGACCGTCGGGCGGACTGAATCCCCGCATATCTCGCGCATGACGATTGTTGTAGATGCTGATGCCGAACAGGTCCAGACACAGCTTTACAAGCTGGTCAATGTTATTCAGGTCGAGAAAGTGACCGATGTCCCCAACGTGAGCCGCGACCTGGCGTTGATCAAAGTACGCGTCGACCGCGAAACACGCAGCGAAGTGATGCAGCTTTGCGAGATTTTCCGGGCGCACATTGTCGATACAGGGCGGGAATCGGTCACGGTTGAAGTGACCGGCGATGAGAAGAAGATCAGCAGCATGGTTGAGGTGTTGCAACCGATCGGCATTCTGGAAATGGTGCGTACCGGTGTAGTGACGATGGCGCGCGGTGAGCATATCCTGTCGCCAAACGGCTACCAAGCACGCGACGGTTCAAACGGCTATCAGAACAACGTACTTTAAGGTTTAGCTTGATCCCGTTCCGCACCGGGAACGGGATGATTACCAGTTGAGGAGATTTTCTGTGGCAAAGCTTTTTTACGATCAAGACGCTGATCTCAGCTACCTGGATGGCAAAACAGTCGCGATTATCGGCTATGGCAGCCAGGGACACGCCCACGCGCTCAACCTGCATGACAGCGGGGTGAACGTGGTGGTTGGTCTGTACGATGGTAGTAAATCCTGGGCGAAAGCGGAAGCCGACGGCCTGACAGTCAAGACGGTAGCCGACGCGGCGGCTGATGCTGACGTGATTATGATGCTGATCCCCGACACGCGCCAGCCCGCCGTGTATGCCGAGAGCGTCGCGCCCAACCTCAAACCGGGCGATACGCTGATGTTTGCGCATGGATTCAACATCCGCTTCGACCAGATTCAGCCGCCCGATTTTGTGGATGTGAGCATGGTCGCCCCCAAGGCACCGGGTCATCGCGTGCGCGAATTGTACCAGGAAGGCGCAGGCACCCCGGCGCTGGTGGCGGTGGCGCAGGATGCCAGCGGGCACGCCAAAGAACAGGCGCTCGCTTATGCGCGGGCGCTGGGCTGCACCCGTGCAGGCGTGATTGAAACCACGTTCGCCGAGGAAACCGAAACCGATCTGTTCGGTGAGCAGGTAGTGCTGTGCGGCGGCGTCACAGCTTTGATCAAGGCGGGTTTTGAAACGCTGGTCAAAGCAGGTTACCAACCGGAGATCGCCTACTTTGAGGTGCTGCACGAGCTGAAGCTGATCGTAGACCTGATCTACCAGGGCGGCATGAGCTATATGTGGTATTCCGTGTCTGATACGGCGGAGCACGGCGGCTATACCGGCGGCGAGCGGTTGATCACGGAAGAAACCAAGGGCGAAATGAAGCACATGTTGGACGAAATCCAGAGCGGGGCCTATGCCAAAAAGTGGATCGCCGAAAATCAGGCGGGCCGCCCCTGGTTTAACCATGCACGGCAAGCCGAACAAACCCTGTTGATCGAGGAGGTGGGGAAGCAGCTCCGCGAGATGATGCCGTTCCTGGACGCCAAACACGTCCCGGACGATAACTGAGCCGGTGAGGCATGATTGATCGTGATAACGGCGCGGAGAGGAGGTGATGCAAATGTCTGAAGATGGTCTTAGTGGCCTTGTGGATGAAGACCTTCCTGAGCTTTGGCTAGCGCTAATAGATGCAAATGATGCAACTGAAAGGACACACAAGTCATGGACGAATCTGGGGTTAGCCCTGAAAACCACGTTCGGATATTTGATACCACTCTCCGCGACGGCGAGCAGTCACCGGGCGCCAGCCTGACCAGCGCCGAAAAGATCGATATTGCGCGCCAGTTGGCGCGGCTGGGTGTCGACATAATTGAGGCCGGGTTCCCGGCAGCTTCACCCGACGACCTGGAAGGTGTGCGCCGTATCGCTCACGAGGTCGGTACGCCTGATGGACCGATCATCTGCGGGCTGGCGCGTGCTACACGCGGTGACATCGATAAGGCATGGGAGGCGATTAAAGATGCTGCCAAACCGCGCATCCACACCTTTCTTGCTACGTCGGATATTCATATGAAACATAAGCTCCGCATGACGCGCGAGCAGGTAGTTGAGCGGACGCGCGACATGGTGGCCTATGCCAGGTCTTTCTGCGACGATGTCGAGTTTTCGCCGGAAGATGCCTGCCGTTCTGACCCGGATTTCCTGGTTGAGGTGCTGGGCGTAGCCATCGAGGCGGGCGCAACCACGCTCAACATTCCTGATACGGTGGGCTATATCACGCCGGACGAGTACGGCGCGCTGATGCGCAAGCTCATCCACGAGACGCCCGGCGGCGACCGCGTGATCTGGTCGGTGCACTGCCACGACGACCTGGGCATGGCGACGGCAAATTCGCTGGCCGGGTTGGTGGCCGGGGCGCGCCAGGCCGAGGTGACGATCAACGGTATCGGGGAGCGGGCGGGCAATACCTCGCTCGAAGAAATCGTGATGGCGCTGCGCACACGTCCGAACATGTTCGATCTAACAACCCGGATTGACACGACCCAGTTGACCCGCACCAGCCGCATGGTGAGCAATTTTACCGGCATCATGGTGCAGCCGAACAAGGCGGTTGTGGGCGCCAATGCCTTCAGTCACGAGGCAGGCATTCACCAGGACGGTATGCTGAAGCACCAGGCGACCTACGAGATCATGACGCCGGAAGATGTCGGCCTGACACAGAGCAATCTGGTGCTGGGCAAGCACAGCGGACGGCATGCTTTCCGTGTGCGCTTGCAAGAACTGGGCTATGAGATGGACGGCGAAGACCTGAATCAAGCCTTTATACGCTTCAAGGAGCTGGCCGATAAGAAAAAGACGGTCACCGATGCGGATATTGAGGCGTTGATCGCCGACGAGTTTTACGGGCCGGAAGAAGTATTCCACCTGGAAGGGATTCAGGTGGCGTGTGGCCAGCCCGGTATGCCAACGGCCACGATCAGGCTGCGCGGGCCGGATGACCGGGTGTGTACCTGTGCTGCTATCGGCACGGGGCCGGTTGACGCCGTGTACCAGGCGATTGACCAGATCATCGCCGTGCCGAACACACTGGTTGAGTACCGGGTGAGCGCGATCACCGAAGGCATTGACGCGCTGGGCGAAGTGACGGTGCGCATCCGGCGCGACGAAAACGGAGGGCAGACCTTTGGTGGGCACGGTGCGGATACCGACATCATTGTCGCCAGCGCCAAGGCGTACCTGTCCGCCCTGAACAAGATGCTGGCTATCACCGGCTACCAGGATCACGCGCCGGAAGGTGCCGCCGCGACGATCCGCGTAGGAACGTCTACCTGACGGCTGAACATTAAGTATACAGGGGCATGCGGGCGGCAGTCCTGGCTCTGCCTGGTGCCCCAGCAGCACATAATCGCTGACAAGGAGCGAGAAACATGTCTACCGGCGACTTTGACGCTAACCAACCTGATCCCGATCCTAACCAGTTCTCTGCGTTCCCTGAACCGACTGCCTGGGCGCTGGGTTGGGATACATCACATACCGGCAATAACCAAACAAAACCGCCTGCTCTGGCACCGGCTGACGCGATCAGTTCTGTAGGCGAGGAAGACATATCTGCCGCGCCACACGAAACCCCGGAACAGCCGGAGCGCCCGATGGTCTCCGGGTTTCCAGAGAAGCCGCGCGGCTGGTCGGAAGCGTGGGACAGCGCTGTGTGGAAAACGACACCAAACAGCGCCGAGTAGCCGGGGCATGGCAGCGTTTACTTTCTCATCCGCGAACAGGAGTATTCCATGGGAAAAACACTGGCCGAGAAGATCATCGCAGCACACGCGCAAGATGTAACGGATGTCTCGGCGGGCGATCTGGTTACCGTGCGGACCGATGTGGTAATGGCGAACGATATCACCGCGCCAATCGCGATCGAGTCGTTTAACGCGATGGGCGTGGAGGAAGTGTACGATTCTGGCAGCATCATGCTGGTGCCGAGCCACTTCACGCCGAATAAGGACATCAAAAGCGCCGAACAAGCGCGCACGCTACGCCAGTTTGCCGACGAGCAGGCATTGTGTCACCGCTTCCGGGTGGGGCGTTCGGGTATTGAGCACGTTATCCTGCCGGAGCGCGGGCTGGTCTTGCCCGGCGATCTGGTGGTGGGCGGCGACAGCCACACCTGTACCTATGGCGCGCTCGGTGCGTTTGCAACCGGCATGGGATCGACCGACATCGCTTTTGCAATGGCGACCGGCACCACTTGGCTCAAGGTGCCGGAGACGATGAGGTTCGTCTATCACGGCCAGCGCCAGCCCTGGGTGGGTGGCAAGGACATGATCCTGCGCACCATCGGCGAGATCGGTGTGGACGGCGCGCTGTACCGGGCGATGGAGTTCATCGGCCCGGCGATCAGCGCTCTGCCGATGTCCGACCGGCTGACGATGGCGAACATGGTTATCGAGGCAGGCAGCAAGTGCGGCTTTATGCCGTTCGATGACGTGACGCGCGAGTATGTTGAAGCGCGCGCCACCCGGCCTTATACGGCTTACTTTGCCGACGACGACGCGCAGTATGTGTCGGTGCACGAATTTGACCTGTCGGAGATGGAACCGCAGGTTGCCTGCCCCTATTCGCCGGACAATGTGCAGCCCATCAGCCAGGTCAAGCCGGAACAGGTGGATCAGGTGTTTATCGGGAGTTGTACCAATGGACGGTTGGAAGACCTGGCTATCGTGGCCGGTATGCTGGAGCAGAGTGGGCGTGAATTTCACCCCGATGTGCGCGTGATCATCATCCCTGGTTCGCAGGCGGTCTACCTGGACGCGCTGCGCGCGGGCTGGCTGGAGCTGTTCACACTGGCAGGCGCCGCCGTCAGTACGAGCACCTGCGGGCCGTGCCTGGGCGGGCACATGGGCGTGCTGGCTGCCGACGAGGTTTGTGTGAGCACCAGCAATCGTAACTTCCGGGGTCGTATGGGACACCCTGACGCGCGGGTCTACCTGGCAAACCCGGCAGTGGCAGCCGCCAGCGGCATCTTGGGCCGCGTGGCGCACCCGGACGAATTGTAGAGGGAGCAGCAAGTGATGAAACTTGAGGGCAAAGTCTGGAAATACGGCGACAACATCGATACAGATGTGATCATCCCCGCGCGCTACCTCAACACAACCGATCCGGTGACGCTGGCTGCACACTGCATGGAAGACGCCGATCAAAGCTTCGCGCAGAACGTGCAGCCGGGCGACATCATGGTCGGCGGACGCAACTTCGGCTGCGGGTCCAGCCGCGAACACGCGCCGATCAGCATCAAGGGCGCGGGCGTTAGCTGCATCGTAGCCGAATCATTCGCGCGTATTTTCTTCCGCAATGCGGTTAATATCGGCCTGCCGATCCTGGAAAGCCCGGACGCCGCGCGCGATGCGCAGCCGGGCGACACCCTGAGCGTGGACCTGGTGGGCGGGACGATCACGAATCAACGGACGGGCCAGACTTATCAGGCCAGCCCGTATCCCCCGGTCGTGTTGGGAATTATCAACGCTGGCGGACTCGTGCCATATACGCGCGAGATCCTGGGAATCGAGATTACCGGCTAGCGGAGTAGGCTGCGCCTGCTCCGCAAGGGGCGGGCGTGCGCCGCTAACCAGGTGTTCACCTGCCCTCTTGCATATCAACGCATTTATGCATTTATCAGCTTTCAGGAGGAGCACATGAACACCGTCGAAGTCTATGACACCACGTTACGTGATGGCACGCAAGGCGAAAGCGTTTCCCTTTCGGTAGACGACAAACTGAAGGTCACCCAGTTGCTCGATGACATGGGCGTGACCTACATCGAGGGCGGCTGGCCGGGATCCAACCCCAAAGACGCCGCATATTTCGAGCGCGTGCGCGAGCTAGAACTCAAACACGCGCGAGTAACGGCATTTGGCATGACCTGCCGCGTAGGCAGCGATCCGGCAGACGATGCGAACATTCGCGCCCTGCTGGACGCCGAAACATCCGTTGTGACGGTGGTCGGCAAAACGTCGCTGCTGCATGTCTATGATGTCATCCGCGCCACGCCCGAAGAAAACCTGCGCCTGATCGGCGACAGCATCGCCTACCTCAAGTCCTGCGGGCGCGAGGTGATCTACGATGGCGAGCACTTCTTTGATGGCTACAAGAAAGACCCCGACTATGCGCTGCAAACTTTCCAGGCGGCGCTGGACGCGGGCGCTGACACGCTGGTGCTGTGCGATACCAACGGCGGCTCAATGCCCTGGGAGATCGCAGAGATCACGCGGGCGGTGATCGATGCGTTTCCCGGCGTGAAGCTGGGCATTCACACGCACAATGACGGCGAACTGGCCGTAGCGAACACGATTGCCGCCGTGCGCGAAGGCGTGGTCCAGGTCCAGGGCACGATCAACGGCTACGGAGAGCGCTGCGGGAACGCCGATCTGTGTTCGATCCTGCCCAACCTGGAGCTGAAAATGGGCTACCGCTGCATGCCGGAGGGCAGTTTGGCCCGCCTGACGTATCTCGCGCGTACGGTAGCCGAAACGGCCAATATGGCTCCCAACAACCATGCCGCTTACGTGGGTAAAAGCGCTTTTGCGCACAAAGGCGGGATGCACGCCGCCGCGATGCGCCGCAACGTGGACAGCTACCAGCATATCGATCCCGCGCTGGTCGGCAACGAAATGCGCGTGCTGGTGTCCGATCTCAGCGGGCGCGGCAACCTGCTCACCAAGGCGGAGGAATTCGGGCTGGACCTGTCTTCCAGCGATGCGCAGCAGGTCGTAGCCGAAATCAAGAAACTGGAAAACCAGGGCTTTGTCTTCGAAGGGGCCGAGGCGTCTGTTGCTATGCTGATGCGCCGCCGCCAGCCCAACTACACGCCGCCGTTTGAATTGATCGATTTTATGGTGGTGGTCGAAAACCGCAAAGGGCGCGGGTTGTTTGCCGAGGCAACGATCAAGGTGGTTGTGGACGGTAAAGAGCTGCACACCGTCGCGGAAGGCAACGGCCCGGTGGATGCGCTTGATAACGCGCTGCGCAAGGCGCTGACGCCGGTGTATCCGCAGCTTGCCGATTTCCATCTGGCCGACTACAAGGTCCGCATTTTGGACGGCGAGAACGGGACTGCCGCGACAACGCGGGTGCTGATCGATACCCAGAACCAGCACGAACGCTGGAGCACGGTCGGCGCGAGCGCCAACATCATCGAGGCAAGCTGGCGCGCATTGGCCGACAGCGTGGAATATGGTTTAACGCAGAAAGTTTAGGAGACAATTATGCAGGCGAAGATAGGTACGCTTCCGGGTGACGGTATTGGCCCGGAGGTAGTAGCCGAGGGTGTGCGCGTGCTGCGCCGCATTGGCGAACGGTACGGGCATACGTTCGAGTTCGAAGAGGCGTTAATAGGCGGCTGCGCCATCGATGCAGTAGGTAACCCGCTGCCCGATGAAACGCTGGCCGTTTGCGAAGGGACAGACGCCGTGCTGCTGGGGGCAGTTGGCGGCCCGAAGTGGTCCGATCCGACGGCCCCGGTGCGACCGGAGCAGGGACTGCTCGAGCTACGGCAGCACTTTGACCTGTACGCTAACCTGCGCCCGGTCAAAGCCTACCCGGCGCTGGCAGATTATGCCCCACTGCGGGCTGACCTGCTGGCCGGGGTGGATATCCTGTTCGTGCGCGAACTGACAAGCGGCATCTACTTCGGCGAGCGCGCCGAGCAGAACGGCAGCGATTATGCCTATGACACCATGTTCTACTCCACCGGGCAGGTGCAGCGAACGGCGAAAGTGGCTTTTGAGGCAGCGCGCAAGCGGCGCGGCAAGGTGACCTCGGTTGACAAGGCGAACGTGCTGGCCTCGATGCGGCTGTGGCGGCGGGCGGTCAGCGAGATGGCCGTTGATTACCCTGACGTGGAACTTGAGCACGCCCTGGTCGATTCCTGCGCGATGCACCTGCTGCGCAACCCGGCACGCTTTGACGTGGTTCTGGCGGGCAATATGTTCGGGGACATTCTCAGCGATGAGACATCGGTGCTGGCTGGATCGCTGGGTATGCTGCCATCGGCCTCGCTCAACGAAGGCGCGTTTGGCGTCTACGAGCCGATTCACGGCTCCGCGCCGGACATTGCCGGACAGGGCATCGCCAACCCGATCGCTACTATCCTTAGCGCGGCAATGCTGCTGCGCTACAGCCTGAGGCTGGAAGACGAAGCGCGTGCTGTCGAAGCTGCCATTGACGCGGTGCTGGACGAGGGCGGGCGCACCGTCGACATTGTAGGCGACGGCGCGCTCCCACTGAGCACCAGCGCGTTTGCCGATCGCGTGTTGCAGCATCTCGGCTGACGTATGATCGCCTGCTGGCGAACAGGTTGACTCTGGGGGGGCGACTGCCCTCAACCTGGACTCAAAAAGTGCAAGCGCTGCATCCCAATCGCACATGGTGAGCGCTTGCACAGTTTTTGTCAATCAGTTGTGCGCTCGTCGATCAGTCGAGACGCTCGATAGTCAGCTCGTACAGTCCTTCGGTGATCGTGTCGCTGTCGGGTCGGCGGGCGACGATGGTATACTCGCCCGGCTCCAATTCCAGGTCTGCGATCAGTGGGTTTAGACCGCCCGCGGTATCGTCGTCACTGGCGACCAGCACGCCGTCCGCATCATACAACTCGACAAAGCCGTTCAGGTTGCCGTCGGCACGAACCAGCTTGATTGCCACCAGCAGCGGCTCGGTGATCTGGACGCGATAGGTATCGGTGGGATCGGTGTTGGAAATCGCGCCCGATACCGTTTCTCCGACCAGCATTTCCCCGCCGCCGCTGATCGGTACGCTGCCGTCAACGGCCTGGGTTACAGTCACGGACAGGGCGTAGTTGCCCATGCTGTTGACGTTGGATAGGCTGGCCTGGGCAATTACCTGGTATGTCCCGGCAGCGGGCAGCACCACCGGCCCGATCATGGCATCGTTGTTTCCGGCGTTGTTATCATCGCTCGCCAGCCGCGCGCCGTCCGGGCGGAGTACCATCAGGAACGGGTCGAGGTTGCCGGAGGTGTGCACCATCTGGACAAGCACGCTGTCACCTTCCTGGCCTTCGAAGGTCCAGACGTCGGCGGGGTTTGACGCCATGATCGCAGACACAACCCGCTCACCAACCGGCAGTGGACCGCCGCCTGTCCGTTCGACGATGCCGCGCTGCGTGCGTTCAACCAGCAGTTCATAATCCCCGGTCGAAGCGCGCGCATACGTCGCAACGATGACATACTGCCCGGATTCCTGGATCAGGTAGTTCGCGATCAGCGCGTCATCGCCTTCTGCGCCGCTGTTATCATCGATCTTCACCATGTCACCGCCGGGGCCAAACAGCCGCAGCATCGGGTCCAGGCTGCCGCTGAGGCGATTCATGCTGATTGACACGACCTCGCCTAACGCAGCATCGAACGTCCATTCATCGCTTTTGTTTTCGTTCCAGATGGCTGCTTCTGCCGGTGTGCCATACGACAACGATCCACCGCCCGCGTTGTTGGTGATGCCGCGTTCGGTGCGCTCGACTAACAGCTCGTAGTCGCCCACGCAGGACGAACTGCTGGCGCAGGTTGCCCGGATGGTGTATGTGCCTTTCTGTTGTATGGTGTAATTCTGGATCAGCGCGTTTCTATCACCGCCGCCGTCGTTATCTTCTCTTGAAACAAACCCGTCCGGCCCGATCAAGTAAAGCATGGGATCAAGATTGCCGCTTTCCCGGTTCATGACGATGGTAAGCACATCACCGGGCGAGGCGCTGAACATCCATTCGTCGCTCTTGTTTTCGCTCCAGATGGCGGCTTCGACCGTCGTATCATACGCCAGCGACCCGCCGCCCTCGCTGTTGGTGATGCCGCGTTCGGTGCGTTCCAGGGCCAGCTTGTAATCACCGACCGATGATGAGTTGCCTGGGCGCGTTGCCACGATGGTATAGGTGCCTGCCTGGGTAAGGCGTATTGTGATCATTGCATCGATATTGTTTTCGCCGCTGTTGTCGTCGGTTTTGATCGTTTCGCCATCCGGACCAAGCAGGTATAGGAAGGAGTCCAGGTTGCCGCTCTCGCGCTCCATGCTGATCTCAACCAGATCGCCGGGGACACCCTCGAACGTGAATTCGTCAGCGGGGTTGTCATCCCAGATAGCGCCTTTGACCTGGTCACCGGATGACAGCTCACCCTCGCCCGGCTCGTTGGTAATCCCGGATTCGGTGCGCTCGACCAGCAGTTCGTAGTCGCCCAGGGTGGCATCGTATGCGTTGGGCGACCGCCGCACAACAACCGAATACACGCCGCTCTGTTTCAACCGGTAATCGCTGATAAGGGCGTTGGGCGATATCTCACCGCTGTTATCATCAGAAATCAGATTCGTCCCATCCGGCGCGACCAGGCTGATGTGAGTATCCAGGTTGCCGCTGGTGGCGTTGGCTGTAATCGTGATCAGTTCTCCGGCAGTGCCTTCGAATGTCCAGGCTTCACGCGGGTTATCGTCCCACAGCGCGCCTTCAACAACGTCGCCGTATTCAAGCTCACCGCCGCCGGGTTCGTTGACGATGCCGGTTTCGGTACGCTCAACCAGCAGTTCGTAGTCGCCCACCGTGCTGACGTTGGTTGTCCGCCGTACGATAATCGAGTAGACGCCGCTTTGCCTCAGCCGGTAATCACTGATTCGGGCATTGGGTGGGGTGGCGCCGCTGTTGTCGTCCGAGAGCAGCATCGTGCCGTCCGGGCCAATCAGTTCGATGACCGGGTCCAGGTTGCCGCTGGCCGCGTCGGCAGTGATCGTGATCAGTTCCCCGGCGGTGCCGTCAAACGTCCATGACTCGCGCGGGTTTTCGTCCCAGATGCCGCCGGTAAAGACTTCGCCATATACCAGCGCACCGCCGCCGGGTGTTGGTGTCACACCTTCGGCCTGCCGTGTCAGTTTTAGCTCGTAGTCGCCTGCCGTCGTGCCGGATGGTGACATCTGCGTGATGATCGTATAGGTGCCGGACGCGGGCAGACGTTGTTCTTCCAGCAGCGCGTTGCCGTCGCCGCCGTTGTCGTCGTCAAACAGAAAGACTTCGCCCGCCGGGGTCAGCAGCAGCACGTATGGATTCAGCGTGCCGGACAGCCGTTTCATCTCCACCGTGATCACGTCGCCCGATAGGCCCTCAAACGTCCAGCGATCGGATCGATTCTGCGTGGAGATGCCGCCGATCATCGGGATGTCGAAGTCAATCGGCCCGCCGCTGCTCATATCGCCGTAGATCATGCCGGTATCGTCACGGTCGAGGTACAACTCGTAATCACCGTGCGTGTCTTGTGAGCTTTGCGCCAGGATGGTATAGGTGCCGTTCGCGGGCAGTCGCAGCCCGGTGATGGCGGCATCCGGGCTTTGCTCGCCGCTGTTGTCATCCGTAGCCAGCACCTGCCCATCTGGCCCCAGCAAAATCAGGTAGGGGTCGAGTTCACCAACGGCGCGGTTCATCCTGATCGAGATGAGGTCGGCGGCGAAGCCCTCGAACACCCATGTCTCGGATGGCACCGAGGCCGAGATCGAGCCAAACTCAACGGCTCCATACTCAATGGCAACTCCTCCATCCTGGGCTGCCGTGGGACAAACACCGAGTACCAAAGCCAATATCAGGCCAAGCAATACCCTAACGTGTTTTTTTCTCATTCGGTAATGTGCAGCGCACTTTCCTGTGATCTGGTGGAACAGCGCTGCGCCTCCTTTCAACTGGTGGCTTTTGTGGACGATGAGTAACAAAAAATCAGGTCATTAATCGTTAGTATCTGGTGACCGGCTGGCAGGGAAAGACAAAGCGCTCGCCCGTTTTTTGCAAATCGCTGATCGCTGGCTGCTAAAAGCTGCTCGCTTAGTTTGGGAACCAGTAGTGCCCAGCGCTGCCGCCGGAAGTGTGCCCCACGCAACTGCACAGCGTGCCGGTCACCGTGTTACAGACACACACTGCGCCCACGGGTAAGGGAACGCCAATCGGCAGTGTCACCGTTTCGCCGGTTGACAGCGTGGCGGTGATGCCTTCCACGTCCGATTTGTTGGCATCCAGGTCTACCAGGCAAGTCGCCATCTCTCCATCGGGCAGTGACCACAGCCGGATGCTGTTATCGCCGCCTGCCGATACCAGGCGTGTGCCGTCCGGCGTTACAACCAGGCAGGTGGCTGCGTTAGTCAGCCCTTCCAGGGTGGTGATCAATGCGCCATCGGGCAGCGACCACAGCTTGATCGTTTTGTCTTTGCTGGCAGACAGCAGTTCTGCGCCGCCCGGCAGCATCGCCAGCGCCGTGACGCCGTCCGCGTGCCCTTCCAGCGTGGCGAGCAGTTCGCCGTCGGGCAGCGACCACAGCATCACAGTCTGGTCCCAGCTTCCAGACGCCAGCAGCGCCCCGTCCGGTGTGATCGCCAGGGCAAACACGCCGTGCCCGTGCCCTTCCAGGGTCGTGATCAGCTCACCGTCGGTCAGCGACCACAGCTTGACGGTTTTATCCCCGCTGGCCGACGCCAGCAACGCCCCGTCCGGTGATACCGCCAGCGCGTAGATGCCCCTGGCATGGCCTTCCAGCGTGCTGACCAGCTCATTGTCTACCAGTGACCAGATATGAATGACCCGGTCCAGGCCTGCCGAGAGCAGCAACTCGCCGTCCGGCGTTGGGGCCAGGGCGCGAATGCTGTCCTGGTGCCCTTCCAGGGTGTCGATCACATTACCGTCAGGGATCACCCGCAGTTTGATCGTATTGTCGGCACCCGCCGATACCAGGCGCGTCCCGCCGGGCGTTACGGCCAGCGTGGTGATGCCTTCCGTATCGTCATCTTGCAGCGTGCTGACCAATCCCCCTTCCGGCAGCATCCACAGCTTGATGGTATTGTCAAGGCTGGCCGAGATGAGACGCGTCCCGCCGGGCGTGATCGCCAGCGCGGTCACTTCTTCCGTATGTGCGTCGGCATCGCACGGGATAGGGACAGGTGTCGGCGTAGGCGTCGGGGTGCTGGATAACGCGGAGCCGGTCTGCGAAGCAACGACGGCCCCGGCGACGGTTGTCGCCCCGGCTGCGATCAGGAAGTCCCGGCGCTTAAACTGCCAGCCGGTCAGGTCTTTTTTGACCGCATAGACTTGCGGTTGTTCGACTTGCTCTGAGGCGTTGTCTGGGGTGTCTTTTTGGGTGGGCATGGCTCGTCTCCTCATAACACGAATACCTCAAATTGTAGTATGACTGAGACTTTGAGTAAAGCATAACGAGATAGATCAGATACTACCGGGCACGGCAGCTCACCGGAAAAGTCGATTCGACCAGCGTGCTTATGCATGATGTTCCTGCAAACTGCGCACGCGCAGCTCCTGCGCCTGGAGCGCGCGGATACCATTCACGGCGGCCTGCGCCGCGCTCAGCGTGGTTAACAGCGGGACGTTGTGCCGCACTGCCGCCGTCCGGATTTTTATGCCATCACCGTGCGCGGTTGAGCCAAGCGGTGTATTGATGATCATGACGATCTCGCCCCCGCGGATTAGGTCCACAACGTGCGGGCTGCCCTCGCTGACCTTGTTGATCGGCGCGATGTTCAGCCCGGCGCGCACACAAAACGCTGCCGTGC
This sequence comes from Anaerolineae bacterium, assembly GCA_016926875.1. Classification (GTDB taxonomy): domain Bacteria; phylum Chloroflexota; class Anaerolineae; order Aggregatilineales; family Aggregatilineaceae; genus JAFGNU01. The sequence continues at coordinate 19,650 of JAFGNU010000046.1, read as the reverse complement.
CGCGTGTCGCCACCAAGTTGAACCCCATGCGCTGCAAGTCGCGTGCCAGTTTGAGTGCAGCGCTTTTGTCGAAGTCATTCACACTGAGGAACACGGTACCCTCTAAGGGTAACCGGTCGCCTGCCGCAAGCTGGGCCTTGGCGAACGCGTGCCCAAACTGCGCAGCATGGCCCATCACCTCGCCTGTGCTGCGCATTTCCGGCCCTAGCAGCGCGTCTACGCCCAGGAACTTCTTGAAGGGCAGCACGGCTTCCTTGACAAAAAAGCCGTCGATACGGGGTTCCTCAACCAGGCCCAGTTTTACCAGCGGCCTGCCGGTCATGACATTCGCTGCCAGCCGGGCGAGCGGCACGCCGGTTGCCTTGCTGACGTAGGGCACCGTGCGGCTGGCACGCGGGTTGACTTCCAGCACATACGCAATATCATCTTTGATCGCGTACTGCACGTTCATCAGGCCGCACACACCCAGCGCCAGCCCCAGCCGCTCGGTGTAGTCACGGATATGGGACAGATGGTAGGCGGAGATTTTGTAGGGAGGCATCACGCAGGCCGAATCACCGCTGTGAACGCCCGCTTCTTCGATGTGCTGCATAATCCCGCCGATCACCACACGCTCGCCGTCTCCGATGGCATCCACATCCACTTCGTACGCATCTTCCAGGTAGTGATCGATCAGGATCAACTGCCCGGACACAGCCGCCAGCGCCATCTTGACGTAGTGATTGAGTTCCTCTTCGGTGTACACAATCGCCATCGCCCGCCCGCCAAGCACATACGACGGGCGCACGATCACCGGGTAGCCGATGGCGTCCGCAATGCGCTGCGCTTCGTCCGGTGACCCGGCCATGCCGTGCGCCGGGCTGGGAATTTCCAACTCCTCCAGCAGCGCGCCAAACCGACCCCGGTCCTCGGCAATGGCGATGGCATCGGGCGAGGTGCCCAGGATTGGGATGCCGTGCTCTAACAGGGCTGTCGTGAGGTTGAGCGGTGTTTGCCCGCCAAACTGGACGATCACGCCCTTGAGCGGCTGTTCGCGCGTGGCGATGTTGAGCACATGTTCGAGTGTCAGCGGGTCAAAATACAGCCGGTCCGAGGTATCGTAGTCGGTGCTGACGGTTTCCGGGTTGCAGTTGACCATTATCGTCTCGTACCCGGCGGTGCGCACCGCCTGCGCCGCGTGGACGCAGCAGTAATCAAATTCAATACCTTGGCCGATGCGGTTTGGCCCGCCGCCCAGGATAATCACCTTTTCGCGGTCGGTGGGCGGCGCTTCGCTCTCGGATTCATACGCGCTGTACAGGTAAGGCGTATACGACTCGAATTCGGCTGCGCAGGTATCCACTACGTGAAAGGTAGGGATGATGTTGTGCTCAAGGCGCGCGGCACGGACCGCCGCCTCGGATTCGTTCAGCAGCCACGCGATGTGCTCGTCGGCGAAACCCATCCGCTTAGCGGTGTGCAGCAGGTCCGGCGGCAGCGCAGCCAGGCTGTTACACGCGGTGATCTGTGTTTCCAGCACCACAATCTCGGCCAACTGCGCGATAAACCAGGGATCAACGCGGCTGGCCTGGGCGAGATCGCCCGGAGAATACCCGGCGCGCAGCGCTTCCCACAGCGCCCAGATGCGTTCGGCGCGCGGTTCTGCCAGTGACTCCAACGTGCCGTCCCAGGTGGCGCAGTCCGGCATGGGATAGGGCGGGCGCGCCAGTTCCAACGAACGCAGCCCCTTGAGCAGCGCTTCGTTAAAGGTGCGCCCAATCGCCATCGCTTCACCGACCGATTTCATCTGAGGGCCGAGCGCAGGATCGACGCCGGGGAATTTCTCGAAGGCCCAGCGCGGCAGCTTGGCGACCACGTAGTCGAGGCTGGGTTCAAACGCGGACACGGTGGTGCGCGTGATGTCGTTGCGTAGTTCATCCAGCGTATACCCCACTGCCAGCAGCGCCGCCAGCTTGGCGATGGGGAAGCCGGTAGCCTTGCTTGCCAGCGCCGACGAGCGGCTGACGCGGGGATTCATCTCGATGACCAGCACGCGCCCGTCGTCCGGGCTGACGGCGAACTGCACGTTTGACCCGCCGGTTTCCACGCCAACGGCGTGCATCACCACCCGCGCCTGGTCGCGCAGGCGCTGGTATTCGCGGTCGGTGAGCGTCATCGCAGGCGCTACCGTGATCGAATCGCCGGTATGCACGCCCATCGGGTCGATGTTCTCAATCGAGCAGACCACAACAAAGTTATCGGCCCGGTCGCGCATCACTTCCAGCTCAAATTCTTTCCAGCCGAGCACGCTTTCTTCGATCAACACCGTGCCTACCGGGCTTTCGCGCAGGCCAAACGCGACCTTGTCTTCAAAGTCGCTGGCATCAAAGGCCACGCCGCCGCCGCTGCCGCCCAGCGTGAACGAAGGACGGATCAGGAGCGGGAAGCCGCCAATTGACGCGGCGATGGTGCGCGCCTCGTCCAGCGATCCAGCCAGCCCGCCGCGCGGACATTCCAGCCCTGCGCGTGTCATGGCTTTCTGAAACAGCAGGCGATCTTCGGCCAGCTTCATCGCGTTCAGGCTGGCGCCGATCAGTTCTACGCCGTAGCGAGCCAGCGTGCCGCGCTCGGCCAGTGCAACGGCAGCGTTCAAAGCGGTCTGTCCGCCGACGGTCGGCAGCAGCGCATCAGGCCGTTCCCGGTCGATGATCGATTCCAGAATCCCAGGTGTGATCGGCTCAATGTAGGTGGCATCGGCCAGTTCGGGATCTGTCATGATGGTGGCCGGGTTGCTGTTGACCAGCACGATACGATACCCCTCTGTCTTGAGTGCTTTCACGGCCTGGGTACCGCTGTAGTCGAACTCGGCGGCCTGCCCGATCACAATCGGACCGGCGCCGATGATCAGGATGGTGTTGAGGTCGGTTCGTTTGGGCATAGTGGTATGTGCTCTCAAGTGATCTGGTCAGAATGAGCAGGGGCAGTACAGCATGGTGGCAGCATTGGAAACCACCGCGCAGCGGCGCACCGGCCTGTCATACCGAAGGTTTGCTGCGTACAGCAGCCATCATGGCAACAAATTCGGCAAAGAGCGGGTCGGCGTCATGGGGACCGGGCGCTGCTTCGGGATGGTACTGGATGCTGAACGCGGGCAGCACACGGTGACGCATCCCCTCGCAGCAGCCGTCATTCAGGTTAACGTGTGTCACCTCAACACCTGTTGGCAGAGTGTCGGGATCAACGGCGAAATTGTGATTGTGCGCACTGATCTCGACGCGTCCGGTCGGCAGGTGCTTCACCGGCTGGTTACCGCCGTGATGTCCAAACTTGAGACGGTACGTTTGCCCGCCAAACGCCAGCCCCAGGATTTGATGTCCCAGGCAGATGCCAAAGAGCGGCACGGCGCCAAGCAGTGCCCGCACGGTTTCCACCGCGTACGGGACGGCTGCGGGATCGCCGGGACCGTTGCTGAGAAATACGCCGTCGGGGTGCAGCGCCAGCGTCACTGCGGCGGGCGTAGTAGCGGGCACAACCGTGACCCGGCAGCCAAAGGTTGCCAACCGGCGCAGGATATTGCGCTTGATGCCAAAATCGTAGGCGACTACATGGAATTTGCCGGGGCAGGTATCTGGATTGGTTGCCTGGTTCCACTGCCGGAACTCCCACGCGGCATCAGTTGGAGCGGTCCATTCATAAGGCGCATCACAGGTCACCGTCCCGGCAAGGTCGATGCCGTCAAGCCCGGCCCAGGCGCGCGCCTGTTCGATCAGTTCGTCATCAGATCGGCTGGTTTCGGTAGAGATCACGCCCTTGAGTGTGCCGCCTGCGCGCAAGCGGCGGGTCAGCGCCCGTGTATCAATACCGGTGATGCCCGGTCGTCCGTGCGCTGCCAGCCATTCAGCGAGCGACTGTGTCGCGCGCCAGTTGGACGCACACGGGCTGAGTTGCCGCACAATAAACCCGCTCAGGAATACCTGGCAGGCTTCGTTGTCATCGTGATTGATCCCGGTGTTGCCGATCTGCGGGGCGGTCATCACTACAATCTGCCCTGTGTAGCTGGGATCGGTGAGGATTTCCTGGTAGCCGGTCAGGCTGGTGTTAAACACGATCTCGCCCGGCTGGGTGCCCGGCGCCCCAAAGGCGGAGCCGTACCATATGCTGCCATCTTCGAGCGCCAGGCGTGCGGTTCTGCCCTGTGCTATCATGCGCACCTCGCCGCCAGTTTTCGATGGCTGCTGTCATACTATTCTTGGGCGGGATATGCCAGGGCATTTTGACCAAACAGGGACCTGAGCACTCCTTACTGGATTGTAAAAGTCCCGTTGTCTGCGCTTGGGGAAAACAAAAACGCTTTACGAGCGTGTGACGAAGCGGTACAATCAAATTATAAGTAACAAACAGCAGCAATGGAGCTTGTTCTCATGGCACTGCGTGAAGTGATTTTGTTGGGGAACCCAATTCTGCGCAAAAAGGCGCGCAAAGTAACCAATTTCAACAATCCCAAGTTACAGCAGCTACTTGACGACATGGTCGAGACAATGCTGGACGAGCCGGGTGTGGGACTGGCTGCGCCGCAGGTGGCGGTTAGCCAGCGGGTGATTGTGGTGCGCCTGCCGGATGATGAAGAATCAAAGCGGGAATACGGGGACGATGCCGGTGTGCTATATCAGGTAGTCAACCCGGAGATCATCCGCGAGTCGCGGGACATGGTGGATGGGATCGAAGCCTGTCTGTCTATCCCCGGCTATTTTGGCAATGTGAAACGCCACCAATCGGTGACGGTGCGCGGCTATGATCGCGATGGCAAGAAAATTCGTATCAAGGCTAACGGGTGGCTGGCGCGCGTTTTCCAGCACGAGATTGATCACCTGGACGGTGTACTGTTTATCGACCGGGCGACCGAAATCTGGCAGATGGTGAACGAGGATAAAGCCGAAGCCGCCGGTTTATACAACTTATACAACACTGAGCACGACATGGAATTCGAACCCGGTAAGTAGCACAGTGTCCGATCTGATCGACAGGTTCGCATGACGTCCCGGTACTTAACTGCCGGGATGTTTTTGTTTTATTGCAGATAGAACAAAAGTTCGATATACTATTACTACCAGAACACATCATAAGGAATGTGATCGATGGACGGCGAAGACCTGCTGCAAGCACTACACGGCGCGACCGAATTTGAGTCGGTGGGCGATGCTCCCGCCCAGGAGCAGGCAGCGTCATCCCTGGTCATTCCCCCGGAACTAAAGGGGTGTGTGACCAATGTAACGGCAGGCAACCGCAAAATGCCCGTTCTCAAGGCGATGATGACGACTGCCTGCGAGCGCAACTGCCTGTACTGTCCCTTCCGTACAGGCCGGTCGGGTATGAGGCGTGTCACGTTTTCGCCGGACAGTATGGCACAGGGTTTTATGGCGCTCTACCAGGCGGGAGTGGTTGAAGGACTGTTTTTGTCGTCCGGGGTTGTGCGTGGGGGCGTCACCAGCCAGGACGCGATCATCGATACTGGCACGATTTTGCGCGAGAAGTATGGTTTTCGCGGCTATATGCATCTCAAGGTAATGCCGGGCGCGGAGCGTGATCAGGTGCGGCGGACTATGGCGCTGGCGGATCGTGTTTCGGTTAACCTGGAAGCGCCGAACAGCGAGCGGCTGGCACAGATCGCGCCGGTCAAGCAGTTCGATGAGGAACTGTTGACACGCCTGCGCTGGATCGAAGATTTGCGGCGCGAACATACGGGCGAACCGGTGCCGAGCAGTACTACTGAGTTTGTGGTCGGCCCGGCGGGCGAACCTGATCTCGAAATCCTGAGCACGACGGATTATTTGCACCGCCAACTGGGGCTGGCACGAGCATATTTCTCGGCGTTCAAGCCGGTGATCGAAACCCCGTTAGACAACTATCCGGCGACCGACCTGACACGCCAGTTGCGGCTTTACCAGGCAAGCTTTTTGCTGCGCGATTACAGTTTTGAACTGGAAGAACTACCGTTTACCGGCGAAGGGAATTTACCCCTGGGCATTGATCCCAAGCACGCCTGGGCCGATATGAACCTGTTACACGCACCATTGGAAGTAAACACCGCGTCCCGGCATGATCTGATGCGGATTCCTGGCATCGGGGGCAAGGGCGCAGCCCGCATTATCGCCGCCCGGCGTAAAAATACGCTGCGCAGTTTGAGCGATCTCCGCGCAGCGGGCGTGGCTAACACGAATCGCCCAGCACCGTACCTGTTGTTGGATGGACATTCACCCACCCAACAGCTACGCCTGTTCTAAACGAATACGTTGAAGCAGTCAGCGAGCAATCGTTAGCTGGAAGACCAATCGAAAAACAAAACATCCACCTGTCAGTACAGAAACAACAGCCTGATCTTTGCGTACTTACCACTCAAAACTAACGACTAACGGCTTCCTGCTGCTTTCCCTTGTTTTATACAACGCCAGCTAATCGACGGATCAGGCGGCTGATGACGCTGATGCTGGTGGTTTGCTGCGGTTGTTGACGCGGCTGGATCGCATTGGCGTGTGCTGCTTGGGCATGAGAGCCTTTGACCAATTGGAGTCCATCTGCTTGTTGGCTGACCGGCTGGGCCGGAGCATTGTGAGTAGATTCGGTGGTTTTGGTGGCTGTTCCGGATGGTCGTAAACCAGACCGTGTTTGCTCAATCCAGGCAGGCATCTCGCCTTCGATCTGCATCACGCCTTTTCGAATCAGCCGCACCAAAGCGCCCCGAGGCATATGGACCGCGGTATCCATCGTGTTGTCCCAGCAGAAGACCAGCGATTTATCCGTCCAGCGAATAAATTCCACTTCGCCGCCATCCCACCAGACCCGTGTTTTACCGTGTTGAACGGGCGAGTCCATATTACAATCCCCATCTCTATAACACAGGACAGGTTTTTTGCTGCGCCTATCAATACAATACCATGAATTGCGTAAATGTTTTGTTAAGGACGTGTTGGAGCTATTAAAAAATTTTACTATTTAAATCTAAGTGGAACTGCTACCGGGCATATTAAAACGAGTTTATTGTCGTTGGCGCGCCGTCCGGGGCACGGTACAATCGCCTCATACATCTGGCGTGAAAGCGATGACATACGATGAACGATCTCCGGTTATCCCCACTTTCCCGGCCTGGCGCGCGTTTGCTGCTGTTGACTTTGATCTTGCTGCTCGGTTGGGCGTTACGTGTCCATGATGTTGAGACGCGCAGTTTGTGGGCTGACGAAGGCTGGACGATGCTGCTCAGCGAAGAGCCACGGTTGGATAACATTACGCGCACCCTGGCTGGCGATCAGCATCCCCCGCTCTTTTTTGTAAGCTTCCGGCTGTGGCGCAATATGACGGGCGATACGGAATTTGCAACGCGTACCTTTAGCGTGCTGATCGGGCTGGTTGCGGTGGCTGCAACGTACCGGTTGGGCCGCGAGTTGTTCAGCCCGGCGGCGGGCGTGATCGCGGCGCTGCTCTTAGCGCTGGCCGACAACCACATCGATCTATCACAGGAAGTAAGGCATTACAGCCTGCTGGTGACGTTCGCCGTGCTGTCCAGTTTATTTTATGTCCGCTGGTGGCGCTGCCCATCGCGAAGCAGCCGGATCGGCTACGTGCTGGCGTCGATTTTGCTGCTGTACACGCATTACCTGGGCGGTTTTGTGCTGATTGCGCAGTTGATCCACATGCTGTTGGTCGTGCGCCCGGCCAGACGGCTGAAGGAAGCGCTGTTCCTGTTTGGCGCGGTGTGTACAGGCTTCCTGCCCTGGTTACCGGTAGTGATCGACCAGAACCGCCTGCGCTGGGATAACCCGCTCTACTATCAAAATGCGCTGCCGAACAACGCCGACACCTACCGCGCCGTGCGCGACGCGCTGCTTGGCAGTCACTTTGGGCTAATGGCTGGGCTGCTGCTGCTTGGCCTAGTTTACATCAGCTACCGGCAGAGCAAATTATACCCCCATATCCGGCTGCACCCGGTGTGGCCCGCGCTCTACCTGGCAACCTGGATCGGGCTGATGGTTGGACTGACGGTGGTCATCAACGAACGCAGGCAGTTCTTGACCGTGCGCAACTTCATTCTGATCACGCCCGCCATTGTCCTGTTGATCGGGCATGGGCTGACAAACCTGCATCGCACGGCGCGGCTGTTCCTGGTGGGCGTGATTGTGGTCGTCAGCCTGACAACCGTTGACGCCCGGCGGCACTACCCGGATTGGCGCGCGGTGACGCGCAACGTTGCGGATTATCACCTGGATGATGAACCAATTTTGATAGATGTATGGGTCGGCGATTTCCCGGTGCGTTACTACATCGACCGGCAAATAGGCGAAGAGACGCCGCGCATCTCACTGCGCGAGTGGCGGAGCCAGTACAAAGGGCAGTTTTTGCCGACGCTGCTCGGCTATTTACACGAGATCGATGCTTTCTGGCTGATCACGTGGGGCGATGAGTCGCTGGACGAATACGCCAGCCTGATCGCGGAAGCGGGTTTTCAGCGCACGGCGAGCCTGTCCGTGGATCACCTGGGCACCCCGCTGTACAGCCACCGCTACGACAAGCCCGGCAGCACAGCAGCAGCCACCTTTGGCGACCTGTTTACGCTGCAAAAATCCAATGTTCCGGGAATGGCCAAAGCGGGCCGGACGCTCACCGTTACCCTGTGGTGGACCGCCAACCAACAACCCGCCCTGGATTACAGCGTATCGGTTTTTGTGTTGAACGAAGCGGGCGAACTGGTAGCGCAGCACGACGGCCCGCCGCTTGACGGTGCGGCACCAACCAGTACGTGGCAGCCCGGCGAGTTGAAGTATGATGTTCACCGCCTCGCCCTGCCCGCCGACCTGCTGCCCGGTGCGTACCAACTGGCGCTAAAAGTGTACTGGTATGGTGATAACCAGCCGCTTCCCGCGCTGACGGCTGGCGAGACGGGCGAATATGCTGTGTTAGGTACCATCCAGGTCCAATGACACGGCGTGTTTCAAGAGAAGCTATGTGCGCAGTTCAACCACGTCGCCGTCATGCAGCACATGGTCTCGACCGACTTTCTGGCCGTCATAGACGCCGTCGCCCCACACCCGCGCCGATTTGAGCTTGTCGGCAAAGTCTTGGTGGACCTTGGCGGCGAATTCCATCACCGTACCGCCCCGCTTCATCACAAACGGCACGTCAAGATTCGGATCTTTGCCGGGCGGCTTGGAATAAATCCGGACGATGTCCAGCCGTTCAAAAACCATTTGTTTGAATTGTTCCAGGTACCGCCCGGCGGCTGCCGAGATCGGGAACAAGGGACACGGTTCGTCTTTAAGCAGATCGCACAGCGCTGCAAAGTCTGCATCCAACTGTTCATCATCCGTTTTATTGACCAGCACTAGCAGTGGTTTGAAGGTCAGGCGCCGCTGGTCAGGGTATTGGTCCTTCAGGTGATCGGGAATGATGCGGTATTTTTCCAGCAGTGCGATGGAGTCTTCAAGCTGCTGGATGGGATGCGCCTGCAAGTCGATAACGAGCGCGATGAGATCGGACCGTCGAATCAGGTCCATCAATTGAGGTTCCTCAAACTCTGCGCTCAAGGGCGGCGTATCAATCAGTTGAACCTGGATGTTGTCAACCGGCATCATGCCGGGCATCGGTACAGCCGTCGTATACGGGTAGTCTGCGATGTCAGGTTCGGCGTTGGTCAGCGCTGCGATCAAACTGGACTTCCCCACGTTAGCCGCTCCAACCACCGCCACCTGGCCCACCCCTTCCCGGTCAATATGGTAGGGGGAAACCTGACGGCTGCCGCCTTTGCGCGCCGCAGCCGCATCTTTCAGCTTGGATAGTTTCCGGCGTAGATCGGCTCGCAGCCTATCGGTGCCTTTATGCTTGGGGATGACGCTCAGCATTTCCTCAAGGTGGATGATTTTCTCCGCCACCGTTTCGGCAGTGCGGTAGCGTTCTTCAACATCGTAATATTCCGGGGGAAGGTTGGTCGGCATGGCTTTCTGCTCGCTTTCTCCCCGGTTTTTACCGGCTGTTTGTGGTTACCGGGAACATGTTGATCAACCTGCAAGTACGTAAAAACCGGGGAAGAAACGGATATATATTGTTTCGCTCATTGTATCACGAAGCGGGGGGGCTGCGGGGCGCTGCCAGAGTGAATGCAGTTTGCCTGTTGCCGCGTTAGCTTGCTGTGGGGATCGTAAAGGTAAAGCAGGTTTGCTGCGGCTCGCTCTCAACCCGGATATGCCCGCCGTGCAGGGCTACCAACTGCTGCGCAATCGCCAGGCCAAGCCCGGTCCCGCCGCTGTCCCTTTCGCGCGCTTCTTCCGCTCGCCAGAACGGTTTGAACACATTTAGCCGCTGATCGGCGCTCAGTGGGCTGCCAGTGTTGCACACGCTGAATAATACGCCGTCAGGTTGGCGGGTCGCGCCGACCGTGATCCGCCCGCTTTGCGGTGTATGGCGCAGCGCATTCGCAAGCAGATTGCCAAAAATCTGCTGCAACCGGTCAACGTCCACATCAACTGGCGGCAGGCCCGGCGCAACCTGGGACGTTAATGTCACCGAGACATCCGCAGCCAGCGGCTTGAAGCGTTCGACCGCCTGCGCAACCAGCGCTTCGGGCGCAGCAGGTACTCTTTTGAGCGGCAGTTGACCAGCTTCGGCCCTGGTCAGCAGGCGCAGGTCTTCGACCAGCCGGGCCAGGTGGATCGTCTGATCATACGCGACGGCGAGATGCCGGGCATCCAGCGGAAACACGCCGTCGAGCATGGCTTCCAGGTGCCCGCGCAGCACACTAACCGGCGTGCGCAGTTCGTGTGCAATGTCCGCCGCCATCCGCTGGCGCAGTTTTTCTCCGGCGGCCAGATCGCGGGACATGGCATTAAAGGCCCCGGATAGCTCGGTTACTTCGGCGCTGCCGGACACAAGCACTTGGCGGCCCAGGTCACCTGCCTGTAAGTCTTCGACCGCGTGGGTCAATGTGCGCAGCGGGCGCGCGATCTGCCAGGACAGTCCCACGCCAACCAGCACCGCCAACAGCGCCACGCCCACAGCCGTGATCAAAAATGTGTCCGTCATCTTGTCCAGGAAATCGGTTTCAGCCTCGCCAAGAATCTGGGTCGTCGGCGTTTCCTGCACCAGCCAGCCGACCTGCGCTCCCTGCACCGTCAGGGCAATGGCAGCTTGCCGCGCGCTGCCGTCTAGCTGTGTGCCCAGCCGCGCCGCATCGGTTGAAGCGACTACCACGCCCGTGCTGTCGGCAATGCTGACCTTGGCGCCGCGCTGGCTGCTGTCACGTATACGCCCCTGGCCTTGCCCCTGTCCCTGGCCCTGCCCGTCACTTTTGGGACCCGGCAGCAGCACCTCAACGCCTGTCCACGAACCGGTATCGGCGTAGTAGGCTTGCAGCTCGTCAGCGGATACACCCTGAAGACTGGCGGCTTCGCGTTCCTGCACGTATTGGCGGAAGCTGCTTTCAGTTGTGGAGCGCACGATCACCGCCGTGGCGCTGATCGCCAGCCACGCGACAATCAAAAACGCCAACGTCAACCGCACCCACAGCCTGTTTAATCTAGTCATCATCAGGTCGCATCCGGTAGCCTATTCCGTACACCGTCTCGACGTGGCGCGGCTCGCGGGGGTTTTGTTCGATCTTGGCCCGCAAATTTTTAACGTGCACATCAATCGTGCGCTCGTAGCCCACAAATGCATCGCCTTGCAGCCGTTCCAGAAGTTCCATACGTGTAAACACACGTCCGGGCCGCGCGATCAGGATAGCCAGCAGGTCAAATTCGCTCGGTGTGAGTTCAACACGCTCCCCACCGACGGTGACCAGGCGTGTCTCGTCGTTCAGTTCCAGGTCACCCACGCGCCAGATGGTCGGCTCGCTCGACAGTTCACCATAGACGCGCCGCAAAATCGCGCGCACTTGCGCCACCAAAACCCGCGGGCTGAACGGTTTAGTTACATATTCGTCCGCGCCGATCTCTAGCCCGGTGATTTTATCCACGTCGTCCACGCGGGCCGTCAGGAACAGGATCGGCAGGTCGCTTTCTTTGCGGATCAGGCGGGCTGCTTCCCAACCGTCCATTTCGGGCATCATCACGTCGAGGATGATCATGTCCGGCTGTTCGTGCCGGAAGGCGAACAGCGCCTCGCGCCCGTTGCGCGCGGTGACGGTCTGAAACCCGGCGCTCTCCAGGTAAGCACGCACAGTGTCAAGGATTTGCTGCTCGTCATCCGCGATGAGTATTTTTCTGGTCATGATGGTCGCTCTCAACTGCTGCCAGTCGGCAGAACAAACAATCGGGAAGATGAAAACAATCACCTTCCCATATTAGATGCAATTAAGGCATGTGTCGACTCAAACGCGCTACGCGCCGCCGCGTCCGCCCCCGGACCACAGCGGGCGCCCGCTGGCATCCCGGACGGCGATCTGCTGGCCGGTAGTCGTATTCTCAACAGAACCAGCCTTGAACTCGCCATCTTCCACGTAGCCCATGACGGTGATCGAGTCCCCGACCTGGGCGGCGAATGCCTGCTCCAGTGCATAGGCCCAGGCGCGTCCTTCGACCAACACCTGCTCGCCAGAGCCGGTTTCGATTACCAGCTCGCTGCTGTTCACAGTGATCGCCACACCCTCAAGTGCCAGCCAGTCCGTGCCCGTGATCTCAACAGCGGTCTGCCCGCCGGTCGCATTCCCCCGACCATTCCCCCCGTTGCCACGTCCCTGGCCTTGACCTTGACCCTGGCCCACGCCCTGGTCCTGTTCAACGCTGGCTGCGTTCTGGTTCTTACCTTGTCCCTGGCCCTGGCTCCCACCGCCTTGACCCTGGCCTTGGCCCTGGCCCTCGCTACCACTACCTTGACCCTGACCGGACCCGCCGGTTGATCCCTGGCCGTTTTGCAGGCTGGCGGACCACATCGGCTTGCCGTCTTCGAGTCGCAGCGTGATCGTTTCGCCGTTCGAGGTGTTGTCAATATGCCCCGCTTTTAGTTCGTCGTCCTCTTCAAAGACTGTCAGCACGACCTGATCGTTTGCCTGTGGCATAAACGCCTGGGATTGAGCATATACCCACGGCTGGCCTTCAACCAATAGCTGGCTGCCGTCCGTTAGCTCGACTACCAACGCCTGTTCACCCGCGCTGATCACCGTACCCTCGACGATCTGCCATTCCGTGACGCGGTCCGTCTCCGGCACATCAACGGGCTGTTCGCTGGCTGCACGCGCTGCCTGCCCGTGTCCCTGACCTGAGCCGCTCGCGTTCTGGCCCTGGCCTGCATCGCTGGTGCCCTGTTTCTGTCCCTGCCCCTGGCCTTGACCTTGCCCCTGGCCGTAGGTGACGGAAGCATCAGCTACCACCGCGTTGTTGGCCCGGCCACGGCCAAGCCCGGTTCCCTGGCCGGATCCGCTCTCGTCATTCGACGTTTTTGCATTAGTGCGCAGGACGGCCCCGTAGATCAGGATTCCGATTAACCCGATGAACAGCGTGCCGATTACGATCTTTTTCAACATAGTCATCTCTCCTCGATAGATAGAATTGGTAAGCAGTGTTTACTGCGCTGGTATCGTAGGACTGCTGGGTTTGGGCCGTGGGATCAGCGTAGCGAAGAACTTCGCCGTCACCTTGGTTACCCAGCGCCAATGGATGGCAAAGTGGATCACGGCAGCCTCAATCATGGCAACGCCTGCCCAGGTATGGATCAGGTCCCAGGTGGTGCGGCTGAACAGAAAGTTGGGGTCCCAACCTGCGATCCGTCCACCGTGAACACCCCCGGCGGGCACAAAGAGGAAATAGCAGCCCGAAACCGCCGTGACCAGAAAGCTGACAGCCATGGCCGCATCTACCACCAGGTTGACTTTGGCGCCACCTGACATGTGTGTTCCCTGGCCGCGCATGGCTTTGGCGACTCGTTTGCTCATCATGGTGACCCACTGCCAGTGGTATACAAAATGAGTGACTGCCGCCACGATCATCAACACCCCGCCCCAGGTGTGCAGATCGCTCCACACCGGGCGCTCAAAGACGATCGTGGTGCTGTACGCGATGTTCCGCCCGCCCTGGAACCCGGCAGGCAAAAACAGGAAATAAATCCCGGACAGCAGCGCCGCCAATGCGCACAAAAAGAGCGCGGCGTCGATCAGCCAGTTGAAACGGGTTTGGCGTGACATAGTGTTTCGTTTGGACATTGTTTCACCTCGTTACCATCCAGTACTGCCAGGATAGTAACGGAAGATCATGAAGGACCTGTGAAGGACTTCTGGGAGACTTGTGAAGCCGGGCGGAGTGTGAGACTCTACACGGGTCAGGCTTGGGCATTCGGGCCGCGCGCCGGGGCATCCCACAAAAAACGCGCGCAGATCACCGGTCTGCGCGCGTGCGTTCATCCTGTTTACCCGACCCGGTTTATCTCAAAGCGCCGGTTTTTTCATACGCGGTCAGGATGCGCTCGATTTGGGCGTCATCTTCAGGTGGAACGTGCATCCGGGTATCCTCTGCCTGAAACCACGCCAGCGTGCGGCGAATACCCTCATGAAACGGGATGCTGGCCACATAATCCGGCACGAAGCGCTTGATCTTGCTGTTGTCGAAAACAGCGCACCACATTTTATCACCGAGCAACCCTGCCCCCGTATCGGGGTCCACGCTGGCGATAAACCTGGATGGGATGTGCACCAGAGTTGGTTTGACTCCCAACGCATCGCCGATCTGCTCGTAGACTTGATTCCAGGTTAACACAAAGTCGGATGTGATGTGAAAAGCGTGTCCAATTGCCTGTGGATGGCCTAACAGGCCGACAAAACCTTTGGCAAAATCTTCGGCATGTGTCAGCGTCCACAACGATGTGCCGTCCCCCTGGACAACAACCGGCTTGCCTTCCAGCATCCGTTTGGGGATCACGTAACTTGCCCAGTTGCCGACTGCAATCGGGAAGCGGGTATCATACGTGTGCGAGGGGCGCACAATGGTGATGGGAAACCCTTCCCGTCGATATGCTTGTATCAGGCGCTCTTCGCAGCGGATTTTGTCCCGCGAGTACTGCCAGTACGGATTCGCCAGCGGCGTTGATTCGGTGATGATAGGATAGGTCAGCGGTTTCTGGTATGCCGATGCAGAACTGATGAATACGTATTGCCCGCACCGCCCGCCGAACAGCGCGATGTCACGTTCAATATCCGGCTCTACGTAGGCGATCCAGTTGACGACTACGTCAAAGTGACGGCTGCCTAATGCTGCCTGTACTTGCTCTGGTTGGGTGATGTCGGCGGTGATGGTGGTTGCGCCTTCGACGGTAACGCCCAGGTGCCCGCGATTGAGCAGGTAGAGATCGAAACCACGTTCAACCGCCAGTCTGCTGACCGACAGGCTGATATTGCCTGTACCCCCGATAAACAAAACTTTCATGTTCACATTTCTCCTCATGACTACAGGTAGGATGCTTCTATCCACAATACCCGGATCAGGGCACGGAACGCCAATTCCTCTGCCCGATGAGAGTCACCGACCCAACGCCTAATTGCCCTGTGCTACCCCGTCTTCGGCGCTACTATCCTGGAACAGATCAGCGGTACCGAGCCATCTCGATACCGCCGTATTGTCTTTGTCCTGTTTCGAGCCGCTTATGGCTCGCTTATTCACTACCCCTCGTCTTCTCTCTGAAAATCCGGAGGATTCGTGTTTGTCAACCTTCTACGTCTGAGCCAGAACCAGCCTTCAATCCTGGTGGGAGTATCCGTTGTGCCTTCTAGACCGGTTATGAAGGTTGCAGAATGTATAGGGTAGCGGACTGGCCGGGAACGGTAATTTCGAAACCGCTGAGATCTTCGTCGTCGAGCTGCTCGGCCATGTGCTCTGCATCCAACCGCCAGACTTCCGCCGGACCGGTGATCTCAAAATTAGCGACTTCCAGCGAGGATGTTTGCGGGTCGTCGGCCAGATTCACGACAAGCAGCGTGAGCGCGCCATCATCACGCAGCGCGGCATAGATCGATAGGTCCGCGACCGTCGACTCGGAAAAAACGAGTTCAGTACCGAAGTGCTGATACAACTGGTACGTGTAGTACGTAGGCCGAACCTCATATCTTGCCAGCAAGCCCCAGCCGCCGCGTCCACCGTGACTCTGAAAATCGAAATAGTTGACAATGACCGACTGATCCTGGATCAAGCGTCCGAGCACATCGGCCCACCAGATCGCGTTGTAAAACGAATCCGGGGTGGCTTCGCCGCCGATGCTGCTGCTCCAGTGCGAGTTGGCTTCAGTGACGGCGACCGGTATATCATCGCGCCCGGTCGTCTCTTTGATCACAGCGCGCAGCGCGGGCAGTATCAGGTTCCATTCGGTTACGTTTTGGCGGAGATCGTCAATCGTGATGATGGGGTTTGACATGCTGCGCGGGAAGGGGTAGCGATGGACTGCTACAATATCGACCAGATCGCCGTTGGCAAGCAAAAACTCACGCACCCAGTCGCGTCCTTCAGGATCGCGGGGATCGGTGTCCGGGTTGCCGCTGTACTGCGACGTGTCCGGGCCGATCAGGATAATGTTGGGATCAACTTCGAGCATGGCCTCGGCAATCGGGCGCCATTCACGGTTGAGATCCTCGGTCGTGTAGTCGTCAAACAGGTTGGGTTCGTTGCCGATGGCCCAGTATTTGACGTCGTACCCTTTCTCGACGTTGGTATACTGCACCAGTTCGGCAGCAGCTTCAGGCGTGCCACCTTCCAGCCGGACGTGGATGCTCGGTTCGGCGCCGACAAGTTCGCAGGTGCGCATAAACGCGTCGATCTGTTCATGCCGGATGTTGTTTTGATCGCCCCACCGCCCACCAGGAAACCGTAACATGCTAACGCCGGAGACTTTCGCCTGTTCGATCAAGTCTACCGGGACCACTTGCAGCGGTCCGAAGTTGGAGCCGTAGACATACGGGCTGATCGGCCCGATCACCTGACCGGCATCAACCGCCAATCCGGCATCTTCCTGGGCCAGTGTGCCTGTCCCGGCGACAAGAGAAATAACAAACAGAAGCAAAAGTAAATATCTCACCATGATGCTGTTCCTTGAATAATAATCTTTCGGAATAGAGGGGTGGGGCAGCGATGCGTTTGGGTTCCACCACTGCCCCTGAGTACTACCCCCAACACCGGTGTGTTATTTTTCCACGCCGGTGATAACCACGCCTTGCATGAAGAAGCGCTGGGCGAAAAAGAAGATTGCTACCGGCACCACCAGGGCAAGCAGTGACGTTGCCTGGATCAGGTGGGGTTGTTGGTCGTAGATGAAATTGAACTGCTGGATACCGACCGAAATCGGCACTTTGTCCGGGTTGCCGAGCAAGTAGATCATCGGCTCGAAGTAGTCATTCCACGCATAAACGAAGTGGAACAGGCCAACGGCCACGATCACGGGCCACGACTGCGGGATGATAATGCGCATCAAAATCGTCAGCGGGCCTGCGCCGTCGATCATAGCAGCCTCATCCATTTCGCGCGGCAGCGTCATGAAGTACTGGCGCAGCAGGAACACGTTATAGGCGTTGGCGAAAAAGTGCGGCACCGTCAACGGCAACCAGGTCCCCGTCCAGCCAATCTTCGAGAAGAAAGCATACGTCGGCACCAACCGCACCTGGCTCGGCAGGATGATTGTGCCGATCAACACCAGGAAAATGATGTTCTTGCCGGGGATTGGGAAGCGCGAGAAGGCATAAGCCACGCAAACTGACGAGATAAGTGTGCCGGTTAGCCCGATCGCTGCAATGGCTAACGTGTTCCGGAACAGCAAGGGGAAGTCTGCAATATTCCAGGCTTCTTTAAAGTTGCCGGTACGCGGGGCAAAGACCATCTTCATATCCAGCTCACGCCAACGGCCTTCCCATTCAATCGTCCCGGCTTCGGGATTGTCGGGATCGACAAACGTGACGGCTTTGCGCGTCTTGTTGACCGCAGCCAGTTCTCTGATCGAGCCGTCTTCCATCGGGACCTTGAAGATTTCCAGCTCAGCCGTCAGCTTGGTAGCTTTGATATCTTCGACCACATCCGAATTGATGACAGCCGCACCACTGGTCACAGTAATTAACTCGCCCGGCTGTTCAATGTCGACGTAAGTCGCCTGACCGGTGTCCTTGTTTTCTTCAACCAAAGCCCACTGGTAGGTCTGGTCACCTGCCTCAACTTCGTATACGTCGAGCGTTTCCCCGTCGTATTCAAAGGTGGGATAGGTGTAGTACGACGGGTCCAACGGCAAAATCGAGCCTTTGGCGCTGCGGGTAATTTGCTCTTTATCCTTAAACGCGGTGATCCCACCGTAGCCAAAGGGCATCAAGAACACAAGTGCCAGAATCAGGGCGAATAGGGTAATAAGCCCTGTTGCCCCAAACCGCTGGAGCTGCTTATTGAAAAAGGGCGATGCCGGATAGCGGTTAGGTGTGGTAGTAGCCATGATTATTCCTCTCCGGCAGCGTAATAGACCCAGTAACGGGCCGTAATGAACAGAAGAACAGTCGCGCCCATCGCCATCGCGAACAGCAGCCAGGCTAATGTAGACCCGTAGCCCATTTGCTTGAACGAAAAGGCTGTTTTGTACAGATGGATGTTAAAGAACATCGTCGCCCCGCCGGGGTCACCCGATCCTTCTTTGAGGATGAAGGGTGTATCAAAATAGCGGAACAGACCGATCACGCTCAAGATCAGGTTGTAGAAAATAACGGGCGAGATCATGGGCAAAGTAATGTGCCGGAAGGTGCCAACAGGGCTGGCGCCATCTACACGCGCCGCTTCGTATAGCTCGGTGGGCACGCCCTGCATCGCGGCCAGTGTATAGAGCATGGCGTTGCCGATGCCCCACAACCCGATAATGTTGAGTGCCGGGTAGATCCAGGTCGTGCTGAAAAGCCAGTCAGGGCCGTTGGAGAGGCCGATCACTTCTTCGAGGAAGCGGTTAATCCAACCCGTTTCCGAATTCAGCACACCACCCCAAATATAGGTGGCAGACACAACCGGGACCATGTAGGGCATGTAGAACAAGGTACGGAAGATAGTCTTGCCCAGAAGATGCTTTGAATTCAACAGGGACGCGAGCAAGACCGGCAGCGAGATTGCTAACGGCAGCGCAATCAACGAGAACTTGAACGTTGCCATCAACGACTCGTCGACGCGCGGGTCTTCGCTCAAGTGTTGGTAGTTTCTTAGCCCGATAAAGCTAATTTCGTCAGCCGCATTCAGGTCAAAGTCGGTAAACGAGAAAAGCAGCGAAGCCACCATTGGCAACGCGGTAAACGCAAAGAAACCAAAAATCCAGGGGGACAGGAAGATCCATCCCCATATTTGCCGCTTTTTGTCAAGCGACATCCCTTGTGTTTTGGCGGGTTGCTCCAGGGCAACCACTCCGCTACTGGCTGTCATGAGGATACTCCCAAACTGCTGATCATCACATTGTTAATGACGGGGGTAGTATAGAGTGAGCAGCCACCGGCTGGTAGCTGCTCACAGGCTAACTATACGTTACGCTTACTCCACTTCGTCGAAGACCGCTTGCAGGTCCTCAACTAGCTTGTCGAGTTCGGCGTCCATATCGAGGCCGGGGGTGCCACCGTACAGCGTGACAAAGTTCTGGAGCAGGTCCTCGGCCTTGTTGAAGTTGGGCATCCAGCTTTCGTGGCTGGGGTTGTCCGGGTAGTTCAGGCTGTCC
>JAFGNU010000045.1 GCA_016926875.1 Anaerolineae bacterium | reverse complement strand
TTGAACTGAATGTGGTCGAAAATGTGAATCTCGTATCGGGCCAGGGTGAAGCGCATAATCTCCAGGCTAGCAAAGGGCCGTTCAAACGGGCCGCGATTCGCGTGCTCCCCATGTTTGGGGAAGGTTACGATGTCGAGGTTCCTCCTGGTAAAGAGGGTAGTCACGGAGGCGCGGACCCGATCATGCTTGAGCAACTGTTTTCGCTTGATCCGCCCCGCGATCCATTTAATCGAACAGCCTCTCACATTGATGGGGCAGCATCGATTATGCTGGGAATTGCCGCGAATCGTGCAATGGAGATAAACCAACCGGTACGTATTGACGCTCTCTTTTGTCTCCCAGAAAAATCCTGAGACTGGGGTTGCTTAGGCAATTTCCAGCGACGACCCCGTAACCCCAAAAAACCTCATAAACGCACGCGTTTCCGCCTAGGCAGCCTCGCGAAAGTAGTCATGAATGATACCTGTGGGGATCAAAAACTCCATCCGTGGCGGATTCTTTACTCAAATATCCGGAGAATCATAAAATAAGCAACCCCGGTTTCAAGATCAACCAGGGCTTGATGTAGAATGTTTGGCGCGTTGGCGGCAGGTGTCGGAACAATACAATCGTCGGCGACCGCCGTGTGGAAGTGGATTGGGTAACATCGCAACGACGCTGCCAGGAAGGGTCGCTTGCGGCCCTTACGGTATGTAGCCCGGTGCTTGCAGCGCCGGGCGGTGTATAATGGGAGCAGATGCAGCGCTCATTTTTTGTGCAGACGTTAGACTCGCGAAAGGTATTTAAACGGCATGGCGAAATATATTTTAGCTCTCGACCAGGGCACGACCAGTTCCCGCGCGATTTTGTTTGACAAAGCCGGAAAACCGGCGGCGACCGCGCAGCAGGAATTTACCCAGCACTTCCCCAAACCCGGCTGGGTGGAGCATGATCCGCACGCCATCTGGCGCACGCAGCGCGACGTGGCGCGGGCGGTGCTGGATCAGCAAAAGATCGGCGCGGCGGACGTGGCGGCGATTGGCGTCACCAACCAGCGCGAAACGACGCTGATCTGGGATCGCGCCACCGGCGAGCCGGTCTATAACGCGATTGTGTGGCAGTGCCGCCGCACCGCTCCGCTGTGTGATGCGATCCGCGCCGACGGGTTCGACCAGGCAATCCGCGCCAAAACCGGGCTGGTGACCGATGCGTATTTTTCGGGCACCAAAGTGGCGTGGCTGCTCGACAACGTGCCGGGTATCCGGGCGCGCGCTGAGGCGGGCGAACTCGCGTTTGGCACGGTCGATACGTGGTTGATGTGGAACTTGAGCGACGGCGCGCTTCATATCACCGACGTGAGCAACGCCAGCCGCACGCTGCTGTATAACATCTATGACGGCGCATGGGATGCCGAGATTCTCGACTACCTGAAGATTCCGCGCCGCCTGCTGCCGGAGGTCAAACCGTCGAGCGCGGTGTATGGCGAGAGCGCGGTGCATATTCTCGGCGCGGCGGTGCCGCTGGCGGGGATCGCGGGCGACCAGCAGGCAGCGACCTTCGGGCAGGCGTGTATCTCGCCCGGCATGGCGAAAAACACGTATGGCACCGGCAGCTTTTTGCTGCTCAACACGGGCGAAAGCGGCGTCACGTCGGATACGGGACTGCTGACGACGCTGGCCTGGCAGTTGGACGGTGGGCCGGTGATTTACGCGCTGGAAGGCAGCATATTTATCACCGGGGCGGCGGTCCAGTGGCTGCGGGACGGCTTGCAGATCATCAAAAGCGCGTCGGAAGTCGAAGCGCTCGCCGCCAGCGTCGAAAGCGCGGACGGCGTGTATCTGGTCCCGGCGTTTGTGGGATTGGGTGCGCCGCACTGGGACGCTTATGCACGCGGGACGCTGCTCGGCATGACACGCGGCACGACGCGCGCGCACATCGCCCGCGCGACCCTCAACGCCATTGCGCTGCAAAGCAAAGACGTGCTCGACGCCATGCACCGCGATTCGGGGATCACACTCAGCGCGCTGCGGGTCGATGGCGGCGCGGCGAACAACAACCTGCTGATGCAGATTCAAGCCGATGTGCTTGGCGTGCCGGTGCAGCGCCCGGCGGTAACCGAAACCACCGCGCTAGGCGCGGCCTATCTCGCGGGATTGGCGGTTGGCTTCTGGCCGGACGTGCAGACGCTCGCGGAGCAGTGGACCATCGAGCGCGCGTTCGAGCCGCGCATGGCCGATGATGAGCGCGCCGCGTTGGTGGCCGGGTGGCAGCACGCGGTCGAACGCGCCAAGGGCTGGGAAGCCTAGCGATCCCGCCGGCCCCTCAGGGGATGCCCGAAAACATGAGGCGGCCCTTGATTTTTTCTGTAGGGGCGCGGCAAGCACCGCCCCTGCCACACGTTTTTTTACCGTCTCACACACGCCTTCAGGATGCAACCTCAACGCTACGCATATCCTATCGCAACCTTTGGTATAATAAGAAGGGGACGCCGGGGGGGATTTGTGGAATTATTCAGGGGGGGGAGCTAATGGTGCCGGAGAGATGAAACGCGGATGCGGATAAAAAAATCCGCGTGTATCCGTGTACCAAGATCAATATAGTCACATCTGGCGCGCGGTGACGGGCGGCGTATAACGGTCCACCGTCAGTCCGTAAGCCTGCGCGACCAGTTCGACCGGATGGATCGTCGTCGCGTTGGTCAGGGACGTGATCTGCCAGCGGCAGGTTTCGGTATCGCATACCACCACCTCCGCACTCGCCGCCTCGACTTGCTCGGCAATCGGTTTCCCGACCGTTTCGGCAATGGCGCGCTTTTCCGCTTTGAACCCGTAAGTGCCCGCAATCCCGCAGCAATCCGCGTCAATTTCCCAGCAGCGCAAACCGGGGATCAGGTCGAGCACGTCCAGCGCCGGGCGGCCCATGCCGTGCGCCTTAAGCTGGCAGGGCGCGTGATAGGGTAACTCGCGTTCGATGGGGTGGAAGTCGGTCGGGAGCTTACCCTCGCGGTGCAGCTTCGCCAGGAATTCCATGAAATCATACGTGTGTTCCGCGACCAACTGCGCGTCGGGATCATCCAGGCCGAGCACATGCTGGTAATCGCCCTTGATGGCGGTCATGCAACTGGCCGACGTGCCGACGATGGGAATCCCGCGCCGCGCGTAATCCACCAGGAACGCGATATTCTTACGAGCATAGCGCCGCGCCGCCTTGAAGTCGCCGTTGGACTGCGCCGGGAGTCCACAGCAGGTTTGCGGCGGAATTTCGACGTACAGGCCAAGGTGTTCCAGCACGGCGACTGCCAGCTTGCCGATATGCGGTTCGTAGGTGTTGGTCGAGCAGCCGTGAAAATAGACGACGCGCTGCGCATCCGAGGCCGGGGCCGGGCGCGGGTGCTGCCTGACTTGCTTTTTCCACCACCCCCGGAAGGTATAACCCGCCCAACGCGGCAGCGGCGCGCGCGCGGAGATTTTGACCGCTTTTTCCGCGAACCAGCGCGCCAGCCACAGCCGCAGCCCGAAATTGATCAGCGGGGCGAAGGGGGTTCCCAAGCGGCCCCACCGTTCATTGCGGCTCAAGAACCAGTTGCGCAGCGAGATGCCGTGTGTGGCGGTCATCTGCGCTTTGGCCTGCGTGTTGATCTCCATGACCCGGACGCCGTGCGGGCACACCAGCGTACAGATGCCGCAGCCGGAACAGTAATCAATGGAATGATCGGGCGACGGTGCGCCCGGCAGCCGCATCCGCTGCGCCTGCGGCCCAACCGTTTTGGGGCCGGGGAACAGCGGCGTGATCGACGCGACCGGGCACGCCGCCGTACAGATATTGCATTTCAGGCAGTGGTCGGCGGTGAAGGCTGTCAGGTCGATCAGGTGCTGTGCGTTGTCAGTCATAAGTTGTGATTCTCAATTCTTTGCCAAAATAATTAATCGTGTTCCTGGCCGGCGGTTTCTACTGCCCCTTGCCTATGAAACTAAACAACATCCACCGTCACATGCAACCCTCACCCCTACATTCCCGCTCCCGCCGCGCAGGCGAGGGGACTTGCTCATGAGGCAGAAGTCTCCCCTTCGCTCTTCGAATGGGAGCGGGGACCATGGGGTGAGGGTGATGCTGTCTCCGAAATTTAAAATATCAGGCAAGCGTCAGTAACTTTTTTGAGCTTCCAGCGCCAGCGCGACCTGGACGGCCTTGAGCGCCGTCGCCAGCGCGATCCCTTCCGCGCAGCCATCGGTCAGCGGGTTGAACCCGGTCAGCAGGTGCCCGGCGGCATACACATTGTCGAGCACTGGCGCGCCATCCGCGTCGAGCGGCTGCATCCGGGTATTGACGCGCAGCCCGGTGTGGCGGTGAACGGCGTGCCCGCGATGGACCAGCAGGTTGGCGTGATACCACTTTTCGCGCCCGGTGCCGCCCGGCCCTTTGACCGGAAGATCGAAGATCGGCTCCCACAGCCTGCCGGACTCGTCGCTCTGGATACCGCCGTTATACAGGCCGCCTGTCGCCAGGATGAACTGGTCTGCATAGAAGGGGTTGGTATGGCCGAGCGCGCCGACGTCTACCCCCACGCAGCGCCTGTTTTCCACGATCCCGTGCACGACCGGGTGCCCGATCTGGACGCGCGCCCGCTGCCGCAGCAGCCAACGCCGCAAACGGTTGCTCAGGCGCGTGCCGGGGACGCTGGGCGGCAGGGTGGCGATCTCGAAGCAGGGACGCTCAAGCTGTTGGGTGCAATCCGCGAGCGCTTCAACGTGCTGTTCCAGTCCCACCACCGCCGGGAATCCGATCTTGGCGGCGTTCTGAACATGCGGCCTAAGCTGATCGATCACGCGCTGGCGCAGGGCCGGGTCGTCAAAGCGGCGCGCAAGTTCGACCGGCCACAGGTCCCAGGCTTGAGGCGCGCCCGGCGCATCGACCAGCACGGCGCGCGCAGTGATACCCTGTTTCGCAAGGTTGCTGGCGGCCAGCGCGGGGTAAAAATCGCGCCAGCCGGTAAAGCTCACCAGCAGAATTTCGCCGGTCACGCCGGTCAGGTCGCCGCTGACCATGCTGGCTGGGGCCAGCAGCGGCGTCTGGATCGCGCCCAACAGGGTTGTCAACCGCAGGTTGTGCCCAGCTTTGACGCACGCGCCGTAGGGCACGCCGATGGCTTTGGTGATCGCGCGGAAGCGCTCCAGGCAGTCAATCATGCCCTCATCCCCGGCCAGCGCGTAGGGGTGCGCGGGGTGCAGCGCCGCATAGCCGCGCAGTTCCGCGATCACGTCGTCTTTCGCCCGGTCACACACGCTGATCCAGCCCGGTGTGACGATCTGCTGGCCCCAGCCCTGCGCGATCAGGCGCACGGTGGCCCCCGTCTGTACAGCATGGACGGCGGCGGTCAGGCCCGCCAGCCCTGCGCCGATCACGATCACATCCGAACCTGTTTGTGTGGTCTTAGTCATGATCCCCCTCTGCGTAGACATTCTCATGCGGGTCATAATCACCGGTCAGCCAGTCCAGACCCAACGTGCGGCGGTAGATCAGCTCATCCAGGTAAAACTGGCGCAGTTGGTGCCCCCACAACAACGGCCTGACGCCCTGGTAGCGCTCGCGCACAAACGCCGCGAAAGCGCGGTTGGTTTCTAGAGCGCTGTGCCCTTTCACTTCCTGGAGAATGGCGGCAGCGCGGTAGCTGCAAAAACCGCCCTGGCAGGGCCCCATCCCGATCCGCAGATCGCGCCGCAGATCGTCCAGCGCGACCGGCTGATCGCCATAGGCGGCAATAGCCTGTTCAATCTGAGGGCGCGTGACCATTTCGCATTCGCAGATCAGTTCGCCGGGGGTTTCGCCGTGTTCCAGGCGGTGCAGCCGCTGATCGAGGCGGTGGTAGCGGGTGGTTGCGCCGGGGAGCACTTCGCGGGCGGTGGTGCAGGGCGCGGTTACCCCGATCTGCTGGCACACAACATCGACCGTCTGTTCCGCCATCAAGCGGCAGGTGGTCAGCTTGCCGCCGACCACCGTCACCAGCCCGCGCACGCCATGTAACGCGGCGTGATCGAGTACGGAAAACGTCCGCATGACAGCGCGGCCTGCGGTGTCGTTATGATGCGCTGCGGGCGATTCGTAGAGCGGGCGCACCCCCGCCCACGCGCGCAGCGCGCGCCCGTAGCGAATGCCCGGCACGACGGCTTCGGCTTCGTTCAAAATCTTGCTGACTTCCCACGGCTCGATGCGGTAATCGTCAGGGTGATCGGTCATGACGGAGGTGGTGCCCAGCACGCACACCGCCCCGACCGGCACCAGGATGTCGCCGTCAGCAGCGGGCCGCAGGCGGTTGACAATGGTGTTCACCCAGCGCATATTCATGGCGATCATCGCGCCCCGGTCAAACTTCACCTCGACGGCTATTCCCGCCAGGCCCGCGATCACGCTCACCCAGGGGCCGGCGGCGTTCAGGATGCAGGCGGCGTGAATGATGCGCGTGGCCCCGGTGCGCGTGTCTTCAAGCCGCGCGCCGACGATAGTATCGCCCTCGTGGATTAACTGCGTGACACGGTGGTAGATCAGGGTCTTGCAGCCGTAGGTGCGCGCCGCCGCGATAAACCCGTGAATCAGGTCGAACGAATCCACCGACGCATCCGGCACACGGTACACGGCGGTGATGTTGGGGGTCAGGGCGGGTTCCTGAGCGCGCGCCTGCTCCGGCGTGAGCTGTTCGGTGGGGATACCGGCAGCAGCGCAGCCTGTGACCCACTGCGCGGGGAAATCTGCCGGGTCATCCAGCGTGGCGACGAATAGCCCGCCCGTATCCTCAATGGCGAAGGGCGTGATCCGGCGCAGAATCGTGTTCTCGGCGATACATTCCTGGGCGGTTTCCGGGTCGCGCACGGCATACCGCCCGCCGGAATGCAGCAAACCGTGATAGCGCCCCGATGTGCCCGTCGTGAAATCGTTTTGCTCGACGAGCAGCGCGCGCACGCCGCGCCGCGCTAGGTCATACAGGGCCGCTGCGCCGGTTGCCCCCCCGCCGATGACCAACACATCAACCGTCTGTGGCGTCAAAATGAGTGTCCTCAAAACGATAACTGTTGTACGGCAAATTCAGTTGAATCAAGCGTAGTTGATTTGCAGACAGGATAACACGCGCCGAAAAAGCGTGATAGTGCTTATTGTCATACGTTGGCGCGTGGGGGTACTTCCCCGCAAACGTGGGGCATAACTGTCATTACACTGAGCACATTGGTATTGAGTTACAGTTTAGGCAGATGATGACCCCAGTTGTCAAGAGGCAAGGCAGTGGAAGAAACACTTCGTGATTTTGAAAAATACCTGAAGCGGCGCTACCGTGAAAGCAGCACTCCAAAACATTACATCAGCGTCATCGGCAGCAAAAATCCGGATGTTATAACGGCTTTGGATATTGACGCCTTCGTGGAACATCAAGTGGCAGCAGAACTTAGTCAGCGAAGAAACCCACTACCTGTGGGAGTGGTCTGATAAAAAGGTTAGACCGTGAGAAGGGGTATCATAAACTGCCCTGGAAGGTGCGAACTTCAAGGAGGTTCATAGTGACCCGTGAGTTCAAAAAGCTGTCGCATTCAATCTACGAGTGCAAGTATCATATCGTATTCTGTCCAAAATATCGCTACCGTGTGCTGCGAGATGACGTGGGCAACCACGTGAAGCGCGTATTCAATCGCTTCGAACACTTGCGCCAACGCTACCGGAGCGGTCACCTATGGTCACGCGGCTATTGCGTGAGCACGATTGGCTTGGACGAAGAGAAAATCCGGCGCTGCGTGAAATGGCAAGAAGCCAAGGATAGAGCAGACGAAGCCCATCAACGGGGTCTGTTTGACTAGACCAGAGTAGGTAAGAGCGCACCTTCCAGGTGCGCCATTGAAAGCCACCGCCTCTGGCGGTGGATATTTACTGCTCTGCATACCTTGACATTCATTACCGTATCTACGGGAGGTTGACAGACTGAGGCAGAGAGGTGTCGCGCACGATCAGGCGCACGCTGAGCACGGTCATACCGCGAATGCGCAGCCCGTTGATCTGGCTGAGCAACTGGCGGGCGGCGCGCCGTCCCTGTTCGACCACATCGGCAGCTACGGTCGTTAACCCGGCAGCTTCGGCTTCCCGCGCATCACCAAACCCTACTACCGACACATCATCGGGCACGCGATAGCCCGCGCCGCGCAGCGTCTCTACGGCAGCAATCGCCATCAGGTAATCGGCAGCTATCACGGCATCGAACCGTGCCCCGTTTGCTATCAGGGTCTGGAGCGAATGCGCTGCCATGCTGGCCGAAAAGTCGCCGCGCAGCATGTGCGCGGGGGGAACGTGCAAATTGTAGCGCATGATTTCCTGCCGGAAGGCGTTTTCGCGCCCGTCTGCATCCCACTGTCCGCTCAGCCCGCGAATGAAAACTAACTGCTGCCGCTGGCAGCCTTCGACCACATGCTGCACCAGCTCGCCCACTCCCTGCATGTTGTCGGCGCTGACGGTCGGTATCGGCAGCGACGGCACCCGATGGCTGACCAGCGAGACCGGCTTGCCCGCTGCGACCATCGCTTGCAGCAAATCGACCGGGGCCGCGTCGGCAATCACACACACGCCCTCTACCGCGTGGTAGTCGAGCGTAACAGGTCGGGGGTGCGTTTCGTCGTCCGCGTAAGAATCGATCAGCAGCCCCAGGCCGTGTGTCTCGACTACCTCGCGTATACCAGCAATAACGGCGCGCTGAAAGACCTGGTGCTGGTTGTTGGTGATAATGCCCAGTTGTGCCGCCATCATACCAGCCCCAGTTCACGATGCAGCGCCTGTGCAATCGCGCCTACGGCTACCAGGCTCGATGCTTCAGTCAGCGAAAACGTAACGGTTTGGATCAGATCAGGCCACACCAAGTCCCGCGTATACGCGACGGTCTGCTCCAGCATCGTCTCGCCCAGGTCGGCGATAGGCCCGGCCAGCGAAATGTGGTCTGGCGTCAGCAGGCCGATAATCCAGGCAAAAACCTGGGCCAAATGCTGGCTCAGTTCGTCCTGCAAGGCCAGTGCTGCCGGATCGCCGTTCTGGATGGCGTAGCGAATGTGCAGGTACGACAGCGGATCACCAGCGTTGAACTGCCGGTTAGGGTACGGGTAGGCCTCGCACAGCTCGCGGGCACGCTGGCGCACATAGGGCCAGCCCAGAAAGGTATCCAGACGACCGGTGTCTTCGGGCCGGACATCTACCGGGCTACCAGACGCCATGCGCAGCGCGCCAATTTCCCCGCCGCCATCATAGATCGCCCCATTGACCACCAGCCCGACACCTACACTGCTGCCCATGCGCACGGCAGCAAAACAGTTGACCGGGTCGGTGGGGCCGTAGACAAACTGGGCCATCGCTACCAGGGCGGTGCTGTTCGCCAGGTAGACCGGTGTCTGGTAGATCGCCTCGATCCGTTCGGCCAGCGGCACCTGCTGCCAGCCTAACAGCGGTGCATACGTCACGATCCCGGCCTTCGCATCGACCGCGCCCGACACGCCGATTCCGATGCACAACAGCGGCGCGTCAAGCTGCGCCAACAAGCCGTTGATCGTTTCGCACACCACCGCCACCACGACCTCACCCTGTGCCCCGTCCAGATCGGTATAGTGGCGGGCGACGATGCGCCCGTCCAGGTAGGCGAGCGCGCCCATGACGTAATCGTCGTTTACCGATAGGCCGATGACATGCCGCGCGCCGGGAACAAATTTCAGCAGGCGTGGGCGTTTGCCGCCCTCACGTGTCGAATGCCCGCGCCCTTCTTCGATCAGCAGCCCTTCTTCGATCAACTCGCCGATCAGCTCGGAGACAGTCGGCTTGGCGAGCTGTGTTTCCTGGGCCAGGGCGGCGCGGTTATCGGCCACGCCTTCGTAGATAGCACGCAAAAGGAGCTGCCGGTTGTGTTCCCTGAGCTGGCTGTGTGTGGCTTTGTTAGCTGTACTATACACGGTCACAGATGGCATTCACCTTGGCGATAACGCTGTACGACATCCCACAGGGCCGGGTCTTCGCCGCCAATCCCCCAGATAGCGAGTCCGCCCAGATCGGGATAGGCTGCCAGGACCTGTTCCAGCTTGAATTCCAACCCGACCGCGTCGGCGACATAAATGGTTTGTTTGGGCAGTCCGACCACTGCGATCTTCAAGACTGCCTCCATTATGCCCGGTTCATACTCATAGGCCAACCCGAATTTTTCCAGCGCGCGTTGGGTGCTTTCCCAGGTTGCAATCGCAGCGGTTCCGCGCTGCCAGCGGTAGCCGTAGAAGTGCACACCCAGGCGCACTTTGTCCAGACTCGTCACCGATGCCGCATAGGCCAGCACGTCCAGCACCCACTGCGGCGGGCCAATCGGCCCCGGTTCGCGGCTGGCGAGGCTGTGGTAGTCGTAGGTCATAATGCGGAAGATATCAACCGCCGGAACCAGCCGCTCCCAGTCTTGAGCCGCTGCTCCTTCCCAGGCGGGCTGATCGGTCGTCTTTGCATGCACAGTAACCGACACCAGCCGCCCCCTGGTATGCAGCTCGCTGGCGAGCGCTTCGATGAAGGCCGAAAAATCGTCGCGCGTTGCAAGTGGAAATTCTTCATAGTCAATATCGATCCCGTCGTAATCCATGCGCTCAACCAGGGCAGTCAGCGCGTCGATGTGGCGGGCGCGCGTGTCTGGATCGCTGATGGCGAAGGGGGATGCGTTGGCGACCGATGGTAGGATGCGCAGGCCCGCCGTCCGCCAGACGGCCAGCTTCTCCGCGTTCTCGGCGCCATTCTGAAGCAGCAAACTTCCATCGGGGTTGGCCGCGTACCAGAACGGGTTGATCTCGTCGATCACGGCGGCATGATCCAGAATCGATTGGTAGCCGCCCGGATGCTCGGCGGAAGGATACCAGACGGAGACGCACCACGTTTGCCCGGCGGCTGCCAGGTGCGCGGTGCTGTTTGCCGCTAACAGCGCGATCAGAAGGGCGCTGCTGACCACCAGCCCAAGCCACCGTCCCATCATACCAGTCATGCCAGGCTCCTTTGGGTGTGACAGGGGCTGCTGCCGGGTACTAGGCCAAAGCGGGAATCGGGCACGGCAGCACTCCCACCGCCTCGATTTCACCGAACAAGACTCGCGCTACAGCCTCGGTCGACACGGCTCGAATTCCGTACGCACATAGATAGGTGTCGATCTCTGGAAAGGCACCGATGTCATAGGGGGTGCGCAGTGCAACCACGATCAGCGGCTGGCCGCGCCTGTGCACCGCGCGCACCAGCGCCGCCTGAGACTCGTCGTGATCGGCCACGATGGTGCCTATCACAACGCAGTCAGCGCTAGCAGATGCTGCCAGAATCGCGCGGATATCGGCTTCGGCTGCCTGCCGGGGCAGTTGGAATGCCTGTGTGCGCGGGTGCCGCTGCCGGATGGCATCGGCCAGTGCAATCTGCACCGAAGAAGATGTATCGGCGGGTGTCAGGTTCTGTGCCTGCGGCGTGATGACAGCTACCGTCTGGTCCGGGCGGAGACGCAGCGGTACATGCCCGCCGTCGCGTACCAGCGTGATGGACTGGTCGGCGATGGTCTGGGCGATCTCCTGGTGTTCGGCGCAGCCCACCACGTCCAGCGGGGGCAGCTCGTGCGGGACAGCCGCCCGCAGCGCATCGATTCGCGCCAGGGCATCGGGGCGTGCCCGGTCGCGCAGCCGCCGGTTGAGTTCGAGCTGGTCGGGCAGGTGTGCCAACACTATCAGGTCGGCCCCGGCTTCCAGCGCCATCTGGATACTGGTTTCTGCCCCCAGCCGCGCGACTGCGTACATATCCATTGCATCGGTGATGATAGTGCCCCGAAAGCCCATCTCGCGCCGCAGGTAGCCATCCAGGATGGCGGGCGAAACGGTGGCTGGACGCTCGGCATCCAGCGCGGCAAAAATAACATGCGTCGTCATGATCGCAGGGACACCTGCCTGAATCGCGGCCTGGAAAGGCACCAGTTCGATCTGGTTCATCCGCTCCAGGGGGTGGGGCACAACCGCCGCCACATGGTGTGTATCGCTCTCGGTCGCGCCATGGCCTGGAAAGTGTTTGACCACAGCGATCACGCCTTCGGCCTGTATGCCCCGGATCATGGCCGTGCCAAGCTTGGCCACCAGCAGTGGATCGGCTCCAAAGGACCGCACGCCGACCGCCTGGCTGGCTGGATTCAGGTTGACATCCAGCGACGGGGCAAAATCCATATTCAGGCCCAGCGCCAACAGTTCACGCCCCAACACACGTCCTGCCTGTTCGGCCAGTTGGGGCGAGCGCGTCGCGCCCAGCGCCATGTTACCCGGCAGTTCGGTGGCCGGGTGGCCGATAGCAACGAGTTGGCCGCCTTCCTGGTCGATCCCGATCAGGGGCGGGAGCTGGCCCCCGCGCGCAGCAGCCCGCGCCAGTGACTCGTTAAGCGCACGAAGCTGGGCGATGCTATCAACGTTCCAGTGCGCAAACAGGCAAAAAGCGCCGATCTCGCCCTGTTCCACAGCGGCGAGGATATCGGCGGGGGCCTGCGAGCCGTCGAAACTGTGCATGAACTGCTGCATGATCGCGTTATCCTTTGGAACCGGTCGTGGTGATACCCTCGATGAAGTAGCGCTGGGCAAACAGGAAGACAACCAGCACCGGAATAACGAACAGGACGCTGGCAGCCATCACGTCCTGCCAGGGCAGCGGCACTTCCTGCAAATTGAGCTTTTGGGCCACATAGATCGGCAGCGTGTACAGGGCCGGTTTTTGCAGGTATATCAGCGGCATCATTAGGTTGTTCCACTGGCCCACAAACAGGAACACGGAGATCGTCGCCACTGCCGGGCGCGACAGCGGCATGATGATGAGCCACCAGATTTGCAGCGGGTTGGCGCCATCGATCATGGCTGCTTCGTCGAGCTCTTTGGGGATGCTCATCATGAACTGGCGCAGCAAAAAGATCAGTGCCGCCCCCCCGGCAAAAAAGCCGGGCAGCGTGATGGGGTTGAAGGTGCGAATCCAACTCAGTTTGTTGAACATGACATACTGCGGCACCAGAGTAGCTTGGTAGGGCAGCATGAGCGTACTCATCATCATGGCGAAAACAACGTTGCGCCCTTTCCACTCCAACCGGCTGAACGAAAACGCCACCAGCGAGACGGACGTAACGGTTCCGATCAGCACCAGTGTGACGATGAAGGTGCTGTTAATATAGGCGCGGTAAAATGCCTCTTCGTGCAGCAGCTTGTCATAGTTGATCCACTGGGGATCGGCGGGCAGCAGGTTGAGCTGCGAGCGCCCGACTTCGTCGATAGTCTTGAGCGAGGTCCCGGCCATCCAGGCCAGCGGAAACAGGAAGAACAACGAGCCGAGCACCAGCACGGTATAGAGCAGCACCTTCCGAAGTGGCCGGGCGCTGCGCCGGGCCAGGCGAATGAAATCCTGACGGCCAAGATCGGCGGTATTACGCGCTTGCGTAGGGGATGCCATTGGCTGATGTTTTCCTTATGACTCGTAATGTACCCAACTGCGGCTGTAGCGAAACTGTAGAATGGTCAGCGTCAGAATAATGGCGACCAGAATCCACGACATAGCTGCTCCTTCTCCGATGCGCAGCTCTGTGAAGGTGCGGCTGTAGAGCAGGAACGCCGCCGAAGACAGGCTGTCGCGCGTGAGCGGCGTCTGCAAAATATAGATGCTCTCGAATGTTTGCAGGGCGGCGATCATGCCGATTACGACGTTGTAGAACATGGCGGGTGAGATCATCGGCAGGGTGATGCGGAAGAAGCGTTGGATCGCGCTGGCACCATCGACTTCGGCGGCCTCGTACAGCGCGCGCGGCACCCCTTTCAACGCCGCCAAAAAGATCAGCATACCGGTGCCCGAACTCCACATCGTGATCAAGATCAGCGACGGTTTAGACCACAACTCGCTGTTCATCCACAACGGGACGCGCGTTTTGTCGGGGAATTCGGCCACAGCTTCGTGAAACAATGCGAAATGATAGTTGGGCTTGCCTGCTGCCCGCGCCACATCCAGAAATGCGTCGAAATAGCGCCAGCCGTCGAGCAGCGAGCCAGCCGTTATCAGCGCAAAGAAGACCAACGCCCCGGTCACTACCGCGCGGCGTGCGCGGGGATAATGGGTGTCGAGCAGGGCCACTCCGAGCAAAGACGCAACGGCCAGGCCATAGAACCACACTGCCGATGCCAGCCAGGCGGGATAGGTGGTTTGCAGGTAATCCAGGTCCGCCTTGTGCTTGATCGTGCTACCGAAAGTCAGGTAGCGCGTGAGGATTTCCAGGCGGCCCCTATCAAACTGGTCGGGAGCCAGGCTCGCCAGCACGATCAGCCCGAACAGGCCCGTCACGGCCCACAGCGCCGCCACTTTGGGACGTGTCCAGCGGCCCGCCAGCGATGCGCCAACGGCTGCCCCCACCGCCGCCAATGGGATCAAATAGCGCCACGCTTCGCTCCCAGCCAGCTCGAAATCAGCATGATCCAGCGCCAGCCCGGCAACGGCCACAACGCTGATCAGGGTAGCTATCTGCACATACAAAACTTCGCGTCGGTTGTGATAAGCCAATGCCAGAATACTGGCCAGCGCTACACCTCCACCCGCCCAAATCCAGGCCGGGTTGATCGGTTGGCGTGTCAGGCCCTTGGCGACCAGCCAGAACGATATGGCGATTCCGATCAACTGCGCTCCGCGCCAGGCCAGCACGCGCTTGCCTTTTGACCATTCGCCGCGCGCCAGCGCCAGCAGTAGCAGCGTCGCAATGAAAGCTGGCATAGTGTATTTCAGCGGTCCCAACGGGTCACCGCGCATAATGCCGATATAAAAACCGTTGAAGGCTTCCATCAGGTAGATAAACAGGCGGTAGAGATAGTCGAAGACAAAAAAGGTATCGGCCAGCTTGCGCATGGCTTCGTTGACAAAGCCGCCGTTCGAAGCCAGCATATAGCGCCACGCCAGCAGAATCGCCGGGCCACCCGCCAGAATCACCGGCATGTAGAAGATCATGCGAAAAATGCGAATGCCGCGAATATCCTTGTTGAGCAGTATCGCCATCGCCAGGGCAGCTGAGATTTGCAGAGGAACACCCAGCAGGGCGTAGTAGAACGAATTGAGCATAGACGTATTGAACTGCCGCCCCTGCCGCCCTTCGGATAGCAGCAGTCTGCGGTAGTTATCCAGCCCGATCCACTTGATCTCTTCGCCCAGCTTGTAATCGGTGAAGCTGTAGTAGAAGGATGCCAGCGCAGGCCCCAGCACAAAGATGAGGAACCCGACGATCCATGGCCCGGCAAACGTGAACCCCCAGAAGACCTTGCGCTGTTCCGCCTTAGACAGCTTGAACACCCGTGCAATCGACTGGGCCAGATAGCCTAAGATCACGCTCGATACAACAATAAAGATAACCGTATAGAGCGCCCATTCCAGGGTGAAACCACGGGCTTCTGATGCCATCGTATGCTCGCTCAGTTCTCAATAAAAACATTCAAGGTTGGAATACTGTGGGGAGAGCGCCCAGGCTCTCCCCCATTGCTGCATTACCAGCAGACTAGTCAAGATAGCCGTTTTCTTCGAGGATATAGTCGTACTCTTCCTTGAGCATTTGCTGGGTGTCTTCCAGGCTCTGCTGGTCGGTCAGGTACAGGGTCATTTGTTCGAAGATGAGCGGGCGCAGTTCGGCGCTGGCGCGGATGTCGGAAAAGGCCCGGCCATATTCAACCGTCACATCCAGCAACTTCGACCAGACCGGATCGGTTGCCTTGATCTGTTCCCAGGCATCCTGGCGGGTCGGGGTGAAGCCAGCAACATCCTTCAACGCGATGGCGTTGTCCTGGCTGCCGATGAACTTGAGAAATTCGACGGCCAGTTCGGGGTCCTGGGCATAGGCCGGAACCGAAAGCCAGTCGATGAAGACCTGGATCAGGGGGGCGCCATTTTCGCCAGCCGGATAGGGTTCAATCGCGACGTTGTCCCAGATGGGGTCGCTGGTTGCTGGGACAGCCCACATCGGGAAGATGCCGCTGATGACCATGCCGGACTCCAGGGCCGTGCCCTCGATGGGCGGCAGGCCGGCGGTGTCTTCAGTCGGGCGCATGATGCGGCGGCGATCGTACATGTACTGCATGGCTTCGGCAACTTCAGGGCTGTCGAAAGCGCTGGTACCGTCTTCATTGTACAGCTCGCCACCCGCCGACCAGATATAGGCGATGAATTCCTGCGCGTCGAACAGGTCGTTGCCGATGTCCATGAACGCCCACTGCTTGGCGGCATTATCTTCGATGATCGTGTTCGCTTTGGCGAATTCGAGGGCGTCGGCAAACGTCAGGGGCGCTTCACCAACCATCAGGTCGGAGCGGTAGAAGATGGGGCGTGGACTCATGAGCAGCGGCAGGCCGCGAATGTGCCCGTCGTAGGTGACGGTATCGACCGCCGCAGGCAGGTACTGCTCCCAATCCGCCCACTCGGCGAAGTACGAGTCGAGGTCCATCAGCAGATCGCCGTAGGTGGCGGCATATTCGGAGCCAAGGTAGATGATGTCGGGGCCTTCGCTGGTGGTGATCCAGCCTGCGACGGTCACGTCAAAGTCGCCCCAGCCGCCGGTCAGGATTTCGCAGGTGACGCCAGGGTGATCGGCTTCGAAGGCAGGAAAGGCTACATCGTTGAACCAGGCCATCGTGTCTTCGGTCAGGCCGGTGATGTAGATTTCGAGGACCTTGTCCTGGCGCGCTTCGGCAGGGCTTGGTGCCGCCGAGGGCACCACGGCCAAAATGCTCATAACCAGGACCAGGGCAAAAATGAGGACGCGTTTCATTTCGGTTCTCTCCTGAAAATATTGTCTAATAAAACAAATAGTCGCTAAGGTAACGGATTGGGAACGACTGTAGTCTGCACCTCCTAAAACAATCACTCCTGCTGGATGGCTAGTGCGGGGCAGGAACCAGCCAGCAGAAGATAGTTAGGAATCCTTACTTACTAACCAGGATAGCACTATTGCTTTTCCTTGTCAACCCGTGGAGTGCGGGTACTCCCCTCTAAACTGTTGATAATTTAAAACAAGCGGAAATCGCGTAGTATCCGAAAATTAATCTACGGGGAAATCCAGCCCTAGGCAGCCTCACGGTAGTAATCTCGAATGATGCCGCCCAGCACCTTCCGATAGCGCACCGTGCCCTGTTGGGAAGCTGGGAACATACCCATTGGACTGTCCTGTTCAAGACCTTGATGAGGACGTCGGGTGTTGTAATACTCGACGTACTCGTGCAAGACGCGGCGTAAATGACGCTCGTTGAGGATGATCACCTTGTCCAGGCACTCTTCACGCACTGACCGTACCCACCTTTCGGCGTGAGCATTGGCGTTCGGTGCGTGATAGGGTATATCCACCAACTCCACACCTTCCGACTCGAACACGATGTCAAACGCGTCGGTGAACTTGGTGTCGTGGTCGTGGATCAAATAACGCATGGGCAGCTCGCGGTCCTGTAACGCCCACGTCATTTGCCGCGCTTGTTGGGTCACCCATGCCCCAGTGGGATGGGCGGTACAGCCGGCCAGATGCACCCGCCGCGTGCCATGTTCCAGAAAGAAAAGCACGTACAGCGTTTGCAGCGTCAAGGTCTCGACGGTGAAGAAATCGCACGCCAGGAATTGGTCCTTGTAGTGATTCAGGAAGACGCGCCACGAGCTGCCCTGCCGTCCCCGTTCTGGGGCTGGAGGTACACCATAGCGTTCCAACACGATGCCGACGGTTGTCTTGCTCACCTGGAACCCCAGTTTGCGCAACTCGCCAGCCAGCTTTTCATACCCTAAGCCCGGATTGTCTCTCGCCACCTGCAGGATCCAGCGCTCCAGTTCCGCATCAATCGGCGGTCGTCCCGGTTTTCTTTCCTGCAGGTAAGTCCACTTCCGCCGCACGATAGCCTGATGCCAGCCGACCACGGTCGCCGGTCTGAACAACCGCACGCTTGCTTCCAATGCCGTTCGTCCATTCCTTGCTCGCGCTTTCAGCCGGACCGCTAACATCGCCAGCGGCACTTTCTGCCACCGCGGGATTTGTGGTCCACGCTCTTGTTTTCGCTCCACGATCCGCAGCTGCTGTCGTAACAGCAAGAGCTCCAGCTCCTTTTCCTCATCGCTCAGCCGGCTGACTGCCAGCACATCCATCAGGAACTCCCACAGAAAAAGAATCACCCGGAACACCATCGACATCTCGCCTTCTGTTCAGCCCGATACAAAAACCCTGCCAGTTTACCTCACTGGCAGGGCCTGTCCAGTTCCTCAGTTGTTGTTCTCACGCGTCTTTCTTCCCGTGATTAATTTCCGGATATTACGCGTCTGTAAGCGATATCCGCCTGAAGTAGTTGCTCAAGTACGCCAACTGCGCAAGCAAGGGCTGAGCTATCAGGCCATCGCCAAAC
>JAFGNU010000044.1 GCA_016926875.1 Anaerolineae bacterium | reverse complement strand
GCGTTCCTATCTAACCAGTGGGATGACTTGGCGGCACGCCGCACCCATCTCAATCGTGCCGCCTAACAACTCGTTCGTGGACCCCCGGTGTGTCTCGCTAGGTATCACTGCGTGATCGCACGGATCGTCTGGTAGAGCGGGCGCAGCCGGGGGTACATCCGCTTGTACACCCGGTGGAACAGTTGATCGTAGATGGCGTGTGTGTGGGAGTCCGGCTCAAAGGCGCGTCCCACACGGGTCATCTCGCGGATCGCTGTATCAAAATCGGGGTGCAGTCCCAATCCGACCATAGCATCTATGGCAGCGCCCAGCCCTGATGTCTCGACGGTGTGCGGGCGAATGGTTGGCAGGCCGAACACGTCAGCGGTTAGCTGAAGAACGGTGTCACTCTGCGATCCGCCGCCGGATACACGCAGTTCTGTGATCGGTATGCCGCTGCGCTGTTCGCTGCGCTCTTTGCCTTCGCGCAGGGCATACGCCAGCCCTTCCAGAATGGCGCGGTAGAGGTGCGCCCGCGTATGTACGTCGCTGAAGCCGATGACCGCTCCTTTTGCCTCCGGCCCCGGCACTTTGATTCCCGGTGACCAGTACGGTTGCAGGATCAGCCCTTCCGAACCGGGCGGCGCCAGGTCGATCAGGCCGTTTAGCAGGTCTTCCGGCTCAACACCCTGTTCCTCGGCCAAGTCTTGCTCGCGGTGTCCGAATTCCTCCTTGAACCAGGTGATCATCCAGAACCCGCGAAAAATCTGGATTTCCAGGCTGTGCGCGCCCGGTATGGCGGCGGGATAGGGTGGGATGAGCGGGATCACTTCAAGATATTTGCGATGCGTGGTGTTGATCGTGGCCGTGGTACCATAGCTCAGGCCGCCGATGTGCGGTTCCAGGCAGCCCGACCCGATGACCTCGCACGCTTTGTCGGCGGCAGCGGCGATCACCGGCAGTCCGGCAGGGATGCCGGTCGCTTCGGCTGCACCGGGCGTGATCTCGCCCAACTGCCCGGTGGGCGGGATCAATTCCGGCAGTTGGGGGCGTGCGATGGCGAGCGCCTGCCATTTCCAATCGCGCGGTGATGACCAGCGCAGGTTTTTGTAGTCGAACGGCAGATAACCCACCTGGCAGCCAACCGAGTCTACAAAGCGCCCGGTCAGGCGGTGGGTCAAATAGCCGGACAACAGCAGGTATTTGTAGGTTTGCCGCCAGATATCGGGCTGGTGCTTAAAAATCCAGTTCGCCTCGGCTTCGGCCTGCAAATATGCTACTGTGCCGCTCATGCGCACCAGTTTGAAGATCGCGCCCCATATCCCGCTGACCGGCTTTAAGCCGTCGGTACGCCGCTGGTCCAGCCAGACAATCGCCGGGCGCAGGGGGGTTCCGCTGCGGTCAACATTGATCAAGGTGGCGCGCTGTGTAGTCAGTGTGACGCCTGCAACGGCGGATTTTGGGATGTCGGTGGTTTGCCAGAGCTGCTGGCACGCCTGGCACAGCTTTTCCCAATAATATTCAGGCTGCTGTTCGGCCCAGCCGGGATGATCTGAGAAATAGGGTTGGATAGGGACACGTGACTTGGCAACCAGGTTGCCGCGCGGATCAAACAGCAGCGCCCGCACGCTTTGGGTGCCGTTATCGATAGCCAGCACAACTTCCGATGTCACGTTGTTTGCCTCGCTTGGATGGTCGATCACAGTCCGATCACACGTGTTCTCATTGGTTCTGGCTTACGAGTAATTTTGTCCAGCCTAACGCCAACCGGGCAATCTGGCGAATTTTGCACCGGTATCAAAACAAAAGGCCGTGCATCGTCATGTGATACACGGCCACAACGGATCAAGCTCAGCCAGCCGGACCCTCACGCCGGGATGGTGCCTTCGGCGGCTTTTTCCGACGCCGGATCGACAAAGTCCGGCGGCAGCAGCCCGGCCTCGGTCACGATGCGGGGCACGATGTCTTCCCAGCCAATCGCCATCAGGTGAATGCCGTTGATCCCTTCTTTAG
The DNA here is from genome assembly GCA_016926875.1 of Anaerolineae bacterium. Taxonomy (GTDB): domain Bacteria; phylum Chloroflexota; class Anaerolineae; order Aggregatilineales; family Aggregatilineaceae; genus JAFGNU01. The sequence goes on along the minus strand of JAFGNU010000044.1, from coordinate 3,957 downwards.
CTTTGATCGCCTCGATCAATTCGAGCGCAATGCTGACGCCTTCTTCCACGACGCCGTCGCCCGCCGCTTCCAGGCGCTTGAGCAGATGAGCCGGGATAGAAACGCCGGGCACCTGGTCGTTCATGTAGTGCGCTATCTTCAGGCTTTTGAGCGGTGTGATGCCAACCAGGATGTAGACCCTGTCCAGCAAATCCCGCTTGGCAAGCTCGTTCAGCCAGATTTCCAGCCCGTCCGGGTCGTAAACCAGGTTGGTCTGGAAAAACTGCGCCCCGGCATTGATCTTTTTGTGCTCGCGAATGGCCTGGAATTCGGGCCGTGAGGCGAAGGGGGATGCTGCCGCACCCAGGAATACCTGTGGGGGAAACTTAATCTGCCGCCCGTCGAGGTAATGTCCCTCGTCACGCATCCGGCGCAGAATCCAGAGCATCTGGATCGAGTCGAGATCGAGCACATCCAGGCGGCCCATCGGCGCCGGTCCCATCCGGCCACTGTCGCCGGACAGGCACAGCACGTTGCGTATGCCCAGCGCGCTTGCGCCGATAACTTCAGATTGCAGCCCTGTGCGCGTCCGGTCGCGCGCCGCAATTTGCAACACCGGCTCTGCGCCGCTTTGAAGCGCCAGTGTGCTGCAAGCCAGGCTGGACATGCGCGACGTGGCTGAGGGATTATCGGTGAAGTTTACCGCCGCCACGTAGGGCCTGACCATCTCCACGTTGCGGCTAAACTTGCCTGTCGCCGTGCTCACCGGTGGTGCAACCTCTGCCGTCACGACAAATTCTCCGGCGCGCAGGCGGCGCTCCAGGCCGGATATTGGTTCTTCGTAGGCGGGCGGGTGGTACTTGTCGTCGCCCTGCCACCAATCCGGCTGGCGGACCGGGTAGAATACCGACTGCCAGTTTTTGATGCGGCGAACACGGTTGCGCGACAGCATCCCGCCGATAAATGTCCTCACGCCGACCTTGCGTGTCTGTTCGACGACATCCCACCATGTTTCTGTACCGGCTTTGTCCCAATCGATAGGCGGCAGCACTTCCAGCAGTTTGTCTTCACGGCCCATCGCCAATGCCCGCTCATATATCCGGTACCAGATGCAGGGGCGAGTTTCGTCCACGTAGCAGTGTTCCGGCGTAGACCCGCCGCATGGCCCGTTGCGCGTGCCTTTGGGACACGCCATCGGGCAGATGAACGCGGTCTCCTGCAACAAGCAGTTACCGCACATGCGACAACCAAACATCGGCCCTTTGACCAGTCGCTCTACAGCGGCTAGCAGGCGGTGGCCAAACGGCTCCCGCTTAAACGGGTAAAATGGGGGCTGCCAGCGGCGCCCCGGCGTGAAACCTGGCATACAAATTTTCCTCCGGGCAGTATGGCTACCAGACCGGTTCAACAGGCTATGAGCCAGCGTTATTAGGTACTCGATACAGTGACCGATTATGGGCTATGATGGAGCGGGCAGGGAAAATCAGCAAGTGCTGATAGTAACCTGTTTCTTTTCCGCCTGCCATTTTACTTGACCTATGAACCAGTGGTTCATATAATATGAATAGAGGGTTCAATCCCATGATTCCGCACGACTGGTTGCAAACTCAGGCGTATATCCTGCAACTGGAAAAAGAGGGACTGGTTACCCGGACATTCCGGCGGCTTGATCCCGACCGGCAGCAGGCAGTGCTCACCGCCATTCTGGACGAAGCCGTTGACCGGGGACCGACATCGATCAACATCAAGCAGGTTGCCCGGCGGGCCGGGATATCGGTCGGTTCGCTCTATACCTATTTTGAGAACCGCGACGGGCTGCTGACGTTCGCTGTGGAGTTGTGTATACGGTTAATGCGGGACATCTTTGGGTATGCGCGCCAGTATCTGCTGGCAATGCCAATCCGGGAAGCGCTGCGGGGGTATATGGCTGGTGGGTTTGAGTTGGGCGAAGCGCAGGCGGGGATGATGCAGTTTTTCGTCCGGGCAGCTTACAACATCGATTCCGAGCTGTCTGAACAGGTGGTCCGTCCCATTGCCGAGGTCATGCGCGACCTTGTGCGCGATATGCTTGCCGAGGCGATCAAGCGCGGTGAAGTACGCGACGACATCGACATCGAGGCAACCGCCCGCATCATTCACGCCATGACTCTCGTGGTTGGTGACAGCCAGATGTTCCCGGTTCTCAATGTGTATTTTCAGGTTGTGGGTGATGATGTGACGGTGCCGCGATCTCTAGAAGCGTTCATCGACTTGATCATGGCCGGGATCGGTACGGAGACAGGCAAGGCATAACCTCACACCAGCGCGGGATTTGTAATTGGACTTTTGAGGGAGTTGTCGTCGGGGTAGAAAGGGGTGTTGGATTGGCAGAGCAAAACTCACCGGGTGTAGATACCCACAAAGCAGCCTCTCATAGCGTTGTATTGCGGACGGAACAGCTAACCAAGCGCTTCGGCGACCTGGTGGCCGTGGACGGGTTGACACTCGACGTGTATGAAGGCGAGGTGTTTGGCTTCCTCGGTCCAAACGGCGCGGGCAAGACGACGTCGATCAACATGATTTGCGGGCTGCTCAAGCCGGATGCCGGGCAGGTGTTTGTTCACGGGCTGCCGGTTCGTTGTGGCGATCCCGATGTAGCTGTGCGTGTTGGTGTTTGCCCCCAGCAGATCGTGCTGTGGGATACCCTGACCTGCCTGGAACAGTTGGTATTTGTCGGCCAGATGTACGGGCTGTCGCGGCGCGCTGCCCGGCAGCGGGGTGAGGAACTGCTGGACACAGTAGAACTCGCCGAGAAGCGTAACAGGCTTGCCAGGACGCTGTCGGGCGGGATGCAGCGGCGGCTGAACCTGATCATGGCGCTGGTGCACGACCCGGAGATTTTGATCCTGGACGAGCCGGAGGCCGGGCTGGACCCGCAAAGCCGCGTGCTGGTGCGCGAATATATCCGATCATTGGCGCGTCACAAGACCGTGCTGCTAACGACGCACAATATGGACGAAGCCGAACGCGTGGCGAACCGCGTTGCGATCATCGATCATGGCAGGCTGCTAACGCTCGATACACCCGAAGCGCTAAAGCACCAGGTCGGGGAAGGCGACGTGCTGGAGATCAGGCTGGCTGCCGGGGCGAATGGCGCATCGGAGGAGCAGCGCCAGCGCGCCATTGCCGCCATCACGCCGGTTGTCCAGGATGTATCGGTGGCGGATGGGACGCTGGTTGTGCGTGCGCGGGGCATTGTGGAACTGCTGCCCGCTATTCTGGACGGGCTGAAAACGGTCGATTTGCAGCCGGACGAAGTGCGCTTACGCGAGAATACGCTGGAAGACGTGTTCATTTCTCTGACTGGCAGGAGGTTACGCGAATGAAGGCGCTGAGTGTGCTGGTAAAAAGCCTGCGCGAACAGTGGCGGGACATCTGGACGCTGCTTTTGACGCTGGCTTCCTCGCCGTTTTTTGTCCTGGTGTACTGGATGTTTTTTGGCGGCGGCTCAACCACGTATGGCGTGCTGGTCCTGAACCGAGACGCGGGCACCGAGCTGCCGGATGGCACCGTATGGAACGCCGGGGCCGACATCATCCGGGCATTGAAAGAGAACGTCACGTATGAAGACGGGCAGTCGATGCTGGACGTTGAATTTGCCAGCAGTCGTAAAGATGCCGAAAAACAGCTAAAGGACCGCGAGGCGGCGGCGCTGCTGATCATCCCGGAGGACTTTTCGCGCTCGTTATTGGACGGCGAGGTCGAGTCCAGCATGGTGACGATAGTGGGCGACCTCACCTACACGTACTATTCAATCGCAGCGGTGCTCACCAACGCGGCGCTGGATGGTTATCTACAGAGCTTTAGCGACCAGCCGCGCCCGGTCCAGGTCACCGAGGATGCGCTGGGCGGATCGGGTGCGCGGACCGAGTTTGAAATGTACGTGCCGGGCATGATGATCTTTGCAGTGATGATGCTGATTTACCAGGCGTCGATGGT
>JAFGNU010000043.1 GCA_016926875.1 Anaerolineae bacterium | reverse complement strand
GGTGAAACGGTGCGGTAAGAGCGCACCGGCGCCGGTGGCGACACCGGCGGCCAGGCAAACCCCACCGGGAGCAAAACCAAGCAGGAACAAGGGGCGGCCCGTCCCGCTATCAGTTCCGGGTAGGTTGCTTGAGGCGTCGAGTAATTGGCGTCCTAGATAGATGATCGCCGCCCGCTCCAGCGGGAACAGAACGCGGCTTACAGGTTGACTTGAGCTCCACCTGCTGAACCACCACCACGCGAAAAAAATGCCGGGAGCCTGCTGTGTGCTCCCGGCGCTTATTTTTGGCTTCAGCTTGGGCTGGCTCAGACGACGATGTTCACCATGCCGCGTTTGGCGATAAAGATCACTTTGCGCGGTTCCTTGCCGTCCATGTGCCGCTGCGCTGCGTCGGATTCCAACGCCAACTGCTTGGCGTCTTCCTCGCTGATGTCGGCGGGCACCTCGATACGGTCACGCACCTTGCCGTTGACCTGGACCACCAGCGTGATCATGTCTTCCGCCGCGATCTCCGGATCATATTCCGGCCACGGCTGGTTGTGGATACTGAACTCGTGCCCGGTGCGCTGCCATAGTTCCTCGGCAATGTAGGGCGTAAAGGGTGCCATCAGCAGCAGCATTGTTCCGACCGCCTCGTCCCAGGTTGCCAGGGAAACATGCGCGTCCCGTTTTACATCTTGCAGCGTGTTTTTCAGCTCCATCAATGCCGCTACCGACGTATTGAATCCAAACGATTCCAACCCATCGGACACGCGCCTGATCGTCTGGTGCACTTTGCGGCGCAGGTCGCGCTCAGCTTCCGGGTCGCTCGTGCCGTCCGGCGCGCCATCCACTACCACTGCCCACACATCATTCAACCAGCGCACCACACCTTGAATACCCTGGCTGTCCCAGGGACCGCCCTGTTCCCAACGGAAGGCAAACATCAGGTAGCCGCGCACCACGTCCGCCCCGTAGCGTTCGACCAGCTCATCGGGCGCTACGACGTTGCCCTGGGTCTTGGACATCTTCTCAACTTCCAGGTGATGCTTGATCTGGTTGATCGTCGCGTCTTCGCCAAAACCCGGTATCGAAAAGGCGGTGTGCTCGTCCGTATCAACCACCACCATACGCCCATCCGGCGACATGACCGACAGCGTCGTTTCGGTGCGCTTCATCACTTCGCCCGCAACCAACACATCAGAAGGTGATGGCGCATCATGCAGCGACGGCACCACCTGCACCGACTCCGCGTTAAATTTCTCGCCGTCGAACGCGCCGCGAGCAACGATCAAATCGCCGGGGCGCGGCTCGCCCAGGATCATGCCCTGGTTGTACAGCCGCAGCATGGGTTCATCGTACAGGTGCGTTGTATCGCGTCCCAACCGCCTGGCGACAGCATCCGTCGGTTCAAAGACGCCGCAGTCGCGCATCGCCTTAGTGAAAAAGCGCGTGTACATCAGGTGCATGGTGGCGTGCTCGATACCGCCTGTGTATTGGTCCACCGGCATCCAGTAGCCGCTCTCTTCGGGATCAAACGGGCCGCCGTCGTAAAGCGGACTCAGGTAGCGGTAGTGGTACCACGACGAGCACATAAACGTGTCCATCGTATCCGTTTCGCGCGTCGCCGGGCCGCCGCACTGCGGGCAGGTTGTATGCAGGAATTCCTCGTGATAGCGCAGCGGGCTTTCGCCGGTTGGGCGGAAGTCTACATCCGGTGGCAGCAGGACGGGCAGGTCTGCTTCCGGCACAGGGATCGTCCCGCACTTGTCGCAGTAGACAATCGGGATCGGTGCGCCCCAGTAGCGCTGGCGGCTGATCAGCCAGTCGCGCAAGCGGTAGTTGACCGCGCCGTGCCCAATCCCTTTTTCTTCCAGCCATGCGGTGACGACACTGACCGCATGATTCTTCTTGCCGTCATCGCTGTAATGCGCGTCGGTGCCGTCAAACTGCCCACTGTTGACCATGACGCCTTCGCCCGGCCAGGCTTCGGTCATCTTGTCCGGGTTCAGGTCGTCCATACCGTCCGGCTGGATCACGATCCGGATCGGCAGGTTGAACTGGCGGGCAAACTCAAAGTCGCGCTGGTCGTGGGCAGGCACGGCCATGATCGCGCCGCTGCCGTAGCTGATCAGCACGTAGTCGGCCACCCAGATCGGGATGCGCTCATTATTGACCGGGTTGATCGCGTAGCCGCCGGTGAAGACGCCGGTTTTTTCCTTGCCTTCGGCGGTGCGTTCGATCTCGGTCTTGCGTGCGGCAGCGGCTACATAGGCTTCTACCTCGGCGCGCTGCTCGCTGGCAGTAACCTTCTCAACCAGCGGGTGCTCCGGGGCCAGCACCATGAACGTAGCGCCCCACAGCGTATCGGGCCGGGTGGTGAAGACCTCCATCGGGTCGCCGTCTTCGGTCCTGAACGTGACTTCTGCGCCTTCGCTGCGCCCGATCCAGTTGGTTTGCATGGTCTCGACGCGTTCCGGCCAGTCGATCTGGCTGTGATCCAGCAGTTCCTCGGCATAGGCTGTCGTGCGCAGGAACCACTGCTCCAGGTCTTTTTTGATCACAGGCGTGCCGCAGCGCTCGCAGTGGCGGTCATCGCCCCAAACCTGTTCGCGCGCCAGCGTGGTATTACACGTCGGGCAAAAGTCAACCGCTGCCTCGGCGCGGTAGGCCAGCCCGTTTTTGTAGAATTGCAGGAAGAACCACTGCGTCCACTTGTAGTATTCCGGGTCACTGCTGACCGCCTCGCGCTCCCAGTCAAAGATCGCGCCCATCGTGCGCAGTTGGCGGCGCATGTTATCAATGTTTTTGTACGTCCAGATGCGGGGGTGAATGTTGCGCTTGATCGCGGCATTCTCGGCGTTCAAGCCAAACGCGTCAAACCCCATCGGAAACAGGACGTTATAGCCCTTCATGCGCAGCCAGCGTGCCCGCGCATCCGAAGGCGACATGGCGTACCAGTGCCCGATATGCAGGTCACCGCTGGGGTAGGGCAGCATGGTCAGCGCGTAGAACTTGGGCCGGTCGGGATCAACCACAGACCGGTACAACTCTTCGCGCTCCCAGCGCTCGGCCCAGCGGGGTTCAATCTCTTGTGGTACATACTTATCAGCCATTGCTGTTTTCTCGCTCCCAAGCGTGTTTCAAGGACAAGGACTCAAATTGGCTGCCGTGCAACCGGCTGGAATCTCCGGCTGTTTACCTGACAACTCAGATAGTATCGCGCCGACAGGTGTCCAGCCAGCCCAGGAGGGCCGCGAGAAGGCAGCACATCTCCCGCATATAGCGCCTGCTGGTATTCTGCATGACGTCCCTCCTTTCCTGGTATGTACCTTCTATTACCACCAGAAACGAAAAATCGGCCCGCTTTACTCTGATCCGACAGCCTGTTTGCTGCCGGGCGCTGGGGCCGATTGGTTCAGGTTATCGCTGACGCACAGATAGATTCATAGCGGCGAACGGCCCCAGGTTGAACACGTCAATCCCGGTCCCTTCACCGTTTCACGCCGTGTCAGCGTGTTAATTCACCGTATGGCTGATCGTTATTCAACGCCGCCGCACAGGATCGCGCACCGGAATCGGGACAGGAGCAGGTTGACGTGGGCTGAGCGCCTCCTTAAGCGTTTCCAATAAATCACGGAAACGATCAGATAGTGAGCGCCGGTTGTTTTGAGCCATCACAAATACCCCTTTCGGTGCGACAACATTCCAGTAAAACGTTTCTCGTGTCTACATAAGAGTCTACACCGAAAAAGACCGAATGACCCATGAATAATTAATAAAAATCCTCTTCGTAATATCTCCCCTGATAGCAGGGACGAAGAGGACTCCGCGGTACCACCCTGGTTGGTGGCGTCGATCAAGCTATAGAAGTGGACCCAAAGGGGCTCGAACCCTTGGCCTCCACAATGCCATTGTGGCGCTCTCCCAGCTGAGCTATGGGCCCATATCGATTGTGGTGTGCCACCCACTCATTACGCGTAACGGGCGTATCCGGCGGGGCTTACCAGTCTTCAGCCGCGCGGCTCCCGGACGAGTTTGGCCTGTGCGCTCATCGCGGGCGCAGACGACGGGTTTCCACTCTCCCCGGCTCACTGCGATGATAGCCTACTACTTCCGTTCGTTGCCTTTGGCACGTTGGTTGTTAAGGTAGTCAAATTCTAGCCGGGCGAGAGAGGCTTGTCAAGCCTTTTTCACAGCCGTGATTACGTTCCAATGCGCCATACACACGCCATCTGTTCGCCCGTTTGCATACCGTCCGGCCATCTGGCACGTTTATCCTGCTGTAATTTGTCCTGATCGCTTGCACGAGACGAGATGCGTGTTATTATCCCTGTGGTTGGTTCGAAAATTGTGCCAGTTGACATGGTAATTGGCGACAAACAGCCATTTAATTTTGTAACACGATGCGAGATCGTTGTCAGGGATACTCGCATCCCACACGATCTATCATGAAAGAGGGAGAGACAATGCCATACAATATTCAAAAAATTGAATCCCTGCTGGGGGATGAGGCTGAATCCTTGCTGGGGCACGAGTGCAAAACTATCTCGAAAGACATGCTGTATGTGCCCAGCCCGGATTTTGTAGACCGCATTTTTGTCGAGTCGGATCGCCCCACGCCGGTGCTGAAGAGCTTGCAGCAGATGTTCAGTCATGGCCGTCTGGGCGGCACGGGCTACGTATCGATTCTGCCCGTTGACCAGGGCATCGAGCATACCGGCGGCGCGTCGTTCGCCCCGAACCCGATCTATTTTGATCCCACAAAGATCGTTGAACTGGCGATTGAAGGCGGCTGCAACGGCGTTGCTTCGACGTTGGGTGTGCTGGGCGCGGTGGCTCGCAAGTATGCCCACAAGATTCCGTTTATTCTGAAGTTCAACCACAACGAGCTGCTGACCTATCCGAACAAGTATGATCAGGTCTTCTTCGCCCAGATCGAGCAGGCCTATGATATGGGCGCGGTGGCCGTTGGTGCGACTATTTACTTCGGCTCGCCCGAATCCAGCCGCCAGATCGTAGAGGTCAGCGAAGCCTTCAAAGTGGCGCACGACTTCGGCATGGCGACCGTTCTGTGGTGCTACACCCGTAACAACGCGTTCAAGCACGAAGGCACCGATTACCACGTGTCCGCCGACCTGACCGGGCAGGCGAATCACCTGGGCGCCACGATTGAAGCCGACATCATCAAGCAGAAACAGCCGGAAAACAACGGCGGCTTCAAGGCCATCGGCTTTGGCAAGTACAGTGAAAAGATGTACACCGAACTGGCGTCGGATCACCCGATTGACCTGACCCGCTACCAGGTTGCCAACTGCTACATGGGCCGCATCGGCCTGATCAACAGCGGCGGCGCGTCCGGCGAAAACGACCTGGCGCAGGCGGTCCGCACGGCGGTGATCAACAAGCGCGCCGGGGGAATGGGTCTGATCAGTGGGCGTAAGGCGTTCCAGCGCCCGATGAAAGACGGCGTGGAAATCCTGAACGCCATCCAGGACGTGTACCTGTGCGATGACGTGACGATTGCATAGTCGTCTGGACACAAGACATCAAGTATTGAACCGGCAGGGGCAGCGAGACGCTGCTCCTGTTTTTTTCACGGGTCGGAGTCAGGGTATCAAGAGGAATCGGGGAACAGATACCGGGGCGCGGGTTCGTCTGCAACACGTTATGATATTATACTACGCAGCATGACATGCGGTAGGAGCTTGAAGCAGAGAGACATGAGCGCACGCACAATACAGGTTCACATCGATGATCGTGTCCGGCTGATGTCAGCGGTGCTGTCGGTTACAAACTGGCCGGAAATGGAGCAGCGGCAGCGGCGCTACCGGGCGCACGTCCATGCACGCATGACAGCCAGGGGCGTGATGCCGTTGGCTAACCATCCGGCAGTACACACCCTGCAAACGCTGCTCGACCAGGGCACCCCGCTTGAGGCGATCTACACGTATGCGCTCAGCCTGTCGTGGCCCGACCTGCTGCTTGAGGTTTCGCTTCCCTGGGCGCCGCTGCATTGGGACGAGCAGCTAGGCGACTTCTTTGTGCAAGCCGGACTTGAAGAATGGTGGTACGAAGAAGAAGGTGTCTGGGCGCGCGCGTATGAGCAAACGGCCAAAATCGTGACGCATATCGACCTGTATCGCTTCTTTGAACCGTTTGTAGGCGGTATCACCGAGCAGTTGGTGTTGATGCCGAATATATCGTATCCCAGCGACAGCGCGGTCGGCATCCGGCTGCCGCAGGAGCTATGCTGCATTGTGCCGCCCCGCATCGCGTTAGGCGACAACGAACCCTGGCCGTTTGACGAAGATGCCGCGCATGTTTTCCGCGCGGCCTTGTCACAATACGGGCGCCTGTTGATGGTATCCTACCTGCGCCAACACGCGGCGACGATTGCCTCGGTAACCGATATGCCGCTGCTCATTAGCCGTAAATTCAACCAGACACACCCAACCTGGAGCGACCAGTTCACAGAGTTATTTGTGGCGGGCACGGTGGCGCTCTTCATGGAACAGGCGATCAGCCCGCAAGAAGCCAGGGCCTATATTTTGATGGAAAATAAGGTGCACGGCGTCAAGATTCTGCCCAGTGTGGTGCGTGTGCTCAAGCGCTACCTGGCAGAATACGAAGAAGGACGCTACAAACGGTTTGCAGATTACCTGCCGAACTTCCCCAAGCACCTGCGTGTGGCTAGAAGCATCGTGTCGTTGTAGCCCCGGTTTTAGAGACAATTTTATGCAGGAGGCAGCAGATAAAGTGGATTACGAAAATATCCTTGTCGAGCACCCGGCGGACGGCGTAGGGCTGGTGCGGCTGAACCGTCCGCGCACGTTTAACGCGCTGACCGGCCCGCTAATGGATGAACTGATGACCGTGCTGGAACAGATGGACGCGGACGATTCGATCCGGTGTATGATCATCGCCGGGACCGACCGCGTGTTTGCCGCCGGGGCGGACATTGGCGAGATGGCCCAGGCTACACCGGTTGAACTGATTAACAAGGCGTTTATCGCGCGCTGGGAACGGCTGCAGAACCTTCACAAGCCAGTGATAGCGGCAGTCAGCGGCTACGCCCTGGGCGGTGGCTGTGAGCTGGCGCTGGCCTGCGATATGATCGTCGCATCTGAGACGGCTGTTTTTGGCCAGCCGGAGATCAACCTGGGCGTGATCCCCGGTGCGGGCGGCACCCAACGCCTGACTCGCACAATTGGCAAAGCCCTGGCAATGGAAATGGTGCTTAACGACCGCCGCCTATCCGCCGACGAGGCGGCGCGTTTTGGGTTGGTGAACCGGGTGGCGCCGGTCGATCAATACCTTGATGAAGCGATCAAGCTGGCGTCCGCGATTGCCGCACGGGCGCCGGTTGCTATCCGGCTGGCAAAAGACGCGGTCAATATGGCGCTGGAAACAACGCTGTCGGCAGGGCTGGCCTACGAACGCAACCGGTTTTATGTCTTGTTTGCATCCGAGGACCAGAAGGAAGGTATGGCCGCTTTTTTGGAGAAACGCGATCCCAACTGGCAGGGCAAGTGATCACGTCCTGCGAGCATTGATTGATCTTGAAGACTGAAATATCGCTGCGGGCAGGGTCACACAGGCTCCTGCCTACGGATTAGCATAACCCGCTGCCGTGAGGTTTGTGCAGGCGAGATGCGGTATTTCGCACAACAGCACCGGGGGGCATTATGAATCAGTCCGAACTGGTACAAAAGCTGAATGATTTTTTTGAGGTACAGGCATACGACGAGAGCGGTTTCTGGTCGGGGATTTTGGCCGCGAACATGCCGGTCTATCACCGGTTTGCCGAAGCGGATTTTGTGCAGGGAAGCTGGAACGGCTTGATGCTGTGCAGCACAGAGGAAATAGACCGGGTTTACCTGATCGTTTTCCCTGATCAGGCTGTGCTGGACACTATCCTGGCGCTGGAACTGGAACGCGGCGCACCGGGCGCGATGATCTTTGCCCACCATCCGGCAGACTTTGAAGAAAGCGGGCGCGGGTTCCTGGCGATCAGCGAGGCACAGCTCGAAGCCCTGCGCGAGCACAATATCAGCTACTATAGCTGTCATGCCCCGCTAGACTGCCACCAGGAACTCAGCACGGTTATCGCGCTGGCGGACGCCATCAAACTCCATGATTGGGAGCCGTTCGCCCCACATCATGGTGGTCTGGAAGGCGTGCACGGCAGGGTGCATAACATCTCGTTTGGCAAATTTGCAGAGCACCTAGCCGAGGTGTCCGAACTGCCGTATATCCGCTATAACCAGATTCGCTTTAACGGTCAGCCGGTTGAACGTGTCGCCGTGATCCCCGGCGGTGGGGATGATCCGGGCCACCTGGAACAGGTGCGCGACCTGGGCTGCGATACGTTTGTCACCGGTTACTGGTGGTTGGTGGGTGACTACGAGTACGCCGCACAGCAGCGTGAAGCAATGCGCGCGCTGGTGCCCCGACTGCCAATGAACCTGATCGGCACATCGCACTATGCGAGCGAAATGGTGGTCATGCGCGATCAACTGCCGGGCTGGTTCCGCAACGCCGGGATCGAGGCGAAATTTATCAAGCAGCCCGACCCGTGGCGCTAGATGCAGTGGACTAATTCTCGTCTGTCATCAGCGCCAGGCCGTCAAGCGTGACCACCGAGAGATACCCGCCGCTAAAGCGCACGGTATCATCTGGGCCAACATCCAGCCAGCGCGCCGTCGTTGTACCGTCAATGCCCCCGTCATACAGCGCCAGTTGGGCCACAAGCCGCCCATCTTCAACGCCGTATGCGAGAAGCTGGCCATCCGTTGTCAGCACGTAAATGATCTGTCCGCCGCCGATGCCCAGGCGCGGGGCGTGCAGGTGGCTGCCGGGCATGTAGGCGATCCACAACAGCGCGCCGTCCACACCATACGCATACAGCGAGCGCCCCTCACCCGTGTACAGGTAAAATACGCCCGCGTGGTGAATGAGTTCTGCCCCTGGTTTTAGCTCCAGCCCGGTATCCAGCGGCGGTGAGACGGTCAACGCCTGATCAATGCGCAAAATAGCCGAATCGCTCAACACGTAGAAATCGCTACTTGACCCGACAAACGGTACGGGCACATCGGGATAGGTTCCCATGTAGATCACATGGCCTTCACTATCCACGATCCACAGGTGGCCGCTATCGGTGGCTATTGCTACGCGATCTCTGCCGACTGCCCACTGCGTGGCATGGCCGGGCAGCGCGCCGGTTTCCCACAGCGGGACGCCATCGGGCGTCAGGGCGATCAGGGTGTCGTCTGCGGTTATGAAGATGACTGCCTCGCCGAGCAGTTCCGGCGGCGTGACTAGCGTTTTTGACGCTTCCCACAGGGCGCTGTAGCTGCCGTCGTCCAGGATAAGCACCTGGTTGGCCGACGTGCCGGACAGCACACGCCCATCCGGCAGTTCGAGCACGCCTGTTACGCTGCCCAGGGTATCAAACTGCCAGAGGTTATTTCCCTCGGCGCTGAGGCCCACAAGCTGCGTGCTCTGTGTGATCACGTAGCCACTGTTGGACAGCAGCAGAGGCGGCAGCGTGGCGCCCTGGGCCAGCGAAAAATGGGCGCGGTGGGCCGGATGAATCCATACCCTGGCAAGGTAGGTAAAATCAAGCGGGTGCAGCCAGCCCAGTTCAAGCGGGTTGACGTCGGTATAGCCCGGTCCGCCTTCGTGCCGGTAGCGTGTGCGGACCTCGTAGTGCAGGTGCGGCAGTCCCAGTGACGGCGCGCCAACAGCCCCGATGATGTCGCCCAGCTCAACACACTGGTTCATCGCCGGAAAATTGTAATCGTTAAGCTCCTCCATATGCCCGTAAAGCGTGTTGATCAGGGTGCCGTCGGGAAAGGTATGTTGGATCACCACCACGCCTTTTTCGGTATCCCAACCCGCCGTATCGCTGTACGTGACCCGTCCGCGCGCTGCCGCACGTACCGGGGCGCCCAACTGCTCAAACGCCACGTCGATGCCGGTATGCAGCCCGCCGAACCGGGCGCGGTAGATTCCAAAGTCGTTGTGTTCCAGGTCGATGCCCGGCACCGGGAAATCGAAGCCGTCCACGTAGCCGCAGGGCGCAGTTTCTGGTTGGGCGGATGTGATAGGGGCAGGGGGGAAAAACAGGGTGTGTATCAGCAGGCCGAATTCGATTAAAACAATCAACAATATCCGTCGCCGCATTATGACATGTGTTCAAGCAGTAGGCCGGGTGATAAAAACATCCCGATTGTACAGGGCGGCTGGCGATTCTGCTACCCAAGTAAAAACGAGGATGGCTCACCTGCAGCCATCCTCGAAGGAACCAGCCGGATACGAAACGGCTCTCAGCCTTTCAGACCGGTGGTGGTGATGCCCTCGGTGAACTGCCGCTGTGCGATCAGGTATACGATGATAACCGGGACCAGGGTGATCACCGAACCGGCCATCAGCAGGTTAAGGTCTGATCCCGCCTCGGTGGTGAAGGCATACAGGCCGTATGAAATAGGCCGCCAGTTGTCGGAGAACGTAACCAGGATCGGCCATTCCAGCGCGTTCCAGGTGCCGATAAAGGTGAAGATAATCGTCGTGGTCAGCGCGGCTTTCGAAACAGGCACGACAACCTGGAACAGGAATCGAAAGTGTCCCGCCCCATCGATCCGGGCGGCATCCCAGAGTTCATCGGGTATTTGCATAAAGAACTGGCGCAGCAGGAAGATGCTGAACGTACTTGCCAGGAAGGGGAATACCAGCGCAGGCCAGCTATCCATCCACGACCAGACAATCGGGCCGTCTACGGTGAAGAACTTACCCAGTCCCAGGAAATCTTCCAGTCCAACGGCATCCACGACATCGTAGAGCGGCTCGGCGATGGTTTTGCGCGCGTCGGTGAGGCCCCAGTCATCCTGTTTGGCGGGGAACTCCTCGGTGAAGTAACGGTCAATGTTGCTCACGGTGTTCCGGTTGGGGATCAGCACCACCATGGGCGGGATAAAGATCGTTGCCAGGAACAGGCTAAACAGCAGGTTGCGCCCTGGAAACTCGATCCGCGCAAAAGCATACGCCGCCAGGACAGACGTGAACGTTTGCCCGATGACTGTCAGGATCACTACCTTGACACTGTTGAAAAAATACCTGGAGAAATTTGATTCGTCCCAGGCTTCGACGTAATGTGCTACCCCGCCCTTGACCACATAGTTATTGTGGACTTCCCACACCTTGTTGATGAGCGGGATGTCAATGTCGATTTTCAACTCTGCATAGCCGATTTTTGCTTTGCGCAGATAATCACTCAGTGTCATCTCGCGCTGCGCCCTGCTGTCCTCGATCTGCGAGCGCACATCCTCCAAAAAAGACGGGAATTCGTCGGCATCCAGGTAATCTTGCAGGGTGCGGTTCAACTCGTCGTCTGTTACCTCGCTGATAGATATAAACTCCAGCGAAGGAATAAACCGTCCGCGAATAATATCGCCGGAATGCTGCAAGGAGGTCGAAACCATCCACAGGAAGGGCAGCACAAACAGCGCTGCGCCCAGAGTCAGGACAGTGTATATGAACACCCGAAAAAAGTTTATCTGAATCGGGCGGCGGCGTGGGAGGCGAGCTGTAACGACTTGCGATTCAACAGCGGGTCTTGATATTTGGGTAGTTGTTGTGCTAGCCATAAAAAACCTGCCCCCTCGCCACGCGATTTTGAACCAGTGTCAGGATCAGGATGATGCCGAACAGAGTGAATGCCAGGGCAGAAGCATAGCCTGGGTCATTAGCCGAGTAGAGCATATTGAAGATATGCACGCTCATAGTATCGACTTCTTTACCGGCTGCCTGCCCGCGCAAAACGTAGATATGTGAAAACGCTTTGAATGTCCCGATGATCGAGAGCATCGACAGGAAGAACGTGGTAGGCGAAAGCAGCGGCAGCGTGATATTGCGGAAACGCGACCAGCGCCCCGCGCCATCTACCTCGGCAGCTTCGTATAGCTCTGTCGGTATAGCGCCCAGACCGGCCAGGAAGACCACCGCGTTGTATCCGGCAAAGACCCAGATGTTGTACAGGATCACGGTAGTCAGCGCCAGGCTGGGGCCTTGCAGCGCGCTGGGGATATTCAGCGGATCACCACCGAGCACCTGTTCATAAAAGAGGCGGATGACGCCGCTGGGTTCTTTCAGCCACAAAAGCGGCTCGATGCCGATCAACCCTAATGTTTTGTTGGCCAGGCTGTTTTTGTTCAGGCTGAAGATCACCAGGAACACGGTGGAAGTAGCCACGCTGGGCGCGATATAGGGCATGAAGTAGATCACACGAAACAGCGATTTCCCCCGCGTGATCTCGGAGAACAGCAAATAGGCCAGGAACAACCCTATCGCAAGCTGAACCGGGACTGTGCCCAGCGAGTACATTGCTGTGCGCGTAACGGCGTTGGTCGTATCTTCGGCGTCACGCCCGGCCAGTGACAATGTGCGCGGCAGTTCGCCAATCGCGAGCCAGCCGCCGATCATCATCAACAGTGCCAGCATAATCGTGGAGCCAAACCCCACTTTTGTTTCGCGTTTTTGGGCACTCTGCCAGACCAGGTATGCCGCGCCGATCAGCAGCGCGCCTGTGGCGATCAGGAACACTTGCGGCCAGTACAGCAACTGCGCATTAAGTATTTCGGGACGCAGGATAGGCGCGGGGCGCTCGCCGGTTGCATACTGGTAAGCCCATTCAAACTGCTCCTTGGATAGTCCCTGCATCCCGGCGGCGGCCTGCCGATTGAACTGGATCGCGCTAATGATGTATACAAAGAAAATAAGCACGATCAGCCCGATGGCAATGCGAGCCAGGTGCAAGCGCCGGTAAAGCCGGGGGTGCTCTTCATCATCAACCTTGCTGCGAACATAGCTGATTGTGTAGATGGTCGCCAGCCCAATAAATACGCCGAGCGAGGCCAGGATTTGCTTGCTCAACGGCTCGGTACGTCCCCCCCGGCGGATCAAATTGTCGCCAACCTCCAGCGCCGAGTAGATGTCTACTTCACGGACGGCTTCCGGCTCATCGGCCAGGAAACGCACTTGCAGGTTTTCGCCCATCGCCAACCCGGTAAGCTGTCCCTCGACGACCTCGCCGTCAACCAGCACGTTGATTTTCTGATTGTTGCCAAAGGCGGCTTGCAAGCCGGTGATCTTATCGGCTCCCAACTGGTTGTAGGCTTCTGGCGCCAGTGGGGCCTCGATAGTTTCGCCATCGACAACTACCTGGACGATGATTTCTTCTTCCAGGCTCAGGCCGCCGATCTCGGTGTCCTCGTCGGCAACGTAGACGGTAGCGTTCAGCACGTCTTCGTTAAAAATCAGGGCGCTGATGTCCTGGGCTTCTGCGACGTCGCCTTCCATTTGTTTAACTGTATAGATCGACAGCAGGATGCCGAGCAGCATCAGCAGGCCCATCATAATGCCGGTACGAACGTAAAACCCGGTGCGGAGGCGGTTCAAAGAAGGGATGATCAGGTAAGCCAACCCAGCCAGCAGCGCCAGCACAATCGCCCAGCCTATCACCTTGACCAGCGCCCCGTCCGGGATAAGCCGGGGTCCCATAATCCACACAAGGCCGAATCCTAGAATGAGCAGGCAGGCGATGCCTGTGTCGCGCCAGTTCTGTTCTTCACGAGCGTATTGAAGTTGATCCGCCAGCACAAAACCGGCGATGCTCACAACTACCAGGGCCGTTGGTAGCCAGCCGACCTCGTCCGAGCTGGTAACAAAGTTAAACGCCAGGACGATCATCCCGGCCCCTATGATTAACCCCGGCCCGATGTACAGCCACGGAATCCCACCGTTCTCCCGGTAGTAGGCGTAGGTGCTGCGCCAGTACCGGTAGCTAAAATAGAGCAGGATCAGGCTGAGCGCGAAAAGGAGGATATAAGTTAGACTGCCGAGCGAACGCATATAATTGTTGAGTCCGACATATTTGTTGGTCAGTGGCGAACCGGATTTCAGGCTTTCATAAAAGCCGCTGACTACCGGCCACAAACCGAACAAGAAGATAGCCGCCGCCGCTGGCAGCACAAACAAATAACCGGTGAGCGCTTCCCGTACCTGTCGTCGGCGCTTTCCGGCGATTAATTGCTGCCCTTGAGCAGGGCGCTCTTCGTTGGAGTAGGATAGAGCTGTCATTGCTTATTCCCTATCGTAGCGCATGTTGATTTTTAGCCGGATTGTGTCCTCAAGAACGTCCTAGCTTATTCTCCCAGGTACGTTTAAATCCGCCTAAAATCTCTTTTAAATATCTCTAACAGATAAAACCCTGCAAGCACCAGGAATTGTACCGGATGTAACATCTGGCGCAACTGCCCCGGCCTTACGGTTCGCCGGATGTGCCCTCAGCCAAATCGCGCCGCTGGTACAGAATCATACCATCCCCATAAAAATCGGTGGGAATAAACGCCACCTCGGCATACAATTGCTCGAATGCCGGGTCGAGCGCCAAGCCCTTGCGAACAAACATTTCCATAAACACGATGTAGTCCGGCTGGTAGTCGAAAATGATGGCCGGGGGCACGGCATAGTTTTGATCCGGCTCAAGCAGGTCACGGTCAAGCGGGTAGTAGCGTGTTATCTCCGGCGTGATCAATCCAACGGTATCCAAAATATGCGCGCGGCTGTAGTATCCCACTGCGCCGATGTCGCCCGCTGCCACAACCGTATCGCCGGTTACGCCGAAGTCGTCGTGCAGCATTTCGCCCATGTCCTGGTAATATAGCTCGATCTCGTGCCAGGCCATGTCTGGCGCCGGGTAGTCCGGGCTGTGATCGGGGTGCAGCGTCCAGGCGTGGAACGAAAAGATGGTCAACGTTGCACCCAGGACCAACACAACAGCGGAGCGCAGGCGCAGCTGCTTGATGGACGTGGCAGCCGAGTCTGCCAGCGCCCACACACCCAACCAGAGCGCCAGGAAATAGGCAGGCAGCAAGGGCGCCAGATACCAACGAAAAATCAGCGGGTTCATGATGCTGAAAACGACGACATACAACCAGGGATAGAGCAGGAAAGGCAGCAGGCGCGGCTGGCGCTTGATCGCGTAGACGGTGCCGATCCAGGCCAGCCCAGGATACAGCACGATCCCGATCACGATGCCGGGTACGCCGAGTATGTCCTGTTCAAAAAACGGCGTGGCGATATGCTGCAACAGGCGCGTGAGCGCGTGCCAGTCACCTACCACATAGGCAAGCTGCTTGGCGCTTAATGAGCGGGACAGCAGCGTGCCAAAGTATGCCAGGCTAAACAGATACCAGGGCAGCAGCACCCCGCCAAAAACCAGCCAGCTTGGCCACGGCAGGCGCTTGAGCAGGCCGCACAGCCCGCCAGCGGGAAGGCTTCGCGTCTTCAGCCAGCACGTGATCGCCTGGTGCAGCAGCAGCGGCCCTGCCCAGATCAGCGCGTCGACACGCGTCAATACGCCCAACGCGGCACACGCCGCCATCCAGCGGTCGCGCCGGATCAGGTACAGGTAGACTGCCGCCACGCTCCACAGGATCGCAACGCTGGTTTCCATCCCCCCGATGGCAAACGTGACACTCATCGGGCTGATGGCCCACAACCCGCCCAGGACCGCCGCCGGGATCAGGCTGCCTGTCAGCCGGTAGACCAGCAAGACCAGCAGCGCAGCCGTGCCCGCGTCGGCCAGCGCGTTGACGATCAGCGCGAACCAGGGATATTGTTCGCTGCCGGTTACAAACCCGATCCCGGCCATCAACACCGTGTACAGCGGTGTGGTGGTACCCAGCGTGCGCGAGCCGGGGTTGTAGACGAAGCCCTGGCCGTCTACGATGTTCCGGCTGTAACGAAACGTGATAAAGGCGTCATCGATGGTGCGCGGGTGTGGGACCAGTCGCATGATCAGCGCCAGGCAGGCGACGGCGATCACCGTCACGAGCAGCAAGCGGGTGATCGGGGATAGGGGAGCGTTGGGAGTTGCGGGTTCGGGATTCGACACGATTCAGCCTCGGCAAACCGGCACACAAACGCAAAAGCAAGACAGGTCGATCTTACTTGGCGGCTGGATGCTGTGCAAACCCGCGCATGGAACCGGTATAATGCCTGCCACAACTCCCAGGAGCAGCTATGCAGTCCGCGCCCAATCCATCGCCCACACCCGGCGACATTCGCCTGCCTGCCGTGCCGGGAACTTACGTCCTGTTCGTCTGGCTCAACGATCCGGCCCAGCTCGCGGTGGGGCGGCTGGGCACGGTTTCCCTGGCACAGGGATTATACGCTTACGTCGGCAGCGCACGCGGGCCGGGCGGTCTGCACGCGCGGGTAGGCCGCCACCTGCGCGCAGACAAAACACCGCGCTGGCATATCGACACGCTGACCACGCTGGCCCCGGTTATCACGATCTGGTTCAGCACGTCGCCCGAACGCCTGGAATGCGCCTGGGCGCATACGCTCATGGCGACACCGGGCATCACCATGCCGATTCCCGGTTTTGGCTCATCGGACTGCAACTGTCCGGCGCACCTGTTCGCCGTGCCGCTCAAAGCGCTGTGCCAGGCATGGACTATGCTCAAACAGCCCACCTGGATCGACCTGCTGTGATACCGTCCTGCTTTACACGTAGCCGCGCTCGACCAGCAGTTCCGCGTTCAAGATCGAACAGCCCGCCGCCCCACGCACGGTGTTATGAGCCATCGCCAGGAACTTCCAGCCGCCCATCACCGGGCAGGGACGCAGCCGCCCGACAACCGTCGCCATTCCCCCGCCTGTGTCACGGTCCCGGCGCGTCTGTGGGCGATCCGGCTCGCTGCGCACGACAACCGGCTGCGGCGGCGCGCTGGGCAGGCCCGGCACCGGCTCCGGCCCGGTGAAATTCTCCCAGGCGGCGATGATAGCATCCTCGCTGACAGAGTCCGCAAACCGCACCGACACAGCCACCATGTGCCCATCCAGCACCGGCACTCGCGTACAGGTCGCGCTCATCACGCAGTCCAGCATCTCGATATGATCACCGGCCAGCGTGCCCAGCATCTTACGCGGTTCGGCTTCGACTTTTGGCTCTTCACCGCCGATAAACGGCACCACGTTATCGATAATGTCCAGCGACGGCACGCCCGGATAGCCCGCGCCGCTGACGGCCTGCATACTGACCACCTGCGCCGCCTGGATGCCAAACGGGCGCAGCGGGGCCAGCGCCATCGCTACCGGGGCGCTGGTGCAGTTTGAGTTCGTAGCCAGCCCGCCGGTTGTCCAGCCGTGATTCTGTCGCTGTACGTTGATCAGCGCGGCGTGATCGGCGTTGATCTCCGGCAGCAGGATCGGCACATCCGGCGCCATCCGGTACGCGCTGGCGTTGGAGCACACGATATGCCCCGCCTCTGCAAGCCGCCATTCGACCGTCTTGGCGACATCACTCGGCAGCGCGGAGAACACGATCCGCGATTGTAGATCTGCGTCCAGTGGCAGCACTTCGCGCCCGGCGACCTCTTCGGGAGCGTTGCCGGACAGCACCCAACGCGCCGCCTGGGCATAGCTGCGCCCCGCACTCCGGTCGCTGGCTACCAGTTCGACCACGCTAAACCAGGGATGCCCGTCCAGCAGTTGGATGAACCGCTGACCAACCGCGCCTGTCGCGCCCAGGATCGCCACGTCCAGTGGCTTGTGTCGATAGTCCATATTTTCCTCACTCGTTTTACGTATCAGCCAATAAGGCCGCAGATGCCAGCCTGTGTTTGCATCTCGCGGCAGTCATCAAGCGCATCAACACACCGCTAAATCGATGCCAGCGGTCGTTGAGTTGCACAAATATGTTTGACAGATTGCAGACCACGTGCTACGCTATTTCTCGACTTTACCAACTGAATAAGCGCAGCAATACCCCTTTTATCCAGAGAGGTGGAGGGACCGGCCCTGTGAAACCTCGGCAACCGACCGCAAAGGAACACCTTGCGGTAACGGTGCCAACTCCGGCAGAAGTATTTCTGGAAGATGAGAGGGAATGGGCGTATGGTATGTTTACGCAAATCCTTCTCAACACGAGAAGGATTTTTTGTTATCCAGAAGACAAGGGGTAGACACTGCCGCGCAAATCGTGATGCATCAACACTCGCACAGGAGAGAAAAACACCCATGTCTACACCTACCGGATCAGACGAACACACTTTTCAATTCTCCACGCTGGCCCTACATGCCGGGTTCGAAGCCGACCCGGCTACCGGGGCGCATGCCGTCCCGATCTACCAGACTGCCGCCTACAAGTTCCGCGATACCGAACACGCCGCCGCCCTCTTTGATCACCAGGAAGAAGGCAATATTTACAGCCGCATCATGAATCCCACCAACGACGTGTTTGAGCAACGTCTTGCCGCGCTGGAAGGTGGCATCGGGGCCGTAGCGACCGCTTCCGGGCAGGCCGCTGTTACGCTCGCCGTTCTGACGTTGTGCGGCACCGGGGACGAGATCATCGCAGCCAGCACGCTGTACGGCGGAACATACGCCTTGTTCTTGCATCACCTAAAACGCCTCGGCATCACCACGCACTTTGTACAGGGCAGCGACCCGGCGGCGTTTGAAGCACTGATCAATGACCAGACCCGCCTGATCTACCTGGAAACCATCGGCAACCCCAGCCTGCAAATCCCCGATTTTGAAGGCATCACGGCGATGGCGCACGCGCACGGCATCCCGGTTATGTGCGATAACACGTTCGCCACGCCCTACCTGTGCAGACCGTTCGAGTTTGGCGTTGACATCGTCGTTCACTCCACCACCAAGTGGATCGGTGGACACGGGCGGACCATCGGCGGCGCGATTGTCGACAGCGGCCAGTTCGACTGGCAGGCCAGCGGGCGGCATCCCGGCCTCACCGAACCGGACCCGGCCTGTCATGACGCCGTGATGACGGACATGTTCGGCAGCGCCGCTTTTATCGGGCGGGCGCGCTCCACGTCGCTGACCAACTACGGTAGCTGCCAGGCGCCGTTTACCAGCTTCCTCAACCTGATCGGGCTGGAAACGCTCGCGCTGCGGATGCAGCGGCATGTCGAGAACGCACAGTCGGTTGCCGAACACTTGCAGCAGCACCCGGCGGTCGCCTGGGTGAACTACCCCGGCCTGCCCGGTCACGAAAGCTACGAGCGCGCCCAACACTACCTGCCCAAAGGAGCCGGGGCGGTGATCGGGTTTGGCGTCCAGGGCGGCAGGGCTGCCGGACGGCGCTTTATCGACAACCTCAAGCTGATCTCACACGTCGCCAACGTGGGTGACGCGCGCACGCTGGCCGTTCACCCGGCGAGTACCACGCACCAGCAGCTCAGCCCGGAAGAACAGGCGGCGTCCGGTGTAACGGACGATTACATCCGGCTGGCGATTGGCATCGAGGATATCCGCGACATCCTGTGGGACCTCGACCAAACGCTGGCCCTCACTCAGAGTCGAACGGCGTATGCCGCTCAGTAGGGCATGAGGTGCGCTATGCTACCCGTACACAATATTCCTGCCGCAAAACCCATATTACAGGTTACCGTTTCGCATCCACGCCGCGCCGACTCGGTAGGTATCGTGCAGCGCCAGCTTGCTCACTTCGACGAACCGCTTCGCCTGCGCGGCGGCGGATCGCTGGATTCCTTCACGCTGGCCTACGAAACCTATGGCACGCTCAACACCGACCGGTCAAACGCGATCCTGATCTGCCATGCACTGTCCGGTGATGCGCACGTTGCAGGCTACCACACCGACGACCCCGATGAAAAACCGGGCTGGTGGGACGCAGCCGTTGGACCGGGTAAGCTGATTGACACGGATCGCTTTTTTGTGATCTGCTCAAACGTCATCGGCGGGTGCCAGGGCAGCACCGGGCCATCCTCCCCGGCCCCGGACGGCAAGCCATACGCCCTACGCTTCCCGGTCATCACCATCGCCGATATGGTTCAAGCGCAGCGTTGCCTGATCGACCACCTCGGCATTCAGAAGCTGCTTGCCGTGACAGGCGGCAGCATGGGCGGTATGCAGGCGCTCCAGTGGGCCGTAGACATGCCGGACCGGGTCGCATCGGTGCTATTTCTTGCCAGCACGGCGCGCTCGTCGGCGCAGCATATCGCCTTCAACGAAACCGGGCGGCAGGCCATCTACGCCGATCCAAACTGGAACAACGGCGATTACTACAGCGGCCCCGCGCCGCACGGCGGGCTGGCCGTCGCCCGCATGATGGCGCATATCACCTACATGAGCGAGATTTCGCTCGAACGAAAATTCGGGCGCAACCTGCAAACCAGGGACTCGCTGGCCTATACGTTCTCCGAACCAGAATTCGCAGTCGAAAGCTACCTGGCCTACCAGGGACAGAAGTTTGTCGAGCGGTTCGACGCCAACAGCTACCTGTATATCACCAAAGCCATCGACTATTTCGACATCGGCACGGATTACGGGTCGCTGCAAGCAGCGTTAGCCCGCACACAATGCAGCTTTCTGGTCGTCAGCTTTTCCAGTGACTGGCTCTACCCGGCTGAACAATCCCAGGAGTTGGTCAAAGCGCTGACAAAACTGGGCCGCGAAGTCGAGTACCACCACATAGAAGCACCCTTCGGCCATGATTCGTTCCTGGTCGAAGTCGACCGCATGGCACACACCGTGAAAAGCTTCCTGGACCGCCTGTGACAGACCCAGGTATAGAGACCCTGCGCGCATACAAACTCCCCCCCCGGCGTTGAGCACAGTCGCTTTGGCCGGGGTGTTTTTTGCAGCACAAGCAGCCGGTATCAGGTTCCTGGCACGACACGCGCAGCCACCGGGGCCGGGATACTTTGATCGCGCCCGTTGATCACCACCAGCTCGTGAATTTGCCGGATGGCTGTTTCGGTCCCGCTCGCATGAACCACCATCGACAGGCTGTAGTCGCTGGCGCCCTGCGCGATGGCTTGAATATTAACGGTCGCCTCACCCAGCGCACCAAATACGCGCGCCGCTACACCCGGCTGGTTACGCATGCCTGCGCCGACTACCGTGACAATCTCGACGTCATTATCTGCCCAGGCGCGGTCGATGTCCTGGCGTTCCAACTCGCGCGCCAGTTCGTCCTCAATCGCCTGGACAACCGCCGCGCTTTTGGCCTGCGGGATCACAAAGCAGATGCTCTGTTCGCTGGACGACTGCGAGATCATCAGCACGTTGGCGCCCTGCCGCGCCACGGCCAAAAACGTTCGTGCAGCAATGCCGGGTACGCCAATCATGCCACGCCCGGCGACTGTCACCAGGCTGACATCACGGATCGCCGTGACCGCCTTGACCGTACCGGGCGTGGCTTGCTCCTGGTTGGTAATTAACGTGCCTTCAAACGCCGGGTTAAATGTGTTTTTGACCCGGATCGGGATATTTCGATCAACAACCGGCTGCACCGTCTTTGAATGCAGCACCTTCGCGCCAAAGTAGGCCATCTCGCCCACTTCACCATACGACAGCACCGGGATGATCTGGGCATCTGGCACCATTCGCGGATCGGCGGTCATCACGCCGTCCACGTCCGTCCAAATCCACACCTCATCGCTGTTCACGTATGCGCCCAGCAGCGCGCCGGAATAGTCACTACCGCCGCGCCCCAGCGTCGTGATCATGCCGTCGCGCGTGGCGCCGATGAAACCGGTCACTACCGGCACAATCCCTTGTTCAAGCAAGGGGATCAATTCCTGCCGGGCGCGGGCTTCTGTTTCTTTAAACAGCACGGCGGCGTTTTGAAACTGGTCATCGGTGACAACAATATCGCAGGCCGAGATCGCGCGGCTGGGCACGCCCCGCTGTTGCAGCAGCGCCGCTATAACCGGCACCGACATACGCTCACCCAACGAACTGACCTTGTCCATCACGCGGGGTGATGCCTCGTGCAGCACCGAGATTCCATGACATAGCGTTGCGAACTCATCGATCCGCGCGTTGATCTCGTCGCGGAGCGCCTCAAATTCTGCTCCTGGTTCTAGCAGCACTTCGATAGTCGATAGATGCTTGTCTCGCAGCGCCGCTGCCAACACCTGGTACCGGTCTGAATCGCCTGCCGCTGCGGTTTGCGCCCCCTCGATCAGCATGTTCGTGACACCGCTCATAGCCGAGCAAACGACCAGCACGGCGTGCCCATCGTCCAACGCAGCCTGCACAATATCTACTACCTGCGCAATAGCTGCGTCACTGCCAACAGAGGTACCCCCAAACTTCATCGTGATTCTTGCCATAATATCCTTCCCTAAAAAAGTGAGCGCTCCTGTTTTGCAGAATGCCGGATCGATTGGATGGTGTTATACCTGCGAAGCGCGCACACATGACATGCCCTGCGCCAGTTGCAGACAGTCTTCCAGCAGGGCAGCAGCGGCCATCTCTCGACCGGCGCCGGGACCGATAATGCACAGTGGCCGTTTGTCGTAGCGCCCGGTCCAGAACGATACCTGGTTCAACGTCCCCTGTAACTGCACGGCTAACCGTTCGCCCACCATGCGCAGCGACAGCGAGCCGCCCTCCGAACTCAACTCGGCCATATAGCGCAGCACGCCGCCAACTCCGCCCATATAGGCGGCGAACTCGGCGTCCAGCGTGGGCAGTTCGGCCATGAACTCGGCAATACTCAGTGTAGACATCTCGGCATGGTACACCGGCTCGATCTCCAGGTCGCTCAACTCCAGCGGCCAGCCTGCCAGCCGCCCCAGGATGATCGCCTTACGGGCAACATCCATACCGCTCAGGTCGTCGCGGGGATCCGACTCGGTATAGCCCATCTCCCTGGCATCTGCTACCGCTGCTGAGAACGCCTGACCTTCCTCCAGGCAGGTACACAGGTAGCCCAACGTGCCGCTCAGCGATCCCTCAATGCGCTGCACTGCGTCACCGGTATCGACCAGATAGCGCAGCGTACTCACCACCGGCAGCCCGGCGCCAACTGTCGCTTCAAACCGCACCAGCGGATGCCGGAAGAAGACCTGCGCCGATATCCAGGGTCCGGCCAGGGTGCGCTTGTTCGCCAACACCACGCCGTAGCCCTGACCCAGCGCAAACGCCAGCAGCGCCTCCATGCCAAAGGCAGTCGAAGCGTCGACGACAATCGCGCCTTCGATCCCATGATCGGCCACATAACGGATGAGATCGATATTGGCAAGCCCGTCCAGGGCATTCGGTTGACCGGCAAATGAGTGCCCGCTCGCCTTGATATTGATGGCCGATTCAAGCCCATCCGCGGACAGACCATCGGGATCAAAAAACGAGGCGCGGCGATCTGCCAGCGCAATCGGCTGTAAATCCACGTCGTATCGCTCAGCCAATGACGAGCGCATTCGCATCAACTGAGACAGAAATGCACTCCCAACATGACCTAATCCAAACACTATCAACGGGACACTACGTGCTCTGGACAAAGTTTTCTCTCCTCCACAATGGACATCGACTGGCTGGTAATACATCCGGCCATGATGGCACACAACAACAAAAAAGCGTGGGGCTGGCTTGCTCCACGCTTGAGGTTTTCCGGCTGGTAGTCCGTGCTTAACAGTGCCTCTGCGCTAAAGCAGCCAGCAATAACTGCCCGGTCATCGGGCACATGGTAGTAGTGGTGGTAGTCATTGGCTGCGCAGCAGAACAAATAATACGGTTGGAAACCATTGTTTTCTGATCTCGTCTCAAAAGGCACGGCGCCCAATCTAGCCGGGAAGAGAGTAGCACGCCGCACCGAATTAGTCAAACCAACTGTGCCGTGTGCGCCAGAGTTTTGTCGAAAGTGACGAACCCGCCGCACGGGCTTTACCGCTTGGTAGCCACCCGGAACTGGATCGGCATGCCCAACATCAAGCGGCTCTGGGCATGCAGCACCGGCAGCGCTACGCACAGCAACGTCATCACCGCCAGCAGCGGCAGGCTTGCCAGCTCGTACAAACGCTCGCGCCAGGTCCAGGGAGTGGGCCGTGGAGGCCGTATATACAGGTCTAACACCCAGAACATGATCGTAAGCAGCGAGATCGTCGTGACCGTAATTTGAAGCAAGAGAAACGGCGGAGAGGTCAGGTTCGCATTCACAACTGCTGGATGGAACAGCATCGGCAGTTGCGCGCCAAACATCATCACGATCCAGCCAACCCCGGCCAGCAGGTTGTCGTGCGCCACGCGAAACAGCAAATCAAACCCGCGCCGGAATGATATCTGCGGGTTTTCAATCATCTGCGCGATGGTATAGCCGATTTCCTTGGCGCCCCAGGCATGGCGCAGTGTTTGTAAATAGCGTTCCTTGACCGCCTTGAACACCGTGTCACCGGTTGTGGCGCTGGCATAAAAGGGCAGCATTATCGGCTGCAACCTCACGTCCCCTCCACGCTGGAAGAAGGACTTGATGTACATATGCCACTCGTCCGCGATCACGTCCGGGTCCCAATACCCGACGCTGTCCAACAGGCGCATACTCATCGAATACGACGACATCGGCAGCGCTGGCCACCAGGGTGCAGCCAGGTACGCCAGCTCCCAGGCCGACGAATAGGCGTGCAGAATACGCATCAGCGGGTTGATCGACCACACGTTGCCATGATACCGGATCGGCGCTTGCCAGTAGGTCGCGTAGCGCCCCGGATCGGTGGCAAACAACACGCCTAGATTCTCAAAATACCTGGGATGCCATACCGTGTCCGAGTCCATAGTGGTCACAACCAGGTGGTTGATGTTGTAACCCAGCTCGTCAACCATCGTGCGCTTGGCCCAACGTGCCGCCCATGCCAGGTTAGATGACTTACACTGCATCTCGCCAGAGATGCCTTTGGGGTGTGTCGCGACAAAAAAGTTCTCGAACAAATCGCCATATTCTGCCTGAAGCAGTGCGCCTTTTTCCAGGGCACCGGATTCGCCCACCTCCATCGCCAGCACGATATTGATCGACGACATCGCGCAGCCTTGCTCGGCCAGGTGATCAAGCGTCCGGCGCAGCGTTTTGACGTCTTCTTTGTAGTTGGGGATCACAACCACGTGGTGAACCGATTCCAGCGGCAGGCTGTCACCGGTCGCAAGCCGGGCATACTCGGCGCGCGGGTCTTTGGCCTCCCAGCGCTTGACCAGCTTCAGACCCCAGAGCGCGGCAATACCTGCAAAAGTGAATCGAACCGCTGAATAAAGACCGAGCAGGCCCGCCAGCAGGATAACACCCATTGGGATGTAGTACGCGCCGACCGCGACCAGGACCAGCCCCAACCAGGCCAGCCCGCCGGGGATCGTGTCCAGGACGCGTTCGGAGATGGCCGCCGGTCGTGTACCGATCCAGACCGAACGACCGACACCAAACTGCACGCTGTTTCGCCGATTTCCCGCCGATTGGTACGGCACATAGCCCTCCGACAAAATTCCCCACCTATAACTCCTAGGATATAAGCAATAGGGGGGAAGTGTCAATTCTTGTATTTGGATGCAAGTGAAGTCCAGGATAACAGAAGTGAGCCTTATACGCAAGGTCCAACAGCAGTCAGCAGTTGGGCGCGACAAACCTCAGGGGCCGCGCGATCACACCGCCCCTGAGATTCTCGCTGCGATTATGGTTCCAGTCAGTTATACAATACGCTCGCGGATCGCCGCGCTGGCGTAGTCCAGCACCGACACGACAATCGCAATTGCTAACACGGCCACGCCCGCCTGATCGTAGCGCAGCAGGTTGATTTGCTGCTGGAGCAAAAAGCCAATACCACCGCCGCCCACAAAACCGATGATGGTCGACATACGCACGTTGATATCCCAGCGGTACATGGTAAAGGCGATGTACGGCGGTACGATCTGGGGCACCACGCCGTACACAATCATTTGCAGCCGGTTCGCGCCGGTAGCCTGGACGGCTTCAATCGGCCCGGCATCGATGTTCTCTACCTGTTCTGAATAGAGCTTGCCGAGCGCGGCAATCGAGTGCAAGGTCAACGCCAGCACACCCGCGAACGGCCCAACACCAACCCAGATCACGAACACGATGCCCATGATCAGCGGCTCGATAGCGCGCAGCGAATTCAGGATAGTGCGCGAGGTGTTGTAAACAGCCATGCCTAGTGGGAACGTGACGCTCGTGCCGGACAGCGCTCCTGCCAGCCCGCCAAACACGCCACCCAACAGGGCCGCCTGCGCCAGATATATCCGGACATTTACACCCAGGATGAGGTCCCATTCACGTTTAGATGGTGGCCGCTCGTCGACAATCGCGCGCAGCAGGTCGAGTACATACGCCGCGAGCAGGAACGCGAGCACTGCACCGATCACAAACACCGCCGAACGAACAGCCTGCTCGGTGCCGGTATCGTCACGTCGCGGCTGGCGCTTGCCGTTTTCCATCATGAACAGGCGCTCATACACCAGCCCTGCGCACTGCCCGCCCAACACGGCGGCTACCACTGCCGACAGCAGGCCAAGCAGCACCGCCTGCGTGCCGATCAGCGCCGTAACATACAGCAGGATGGCGCCGCTCAAAAAGCCCAGCACACCGCCTAAAACGTTGCTCAAGGGTTCTTGTACGTAACGTAGCGGCGCAGCAGCCAGATTGGATCCCAGCGAACTAAGCCAGAACGCGCCGCCCACAGCCGCGAGTACCGCAATCATCAGGTCAATCAGGGTGCCGACTGTACCGACAAATTCGCCCAGGTCTTGCAGCAGCCCTTTTTCCAGCCTGTCGCTGATCCAGATGCCAATGCCGCCCAGCACCCCCAGCGTAAAGACGATGACGGCTAGCAGCAGGAAATTCAACACCACGCCACGCGCGCGATTTGCCAGTCCATCGAGTTCGAGCCGGGCGGCTAACCGCGTGATCAGTGTATACGCGCCAATTGCGACAATCGCGCCGATGATGCCCGGCACTACATCCTCGCCCCAATCGATACCTAGCTCGCCAAGCGGTCCCAGCAGCAGATACCCTACCGCCCCGCCAACCGGCAGCAGCACAAAGCCAACCAGCACAGGCCCCAGCGGCATACGCATCTGCCGCATCAGGTTACGCGCCGAAAAGAAGCTCAGCGCAACGGCCACGGGGATCGCCAGCGTGGTTGCCATCAGCGCCAGGAAGATCGTTTCGATCATCTTCTCGATAACGGTATCGGTCGTATTGCTGAAGCGAGGCAGCCCGGTCGGCGAGATCGTCGGGATTTCAACTTCGTAGATCTCGCCGTCTTCCAGGTCGCGGTGGCGCGGCACCTTGACATGTACTTTAAAGTAACCGCTATTGTCAACATCAAAGATGTTTTCGTTGCTGGCCTTGGCATCCTCACTGCTGCCTAACATCACCTTAAACGGAATATTATTGCCGCCTTCGCGGGGCAGCCGCAGCATGGCAATCGCGTTGTCGGGGAAGTTGTAGCCTTCTACCGTGACGATCTCATCCTGGTCTGCGCACGAGGGCGAGAACACAACATAGGCATCGTCGCCCTGTTCGGGCTGCTCAATCGTTGCGCCCGCTTCGGGGCAGCCAACCTGAAACTGGGCATAAAAGCTTGCCTCGTCGCGGTCGCGATCAAAAATATCAGGGGAGAGCAGTTCGCGCAGCGCGCGTCTTACCGATTCCTTGCGCGTTTGGTCTTGTATTTCGTCCAGGCTGATATCGGTAGTATTCCACCCATACGCATAGACCACCACGCCCACCACCACGGCCAATACAATGAGCACAGTCCGCAGCGCCGACCGGGCAGGCTGCGCGTTGTCTTTGTTATTAGTTTTACCGCTCATGCCGTCCCCCTATGAAATCTCGACACGTACGGCATCTTCGCCATAAATATCGCGGAAGCGCTGATCATCGATTTTTTCTGGTAGCCCGTCAAATTCTATTCGCCCGTCCTTGAGCGCAATAATGCGGTCGGCATAAGCGCGTGCCAGGCTGAGAAAATGCAAACTGCACAGGATGGTAATGCCGTCGTCACGATTGAGCGATTCAAGATACTTCATCACCGAGTGCGAGGTTGCCGGGTCCAGGCTGGCAACCGGCTCGTCGGCAAGCATCAATTCTGGCTCCTGCATCAACGCCCGTGCAATGCCGACTCGCTGCTGCTGCCCGCCGCTGAGTTCATCGGCCCGGTTATACGCTTTTTCGCGGATGCCAACGCGTGCCAGTTTTTCCAGCGCCATCTGCCTATCCGCGTGTGAGAAATAGTTGACCAGGCTCCACATGGGATTGGTGTAGCCCAGGCGCCCGGCCAACACGTTTGTGATCACAGGTGAGCGCCGGACCAGATTAAAATGCTGGAAGATCATGCCGATCCGGCGGCGAATCAGGCGCAGTTCTTCATCGGTTGCGTTGGTGATGTCTATGCCATTCCACTCAATGCGCCCATCGGTCGGATTGATCAGGCGGTTGATGCAGCGCAGCAGGGTGGATTTGCCGGATCCGCTCAAGCCAATGATGACCAAAAACTGGCCGGTTGGCACTTCAAAGCTCACATCCTGCAACGCCACCACGCCGTTATCATACACTTTGGTCAGGTGTTCAATTTTAAGCATGCAACTCTCCAATAAGTGCAGCAGCGGGCAGAGGAGTCGCCTCGCTCTGCCCGTCGTGTGTTTACTATGTTCTGGGTGTAGCTTATCCTCCGAAAATGTCCTCTTCGGTCAGACCCAGGATTTCGAACTGCAAGCGAACCGGGTCAAATGCCGAATCTTCCATCGGCGCAATGCCGGTCCAGTTGTAGGCCGCAGCCAAGGCCGACTCGTCCCACTGCTCAGTTCCAGCGAGCGCAAGCAGCGCGTCAAAGATCTGCTGCCGCAGTTCTACGGGGAAGTCTGGGCCAAAGCTCATCGTATCATTCGGGATCGCATCACTCAGGCGCAGAATGCGTACTTCGTCAACAATGTCGGGCGCCGTTTCGGCTGCCGTGTCGCGGGCATCCATCACGCGGACATCGCCTACATACAGATCGCCTTCCTCGTCCACGTATGACTCGTCAATGGTCAGGTCATAAGGTTCCGGCAGGTCGCCGTAGCTCCACGCGGCGTGCCCTTCGGGCATCAGCGGCGCGCTGAAGTACACGGTGCCAAAGTCCACTTCGCCGTTGTACACAGCCAATACCGTCTGGTTGTGCCCACCGGTTTGGACTTCTTTGCCAACCTCGATGCCAGCAGCCTGGAGTTCAACGGACGGCACGATGTAGCCAGAGGTCGAACCGGGGTCACCGTAGCCCCATGTCTTGCCCGCCAGATCGCCAAAGGTGTAGATGTCGCTGTCGCGGCGCACAATGTATTCTGCCCAGTACACCGGCCAACCGTAGCGCTCGGCAGCCGCTGCCACCTCGACGCCGCAGCGGTCGTGCGCAATCACGTATCCCGCCGCCGGGATAAAACCGATGCTCTTATCCGGGGCAGCGCACATCGCCTCGATGGTGGCTGCGTAGGATGTGGGGACAAACACTTCAAACTTCAGACCGGTGGCTGCTTCCAGTGCGTTCGCCAGCACTTCACCACCGCTTACGATCACAGCCGCCTCACCAGAAGGCACAAAGTAGACTTCGATCGGGTTATCCTCGGTGCCCAGGCCATCCTGCGCCGAGGCTGCTGGTACGATAGCCAGCGCGATCACTACAATCAACAGTACGGAAAAAACCTTCTTGAACATGATAGTTGTAAACTCCTTTGAACTAAAGAAGACCCTGCGATCCTCGAAAAGGTTACCCCTTCACGAGTACTCGAGTGGAACCACGTAGCATAGCTCACCACGTTGGCCCAAGCTATTGTACTACTAATTCTATTAGCAGGCTATCAACGGGCAGGAAAATATTTTTAACGATCATCTTCACAAATCCGTTCAACGATGCATGCGTTCCCAACACGCCCATAACACGCCTAACCTCGATTCAAGCCGCTGTTCAAGCACGGGGCCGGGGTTGGTTGTCACGTCATCTTCATTTGGAAAGACTACATACGGCACCTGCACGCCCCGGATCATGATTGTTTCCGGATCACCGGCAGACACCTGTACCCAATCCACGTCTTCGTACAGCCGTTCCAGCTTGTCGTCCGTCAGGCCGTGCTCCAGGATGCTGTCCGGTTTGTCCGGGTTAAAGCGCGCCCTGTTTTTACGCAGCGACTCGCTAAAGGGCACATCGATGTAAAAAATCGCGGCCCGCTGCAAGATCGCATCGCTCAGGTGATCGTACGCTTCCCGGTAACCGCCGTGCTCGCTCCCGCGCGAAAACTCAATCAACACCGTGTGGGTGCTGTGCAAACCCGGCTGATCACGTACAAGTTTATCATATTCCAGGCTCAATCGCTCGATCAGCAGGTGCCACAAGGCATCATCGAGAAAATACCCGTCCGGCGTGGTATGGAGGCGCGGCTTGCCGAGCTTTAAGCTCAGAATATCATCTTCTTCGAACCATGTCCACAACATCGGAAAATCATCAACTTCTATCATTTCCCCGATGTGAAAACGCGCGCGCCGGACACCGGCGGGAAGTTGGCGCAAATAATGCAGGATTTCGCTTTTGCCCGCTGCGGGCCGTCCGTTCAAAATCAACAAGGGGAAAAAATCATTCATGTTCCTGGCCGCTTTCTATGTATGGATTTGCCCCGCAACCGACGCGATCAATGACTGTTTGAGATTCCACAACGACTCGGTCAGCGACACGTGATAGATGTGCGGATTCAGCAGCCGCTTGACGCCGGGGTCCAGCCGCGCCATATCGGCTTCGCGGCGGGCGCGCATATCTTCAATCGGTGGCAGGTCGCAAACGAGTTTACCTTCATCAAGAACCGGCACCAACAGCGGTTCGATCTCCGAAATATCGTTCCGTTCTAATATACGGCACCGGGTGTGATCAGATGGATGATGCAGTACAAGGTGTTCCATCTCCGCCGGATTTTCCCCGTCCAGCGACAGCAGATCGGCAGTGGCATAGCCCCGGCTGTCATACAACCGCCAGGCGCGCTTGGAGCCGGGGTTGGGCGTTTTATCTGCCGATTCTGACAGCTTGATCGCCGGTATCCAGCGGCTGCCGTCCTGCACAGCCACCAGCTTGTATACGCCGCCCAGCGCCGGTTCACCCCACGACGTGATCAACCGTGTGCCCACACCATACGCCAGCCGGTTGATCAGGCGTTCGGGATCGACGCCACCGCGCGGCGCTTCGTCCCGAATCTGGGTGATGATCTGCCAGATGACCAGTTCATCCAGGTTATTCGACAACACGATGGTCGTATCGGGGAAACCCGCTTCATCCAGCATCCGGGCGGCCTGGATACTGAGATAGGCCAGGTCGCCCGAATCCAGGCGAATACCAACCGGCTCGTATCCTTTACGCCTCAGTTCCTCAAAGACGGTGATCGCGTTGGGGATGCCGCTTTCCAGCGAATTGATCGTATCGACCAGCAGCAGGCAGTCATCGGGATAGGCTTCGGCATACGCCCGGAACGCATCCAGTTCGCTCATGCCCATTGCCACAAAAATCTGCACCATGCTGTGCGCGTGGGTGCCTTTGGGCGGGTAGCCCAGCAAACGCGAAACGCCCACATTCGACGAAAAATCGGCCCCGCCGATCAGCGCTGCCCGTGCGCCCGCGTTAGCGCCTGTCCCCTGGGCGCGCCGCAGTCCAAACTCCAACAGCAGTCGCCCGCGCCCGCTTCGGTGCATACGCGCCGCCTTGGTTGCGATCAGCGTCTGGTAGTTCAGGAAGTTGAGCAGCACCGTTTCGAGAATCTGGGCGATGATAATGGGGCCGTGCACCACAGTCAGCGGCACGTTGGGATGCACCACGCGCCCTTCCGGGATGGCATACATGCTGATGCTGTCGAACGTGCCGTTGGCACGCAGCCATGCCAGGAAATCATCCTCAAACAGGCGCCTGCCCGTGCGGGTAGTCTGACTGCGCAGGTATTCAATATCCTCGTCGCCAAAAGCCGCGTCCTGCATCCAGTCCAGCAGCCACTCTAGCCCGGCATTCACACAGTAGCCTGCCTTGTGCAGCCCGTAATCGGGATAGCTGCGAAAGAAATGGTCAAACTGCACCCGTTTTTCGTGCAGGCCCATGCGAAAGTACAACTGCCCCATGGTGAGCTGGTATTGGTCGGTGAACAGAATGCCTTCTGCGATCCGTTGTCCTGCCCGTTTCACCCTGCACCTCCTGCCGGAAACTCTACCCACCATTGTAACCAATCGGGCCGGTGATCGCCCGTCCACATCAAACAAAAACGAGGGCACCGCGCGGGCGCCCTCGTGTGCAAGTGAGCAGGCCGAAGCCGGATGATTCACGGGATAGGCATCAAGCTGGCCCACCTGGCGCTAAAGGTGCGGTGTTCCAGCCAACCCTGTCGTCCGTCGGCAGTGGTGACGCGCCACCAGACGCTGCTGCCCACGCCGCGTCGTTCCAGCAGGCGGACAGTCTCCTTTGAATACAGCCTTGCCGCAGGTGTGCCCCCGCTGCGGGGTTCGACGTAGACCGGAACCGGCTCGCCAAATCCTCCAAATTCTTCGGCATATATGTACGCCCTACCGCCGACGCTCAGTTCGAGATAAGCCAGCGACACGAGACTGGGTTCCAGGTTCCGCCCGTCCAGGTCCCAGGTTTCCAGGCGAATCCAGCCGTGCAGCCCGCTGCCGGTACAGACATACCAGACGTCTGATCCACTGCCTGATTCACCCTCTATCAACTGGACAATATCACCGCCCATCAGGCGGTCTATCTCCTCGCCGGATCGCCCTTTTAGGAGGGGAACTCCATACAGCTCGTCAGGAGACACAGGCGGGTCGACAACCACGGCCACATCCCCGATTTCCAGGGGCAAATCCGCTATGGTGGGCAAGACGGGAATCACGCCTGTATCAAAACAATCAAGGCGAAGCCAGCCGGACGTGCCGTTCGGCGTTTGAACATACCATTCATTGTGACAGGAGCCGCCCTCGTATGGGTGACCCACGTAGCCCTCTACGATCCTGACATTGACGCTCGGCATCAGTTGGGCGATCACTTCACCACCGGAGTGGGAACTGTACAGCGGCAGCCCAGACGGATCGGTCGCGGCGACCCAGGTTTCAACCCCCATCTTCACAAAACCCATAAGGGGTGGGAACCATAAATCCGGGTGGTAGTTCAAGATACGCACCGGCTGATAGGCTGTACTACCTGTTAAGACCAACTGCCCGGTGTTTGTGTTGTTCGCCTGCCCAGCGAGGGGGGCATCCAGGCCGGTCACACAGTGCGTGTCTTCTGGGAGGAACTGCCCCGCTGTCACGCGCGTCAGGCAGATGTCGGACGTTTCGGCGCCGGTATCCCGGAGTCGATAGGCCAGGTATTGGCCGTTGGGCGACCAGTCCATTTCACGAATCTCTTTACCGCTTTCATCCACATGCCACAGTTCCTGCACCGTCTGAGTGCGGATGTCAACGCTGTAGAGCGTATCCCAGCCTTCCCTGTTGAAAACAATGGATTGCCCATCCGGTGCCCAGGCAAAGTCCCACTCGGCCCCATCGCCGAACGTCAAGCGGGTTATCTCGCCTGTTTCCAGGTGACACATAAAGAGATCACGGGTATCGGTTTCAGACTCGGCCAGATAAGCGATGTACTCGCCATCCGGCGACCAGACGCCGCCTACCATTGATCCTTCGACATCTGCGTTGAACTGTTGGGGATCGCCGCCGTTCACAAGGTCCGCCAGGTACATCCGTGTCCTGACCTGATCATCTTCGTATTCGATCACGTGATACAAGAGTTGGGTACCATCTGGCGACCAGACCGGGCGAAAATCCTCGGTCTGGTTGTCCGTAAGCTGGTAGACGTTGCTCCCATCTGCTGCCATGATGTATATTTCCCAATCGCCGTCCCGGTCTGAGGCGAAGGCGATCAGGGCACGATTCGGTGACCAGACCGGGTGGTGTTCAGAAGCCGAATTATCGGTCAACTGGTAGAGCAGGTTGTTTTCCCCGACGATGTCGGTCAAGTAGATTTCCTCATCGCCATCC
The DNA here is from genome assembly GCA_016926875.1 of Anaerolineae bacterium. GTDB lineage: Bacteria > Chloroflexota > Anaerolineae > Aggregatilineales > Aggregatilineaceae > JAFGNU01. Next base: position 68,106 of record JAFGNU010000043.1, on the reverse strand, counting down.
CGGTCTGAGACAAACAGGATCAACCCTACGTCCGGCTCAGGGAATGCCAGACCTTCAAACAGCCACTCACCATCGCCTGCTTGCGTGGTTACATCATCCAGCCAATCGGTTCCAGGCCCCAACGTCAGGATATCTGTCGGGTCTTCTCGCATCGGCACCGGGCTGCCGCCGGATTCTGGCTCTGTATCCGGCTGAAGGTCTTGCTGTGTGTCTTGTTCGCCCTCCGCTGGAACCCCAGAAGAGACTTCCTCACCACCGGGTGATGTTTCATCTCCGCTCACAGGTTCTTGGCCAGAAGTAGTTTCATGCTCTTCCTGGGGTATCGGCGTAGCAACTGGCTGCTCGGATTCCCCCGCGCCCGTGCCGACATCCTCGATAGGGATTTCGGTCGGTTCTTCAGATTGGTCCGCGCTGCTCTCGCCGATCCCCACCCCGCAGGTTGTTTTAGCCAGCAGTTCATAGTCATCGTCGTAGACGACAAAGTGGAACCACGCCACCGAGGTGTGATCGTCCGGCGCGTCTTCGGCCAGCAGGAACGTGATGGGGGCCAGCCACAGATCGTTGTATTGGTGGGGTTCCATGGTGTAGTCGGTGTAGCAGCCGTCGTCGTAGCAGTTCTCGCCATACAGCGTAAATGAGCCGGGGTCCTGCACGCTGAGATAGGTATCTTCCACCGGGATCGACAGCCAGAACGCAAAGTAGTAACCGGAATCGTAAAACATGCTCTCGCTAATGTCACCGTTGACTACGAGCGTCACCGACTGGCCGGGTTGGGTTTCGACATCGAACCAATACTCTGTATATGAAAAGTCGTCGGCTATGGAGAGCGAAAAACCTGTCTGAATATCACCCTGCGCCATAACCGTTGCGCCCGGTACCAGCGCAGCACAGATGCCAAGTAGAGCCGCCAGTGTAACCAGGCGAAAGGACTTCATGAGAAACAACCTCCTTATTGCTATCAGGTGGCTGGCATGCTGCGATGAGGCATTGTAAGGGGCGATGAGAGAGTCGAGCAGCCAACCGGGCCTGCACGTTCAATACAATTTCATCTTCTCATAGAATCAGCCAGGATAAAAGGGGACTTCCCGACATCATAGCGCCGCCCTGGTATCTCTGCACAGCGTTCAATCCTATAATCAAGACTGCTCGGATTTATTCTAACCACCAGGGAACTTAAGTTGTTCTTGCCACGTCCTAACAGTACGTAGCCTCAACAAATGATAATCAGGGAGATAAGAAGCCGTGAAACGACCAAAACACCTTTTCATACCAAGCATCGCGGTCCTGCTGGGGATTGTGATGCTGCTGGTGGCGGGCAGTGTGCTCGCCCAGCAAAGCCAGGACCAGCTTCCGCCGCACGTGATCGACGTGTGGCCCTATCCAGGCGAGGAAGTACCGGTTGACCAGCCTGTGACGGTGACCTTTGACCAGGCGATGGATACGGCCAGCGTTGAGTCGGCATGGAAGATGGAACCCGACGCACCCGGCCAGTTCACCTGGCTGGACGACGCGTTGAGCTTCATCCCGGACGGCGGCTGGCAGCGCGCCACCCGCTACGAGATCACCATCGGGACAGAAGCCACATCCGCAGCCGGGCTGGCACTCGAAGAAGCCTACAGCTTCCATGTGCAAACCGTCGGCTACCTGGAAGTCTCGGCAGTCATCCCCGCGCCGGATGTCGAAGGTGTGGCCGCCGATGCCACCATCACCGTCTCGTTCAACCGCCCGGTGGTGCCGCTGGTATCCACCGAAGAACTTGGCAACCTGCCCCGCCCGCTGACGTTCGAACCGGACATCGACGGCACGGGGGAATGGGTTAACACCTCGATTTACGTCTTCACGCCGCGCCAGCTACTGAACGGCGGCACCACGTACACGATCAGCGTGCCCGCAGGGCTGACCGACGTAACCGGGGCAGTACTGGCCGAAACCTATAGCTGGCAGTTCAAGACCCTGGCGCCCGAAATCCTGAACGTATCACCCTACCAGGGACAGGAAAACGTCCGGCTGGAAACCAGCGTATCAGTGGAGTTCAGCCAGCCGATGAGCCTCGCCAGCACCGAGGAAGCTTTTATGCTGCTGTACGCCGGGGAGCGCGTGCGGGGGCAGATCGAGTGGTCGAACAATGACCGCACGCTGACCTTTAAGACGGAAACGCCGCTTAAGATCGAATCCGTCTATACGATCAGCGTCGCACCGACCGCGCGCGGCGCTTCGGGCGAAGCTACGCTCAAAGAGGGGATTACCTACACCTTCAGTACAGTGCCCTATCCCGGCATCGAGGGCACCTATCCCGAAAACGGCGACCGGGGCATAGAACCCGGCGGCGGAGTGTCGATTTACTTCAAATCTGCGATGAACACCGACACGTTCAAGGGCAAGGCCGAGATCGTTGAGCCAGCGGGCGTTGAGTGGGAACCAGTAGTACAGGGCAGCAGCTCACTGTACCTGAACTTTGCGACCCAGCCGAACACCACCTATACCATCACCTTTAAGAAAGGTGCAGAGGACGTTTACGGCAACGCCATTGAAACCGACTATACCTTCAGCTTCCAGACCGGCGAGCGCGAACCCTGGGCCTGGCTGCCCGTCAGCAGCCAGTTCGTCATCACCAGCGCCTACCGCGAAGATACGCGCCTCGCCATGAGTGTGAGCGACAAGCCCACCGTTGGTTTTATGCTCTACCGCGTTGATGAATCAGATACTGGCCTGATGATGGACCAGTACTACTACGAAGATGTCTCCGCCGCCGTCAAAATGACACATCTGGTACGCAGTTGGAACCAGGAGCTTGACGCCGGGCCAGCCGGGCAGGGCATCGATGAAGTGCTGTTGGCGTCTGAAGAAGGCGGGCGGCTCCCGCTTGGCCTGTACTTCCTGCAAGCCGACCTGCCGAACTACACTGTTCCCGAATGGCTGGCGCTGGGAGTTGTCACCTCTAACGTGACCCTTAAGCGGACACACAACGAGATGCTCGTTTGGGTCACGGATATCGAGAGCGCCGAACCCGTCGCCAACGCCACCGTTCGCCTGTTCACGTATGACGGCGGCGTGTTTGCCAGCGGGCAGACCGATGCCGACGGCCTCTTTTACACGCCGGTTGACGTGCAATATGGCGACCGCGAGATCATCTATGCCATTGCCGAGAGTGACGGTGTATACGGCATCTGGTGGTCCTGGGGTGAGCCGTACATGCCCGAAGCCAGCGGCTATGTATACACCGACCGCCCGATCTATCGCCCCGACCAGACCGTTTACTTCCGGGGTGCGATCCGCGACCGCGAGGATGTGACCTACAGCCTGCCGCCAGCCGATACCGTCCACGTGACGATCAATGTCAACTGGGGATCGCAGTTGCTGCTGGATGAAGACATCCCGCTGACTGAGTTTGGCACTTTTAACGGCGAAGTCGAACTGCCGGAAGATGTCGAGCTTGGCCAGGGCATCATCGCGGTGAGTTGGGAGAACGGCGGTTATTCCGAAGTTTACTTCACCATCTCCGAGTTCCGCGTGCCTGAATACAAAGTCGAAGTCGCGCCGGACTACGACACGATCATCCAGGGCGATCCGCTCAAAGCGATTGCTGCCGCGTCGTACTACTTCGGCGGACCGGTCAGCAGCGCCGATCTCTCGTGGACTGCTTACGGCCAGACTGCCTGGTTCAACTACACCGGCCCCGGCTACTACAATTTTTCCGACGAAACACAAGGCTATTTCGACTGGGCAGAGGTTGGCCGTGGCAGCGAGCAGACCGACGCCAGCGGCCAGGTGATCATCAACGCGCCTAACACCAACGCCCCGTCGATCCGCCCCATGTCGATCACAGTTGAGGCCGAGGTCGTGGACGAAAGCGGCCAGTACATCAGTGGGCGTACTACGGTGATGGCCCACCCGGCCAACGCCTATGTTGGGATGCGTACCGACCGCTACTTTGGGCGCGAAAAAACGCCGATGAACATCGACCTGATCGCTGTCACGCCAGACAGCGAACCACTGGCTGACCAGAAGATCGAGCTAAAGGTGATCGAAATCCACTGGGAGCGCATCCCGATTGAAGGCGAGTTCGGCAGGTACGACTGGGAACGCCAGGAAATCGAGATCGAAACCGCCGAGGTACGCACCGGCAGCGACGGCACGGCGCAGTATACCTTTACGCCGCCCCAGGCGGGCATCTACCGGCTGCGCGCCACGACCCTGGATGAACGCGAACGCCTCAACAGCAGCACGCTGTGCCTGTGGGTAACGGGTGAAAAATCTGTGTGGTGGGGCCGCCCCAGCGACAGCATCGACCTGATCGCCGACCGGGACAGCTACGTACCCGGCGATATGGCTGAGGTGCTGATCCCGATCCCGTTCAGCGGGGTATCCTACGTGCTGGTCACGGTCGAACGTGCGGACATCCAGCAGTACGAAGTTTTTCGCGTGGAAGGCTCAACGCTGGTATACAAGCTGCCGATTACCGACGACCACGCGCCGACGATCCACATCTCGGCCACGCTGATGAAGGGCATGGACGAAGAGAATCTGAATCCATCCTACCGCGTGGGCACCATTGCGCTGGATGTCACGCCGGTTAACCGGCTTATCAACGTGACCATCACGCCGTCCGCCACGCGCGCTCAACCCGGCGACGAAGTATCCTTCGATGTGAAAACCACCGACGCGCACGGCGAACCGGTCAGCGCCGAGGTTGGTTTGACGCTGACCGATCTGGCGATCCTGTCACTGATGCCGCCCAACAGCGTCTCGCTGCAAGAGCATTTCTATGGGTACCAGTACAACAATGTCAATACCAACATTGCGCTGGAATCGCTGCTGGATGTCATGACCGATGAATTCCTGAAAGAGCACATGCGCGACACCGGGCAAGCTGTCCCGGCAGAGCCAGGAGCGATGGATGCTGTGGCTATGGGCGCGGTGATGCTTGAATCCGCAGAGGAAGAGATGGCAGCCGAAGGCGCACCAGATACCGGCCTTGCACAAGTCACCATCCGCGAGGACTTCCAGCAAACGCCGCTGTGGGCGCCGAGCGTAGTCACCGACGTTACAGGCCAGGCGTCCGTGTCGGTCACGCTGCCGGACAACCTGACCACCTGGCATCTGGACGCGCGTGGCCTGACGGTCGATACGCAGGTAGGCGACGCCGAACTGGACGTGATGAGCACGCTGCCGCTGCTCACGCGCCCGGTGGCACCGCGCTTTATGGTCGTGGGCGACCGCGTGACGCTGGCCTCAGTGATCAACAATAACACCGATGCCGCGCAGGAAGTTGAAGCCACGCTGCAAGCCACCGGCGTGACGCTGGAAAGCGACGTCACCCAGCGCGTTACCATCGAAGCCGGGCAGCGCGCCCGCGTGGAATGGCTCGCGGTCGTGGAAGACGTGCCGTATGTGGACCTGACGTTCTTCGCCATTGGCCAGGACGGCTACCAGGACGCTACCAAGCCCACGCTGGCTACCGGCCCGGACGGCACCATCCCGGTGTACCGCTATACTGCGCCGGACACGGTCGGCACAGGCGGCGTGCTCCGTGAAGGTGGCGCACGCACCGAGGCGATCAGTCTGCCGCCGCGCCTGGACGTCGACCAGGGCGAATTGACCATACACCTGGACCCGTCGCTGGCGGTGACCACCGTCGACGCGCTGAACTACCTGAAGAACTACAAGCACCAGTGCATCGAGCAGACGATCAGCCGCTTCCTGCCCAACGTGATGACCTACCGCGCGTTGAAAGACCTGGGGCTGGACGATCCCGAACTCAGGGATAACCTGCTGGTCGTGCTTAACGAGGCGCTGGACAAGCTCGCTAAAGAACAAAACCCCGATGGCGGGTGGGGCTGGTTCCGCCTGATGGAAAGCAACCCCTACATCACCGCCTACGCCGCGCTGGGCCTGATCGAAGCGCGGGATGCCGGGTTCGAAGTGGACCAAAACATGCTCGACCGCGCGTTGAACTCCTTCCGCGCTGACCTCCGGCGGCTTGACATCGACACGTCCATATGGCGGCTGAATCGCCAGGCGTTTTACCTCTACGTGCTGGCACGTGATAACCAGGTGCAAAAAGCCGAGCTAGATGCGCTGCTGGATCAACGGTTGGAGATGGATTACTGGGCGCTGAGCTTCTTGCTGATGGCCTACAACGAGTTCGATCCGGCTGACCCGGCGGTCGCGCAGTTGGTCAGCGACCTGCAAACTGCCGCGATCCTGTCGGCTACGGGCGCGCACTGGGAAGAAGAGGAAATGGACTGGTGGAACTGGAGCAGCGACACGCGCACAACAGCCCTGGTGCTCAATGCGCTGACCCGCGTCCAGCCGGACAACGAGATTCTGCCTAACGCTGTGCGCTGGCTGATGGTCGCGCGCGAAGGCGATCACTGGACGACCACGCAGGAAACCGCCTGGGCGGTTATGGCGCTGACCGACTGGATGGTTGCCACCGGCGAACTGCGCGGTAACTACGACTACGCGCTGACGCTCAACGGCAACGCGCTGACCGAAGGCACCGTCACGCCGGATACCGTGCGCGAGGGTGAAGTGCTGCGCGTGGAAGTCAAGGAACTGCTGCGCGACGAGATCAACCGCCTGACGGTCATCCGGGGCGAGGGCGACGGGGCGCTGTACTACACGGCCCACCTCAACGTGCGGCTGTGGGCATCCGAAGCCAAAGCTATCAGTCGGGGCATCACCGTCTCACGCGAGTTCTACATGGAAAACCAGCCGGATATGCCGATCAACCAGGCGCGCGTGGGCGATGTGATCACGGTGCGCCTGACGATCAACCTGCCGCAGGACATCTACTACTTCGTGCTGGAAGACCCGATCCCGGCAGGCACCGAGCCGTTGGACACCTCGCTGCTGACGACCAGCCAGCTTGTCGAGGCGCCAACTATCCGGCCTGCTTACAACCCGCACTGGTACTGGGGCTGGTGGTTGTTCGACCACACCGAGATGCGCGACGAGCAGGTCAACCTGTACGCCGATTTCCTGCCGCGCGGCACCTATGTCTACACTTACCAGGTGCGCGCCAGCATCCCCGGCGAGTTCCAGACCATGCCGAGCCACGCTTACGCCTTCTACTTCCCGGAGGTGTTCGGGCGCGGCGAGGGTATGCTGTTCACCGTGCTGCCGGAAGAAGACTAGCCGGTCAGCGTTCCTGAAACATACCACAACCCGCAGGCTGCCACGTGCCGCCTGCGGGCTTTTTCATTTCGAAATAGCTTGATTCCATACTACGCCTGCCGCACAAACCGGATCAACAGCAGCAGCGCGATCACATTCAACAGCGCAGCCGCCGCCCCGTTTGCCAGCAGCCCAACCTCAAACAAAGCAGGACCGAGCAGCGCGCCGACCATACGCCCACCGGCAAGGGCTGCTGCGTACCCGGCCATCAACGTTGCGCGGGCGCCGGGCACCAGTTCCGACATCAACGGCAGGGTGCTCACCAGCAGGAACTCGAACGTGATAAAAAAGACGAACAGGCCAACCAGTGCCCCCTCCACGCTGAAGCCCAACGCGGGCAGTCCCAGGCACGCCAGCGCATTCAATACAATGCCCAGCATAACCGCGCGGCGTTTGCCCAGCCGGTCCGCCAGTCCTGCCACCAACCCTTCACCGCCAAGTTCGGCAATGCCGATCACCGCCGATGCTGCGCCCAGCGCCGCTACCTTCAGCCCAAATGCATCTTCCATCCAGACGCCAAAGACAATGTTCACCGTTTCGTTGCTGGCGCTGATCAGCAGGCCGATAACCAGTCCGGCCAGGGCCGCCGGGTGTTCCAGCACAGCCTGTAAGCTGCGTACCAGCGCCGGACGCTCGCCGGGCTGCGGCGCATCCGAGGGTAGAATGATCCACAACGCCGCAGCAAACAACACGCCCAACCCGGCCAGCCAGGGAAACGGCGCATACCACCGGTCTGTGCGGGCGATCAGCCACCCGGCCAGCGGCACGCCCAGCAAAAACGCGCTCGACCAACTCATTTCGGCAATTGCCAGCGCCCGCCCGCGCTGTGCGTACTGCACCCGGTCACCGATGTAAGCTTGCATGGCGGGATCAAAGACCAGTTTTGCGATCATGGTGAGCAGCAGCCCGGCAAACAGCGCCGGATATGTCGGCCAGATCGAAACCAATACCATCCCCACCGTGAAAGCGAGCATGGCCAGCAGCATAGCAAGCTTGCGCCCGTGCCGGTCGGCCAGTGACCCAAACAGCGGGCTGCCCAGTCCAAGCCCGGATCGGGCGGTGACGATCAGCGCGACGGCTTCCAGGTCCACGCCCAGCCCGCGCGCAATGGTCGGCAGGAACGGGTAGATCATGCGGTGGCTGGTATTGGTCACCGTGCGCGTGAGCGTAATAGCTCCCACCTGCACCCGCAGCCGTGCAGGTGACAGCATACCTGGCCGTTTTTTGATGAAAGTCAGCGAACGGTATTTTTGCAACGATCCCTTCTTTGCTCAGCGGTCGTTACACGATCCAATTCACCCGCACCCCGCCGCGCGCAGCCGCGCGACAAGCTCATTCACCAGCGCGTCACGGTTGCCGGGATGGACTTCGACCAGCGTCACGTCGGGCCGCGCCTTGATCTGGTCGGAAAACGGTTTGCTGCGCCGGACAATCGATCCCAACACCACCCCATCACCGTCCAGCGCATCCAGCACCATCTGCCGGAATGGGGCGGAAAACAATTCCATTGGACCGATCTCATCGATCACCACCAGCGCGCCCCCCTGCATCGCGTGCCGCACGCTCGTTATACCCACCGATTCTAATGCGGCGAGGTTCACGCCGTAGCGCCCAACACGCCGGGGACTGTGGATATCTACATGCGCCAGGATGCCCGTCTGCCCGTCGAACGTGACGATCTCAAAACCCTGACGTGCGCTGCCTTCGCGGATTTCCTGCGTATAAAACCCGCCGACAGGGCAGTTCAAGCGCTCCACCACGCGTTTGATCAGCGTCGTTTTGCCACAGCCGGGATGCCCGGTTAACAAAATCGTCGTGCTCATGACGCCTGATTCCTCCCGCTATGGCAGGTCCGGGACCGGCAGCGCCGTACCGCCGGGCGTTGGGCGTGGGTTCGGTTGGCCGCGCATGTCATCAAAACCCCGGTCGATCATCCACTGGCAGATCACCGGGCCGCCGTAGCGATCCGCGAGCGGGATGCCGTCCAGGCGCGGCAGGCCGTTGAATCCGCGCAGGTAGCCAAACGTGCCGTCGATCTGGGCGCGCGCCGCTTCGGACAGTTCCGCGTCGCCAAGCGCAATCGCGTGAATGTGGATCGCGGAGCCGGGATACAGCTCGTCCGTGTCGCGCAGCCACGCCGCAAAGCCCGCCACGCGCAGCGCGTACAGCATCGGGCCGATCTCGTCCCACAGCACGGACCAGTCTAGCGGACTGCGGACGGACAGGTCTACCGCGCCGCCGCCGTCATGTGTGCCAAAGCTGGCCGCCAGCGCGCCGCCCGTGTAACTGCCCTGCGTGATCGCCAGGTGAAAGTCGATCACGCCGCCTTGAGCCTGGTACAGGTCCTGGGCATGATCGAGCATTGCCAGCGTGCGGCTGTTCAACAGCGCGCCGTTGACCCATACGCGCGTGTAATCGTCCGGCGGCTCCCAGCAGCCAGCCGGGTCGATAAACGGCGTTGGGGTGTAGGTGGCCGCATCGTAGCCCGATACACTGCCCGCTGCCAATGCCGCCACGCTTAACGCAACCAGTCCAATCCCCATCACCGACAGCACGCCGGTACAAACCGATCGTTTGGTTACCACAGGCATCCCCCATTATCGCTGACAGGCCAGATATGATAGTCTAGAAACCGGCAGTTTCCCGCCGCAACCGATTGTAACCTGTCCAGAGCGATCAAAGCGACCGGCAAGACAACTCGACCACCGCTCCCATGCTGAACGCCCCTAAATTTTAGGGGGTCGCAGCCATTCACACCACGCACAAGTTGTTCTACAATGAATGCCGGTTATGTGAACCAGGCGGCGCGTCTGAATCATGCGCCGACTACACCACGCAAGACAGAGGAGCAAATGGTACATGTCTCCCCAAACACAAAAAAATTGGTACGCCCTGACCGTTGACGCGACCTTGCAGCAACTGGAAACCGACCCGGAAACGGGCCTGACCACAGACCAGGTCCGGGTGCGCCATCAGCAAGTTGGCAAAAACGAACTCCCACGCGAACAGGGTACGCCCATCTGGACGCTGTTGATCGGCCAGTTTACCAGCGTGATGGTTGTTGTACTGCTGGTGGCGGCGGTGATCTCCTTGTTCGTCGGTGATACCAGCGACGCGATCGTGATTCTGGCGATTGTTGTGCTGAACGCCGCACTGGGCTTTTTCCAGGAATACCAGGCCGAACAGGCATTGGCCGCGCTCGGTGCGATGCAAACGCCGCATGTGCGCGTCCGGCGGGACGGCCATGTCCACGAAGTGAGCGCGATTGAGTTGGTGCCGGGGGACGTGGTGCTGCTCGACGCCGGAAACCGCATCCCCGCCGATGGGCGCCTGATCGAAGCCGTTAACCTGTACATCGATGAATCGGCGCTGACGGGCGAATCTGTCGCTGTTGAAAAATGCACCGACGCAATGGACGACACCGCCTCTCCGCCGCCGCTGGCCGAACGCCAGAACGTGGTCTACATGGGCACCGCCGTTACATTTGGGCGCGCGGTGCTGGCTGTGACCGCCACCGGCATCAAAACCGAGCTTGGCAACATTGCCACCCTGCTCCAACGGGTTGAAGAGGGCCGCACCCCGCTCCAGGAGCGCCTGGAAAAAATGGGCTACTGGCTGGCAGGCGCGGCGCTGGCAGTATGTGCGCTGGTCTTTGTAGCCGGAGTGGCACGCGGCGAAGACGTCGAAGAAATGCTGCTGACCGCGATCAGCTTAGCCGTGGCCGCCATCCCCGAAGGGCTGCCTGCCGTGATCACGATCGCGCTGGCGCTGGGCGCACGCCGTATGATCGGGCGCCAGGCATTGATTCGCAAGCTGCCCGCCGTCGAAACACTGGGATCGGTGTCGGTCATCTGCTCTGACAAAACCGGCACGCTGACCCGCAACGAAATGACGGCCACATTGATCGCCATGCCGGGGCGCGACGATGTGCGCGTCAGCGGCGCGGGCTACCAGCCGGTCGGCAAATTCTACGAGGATCACACAAAGATCAACCCGGTGAATGACAACGTGCTGTCACGCATCATCAAGGCGGCAGCGCTGAACACCGATGCCTATCTGGAACAGAGCGACGAAGACACGCCCTGGGAAGTGGTCGGCGACACCACCGAAGGCGCACTGCTGGTGCTGGCCGGTAAAGCCGGGTGGAGCCGTTCCACGCTGGAAGATGACCTGCCGCGCGTGGCCGAACTGCCGTTCAGCTCCGAGCGCAAGGCAATGACCACTATCCACCAGCCAAAAGGACGCTTCGCCGTGCAGATTTTTGGGAACGCGCCGTTTGTGTCTTTCACCAAGGGCGCGCCGGATCGCCTGCTGGAATGGGCCTCGCATGAGGCCATGCCGGACCGGGCAGCAGCCCTGACGCCCGACCGCATCATCGCCTGGCAGAACCAGATCGAAAAGATGGCAAGCGAAGGGCTGCGCGTGATCGGGATCGGCTACCGCCCGCTGGACGCGGTGCCGGACGAACTTGAACCCGAAACGCTGGAGCGCAACCTGACGCTGTTAGGCTTGATCGGCATCGTAGACCCGCCGCGCCAGGAAGCCGGAGAGTCTATCCAGGTCGCCACCGACGCCGGAATCCGCACGGTGATGATCACAGGCGATCATAAGCTGACGGCGGTCGCCATTGCCCGGCAGCTTGGCATTATCCGGGAAAACGGCAGCGCGCTAACCGGGGCCGATCTGAACGCAATGAGCGAAGCCGACCTGCGCGAAGCAGTCAATACCACCTCGGTTTACGCCCGCGTCACGCCGGAACACAAGCTGCGTGTCGTGGAAGCGTTGCAGTCACACGGGCATATCGTCGCCATGACCGGCGACGGCGTGAACGACGCCCCGGCGCTCAAGCAGGCGAACATCGGCGTGGCAATGGGCATCACCGGCACAGACGTCAGCCAGGGCGCGGCAGATATGGTGCTCACCGACGACAACTTTGTCAGCATCGTCGCGGCGGTTGAAGAAGGACGCACAATCTATGACAACATCCGCAAGTTTATCCGCTACCTGCTGAGCACCAACTCCGGCGAGATCGTCACGATGTTTGGCGCGCTGATGATGGGCCTGCGCGTGCCCCTGCTGGCGATCCAGATTTTGTGGATCAACCTGGCCACAGACGGGCTGCCCGCCGTGGCGCTGGGTTTTGAGCCGAGCGAACCGGATGTTATGCAGCGCAAGCCGCGCCCGCCCAGGGAAAGCATCTTTGCGCACGGCGTCGGCCTGCATGTGATCTGGGTGGGGATATGGTTGGGCGTTTGCACCCTGATTGGCTTCCTGTGGGGACTCAATCGTCACGGCGGCGAACTGCTCGACCCATCCGATGACGCGCTGGTCGTGGCGCGGACCATCGCCTTTACCATCCTGGCGCTGTCGCAGGTGTTCGAGGTATCGGCCATCCATGCTGGCGATGCATCGTTCCTGAAGGTACCGCTGCGGTCCAACCCGTTGCTATGGCTTGCAGTCCTCACCACCGCCCTCTTGCAGATCGCGGTTGTATACGCACCGGTCGCCAATGATATTCTGGACACAACCCCGCTCGATACAACCGAATTTGTCGTGGCGCTGCTGCTGGCGGGATCGATCTTCCCGGCGGTAGAAACTGAAAAGTACTTGCGCCGACGCCGTGCTCGCACAGTCCAACCCGCACCCGGCGCGGCTGCCGTAAACTGAACGAACAGACAAACACAGGTGGAGCGTGCGTCAATGCTCCACCTGTGTTTGCATCCACAAAATTATCGGTCAGGGATGTAAAACGTCAGGTTGGTGGTGTCCCATCGATCAACCAGCGAATAGCGATAGCAAGGCATTGTTCGGCACAGGGGGATATGGCGGAGAAAAAAACAAGAGGCGCACAGACCTCTTGTGTTCATCATTTGGGTGATAAAAAATCGCCAGATGCGGCGGTTCTTATATCTGGAACCCCGCGCTGGCTCGCACGATCTTCTGCTGGTAGTTGTTGACATAGCCCAGCAGCTTGTCATACAACCTGGACCACTCGTCACTGGCTAGCAACTGTTTCATCGTGTCCAGGTCGTCGGTGATGCCCTCCATCAGAATTTGCGGGCAGTTCCCATAAACGGTAAACCATGCTTCTGTTGGTTGCAGTCCCAGCCGGGTAATGCCCGGCGCGAACTCGCGCACCATAAACTCAAAATATTCTTGATCCCGGCCCGGCTTGATATCCCAACTGAGTAAGAGCTTAATCATCGTCGAGTCCGTCCCTTGCCTGCCTCCATGCCCCAAACGCCTGTCGATTGAGCACAACCATGCTCGTCGACTTAGTGACGGTAGTCCAGCAGGATAACCTGGGTTTGTTCTGGCAGTGCGCTCGGCGAGATGCGCAGCATAGGCTCCTGCTCAATAGAGTTTATGCCCATTTCCTTCAAAAAGCGATCAGCCGGATCGAGTTCCATTCCACGTAACGCATCGGTTTGATAGTGCATGGGGATGACAATGCTGGGTTCAAGCATACTCACCACTTCGGCAGCCTGGCTGGAACTCAGGCTCCCTCCCCCGCCAACCGGGATCAGGACAATATCAATTGCCCCTAACGCGTCAATCATCGACTGGTCCGGTATATGATCGAGATCGCCCAGGTGTGCAATGGTCAGAGTCTGGTAGTCTAGCACATATACCACGTTGCGATTAGGCTGTTCAACTGTCTTGTCGTATGTAGCCACTCCAATCACAAACACCCCGGAGATTTCGTATTCACCCGGCCCATCGATCACACGCTCATACCCGCGAACGGCAGCCAGATTGTCGTGCCCTGGGGCGTGGTGGCTGACTGTGACGATGGTCGCTTTTAGCCGGGGCACTTCATAGCCCAGGCTTTCGCCAAACGGATCGGTAACCACAGATGCATATCCACGCTCAGTAACGCGAAAACAACTATGTCCATACCAGATAATGTCCATACTGCACAATCACCTGTACTGTTACGCTTGTGTGCCAACTTCACCGGGAGCTATACTTTTTTGGGAAAACGTAAAGATTATACCCCATGTCCGAACTGCTGCAACCACGCGCCCAAACGTTCTAACCTGCCCACGCTGTGCTTGACGCTGGTAACCCGGCTGGCTATACTTCCTGGCGGTAGCTAAATATGTTCATACAACGAGGAAACAGGCATGGCGGACGAAGCAACAAACAATGCCCCGATCAGCCCGGAGTTATTGGACATCCTGCGCTGTCCGGAGGCAGTACATTTGGATGGTGACGATCCCGGTCGCCTGACTCTGGAGCACGACTGCTGGCTGGTCTGTGAAGAATCCGGGCACAAATATCCGATTCGCGGCGGAATCCCGGTAATGCTGCTTGAAGTCGGCAAAAAATACAAGGATGTACCGGTTGAAGACCTGCCGGTACCGCCACCGGAAGACGACTGACCCCTGGTTCGCCCTCCGACTTTTTGCGCCTGGTGATGCAGCCAGGCGTTTTTATTGGTTGGCTAGTCGGAGAATGCTCCTTCTGCTATACTGCGTATAACCTGAGTCTAGCCACGCCTTGTCCTGGATGGTATAAAGCTATGCGTCAAAAACCACTTACCCCTGACAAAGCACCAATTCACACTTTCGACAATCTGCCGGTTTCTCCACCTGACCGGCTTTTCGGGCGTGATCAGCATCTGAAGGCGGCTCATCTGGCGCTCAAGGCAAAAACCGCCGTCCTGCTGCACGGCCCGGCTGGCGTCGGCAAAACGGCGCTGGCAGCCGCCCTTGCCGCCAAATACATTGATACGCCAGGCGGTGTGCTTTGGTTTGACCTTGAGTACGATACTACCTGGTCGCTGCTAAACCGGATCGCCAGGGCATATGCAGCGGAAGTTGCCACCCCAGATGAAGACCTCGTCGAACACGTCGGGATGATCCAGAAGCTGCTGCATAAATACCGGCCCCTGCTTGTCTTGGACGGGCATGTCGATATCGACACAGCGTATGACTTTGTTCAATTGTGCGCATCCGGTATACCGGTTCTGTTGACTGCGCCGCATCTGGTCGATGGACCCTGGACGCCACAAGCTGTGGACGATCTGAGTGAAGATGACGCCCAGGCGATGCTTATTCACCTGGCAGGAACAGCCGCCGGGATCGACCGGGCGGAAAGCGCACGGCTAATTCAAGCGCTGGGCGGACATGCGCTGTCGATCCTTGTAGCAGGCCGACAGCTTGCCAGCGGAAGCGTCCGGCCCGGCGAATTTGCGGACAAAATGCCCGATCTGCTGCCGGGTGAAATCAACCGGGCAAAGGGCGCGCTGATGGCGGCTTACCGGCTGCTGCCGTCCAAGCTGCCAGGGTTAGCGCTGCTGCTGGGCACGGCCTTCACGGGGGGGGCAAGCGAGGAACTGCTTGCCGACGTGAGCGGTGCGCCGCAGACTGCACTTCATCCTGCCATGCGCCGGTTGGCCGCGCTCGGCTTTGCAGAGGAGCGCAATGTTTACAACCAGCCGTACTTTGCCGTGCACGAACTGGTACAGGCATTTGCCGAAGCATTTCTACGCAACAAAAATCAACTCGGCATTATGCGCACACGTCATCTACAAGGTCTGCTCGCGTATGTGCGGCGGCACGCACGACAGCCGTCCGAAACCCATCATGACCGGCTGGCGGTCGAGATCACGGCGATCATTGCTGCGGGCACGTTTGCCGTATTGAATGACCAGCGCGACGCACTCCAGGAATTGGTCAGGCTGCTTGAACCCATCACAACCGGGAGCTTTATCACAGCGCGCGGCTTCCAGCCCGAATTTAACCGGCTGGAACGGCTGTTATCGCCTGTAGAAGCTGCCGAACCGGCAATCGACGAAGAGTATTTTGACGTCCAGGAACAGGATACTGCCCTGGCACAGCCGGTCATTGATATCGAGGGCGAAGAAATGAGTGTGCCGCCTTCACCCATCAAGGCGCCAGGCGTGGCAGAGTTTCCAGGACCGTCTGCTGGCGCAGAAACCGTGGAAAAAGCACCGGTGCAGCCGGAAAAGCCTGCGTCCTTCTGGCAGATCGAGCAGCGGACCGTTGCGGCAGAAGAAGATGCATCCGGCACAATCGAACAATACAGCCAGGCATTGGAGTCCTATCAGGCAGATGGCAAAATTGATGATGAGCTGGCCGCCCTGGAAGCGCTGGCCGCGCTCAGCCTGGGACAGGAAAACTACGGAGATGTGCTGACATATGTTGACCAGGGAATGGCGCTGGCGCAGCAGGCCGACGACCCGCAGCGCGAAGGGCATTTGCTCATCATCCTGGGTGATTTGCAGGTGCTGCTCGGCAGGCACGACGGCGCAGAAGCGGCCTATCAAGAAGCAGTTGATGCCCTGCTGGCCACCGAAGCCTGGTTCGACATTGGCATGGCATTGGACAAACTCGGCACATTTTACCTTGACCAGGAGCGGTGGACCGATGCGCTCGAAATGCTGCAACAGGCTGTGCCCATCTTTGAACGCGAAAACCGCCCGGATTACCTGAGCATGATACTGGACAAGCTGAGCGATGCACATGCCGGGCTGCTGCAATGGGACAAAGCGCAGGCACGCCATCGGCAGGCATTACAGCTTGCCCAGGCGTCCGGTGACGACCGGGGCGTTTTTGAACAACTTCACAAGTTGGGCGCTGTAGTGGAAGCCAGCGGCGACCGCGCCGCCGCGCTGCCTTACTACCAGCAAGCACTGTATATGGCGTTTCAACTGGATGATATAGAAACACAGGGGCAAACATACCTTGACCTGGCACGCTTGTTGATGGATGATACGACCCAGCTTAACCGGGTAGTGCAGTTATTGGAAGCGGCCAGCGCGGCATGGCCTGACGATACGGAAACCCAACGCCTGCTGCGCCGCGCCAAAGCTCGCCAGGAGCGGCTAACCAGCGCCGGAGTGGACCTGCTGCCACCGGAAGCCAGCTTACAGGCTTACGCCAAACCTGTTGAATCCGGCAGCGCCGACTAAACGTCGTAACCCGCGCAGCCACTACGGCTGTGTGTTTTCGTCTGGCCCGGCAGTCGTAGAACGATCACCACACACCGGACAGTCTGGCCGACGTGGCAGTGTGATCAGGTCAAAAGTCATATCCAGGGCATCGTACACCAGCAGTTGACCCACCAACAGCTCACCGATCCCCAGCAGCAGTTTCAGTGCCTCGTTGGCCTGAAGCGTGCCAATTGTGCCCGGCAGCACGCTAAATATCCCCGGCGCGGCTTCACCCGGTGCGAGATCAGGCGGCGGGGCGGGCAGCAGGCAGCGGTAGCACGGTCCATCCCTCACACCAAAAACACTCACCTGTCCCTCAAAATATGCCACGCTGCCGTACACATACGGTTTGCCCAAGCTGACCGCCGCCTCGTTGAGAATGCAGCGGGCACCAAAATTATCCAATCCATCCATTACCACATCATATGATGCCAGCAGGTCCGGCGCGTTGTCGCAGGTCAGCGGGACATAGTATGGCTCAACTACAATGTATGGGTTCAACTCGCGCAGGCGCGCCGCTGCCGACTTGACCTTGGGCATACCGATAACGCTCTCGCCGTGTACGATCTGTCGCTGAAGATTGCTGGCATCCACCACATCCCCATCGACCAACCCGATCCGCCCGACGCCTGCTGCTGCCAGGTACATCGATATAGGGCTGCCCAGTCCGCCCAGGCCAACGATCAGGGCGCTGGCTGCCTTGAGCTTGCGCTGCCCTTCGCGGCCTATCTGCGACAGGCGCACGTGGCGGTTGTAACGAATCATTTCTGCCGGGGACAGCTCCACTGTGCCGGGATCGGGCGGAATCGCTTGCTTCATCACATGCCATAGCCTTTCAATACCATGCACCACGCAAAACACCCTGGACATAACAACTGCCAGGGTGTGTGGCTACCTCTGAAAAAATGCGCAAGTGAGCAGCTTACGACGACGCACCAAACTTGCCGCTGCCCACCCCAAAGATACGCCCGCTGAGCCGGAATCCCGCTTCAACCAACCGGTCCGAAAAGCTGGGCCGGAACCCGGTCGAGTTGAGCGTACCGCCACCGGTATGACTCGGCCCTGTCCCGCGCTGATCGGGTGTCTGGTATACGAAAAGGTCTTGCAGCGTAACGCGGTCCCCTTCCATCCCCTGGAGTTCGGAAATCTGTACAATCTTGCGGGTGCCGTCCTTCAACCGGCTTTGCTGCACAATCAGGTGGACCGCGCTGGCGATCTGGCGCCGGATCACGAGCACCGGCAGGTCCATACCGGCCATCAGGGCCAGGGTTTCCAGGCGTGCGATGCAGTCACGCGGACTGTTAGAGTGAATGGTGGTCAGCGAGCCGTCGTGCCCGGTGTTCATCGCCTGGAGCATATCCAGTGCCTCGCCGGAACGGCATTCACCCACCACAATGCGATCCGGGCGCATACGCAGGCTGCCTTTTACCAAGTCACGAATAGTCAACCGGCCTTCTTCGCCGTCGCCACCCGGCACGGGGGAGCACGTTTCCAACCGCACGACATGCCGCTGGGTAAGCTGAAGCTCTGCCGAGTCCTCAATCGTGACAATACGCTCATCATCAGGGATAAACGCAGAGAGCACGTTCAGCAGCGTGGTTTTACCAGAGCCGGTGCCGCCCGACACCACGATATTCAGCCGCGCAACCACGCACGCTTTCAGGAATTCGGCCACTTCTTCGGTGAACGAGCCAAAGCGGATCAGGTCATTCACGGTCAGCGGGCTGGACGGGAACTTGCGCACGGTAATCGTCGTGCCTTCCAATGCCGAGGGTGGCATGATCAGGTGAACGCGCGAGCCATCCGGCAGGCGAGCATCCACCATTGGGTTGTGGCGGCTGAAGTCGCGCTGCAAAGGGCGAACGATGCGCCTGGCCGTCCACTGGATATGCTCATCATCATCAAAGGTAAGCTCGGTCTCGATCAACTTCCCCTTGCGCTCGGCAAAGATGATCTCCGAACTGTTGACCATGATTTCCGATACGCTGGGATCATGCACCAGGGAATCGATAGCGCCAAACCCTAACATGTCGGCAATGAGCGCGGTTTCCAGTTCCGCCAGTTCAGGTGGGGTTAGCTGGACATTGGCCCGCTGCAACACCACCTTCAGCCGGTCACGAACAATCTGTTGGTGCTCCGGGTTCCGGCTTTCCATACCATCAAATTCGTCGGGCGTGGCCAATAATTTTTCGCGCAACTGCTTACGAAGCGTTGCGATGCGCGGGGAAGTCCGCTGTTTTTCAACAATTCGTGGTTCATCATCAAACGACAGATCAGCAGCAAATGGTTCTGGCGCTTGGGTCATGATCGGCGGTTCGACAGGCTGCTGGGACTGGTGTTGTGATTCGCTAGCAGGCGGTGGCGTGGTGCGATTCAACCGCGAAAGTCGTGAACCCATGTTTTTTTCCTATCTACCCTGGGTGCGAACAAGTAAACGGCATGAGGTGTTTCTTTACATCTTTAGTATATCGTAGTGTAAAACGACTCTGGGTCCAATACAAGGAACCTTCACAGAACTTTCATGTCGTAGAAACAGCCCCACTATCTGAAGCTGTGGCCAACCACCTGCTTTTACGCTCAGGAAACCCTGTGCAAACGTTACGCTTCAAATATCGCGCGCCATTTTTGGGTCTGTTTGCGGCGCTTATCATTGGCGGCCAACAGGTTCTCAGCATACGTCATATCATTCACCGCCTCACTTGAGTTCTCCATCTGGTAAAACGCCAGGGCACGGTAGTAATACACTTCGGGGCGGTCGGGCGCAATTCGTTGAGCACGGGAAAAACCATCAATCGCCCCGGCATAATCTCCTTTTTCAAAGGCGCGTATGCCCCGTCCGTAATGCGCCAGCCACTGCGTACGGTCCAGTTTCAAGCCATACTCAAAGTCTTCCTCAGCTTCATCCGGTCGATTATCCAGCAGCAGCATCAGCCCTCGCGCCACATAAAACTCGGCTCGTTTAGGCTCAAGCTCAATCGCTTCGTCCAGGTCGGCAGTGGCAAGATCGTACTTTTTACGCCCGTAGTAATACAGGCCTCGCTCATAATGCCGCTCGGCCAGGCTGAGCCGTTTACCAATCTGTCCAAACCGTTCGTACCAGGCTGCTTGACTCATATCGCTTGACTCACCCTCTATTGACCGCAACGCGTTTTTAGTATACATCAACTCGATAACCAGACGTGGCACATTACTCATCCGATAAACCTGCCTTTATGCCTCTGGTATCAAGGAACTGTGTTCATGTATACTACGAACATCACGCAGTTAGGGTTAAGGGGAAAAACCTGTGATCAAGTGTGCAGAGTGTGGATATGAGAATCCGGAAGAAGAACTTATCTGCATCAGGTGTGGGATGCCGCTGAAACCCGGCAGAGCCAAGGATGGTGCTACGCGCCAACTGGAACCCACTGCAGATAATCTCAACTTCCCACGCTGGGGGACCGCCCGGCTGGGAACTGAACGGATACTGCTGCTGCACATTCGGGGTCGTAACGAGCCGCTGAGCGTAAACCTTCGTGACAGACTGGTGATAGGCCGGTATGATACTGAAACCGATGAGGCGCCCGATATTGACCTGGACGAATGCGGCGCTCAAGAGTTTGGTGTGTCACGGCGGCATGCGCTGCTGCTGGTCGAAGATGAGGCCGTCAAAGTGATGGACCTGGGCAGCGCCAATTCGACCTATATGAATGGACAGAAGCTGATCGCGCATCAGGCGCGCATTTTGCGGGATGGGGATGAACTACGGCTCGGCAAGCTGGTAATTCGTGTTAATTTTGCCTGAACAGTGTTTGCTGCGTGCTGTGCTGATCCTGTCCCTGCCACAATATCATCCGAACTGAAGCAGCATACATCGTACCCTAAGCTGGAAGGAAAATGTCGCATAATCCCAACCTGACCTGGTATAAAGATGCTGTATTTTATGAACTGTACGTTCGAGCATTCAAGGATGGCAACGAAGACGGCCATGGCGACTTGAAAGGATTGCTCACAAAACTAGATTACTTACAAGAACTGGGCGTTGATTGCATCTGGCTGCTGCCAATCTACCCATCCCCCCTGTTCGATGATGGCTACGACGTGTCCGGCTATCGTGGTATCCACGAAGACTTTGGCACCCTGGAAGACTTCAAAGCTGTTGTGGACGGCATCCATGAGCGCGGCATGTACATCATCGTGGATATTGTCGTTAACCACACGTCCGATCACCATCCCTGGTTTATTGAGTCGCGCTCATCCAAAGAATCAACAAAGCGGGACTGGTACGTTTGGAGCGAATCCGATCAGCGATACCGGGATGCCCGCATCATCTTTCTGGATACCGAAACCTCCAACTGGGAATATGACCCACTGACAGGTGAATATTACTGGCACCGGTTTTTCCACCAGCAGCCGGACCTGAACTACGATAGCCCGGCTGTGCAGCAAGAAATGCTGGATATTATTGACTTCTGGATGGAGCTTGGGATCGACGGCTTCCGAGTCGATGCCGTACCGTACCTGTTTGAGCGCGAAGGCACGAACTGCGAAAACCTGCCCGAAACGCATGATTATGTCAAGCGTATGCGCGCGCATGTGAATACCAGGTGGCCCGGTCGCATCCTGCTGGCCGAAGCAAACCAGTGGCCCGCCGATGTGCGCGCTTATTTCGGGGATGACGACGAATTCCACATGGCATTTCACTTTCCGATCATGCCCCGGTTGTTCATGGCTCTAAAGCAGCAGAATCGTAAAAGCATTGTGGACATTTTGCACCGCACACCTGAGATTCCACCGCTGGCACAGTGGTGCATTTTTCTGCGCAACCATGACGAACTCACGCTGGAAATGGTGACCGAAGAAGAACGCCAGTATATGTGGGAACAATACGCGCCGATCCCGCGTATGCGGCTGAACCTGGGCATTCGCCGCCGCCTGGCTCCGCTGCTCGACAACGACTCCCGGCAGATCAAACTGCTGAACGCCATGCTGTTTTCGCTGCCCGGCTCGCCCATTATCTATTACGGTGACGAGATAGGCATGGGTGACGACATCTGGCGAGAGGACCGGAACGGGGTTCGTACACCAATGCAGTGGAATAGTTCAAACAATGCGGGGTTCTCAAACGCGGCACAACTGTATGAACCTGTGCTCAACGACCCGGTTTTTGGCTACGAGCTTGTCAACGTGGAACAACAGCAGGCCGATCCAGGCTCACTGTGGCATACGATCCGCCACGTGCTGGAGGTTCGCAAGCGACACAAAGTATTTGGGCGGGGTACGTTTGCTTTTGCGCTGCCTGAAAACGAAGGGCTGCTGGCATACTGGCGGGTAATCGAGGATGCCAGTGCGGCAGACAGCCCGGTCGAAAAAGTCCTGGTGATAGTCAATCTGACCGGCGAAACCCAGCAAACCACGCTCGATCTATCAGAGTGCGCTGGCACCAGGCCGGTGGATATACTAACCGACAAGGTGTGGCCCGGCGTTGATCATGAACCCTACTCGTTGGCCCTGGCGCCCTATGCCTATCACTGGTTGAAATTTTAGGCGCCCTGGCAAACAACCGCGCCTGCTCAGACAGATTCCTGAGAAGCCTCGGTCTTAACCAGCCGCGTGCCCAGCGTGCCCGCGATCACCAGCGCCGCAGACTCGGCCCAACTGGCAGCCGTATCGTATGCTTCTTGATCAGCCTGGTGCTGGCGGAGATACTCGATCCCGGACTCGCTATCAACTGAAAACTTATTGCCCGCCATTGTCCGGCGGCGTGACAGCTCGCTGCTGGTGCTGTGTGTCGTTTGGGCCAGCAGCAGCGATTCATCCGGCAGGGTCAAAAACACGCCCCAGGTATGCATGGTATAGGTTACGTCAATCGCAAAACCACCAGCATCTTGCGCGGCCATAGAGCGGTGCAGAATTGTGTGCCTCAATTCCACGTTTCGCACATCACTAATTTTGAGTTCACGCCCTCGCTGACCGCCCAGAAACGCACCTAACAGGCCGGTGGGTGGCAGCAGGCGGATGCTGCTTTGTTCCGGGTCGATGCTGCACTGGTTGAAAGCCGGTGCGATCCCGCCCTGTATATCGGTGGTGGCTTCTTTTGCCAGTCGCAGCGCCAGGCCCGTTCGCCCGTGTCCTAACCATATATGCGGGTATTGCAGTGGTAGATGGATCGAACGAGCAAGCAACCTGACTTGCTGAGGACCGATGTCTTCACGTTTGTGCGGCACGAGCGGCCCGGTAACGCCGTGCGTGTCACCCGGTGAGCGAGGCGGTTTTTTGGCCCCAAAAATCTTGAGCGGACAACCAACGTATTCAGCCAGTATTCGCCCGGCCTGCCTGGCTGCCGCCTCGTAGATCTCGTTATCGCCCGGCGGCCAGTGGACGAGCTCCAGCCAGCGGCCCTTGTCCGCCGCGCTGCGCGCGATCTGAAAGCCCAACAGCCAGCGCCGTGACTCTTCCTGGTAGCCAATGACTACCGCCTGAACATATTCTATCGACAGCACCGTGCCGGGCAGCCTATGCGCCTGGCCAAAAGCCGGGGTATATTCCATTACACCGGCACCGTGTGTAGCATGAAACACGGGCCGACTCAGCAGTTCATCACCTGTTGGGATCAACTGCCAATCACCATCAACGATTGCAATCTCAAAATGATCGGCTGGAATGGTTGTCATACGCACCCCACCTCTTCCTATTTTTATACGTATACTAAGTGTAAGAAAAAAACGCAGCCGCGTCTACCTGCCGTAAGGGCTATTTGAGGAGATATGCACGTTACAAAAGTACTATTATCTGGATTCTGGCAGCATGACGCGCTGTGCGTCTAGACGCCTCAGGGTCCATGCTCGCTTGATTCGCGGCACAGAGTCGAGTAGACTGCAAGCTAATCTTATATACCGTTATCAAGGAGGTGGTTATGGCGCGGCAAAGAGAAGACAAGGCCCGTCGCAACCAGCAAGCAACCCGGCATCCATTGCTGATTTATTACAACATGGGCAAACGTTATCGTGCCCCTGGCATGTTACTGATGGTTATGGGACTGCTTTTATTCTTGCCCAGCTTTATCAGCGAGCTAGAAAGCAATATCGCAGAACCAGCAGCGCTGGCCAGACTCGGAGCTGTGGTGCTGCTGGTTGGGTTGGCGTTCTGGCTGTTTTCTACCCTGGCGATCCGTCGATCTTATGTCCAGTGCAACCCGGACTTGTTCGTCATCCGGACGCCGTTTTACCGGGTGTTGGTCAGCTACCGGCGAATCAGGCAGTACCAACCCGTCCAGGTGGGACAGGTGTTTTCACGGAAAGAACTCAAGGGCATGGGCAAACCACTGATACGCCCGC
The DNA here is from genome assembly GCA_016926875.1 of Anaerolineae bacterium. Lineage (GTDB taxonomy): Bacteria > Chloroflexota > Anaerolineae > Aggregatilineales > Aggregatilineaceae > JAFGNU01. The sequence continues at coordinate 43,650 of JAFGNU010000043.1, read as the reverse complement.
TGCTGGGTATGACAGCAGTAGAAATGCAGATGAAATCGTGGCCTGCACCCAAACAACGGCTGCGCCGGTTCCTGGGCAATTACATGCTGGCTCCACAAGGCGAAGCCTGGTTGTTTATTGTGCCGGATTACAGCGTGCTCATTCGCCAGCTTGACGCGGCGATCCAACAAAAACTACACGAAGAGAAGGGCGGCGCAGTCGGCTACGAAGACCCAATCGAGCGATTGAAATACTACCAGGGTTAGCCCGGCGCCGGGTTGGTTGGCGGGGCCAAGATGCAAATTGGGCGGCTCCAATACATCCAGAGTCGCCCAATGGAATTTCGCTGCAAAAAGACAGGCAGGTCGTTACTTAACCTCGACCGTTGCGCCCGCGTCTGCCAGCTTGGCCTTGGCATCTTCAGCCGCGTCCTTGCTGACCGCTTCCATCAGCGTGCTGGGAACGCCCTCGACCAGTTCCTTCGCTTCCCGAAGGCCCAGCGGCGTCAGGCTGCGCACAACCTTGATCACCTCGATCTTCTTGGGGCCAACGTCCTGGATGATCACGTCGAACTCAGTCTTTTCTTCTTCCTCTTCGGCTTCCGCCTGGCCTGCCATCATACCCATCATCGGCATCGCGCCCATCGCCATCGGCGCAACAGCTTCGACACCCCATGTTTCTTCGAGCATTTTCTTCAACTCGGCTGCTTCCATTACCGTCAGCGCGCTGAGTTCTTCAACCAGTTTCTGTAGGTCTGCCATCGTTTGAGTGTTCCTTTCGTATTCAGATTGATACAGCCGTTTGCTGTGTATTTCCACTAGAGTTGAACTGTTGGTTTTTTGATCAGACGGTTTCTGAGCCGTTGCTTTGGGTGACCAGCCAGACTGCTAATCACTGGACGTTAAACGCTACTTGCTCAGGCGGCGTCTTTTTGACTGTAGGCAGCCAGCACGTTGACCAGGCCATCGGTCGCTGCCTGGATGACAGCTACCACCTGGCGGCTGGGTTCGTTCAGCAGGCTGACAAACTCGACAAGCGGCATCGTGGTCATACCGGCCAACTGGGCACGGAGTTCGTTCAGCGGCGGCAGCTTGGAAATGGCTTCCAACTCGCCTGCCCGAACGGCTGCTTCACCAATGACACCACCTTTGACCACAAAGATTTCGGTGTCTTCGGCGTACTCCAGCACCGTCTTAACCGTCCAGGGCAAATCCTGGAGCGCAACCGCCAGAGCCACCGGCCCAACCAGCAGATCATCGGGCACGGCCATGCCGACTTCTTCGAGCGCGATTTTTAGCAGCGTGTTCTTGGTGATCATGAACTTCGCGTTATTCTCGCGCAGTTTGGCCCGCAGTTCGTCCAGGCCTTTCATCGTCATGCCGCGATACTCGGTGATGACAAACCCCTTGGCTCCCTGCAACAAGTCAACGTATTCTTTGACAAGCTGGTGCTTTTTCTCTTTGCTGATAGCCAAGCGTGTATTCCTCCTTTCGTCGGGATTTTTATACTCGCCTAGGAGGCTCAAAAAACGGCCTCCGCACATGGGGCGAAGACCGTGATACATGCCAATTCGTAATAGTGTTACGCACTGGGTTCGGGGCCTTCACCTCGGCAGGTGGAGCAACGCTCGATTAAGCCCGTGTGAAACCGGGCGCCTGCTGTCTGTGGCAAAGTACCAGCCGGAACTGGTATGGTATTTAGCTACGACGCAGATGATACCAGCCGGGTCGAACCGCGTCAAGAGTAGATCGGCGTCGGCGGGACGCTGCGGGAAAAACACCGCGCCATATCAGTCGCGACCCAACAACCGCGCCAGCTTGCGCCGGATGAACACCCAACGCGCTTCGTGCCAGGCTTCCTGGGCCAGGAGGTGATCGTTCGCACGCGTGCCGGAACGCTCCGGCGGAGCGTATCGATCCCGGATATACGCGCGTGTGATGGTATTGATCGGCCTCTCGCCTTCGGGCATTTCGCCAATCATATAGCGCCGGCGTTCGTCCGGTGTGGCCGACCGGCTGAAAGTCAGGCCGATCCAGCGCGCATAGATCGCCAGCCGCGCATAGGCCCGTTGAATACTGTTCAGCCCGCCCAGGCCCCGATATTCGACGTACCAGATCATGAACAGAATCAGCAGCACCAGCAGCAGGATCGCCAGCGCAAAGATCGCCAGCGTCAGCAGGGCCGTTCTCAGGACGTTGCTGCCACCGTCCGTGTCCACTTTCGTGACATCCGGCGGTGGGGGCGGCGTGGCTGAGGGCATGGGCGGCGTCGGCGTCACGGTGGATGGCACCACGGGCGCTTCAGCCGGACTGGTTGGCGTGGCGTTTGCACCGCTCGGCTCGGTCGGCGGCAGAACGGTAGGCGTAAGTGTCGGACTGGGCACCGGCGTCAACGTGGGCAGCACGGCCTGCGGCGTCTGGTCGCCCTCGCGCTCTAGCGGGGCCTCGTCGGCGGTCGGCTCAAACTCCACCCAGCCATAACCGGGAAAATACACTTCTACCCAGGTATGCGCGTCGCGTTCGCGCACCACAAACGCGTTTTGCTCCGCATCCCAGGCGCCCTGTGCAAACCCCGCTGCCACGCGTGATGGAATACCCAGCGACCGCAGCATCAGCACCATCGCGGATGCGTAATAGTTGCAATAGCCCTGCCGCTGGTCGAACAGGAACCACTCGATTGGGTCAACCCCCGGCGGCGGTGTGGCGATAGACTCGTTGTACTGAATATTGGTGCGCAGCCAGCGCTCAATGGCTTTGGCCTGGTCATACGGCGTCTGTGCGCCAACCTGGCCGATAGTCTGCATCGCCAGATCGCGCACGCGGGGCGATATCCGGGTGACGCCCTGTAAATACGCAGCCAGCACCCAGTCCGGGTAATCTTGCCCGGCGGTACGCAGCGCAGTTGCCGGGGCGGTGCTGATCGACGAGGTGACCCTGTATGTGTCACTCGCGCGCAGCGTCTGGCGCGACTGGATGATCGCCACGTCCGAGGGGCGGTTATTGCTCACACAGGTACGCTCAAAGTCTTCGATACAGTCCAACTCGGCCTCAACCGGCAGCCCCAACAACACCGGCTGCGGAGCGGCATATACCAGGCGCGAGGAGCGAATTAACATGTTAAAGGTCTGCTCGACCTCGTGGCGCGCGCCGGGCAGAAACGTCCCGATGTTCAGCCGCAGCCCGCTTTCGTCGGTGTACGCACGCACCGTGCGGTTATGCTGCCAGCTTGCGCTGTCAAAGTTGTATGTCTCGTACACGGTGGAGCGCCAGTAATAGCGCGGGCCAAACGGCACGCTGACGATCATCACGTCTTGATCGCCCAACTGGATCGCCCCGGTGAGTCGAAGCTCCTCCCCGCCGTAATAGTCTGCGGTGGCGATACCTTCACCTTCCAGCGACGAGAACAGGCGGTTCCACAGGTCAGCCAACTGCACAAAAGGCTCGCCGGACATGATATCGTTCAGCCGTTCGCGGCTGTCCTGGTCCGATCCGGCAGGCGTGATCCAGGCAATGATAGCAATGATCAGCGCCAGCACGCCGCCCGCCTGAAAAAACGTCCGCCGTACATAGCTCGGAAACGTGACCCGGTGCAGGTGCCAGTCAGACTCACGCGCTTCAATATGCGATCGAATCAACAGCAGCAGCGATAGCACCACAAACGCGATCAGGTACCCGTCCAGCGACACTGCCTCGTCCTGGTAGTACAACTGGTTGGTGAGCAGCACCAGGCCGGTCGGGATGATCACGCGCCAGACCCGATCCACGCGGAAGACGTGCCAGGCGGCATTGTGCCCCAGGTACCAGAACAGCACCGATAGGAAGATCACAAACACGACGCGGTCATTATCAGGCCGCCCACCCGCTACTGCTGCGCTGAGCCACACGTTGATCTCGTCAAGCAGCGCATAAACCCGGTCCCGGATCGGCCCCTCTTCAGTGAGCGTGAACACGTTCGCGCCCAGCACCACAACCAGGCCATACGTTGAGCTGAGAATCAGCGCGAGTAGTTCGGAATAGTGGCTGCGTGCCAGCAGAAACCCAAATCCCACCGCCAACACGCTGACTATCACCAGCAGCCGCAATTCATCAGCCCACGCCGCCGCCTCAATCGCCAGCGCGGTCACGATCAGCAAGCCCCAAACGATCAGCAGGCTGCTGATGTCACCCCGTGCAAAGACATTGCGCAGCCGGAGACGCCAGCGCCGCCGCCTGGTCACAGCAGGCGCCATGTGGGGAACTGGTGATTGTACAGGGGGAACCCGTTGTTGAGTTATGGTCATAGGTTCGCAGTTAGTATTTTGATCCGGTCTGGCATGCGTTATGATTGTAAGACTTTCGCTCAGGACCGCCAACAGGTTGTATGACGGTCCCCACCAGCATATAATTCGTCTCATGATACCGAAAAAACAACTACTCATCCTGTTCGTTTGCCTGACGCTTTGTGGGCTGGCGGCCTGCGAACCGCTTGCCCCGGAGCAGACACCGCAGGTCATCGTAGTCACCGGCGAAACACCTGTGTCTGCCGGTCCACCAACCGCCACCGCGCCGCTGGGTGGAACCGTCCCGGTGGCTGAGGGCACAACCCCGGTGGAAGGTCCAACCGGCGTGAGCGGCGTCGTGAATACGCCGATCCCGTCTCCCTCGCCTACGCCGGTAGCAACGGCTGTCCCGACGGCCACCCCGTTTGTGTGCAATGAAACAGCCGGGCAGGTATTGGAGCTTTCGCTGAGCAGCGCGGTTGTGGGGCGTGATGTCCCGTTCCGAATGTACTTGCCGCCGTGCTTTTACAGCACCTTCCGGCGCTATCCCTACGTGATCCTGTTGCACGGCACGAGCTACGATGAAGCCATGTGGCAGGACCTGGGCGCGGTTGACATCATGGACGAAGGTGTAACAAGCAGCGCTTTGCCGCCGATGGTGCTGGTTATGCCCGACGGCGGGCTTCTGTCAGAGACGAACGACCAGCCCGACGGGCAGTCATACGAGGCGATTATCCTTGACGAACTGATCCCCCGGATTGAAGCGGACTTTTGCCTGTGGGGCAACCGTGAAGGCCGGGCTATCGGCGGCATTTCGCGCGGGGGCTTCTGGGCATTCAGCATTGCACTGCGCCACCCGGAACTATTCAGCGCCGTAGGCGGGCACAGCCCTCACTTCGAGCTGGATAACGCCTCGCCGGATACGAACCCGATGGACCTGGTGGGCCGGGTGAGCCTGACTAAGTTCCCGCTGCGCATCTATATGGATAACGGCGCCAACGACTATGTTGGCGAAAACGCGCTGCGCCTGTCCGAGATTCTGCGGGAAAACGGCATCCAGCACCAATACCTGATCAACCCAACCGGCGATCATACCGAGGATTACTGGGCCGCTCACATCGCGGAATACCTGTCATTCTACGGGCAGCCCTGGCCGCAGGACGTTGAAGCCCTGCCGTCGTGCCTGGAACCGAGTCCTGAATAGGTTACGATGTACCTCAAACCCCTTGTGAGATACGCGGCGCTGGGGGCGTGTTGGCTGCTGGCGACTGCCGGATGCACGCCTACCGGGACGCCCTCACCGCCGCCCCCAAACGCAACCCCTTCTCCCTCGCCGGTCCCCACACCGACGGCTACCGCAGTTGTGATGCCCACCCCGGCGGATTCGCAAACGGCGGCTGCCCCCCTCGAGCGAGTGATCACGCTGAATACGCCCGCCGAGGTGGTGTACATACCCGGCCAGACGCGCGAAGTGTATGTTTTTGACAGCGACCGGGCGCGCCGTGTCGGCGTCCTGTTTGAAGCGACCGACGGCGGACCGTCTCCCCGGCTGGCAGCGCGGCTGTACGATTCGGAGGGCGAGATCGTACCGCACGCCGATGCGTCAGCCGGGCAGCCGATGCTGCGTGACGAGTGGGACCTGCCGGGGCCGGGCCGGTACACGCTCCTGGTGTTTGGTGCGGAATCACAATCGCGCGCCTTGCGGCTAACCGTGATCGCGCGTCCCTTGCCGGAAAGCGGGGGGGGCACTATCGCTTATGGCGAATCACACTCAGGGGAAATTGCGGCACGAGGGCAGCGCGATGAATGGGTGTTTCAAGGGCAGGCCGGTGATCATGTCCTGATCACCATGACTACACCGGCATCGGATGGCTACCTGGAGCTATACGAACCTGCCGGGCGCCTGGTCACCACCAACGACGACAGCTACCTGGGACACAACCCGTCGCTTGACGTCGTGCTCCCGGCCACCGGCGAGTATACCATTGTGGCGCGTATGTTCGACGACGACCAGACCGGCGCTTACCGGTTGGCCCTGGACCGGATCGAGTAACCTCAGAAGACCGAGTTAAACAACTGGAGCAGCGCGTAAAAGACGGTACATGCGCCAATCGCCATCATGCCCAGCATGATCAAACAACCCCAGCGCCCTACGCGGCTGCTCATCGCGCCTTGCAGCAGGTAGCGCGCCACGGCCAGGAACGTCACCGAACCGCCCCCGGCAATGATGGCGGCCAGATCGTCCGCCTGCCCGGCCACCGGGATCAGGTCCGGCACAAAATCAACCGGGGAGAGCACGTAAATCGCTGTCAGGATGATGATGGCGATGATGCTGCCGCGTGTCCCCCAGTCAATCGTCCGGCGGGCCAACTGGCCCTCGTCGCGGCGGACCAGCGCCCGGCGATTATCGTAGTTGTATTCGTCCTGGTAGTCGTCGTACTCGTCGTCGTATTCATATTCGTAATCGTCATGCGTCATGGCATAAAGCCTTCATGATCAGTTGCCTTGTAAAAAAGCATCGACGGTTTTTTGGGCGGCTTTGTACTCGTCACTGTCCGGGGCGGCACTTTCCAGCACCTTGTTCGCCTCAAGGAACTGTTCCATAGTTACGGTGCTTTGTGACGCACGCTTACGCTCGTGCAGTTCCGCTTCGAGCCACATGTTTTCCTCCGGCGTCATTTCACCATGTTCCTCGACAACCTGCTTGATCTCATCCTGGGTTAGCGTGTCTTTGTCTGCCAGCATCGCTTTGAGCTTATCAAACGATTCGGTCATGCTTCTTTCCTCCAACACAGGCCGTGCGCCGGTTCACACAGTCGGGCAATGGAGCCATGTAATACACTCCTGAGACTAACCCGAATCAAGGCGAGTTGGCAAGCAGAAACCAATCATCAATTCCGGTAAAGCCACCTCACGCTCCCGGCGGTTATCCGGTATAATCGCCGCGATCAAGCCTGAAAGGAGGCCGGCGGCGGCAGTTCACTTACAGCGACAGGTCGCCGCGTTTTCACGATGGAACTGATAGCATTCTGGCACCTGGTCAAACGGCGCTGGTGGCTGATTGCGCTGCCCGCTGCCGTTGCACTGCTGCTCACCCTGCCCTCGCTTGCAGACATGGTAGACCCGCCAATTACCTACTCGGTCCAGGCCCGGCTGACGGCTGCCGCGCCGCCCGACGCCGAGATCGAAGGCGTCACCACGCCCTACGAGGACACGGTATACGTGCCGCTGCTGGCGTCCGAGTACGTCGTGGTCAATATGCCGCACTGGATCACCAGTGACTCGTTTGCCGACGAAGTCAGCCAACTACTTGCCAAACAGCACATAGATATCCCGGCGGATGATTTGGACACGGCTTTTGCAGCGGACAGCTTCCGCAGCATTTTGACGCTGTATGTCGGGTGGGACGATCAAAACGAGATTCGCGCCATCGCCCAGGCAGCGATAACCGTGCTGCAAACACGCAACCAGACCTATTTCCCGCAGTTTGCCGCCGAGCCGGTGCAGGTCGTGGCGCTAGACGACGTAGAGGTAACCGAATCCGCCCCGCCGATCACGGCGCGCGCCGGGCCGCTGCTGCGAATCTGTGTCGGGTTGGCAGCGGGTGTCGGGCTGGCGATCCTGGCCGAATACCTCGACCGGACCGTCCGCACGCGCAGCGACATCGAAGCGCTGGGTCTGCCGGTCATAGCGGAGATTCCGCCGGAGCGCTAGCGAGTATGATACCTGACTATTGCCGGGCGCTGTCCTGATAACCGTCCCGCGCCGCCCAATCACTTGCTATAATAGCGCCGCGCTCGACCACGCGGCTAAAGATACTAAGGATATGTAACCCGATGAACCTGACGTACTACATGCGTATTGTGATCCGGCGAGGCTGGATCGTCGCGCTGGCGGTCGTGATCACCGCCGGGGCCGCGTTTGGTTTTAGCAAGCTTCAGACACCCGTCTACCGCGCTTCTCAAAAAGTCCTGCTCCAACCCGCGCGCAATGACTTTGGCCTGACCGAAACGCTGCGCTACCTGCTGCGCAGCTACGTTGTGTACCTTGATACCGACGAGCAAGCCGCCAACGCCATCGAGCGCTTGCAGCTTGATATGACGCCTGGCGAACTCCGCAGTTACACGACGATCAACTCTGACCCGACCCAACTGGTTATCCAGGTTGACGTGGACATGGAAGACGGTCCACTCGCGGCAGCCATTGCTACCGAACTGGGCCGCCTGTTGGTTGAATACCGTACCGAGGATAACCGCGACTTGCAGCGCGAAGACCGCATCGACGCCAAGCTGATCGACACTGCTACCTACGGCATACACACGCCCAAAACCAAGATCAACACGCTGGCGGGTGCGGTGCTGGGCCTGCTGCTCGGCGGGGCGGTGGTCTTTGCGCTGGAATACCTGGAATCCAACATCGTCCGCCGCAAAGAAGATGTTGAGCGTTTTCTCGATCTGCCCGTGCTGGCGGCGATCCCCGCCGACGATACCCGCTCTTGAGGTGCTGCCATGACCGATGTAAACCTGATTACTCTGACCGATCCGCGCACCCCGGCAGCCGAAGCCTACCGGACCTTGCGCACCAACCTGATGTTTTACGGGCTGGATACGCCGATCAGTACGCTGGTGATCTCGTCGCCGGTGCCCGGCGAAGGCAAAAGCGTCACCCTGGCTAATCTGGCCGTCACGCTGGCCCAGGGAGGACACACAACCATTGTCGTAGACGGCGACCTGCGCCAGCCGCGCCAGCATGATCTCTGGCGATTGTCCAATGAGTACGGCCTGACCGATATGCTGCTCGAAGATGCTGCGCTGCAAAACCCTGCGCTGCAAGCAGTGGGGGTTGACAACCTGCGCGTGCTGACCAGCGGGCCGCTGCCGCCCAACCCGGCAGATGTGATCGGATCGCGGCGCATGGACGAAGTGATCGAGGCGCTGAAGTCCAAAGCCGACTACGTGCTGTTCGACGCGCCGCCGGTGCTGGCCGTGACCGATGCAGCGCTGCTGGGGCTGAAAGTGGACGGCCTGCTGCTTGTGCTGCGTGCCGGGGCGTCGCGGCGCGACCACGCCGCCCGCGCAAAGGAAGAACTCGAACGGGTCAAGGTGCCGGTTATCGGGACCGTGCTGGTTAACGCATCACGTGACAGCGCCGTCAGCCAATACTACACTCGTTAGCTGGAAGCGTTAAAGGAGCGCACCTGTTGTGAAGGGCTTAATTCTCAGCGGCGGCAAAGGCACGCGTCTTTATCCCCTGACCTATACACGCGCCAAGCAGTTGATCCCGGTCGCTAACAAGCCGATCCTGTTCCGCGTGATCGAAGCGATCCGCGATGCGGGCATCCGCGACATCGGCATTGTGACCGGCGATACCGGCCCGGAAATCTGCGAAACGGTAAGGGATGGTTCACAGTTTGGTGTTGACGTGACATATATCCCCCAAGCGGCCCCGCTGGGACTGGCGCACGCCGTCAAAATCTCGCGTGATTTCCTGGGCGATGACCGGTTCGTGATGTTCCTGGGCGATAACGTGATCCAGGGCGGGATCAGTCCCCTGATCGCGGATTTCGCCAACCACGAGGACTGGAACAGCCAGATCGTCCTGACGCAAATCGAACAACCGGAGCAGTACGGCGTGGCCGAACTGAACGGTGAAGGGCGGATCGTGCGCCTGGTCGAAAAGCCGAAGGTGCCGCCTTCCAACCTGGCACTGGTGGGCATCTATATGTTTGATCACCACATCTTTGAAGCGACCGACGAGATCAAGCCCTCGTTCCGCAACGAACTGGAGATCACCGACGCGATCCAATGGCTGGTCGATCACGACTACCGGGTCTATCCGCACATTCACCAGGGCTGGTGGATCGATACCGGGCGCCCGGATGACATGCTGACGGCTAACAGCCTGGTGCTGGAAGAACTCACGCCGGAGATTCTGGGCAGCATTGACGCGCAGTCCGAAGTAGACAGCCGCGTGACGGTCGAAGCGGGCGCCGAGATCGTCAACAGCGTGGTGCGCGGTCCGGCCATCATCGGGCGCGACAGCCGCATCATCAACAGCTACGTTGGCCCCTTCACCAGCATCTACCACCACGTCGTGATCGAAAACAGCGAGATCGAGCGCAGCATTGTGCTGGAGCACAGCGCCATCCGCGATATTCCGACCCGCCTTCAGGATAGCCTGATCGGGCGCCACGCCGAAGTGAATAAATCCACGATCCGGCCCCAGGCGCTCAAGCTGCACCTGGGCGATCACAGCCGCCTGAATCTGCTGTAACAGGGACGCCGCCATGCCCGGATCATCCAAACCGCCGTTCCGCCTGATCGTCACCGACCTGGACGGCACACTGCTCAACTCGGATCATGAGGTATCACCGCTGACCGAAAACGCGCTGCGCAAAGCGATTGCGCAGGGGGTGCTGTTTACCGTTGCCACCGGCAAAACGTACCCGTCTACCCTGGGCTGGATTCGCCGCTTCAACATCTGCATCCCGGTGATCTGCGGCAACGGCACCATTGTTCATGCGCCGGACGGCACAATCCTGTATGAAGACCCGATCCCGCGCGAGCTGGCTATCGAAGCGATCCACATGGCGCAAAGCGCCGGGCTGGTGCCGATTGTATACGCCGGGCCAGGGCTGCTGGCCACCAAATGGGACGCCAACATTGAGGTGCTGGTCGAGCATCACGAACCCCACCCGCAGATTGTCCCCGACCTGGCAGCCGCCCTGGAAGCCGATCATAAGCCGCACAAGCTGCTTTTTATGAACGAGCACGACCTCGACGCGGTTGTAGCGTTTCAGGCAGCGCTGAATGCGGCATTCACCGGGCGGGCGCAGGTTCTACGATCCGGGCTGGCGTCGGTGGTCGAACTGCTGCCACAGAGCGCCACGAAAGGCGCGGCGCTGGCGTTTATCCTGGAGTATTTGGATATCCCTGCCGAACAGACTATCAGCTTTGGCGATAACTTCAACGACCTGGACATGATCCGGCGGGCCGGGATTGGCGTGGCAATGCCGCACGCGCCGGAAGCAGTCCGCCTCAAAGCCGACTACGTGACCCGGTCCAATGACGACGACGGCGTCGGGCACGCTATTCACAAATTTGTCCTGGCCCCGCACGCCGCCAACATGGCGCAGCGATGCGAACCACAGCGTTAGGAGCAACCATGAAAAACATCCTGGTAAGCGGCGGCGCAGGGTTTATCGGCAGCGCGTTTGTCCGCCGGGTGACCCAAAAATATCCCCAGTACAATATCATCGTGCTGGACAAGCTGACCTATGCGGGCAACCTGGACAACCTGCTGCCCGTCCACGACGAGCCGAATTACACGTTTGAACGCGGCGACATCGCCGACCGCGAAACCGTGCGGCGCGTGTTGGAGCAGTACGAGATCGATACCATCGTCAATTTTGCCGCCGAAACCCACGTCGACCGCTCGATCCTGGAACCGGACGCTTTCATCCACACGGATGTCGTCGGCGTGTATATCCTGCTGGACACGGCGCGCCAGATGGGCATCCAACGCCTGCACCACGTCAGCACCGACGAGGTATACGGCTCGATCCCGGAAGGTTTTTTCAAAGAAGGCGACCCGCTGGAACCAAACAGCCCCTACGCGGCCAGCAAGGCGGGGGGTGAACTGATGGTCCGTGCCTATCACGTGACGTATGGTATGCACACAACCGTCACGCGCGGCAGCAACACGTTTGGCCCGTACCAGTACCCGGAGAAAGTCGCGCCGTTCTTCATCACCGAAGCGATTGACGACCGCCCCCTGCCGCTGTATGGCGACGGGATGCAGGTCCGCGACTGGCTGTATGTTGACGATCACAGCGATGCGATTGATGTCGTGCTGCACAACGGCACGCCCGGCGAAACCTATAACGTCGGCGGTGAGCACGAAATGCACAACATCGACGTAACACGGTTTATCCTCAAGGCGCTGGACAAGCCGGACAGCCTGATTCGCTATGTTGCCGACCGGCCCGGTCATGACCGCCGCTATGCGCTGACCAATGACAAAATTCACGCCAAACTGGACTGGACGCCCCGGCACAGCTTTGAAGAGTCGATGCTGGACACGGTGCGCTGGTACCGGGAAAACGAGTGGTGGTGGCGCAAGATCAAAACCGGCGAATACCTGGACTACTACAAGCAGCAGTACGCCGACCGGCTGGCCCAGGCCGCGCACCCGGATTAGCGCTGCACACCGGCCCGATGAATGCAAGCAGCCGCCCGTAATATCAACTACCGGCGGCTGTTTTTTGACGACTAGAACTGGCCGGACTTAATCCGGGGCAGGCAGCACCAGGTCGCTGTCGTCACGCACGGCGAAACCCATTACCGGGTCGTTCGGATACAGCGCCATGCCGGGATGCAAGCCCAGCACAAACCCGTCATATTCTGAGCGCAGCATACCATCATCTGCCCCGACCGGGCGCCCGTACACATCCACCAGCCGCGCCACGGCGTCCCCTGCTGCCACACGGTCCCCTGGCTGCACCAGGTGATGCACGATGCACGCCTGCGGCACGCGTGGATACAGCATCCGACGCACGGGATAGCCCAGGTCGATCACCGGCACACCTTGAACCGGCTCGGCAGGGCCGGGCAGCATCCCCGCCCAACGCATGACGTTGCGAATCCCGGCGGCGGCGGCCTGCACATACTCGACGTTGACGACCTGCTGGCCGCCCAGTTCGACCGTTACCGCCGGAATGCGCGCCGTGTTGAGTGTCGCACCGCTCACCGAGCGATGCAGGTGTTTTCTGAGGTACTCGCTCGACACATACTCGTTGACGACCGTCAACCCCAGCGCAGCCAGCATATCCCCGACCCGCTGCTGAAGCCTGCGTGCAACCGGTTTATCGCGCGGCTCGCGGTAAAAGATCGGGTCGCGAAACGCAAACGGGATCGACTTTACGCCGTAATTATGCAGATCGATCAGGTAATCCGCCGTCGCGTCAATGCGCTCGAACAGGCGCGCATAGGCCATTTCTACCGCCGACGGGTGCTGCATCTCGTGTGATCCATTTACAGCAGGCAGGCCGGGAAACAGGCGGTTGGGGTCTTTACCGTACAAGTAGTACGGGCTGCGCTGACCGGTACGCAACCCGGCAGGGCTGAGCGTGGGTATAGCGATGATAGTGCCGGACAGGGTCTCGACCAGATCGGGTGCCAGCAGGTGGTGGATCGTGGCCAGCCCATCGTATTCCCCACCGTGAATATTGCCGGTCAGCCACAGAACCGGCCTGTCTGCCCCCTGTCCCTGCGCAATGATGACCGGGAAAAAGTCCGACCCGCCGGTCGGCAGCGGCACAGCCTCAAATACGCCATAGACGATGTCGCCAGGGCGGCTGCGCGCCGTTCCAATCTCAAAACAAGCCGTCATCGTAGCTGAAAGCGCTGCTCCTACGTGGTTTCACACCCGGTAAAAATAATACGATCCGCCGGTCAGGAGTGAGCTTCTTTTGCCAGCGCGCTGGCAAGCTGCGCGCTGACCAGTTCCAGCATCAACACGTTCGGCTGCGTGATCGCGTTCGGCTGCTCGCGGCAGGCAAAAATCACGCCAAAACGTAGATTCGTGCCGACCGGTACGCACGCGCCCGACCCAAAACGACCGCGTTTAACAAAGGGGTGATTCGGTTCGTCGTCCGCCCCAACGATCCGGCTCTGGCCGTTCTGGCTCACCCAGCCGGTCAGCGAATCCTGGTGATGCTGCTTTTGAGGAGCGATAGCGGTCACGGCATCCGGGCCAACCTGGGCGGCCAGTGTCAGTTCCGGGGGCGTGGTTGGCATCAGGCTGTAAAACGCCACGTAATCATAGCCCAGTTCTTTGATCGCCTCGACCGCCGCCTGCTGCTTGCCCTGGCCGGGGCTTGCCCGCCGCAGGGATTTGGCAAAGGTGCGCACCGGCGGCAGCGCGTCGGCGCGCAGTGTTTCAAGCTGTCGTTCTTCGGTCAACCGCTTGATGCGCCTGATCAGGTCGTTTTCCTGGAAGGGATCAACCGATACCTCGTCGGCCTGGCCCGGCATACTGAAGTCGGCTTCTTCGTCCACCATCAAGATTAACAGCCGGGGATAAGTCTGGCGCAGTTCCTTGATCAGGTCATACACGTTGCCCAGCCGGTTATCAACGATGAACACATCGGTGCGCTTTTGAGGATCGGCCAATATCTCGCGGGATTCGGCCTCGCTCGAAACCAGCGTCAGCTTGAGTTGTGGGTCTTGCGACAGGTTGTCGCGGAACCGGGGGACAGCCTCCAATTGAACGGCTGCTAATACATATATCTGGAGCTTGCCTGCCATCTAGTCACTCCCGGCAGCGGGTGAAAATAAGCGTAAGGATGGCGTTGATTATAGTATGAGGGCGTAGAAGTTGCGACACGACATTCTCCACGCCCTGAAGTCATCTATCCCCCGGTGCCACTGCGTGCCATATCATGCTGTGTTCGCTCCTGGCGTTCGGCCTGCTGGCTCTCTTCCGGACCGCCGCGCAGCAGCAGCGCCGACAGCAGCCCTAACATGCTGACACCTGCGCCGATGAACTGCATCTCCTGAATCGTCTGCACAGCGGACTCAAACTGGACGTCTACCGATTCTTCCACAATGTCGCCCAACGAGGCTGCCTGTTCGCTCTCGTGTTTTTCAACCAGTTGGTCCACCCGGTCCAGCGAGAAAATGGTCAGCGATGAAATCGCCACCGTCATCCCGACCAGCCGCAGGATCAAGATCAGGGCCGATGCAACACCCCGCTCCTCTTCACGCGCATCATTGATCACCGTCGTACCAATCGGCGAGATCGTCAGGCCCAATCCTATCCCGATCACGGCCATCTCGGCGCCCATGAGCCAGTAGGATGTATCACCTTCCCAGGTCAGCCCGGCCAGCGTGAATCCAATCGCGGCCAGCGCCAGGCCCAACACAGTAGGCAGCCGGTGCCCGCGCCGCTCGCTGAGCCAACCGCCGGGAATCGCCGCCAGCGCCATCGGCACTGTCAGGCCCGACAGCAGCCAGCCGGTGACGTAGGCCGCCTGTTGAATATGCTTGCTGGTTGGGCTTTCGGCCCGGAAGTTAACCAGCAGCGGCGCGCTGACCAGTCCAATCGCCAGGCAGAATCCGACCAGGAAATTTGTCATGGACGCCGCCGAGAAATTGCGGCTGCGGAACAGTCCCAGGCGGATCAAGGGGTATCGCTGGCGCGCCTCGATCACCAGGAAGATCAGAAAGGCCAGCGCCGCCCCGCCCAACAGGTAGGGACCGTAATCGGTCGCCGTACCTTGCAGGTCTTCAAAGCTGGAAGCCGACCCGGCAGATTCCGGGCTGGTGCCCAATCCGAGATTCAGACCGATCAGCGCCAGCGTGATAAACACGGTGCCCAGGATGTCAAACCGCCCGGCGTGCTGCGCTTCGCGGACGCTTCTTAACGCCCAGACCGCGCCCAGCAGCGCCAGCAAGCTGATCGGGATATTGAGGATAAACAGCGTCTCCCAGGATGGGGGCGCTATGCTCAGCCCGATGTCTTTGAAGGCGTCCACGATATCCTGGCCATATTCGCCAAAGACGCGCACCATTACGCCGCCGTACAGGTGGCCCAGCACCCAGCCCATCGTATCGACTGCGCCAACCATACCCAGTGGTTTCGCGCGCCGCGCTGGCGGGAACAGGTCACCAACCAGCGCAAACGTGACCGGGACCATCGCCCCGGCGCCAAACGCCTGCACGATCCGCCCAAAGATCACGAGGTAGAGATGCCGTTCCTCCAGGCGGGGCGGGCGTTTGTCGAGCACACTCCGGTAAAAGCGGGCTACCCAGCTATTCAGCAGTTCACTGTCATACTCTGTCACCAGGTACGACCCGGCCATAAAAATGATCAGGCAGCCGATGTAGATCGAGCGCCGCCCGATCAGATCGGACAGCCGCCCGGTAAATGTCATGCTGATCGCATAAGCCAACAGGTAGCCGTTTACGGCCCACGATGCCTGATCGAGATACTCCTTCACCGGCAGTTCGAGGCTGACGATCACGTCCGGCAGCACAGCCGAGATGATCGTCAGGTCCAGCGCACCGATGAACACCGGCAAACACACAATGGCGAGTACCAGCCAGGGGGATACACGCCGCTCTGACATATCAGCAGTCATCATGAGCTGTTAGCCTGACTCTCGCTCAGGGAGCATCGATAGTATAGGGTTCATTGTAGTTCGGGACGGTGATCGTCCAGGTTGTCGGGTCCTGGTCCTCGACGCCTTCGGGCAGCGGCTCATGCAGCACGATTCGCTCGACCCGTTCGTCGTCGGTCAGCACGTATACATCAATATCAAGCTGGCCGGACCTGGTTCCGATTAAGCCAAACGTCAGCGCGTAAACATTGGCAGCATCGATCTTGCCGCTCAGGTGATACACATCCAGTCCATCGAGGTCTTCTTTGCCAACCATTTTCAGATCGCTGACAGATTGCAGCGCTGCCGCGATGCCGCCTTCTTCGGCCACCAGCGAGGCCGGAGAAAACCCGCCGATGATTTCCTCTTTTAACCAGCGGCCCAGCGTCAATATATCGCTGCGGATGTACTGGTCGTCACCGATGGCGATCAGATCGGCGGTCATACCTGCATCACCTACGCTGAATTCCACGGTGGCCTGAAGCCGGTCAGGAGCAACAAAAACGCCTTTGGCATATTTGAACACCAGCGGAAAATCGAGGCTGAACGTGTCCCCTGTGGCGATCTCAACCGGGTAGCCGCTCACGTCCAGTTCCATGCCAAACGTTTCGGCGTCCTGGATGGTTTTTGCCGCCTTGTCCAGCAGCGGGCGCGCTTCAGGCAGCTTATCGTCGTCGTTGTCGTCCTTACAGCCTGTCACCACCAGCGCAGCGAGGACAACCAGCAGAATCAAAGTAATGACCCGGTTCAATTGACGCATACGTTTTTCTCCATTGCTCCGAACAACGGCTGGGAATCCCCACTTACGATCACCTATACGAGGCTGGCACCCGATGTGTTGCGTCTGCAATGCCCCATCTGCACCCGCTGCCATGATACCACGAAGCCCGGAGGCGGTATAGTAAATCTGTATATGAACCGGCAGCTTACTCTCACCAGCCTATAACGGCGAACGTTCCAGCACATCCACCACGCTGGCCGCCAGATCATAGCGGCCAAAAGCGGGCATGATATACACGCCCTGAGCCATGTCTTTCAGTTCCAGCAGCAGTTCTTGCGCGATGTATACGCCTTCACTCTTTGAGTCGTCGCCCGCGTCGATCAAGCGCTGCCGCGTGCGTTCGGGGATGTCAATGCCGGGCACCTCGTTGTGCAAAAAAGCCGCGTGGCGCGGGTTGTTCAGCGGCAATATGCCCACCAGAACCGGCAGGTCCAACGCGCCATGTTGGGCAGCATAGGCGTCCAGGAAGCGCGCCAGCGTCGCCGGATCAAAGACCGGCTGGGTCAGCGCGAAGTCGGCCCCGGCCTCGATCTTTTTGCGCAGCAGCTTGATTTCGCGCTCCGGGTCGCGTGCATTGACATTCAGCGCGCAGCCTACCGTGAACGAGGTCGGCTGGCCGATGGAATTCCCCGCGTAATCGACGCCCTGGTTCAAACTGCGCTTGATCAGGGTGATCAGGCCGGACGGGGGAATATCATGCGTGTCAAACGCGTCGGGGTAATCACCGATTTTGGTTGGATCGCCCATCACCACAAAGATATTGCGCACATTGAGCGCGTGCGCAGCCAGCAAATCCCCCTGCACGCGCAGCAGGTTGCGCCCGCGCGTCGGGAAGTGCAGCACTGTCTCCATGCCAACATGGTGCTGGACCAGGTGGCACACGGCCCAGGGACTCATCCGCATACGGGCCATCGGGCTGTCGGAGACGTTGATAAAATCGACGTGCGCTTCGCGCAGCAGCTCCGCTGCCGCCGTCACTTTTTGCGCGGTGAAGCTGCGCGGCGGCGACATCTCGACCGTGACCACAAACTGCCCGGCAGCCAGTTTACGCGCCAGATCGGTCGGCTGTTCGGGCACTTCGCTGTCGGCTGCCTCCGGCGGTTGGGGCACCGAGATAATGACCGGGTGGGTGCGCGCCGGATCGTCGAGCGCGTCACGCATGGCCCGGATGTGTTCCGGCGTGGTGCCGCAGCAGCCCCCGATCACACGCGCGCCGATTTCCTGCAAGGCCAGCGCATATTCACCAAAATATTCCGGCGTGGCCGGGTACATCACACGCCCGCCAACCTGCTCCGGCCAGCCTGCGTTGGGCATCACCGACAGGTACGCACCGGGTTCTGCCTGGTGCATCAACTGGGCGATACGCAGCAACTGCGCCGGGCCGCCGCTGCAATTTAACCCGATCACGTCGGCTCCCATAGCCCGCAGCGCGCGCGCCACCTGGGCGGGCGTGTCGCCTAACAGCGTGCGGTCATCACGGGTGAATGTCATCTGGGCGATCACCGGCACCGTGTCATCGACGGCGCGCGCCGCCTTGACGGCTTCCGCGATCTCGTACAGATCGGTGAACGTCTCTAAGATCAGCACATCCGCGTTTGCTTCGACCAGCGCTTCAAGCTGGATTCTGAACGCCTCAAATGCCTGCTCCGGCGTAACGCGCCCAAAAGGTGCCAGACGCACGCCCAGCGGCCCTACCGCCCCCGCCACGTAGAGGTTATCACGGTACATGGCATCTACTACGCGGCGAGCCAGTTCGACCCCCGCCCGGTTGATCGCGGCGCATTGTTTTTGCAGGCCGCAAGCCCCCAGTTTGTAGATATTGGCGCCGAACGTGTTGGTTTCAATGATTTCCGCGCCCGCCTCGATGTAGCGATGGTGCACTTCGGCCACCACTGCCGGATCGTCCAGATTCAACGCGTCAAAGCAGGTGTCCATCGGGAGGCTTTGCTGCGCATGCAGCATGGTGCCCATTGCGCCGTCCGCCAGGATGACTCCCTGCGCCAGCCGTTCACGAAACGGTATCTTCGCCGTCATGCTCTATCCCTCCTCGCTGGTTAACTGTTCGGTGCGTGATACTCCCACGCTGTAATACGTCGCGTCCGGGTGATGAACCACCATCGCGGCGGTAGACTGTTCCGGCACAAGCTGGTAGGCGGCGGTCAGCGTCATGCCGAGTGTCTCCCCGGCGGGCAGCAGCCGGAACAGCGTCGCATGGTCGTCCAGGTCCGGGCAGGCCGGATACCCCCAACTATAGCGTTTGCCGCGTTCGACCAGGATACCCAACTCGCGGTTGATGTGCCGGTGGACATAGTTGGCAGTCGCCTCGGCAGTTTGCACGGCCAGCCCATGAAAAAAGTACGCCTCGGTGTACTGGCTGCCTGCCTGGAGCGTATCAAATGCCTCGGTGGCGGCTGCGCCAACGGTCACTACTTGCAGCGGACACACGTCTACCCGCTCGCCTGCCAGCGGCGCGAAATAGTCGGCCAGGCACAGATGATCCCCGAACGGCTGGCGCGGGAAAGCGAAGCGCGCGATCTCGTCCAGCCGCCCATCGTCCGCGTAGCTGGCCGGATCGTAGATCAGGACCACCTGCCCGTCAGACTGGACCGGGAAAAAGCCGTATACGGCCTGGGGTTTGAGCGTCCCGTCAGCCAATGCCTGCTGTTTCATACGCGCCAGGCGTTGTTCAAACTCGGCTTGCAGGCGATCCCAGTCTGCGCCGCGCGCATTCTTGGCGCCCCAACTCAGGCGGTACAGTTCCGGCTTGTGGATGTACGGGAAGACCGATTCAAGCGGGATATCGAGGATCGTCCGCACGCCCCAGAACGGCGGCGCCGGGATGTCCGGGGCGGGGCGAATACTTGATTCGCCCGCAGCCGTCCGGCGGCGGCGCACCGGCGGCGCGCTTTTGCCGGTTTCGGCGTATGCCTCGTCCATGATCCGGCGTTGCAGCGCGTCGTGTTTGTCCGGCGTGATCAACTGGTCCATGACCGCCAGCCCTTCGAACGCATCCTTACAATAATACACGCCGGGCGCGTAGGGTTGACCGCCGTCTTCCAGGAACAAAATACGCCGCCCGAACGCGCGGTTGATCGCCGCCCCGCCGATCAGGACCGGGAACGCCAGCCCGCGCCGCGCCAGTTCGTTGACGACCAGCGGCATCTGCTTGGACGTGCTGACCAGCAGCGCGCTTAGTCCGATGGCGTCCGCGTGATGTTCAACCGCCGCCTCGATGATCGTGTTGGCGGGCACCTGTTTGCCCAGATCGTACACGGTATAGCCGTTGTTGCTCAAGATGGTACGCACCAGGTTTTTACCGATGTCGTGCACGTCACCGTAGACCGTCGCCAGCACTACCGTGCCCTTGCTGGTACCGTCGGCGCGTTCCAGGAAGTTTTCCAGGTACGAAACCGCCTGTTTCATGACCTCGGCGCTTTGCAGCACAA
The DNA here is from genome assembly GCA_016926875.1 of Anaerolineae bacterium. Classification (GTDB taxonomy): domain Bacteria; phylum Chloroflexota; class Anaerolineae; order Aggregatilineales; family Aggregatilineaceae; genus JAFGNU01. Next base: position 23,026 of record JAFGNU010000043.1, on the reverse strand, counting down.
ATGGCAGGATCAGCTCGCCCGCGCCAAACTTGTCCCCGACTTCTTTCATGGCGGGCAGCAGCACGTTATTGAGCACCTCGACCGCGTTCTGGCGCTCCAGGCACGTATCGATCAGCGCCTCGACGCCGTCTTTTTTGCGGTGCACGATCTGCCAGTGCAGCGCTTGTTCGGCGCTCATGCCCTCGGTTGGATCAACCAGTTCATCACCGCCAACCGCGACCTCGTGTTCCTCAAAATACTGGATGTACGCCGCCAGCGCGTCGGGATGCTCGTTAAAGATCAGCGCGTTGGCGAGTGTGCGCTGGTCGTCGGGGATTTCGCTGTAGGGCGTGATGTGGGCCGGGTTGACAATTGCCATATCCAGCCCGGCTTCGACGGCGTGATACAAAAACACGCTGTTCAGCACGGCGCGCGCCGGGCGGCTCAAACCAAAGCTGAGATTGCTCACGCCCAGCGACGTCAGCACGCCGGGCAGTTCCGCTTTAATCTGCCGGATGCCGTCCAGCGTTTCTATCGCGCTGTTCGCCATCTCCGGATCGCCGGTCGCCAGCGTGAACGTCAGCGCGTCAAAGATCAGGTCACCGGGGGCCAGCCCGTACTCGTCTACGGCGATGGTGTGGATATTACGTGCCACGTCCAGCTTGCGGGCAGCGGTCTTTGCCATACCGATCTCGTCAATCGTCAGCGCGACCACCGCCGCGCCGTGCCGCCGGGCAATCGGCAGCAGCGTGTCGATCCGCTCGCGCCCGTTTTCCAGGTTGACGCTGTTGATGATTCCCCGCCCAGGATACAGGCAAAGCGCAGCGTCGATCACGTCCGGCTCGGTGCTGTCGATCATCAGCGGCGCGTCCACACCCATCGACAGCTTTTTGACGACCTGCTGCATCTGTTCGACTTCGTCGGCGCGCTCGGTCAGCGCCACGCACACATCGAGAATATGCGCGCCAAAATCAACCTGCTGCCGCGCCACTTCGAGAATGCCGTCGTAGTCTTCGGTCAGCAGCAGGCGCTTGATCTTGCGGCTGCCCTGGCTGTTGACCCGCTCGCCGATCAGCGTGGGCGGCGGTACCTGGCGCAGCGCAACCGCCCGCATCCCGCTTGATACAGCGGGTTCTACGTCCGGCTGGCGAATCTCAGGCTGGCGCGCGGCGCTGTCGCCCTTCACATGCTGGATCAGCGCTTGCAGGTGCTCCGGCGTGGTGCCGCAGCAGCCGCCCACCACGTTCACACCCCAATCGACAAACTCGCCCAGCATGTCCGCGAAGGGGTCCGGCTGCATGGGATAGACCGCTTCGCCGTCGACATTGATCGGCAGCCCGGCGTTGGGCAGCACGCTGATCGGGCGGGTGCTGTGCTCGGCCAGGTACCTGACCGGTTGGGCCATGTGCTCCGGGCCAGTTGAGCAGTTCAGCCCGATCACGTCTACCGGCAGCGCTTCGAGCGTGGTCAATGCGCTGGCGATGTCGGTACCAAACAGCATCCGCCCGCCGGTGTCAAGCGTGACCTGGGCCTGAAGCGGCACGCGCTGCCCGGCATCGGCCAAGCAGCGGTGAATGCCGACCACCGCCGCGCGCACTTCCAGAATATCCTGGCTGGTTTCGATCAACAGCACATCCACGCCGCCCTCGACCAATCCTTGCGCCTGCTCATAAAACACGTCGGCCAGCGTTTTGAACGTCACATTGCTCAGGTCGGGATCGTCGGAGCTGGGCAGTTTGCCGCTAGGGCCGATGCTGCCCGCCACGTAGCGCGGCATACCTGTTTCATCTGCGAAGCGATCCGCGACGCGGCGCGCCAACTGCGCCGCCGCCCGGTTGATCTCGACCACCCGGTCCTGCAAGCCGTACTCGGCCAGCGTCAGCCGGTTGGATCGAAACGTATTGGTTTCGATCACTTCGCAGCCAACCGCCAGAAACGATGCGTGGATTTCCTCGATCACGTCCGGGCGGGTGATAACCAGGTAATCGTTGCAGCCGTTCGTCTGCTCGCCGCCAAAATCGGCAGCGGTCAGGTTATAGCGCTGGATGCTGGTGCCCATTGCGCCGTCGTAGATCAAGACGTGATCCGCGATGGCGTCCAGGTAGCGGCGGTTGGTGTAAGGGATAGGCTGTCGCATGGGTTCCACCTCAACAAAAACGCCCCTTGATGATACAAGGGACGTAGATAGACCAGCTATGCTAAACGCCCCTCATCTTTCAGAGAAATCTGCCGGAATTGGCACCATCCTGTGTATAACACGCAGGGGTTGCCGCGGTTTCGTCGGGCCGGTCCCTCGACCGCTCTAGATGAGAGTGCTGCACGGCGATAGTAGCATATTCTGAACGATGTGCCAAAACACCGATCAGGCGCGGCAGAGTTTGAGTATAATACACAGGCTGAACATTCATCACACTCAACATAAAAAGGAAACCTGCTTATGCACATCCGGATTGCGATGCTTGGCTATGGGAACGTCGCGCGCGCGCTGGCGCGCCTGCTGCTGCGAAAAACGGATATTCTGCAAAAGGACTATGACCTGACCTTCAGCGTAACGGGTATCGCCACCCGCTCGCGCGGTTACGCCATCAATCCGGACGGGTTGGACCTCGAAGCCGCGCTGCAAGTAGTCGATTCCGGTGGCAAGCTGGACACGCTGCACCGGGGCGAACCGGTCAGTGACACGCTGAGCTTCATCGACGCCTGCCCGGCAGATGCGATCATGGAGGCCACCTGGCTGGACCCGCAAACCGGCCAGCCTGCCACCGATTACGCACGCGCCGCGCTGCGAGGCGGGCGGCATTTCATCACCGCCAACAAGGGGCCGGTTGCGTATGCCTACCGGGAGCTGTCCGAACTGGCCCGGCAGCAAGATCGCGGCTTTTTCTTCGAAAGCACGGTGATGGATGGCGCGCCGGTATTGGGTATCGGGCGCGAGGCGCTGCTGGCAACGACGGTCCAGCGGATACGCGGCATCCTGAACAGCACTACCAACTACATCCTGACCTGCATGGAAGACGGCATCTCGCTTGATGCAGCAGTCGCCCAGGCCCAGCAGATCGGCGTTGTTGAATCCGAACCCGGCACTGACATCGACGGCTGGGACGCCGCTGTAAAAATCGTTGTGCTGGCAAACGTGCTGATGGGGGCCGACTTGCGCCCCGGCGACGTGGACTGCACCGGCATCGCCGAGCTGAGCATCGCTGATGTGCAGGGCGCGCTGAAGGCTGGTGAGCGTTACAAGCTGCTGTGCGAAGCGGCCCGCGAAGGGGATACCATCCAGGCCAGCGTGAAACCGGTCCGCCTGCCCCTGTCCGACCCATTGAGCCAGATCGGCAGGACCAGCAGCGCCGTCACGTTTGAAACCGACACGCTGCACCACCTGACGGTGGTCGAAGGCGACACCGATCCGACGACAACGGCGTTTGGGATGTTGGTAGACATGATCAACATCGCGCGCGGACGTTACCGGTAAGCGCGGGATTACAGTCGTCGGGCAATAGGCGTGAATAACATGGGCTGTTATACTTACTGGCACACAAGTAGCGCTGCGGTTGGTCTTACAGCGTGTTACCCGCATGTCGCGCCACTGCCGCTATAGGATGGATTGTCATGAATTACAGCGACCAGAGTCGTATCGCCCAGCTAACATCGCCCTACAGCCCTTTCAGCCCGCCGCAGCTTCCGCTTGATTTTAGTGACTATCTGTCCCTGCTGTGGCGGATTGACCGGCACGCTTCCCACAACAACCTGGTGCGGTACTATTCGCAGTGCACGTATGCGTTATCCAGGGCGTTTGGATTCGAAGGCCGGGGCGTGGCGCGCATGATCAAAACTGCCGAGCCGGGCCAGGTTTATGCCGGTCTCAGCAACGCGCCATTCCGCAATACCGAGCGACTGGGAGACGCGGCGGCACGTAAAGCCGCCATCCAGCAGCTTGTGATGCTGCGGGCGGATGTGTTATCGGTGGGGGCGTACCAGCACGATTGGATGGTTGGTTGGCCGGGAAGCGGCGTGATCGACAGCGAACTGCGCGAGCGTGTGTATGCAACACTGTTCACAGCGCTGCGCAGTCAGTACAGCCACTTCGGGCGCCTGCTGCTGGTGATCGATATTGTGCTGCAAGAACTGCTGTTCGGCTCGCGGGATCTGCGCGAATTTTCGCTGGGAATGCTGATCGATCACTATGGGTATCCAGACCCCGAAAGCCCTCATGTGCGCCATCTGTACAACAGTGAGTCTGGAGCAGGGCAGGGTTAGCGCGTGGCAGTAATTTCTTTGCTCAAGTACAGCACCGGCTCAGGGCCGCTACCCAGGTCAAGATAAATGGTGCGCCTATCTGCAAAGCCCAGCCGCCGGTAAAGCGCCAGCGCGCGCGGGTTGGCGCACGCCACGCCGATTTCGAGCGTCTGGACATGCATTTCGCGCGCCCTTTCGGTCAGATAGACGATGATTCGACTACCGATGCCCCGGCTGCGGTGCTGCGGGCAGACGATCAGGTCGCTGATCTCTGCCGCGCGCGGCCACAGCGTCAGCATCCCAAAACCGCATGGCACATCGTTCCACACAGCCACCACGCCCAGGCCCCGCCGGTCCCGGACCAGCTTAAGCGTGCGGTCGATCAAGTTCATGATGTTGTTGAGCGAACGGTGCGGCCAGCACATGGTGTTCAGGCCAGGAGCATCTGTTAGCTTGACAGGACGGATAACCACAGGCAGGTGGGGCGTGTCTAACGGAGATACCATGTGATCATTAACCAACCATACAGATAGACAAACTCACACGTTGAAACAACTACTTGTTCTGAATATACCAAACAAAGCACCAGAACCCCCACAATCAGCATCTGGAACCGGCAAGGACTTGAGCTATGTACTTCGACGCTGTAACGATCATGGCGCTGGTCGATGAACTGAACACAACACTGGCAGGCGGGCGCATTCAAGACTCGGTTGAGATAGACAGGGACAGCGTTGGGCTGGAAATATACGCCAATCACCGACGCCACTACCTGCTGCTCAGCGCACACCAGCAGCACGCGCGCGTCCACCTGTCCGCTGAAAAACTGCGGCGCGGTGTCCAACAGCCTTCCCCGTTGGGCTTGCTGCTGCGGCGGTACGCTGAAGGCGCGCGCGTAGACTGGATTCGCCAGCCCCCGTGGGAGCGTATTCTCATGCTGGACCTGGACGGGCCAGAAGGCGTGTTCCAGTTGATCATTGAGCCGATGGAGCGCCGCGCCAACATCCTGTTAGTCCGCGACGACGGGGTCATCATAGACTGCATCCGCCGTGTTGGGCCGCAAGAAAACCGGGTGCGTGTCAGCCTGCCTAACCAGCCCTATGTCCCGCCCCCGCCGCAAAAGCTCAAGCGCGATCCTGCCGCGCTGACGCTGGATATGCTGGGTGATATGCTGGACAACCAGCCCGGCGAAAAAACGCGCCAGCTATTGACCCGGCGGCTGTTGGGTTTCAGTCCACAGGTTGCCGCGGAGGTTGTCTTCCGCGCAGCCGGTGCGATCAATACGCGCGCAGGCGATACCAGCGCCCGCACGCTGCTCAGCGTGATCGTGGACTTGTTCGGCGCCATCGAGGCGGGCACGTGGCAGCCGGGCATCACCATTGAGGATGATGCCGTAACCGCGTATTCTGCTTACCCGCTCTCGTACCTGGGCGGTTGGACGCCGGTGGACAGTATCAGCCGGGCGGTTGAGCAGTACTACGGCCCGCTGGTGGGCGAAGGTGCTTACAGCGCGGCCAAAAAGCCGGTGCAGGCGATTATTAAGGAAGCCAAAATACGCGTCCAGAAGAAGCTTGATTCGCTGCGCGAGTCGCTCCAGGATGACGCCGCGCTCGAACATCTCCGGCAGAGCGGCGAACTGCTGCTGGCCTACCAGTACGGCCTGAGTCCCGATCAGGCGGTGCTGCGTGCCCAGTACGAAGTCGATGGGCCGGAGTTGGAAATCAGGCTTGATCCGTCGCTGACACCGCTGGAGAACGCGCAGCGCTACTTTGAAAAGTACGACAAAGCGAAGCGCGCGCGCGCAGGCGTCCCGTCGCTGGTCAAAACGACCGAGAATGAGCTGGCATACCTGATGCAGCTTGAAACCGACCTGGAACTGGCGACCAACTGGACGGAGATCGGAGAAGTGCAGGACGCCTTGCAAGCTAACGGGTACTGGCGGGGCCAAAAAACGCAGCGCCCCGGCGGCAGCAAGTCCGGCCCGCTCAAAGTCAGTACGGATGACGGGTTTGTGATCTGGGTAGGCCGCAACTCGCGTCAAAACGATGCCGTCACGTTTGACAAAGGCGGTCCCGCCGACCTGTGGCTGCACGCACGCGGTGTGCCGGGAGCGCACGTGATCATCAAGTTTGACGGGCGCGAGATTCCCGATACCGTCATCCGCCGAGCAGCCGCCATCGCTGCCTACTACAGCCGCGCACAACACGAGACGCGCGTGCTGGTAGATGTCACCCAGCGCAAACACGTGCGCAAGATCAAGGGGGGCAAACCCGGCATGGTTACCTATCGCAACGAATCGCCGGTTGAAGTGACGCCCGCGCCGGAGTAAACGCTCAATCCGGGATCACAACCGTGTCGAGGTCCGGTTCCGCTTCGGGATAGTGCATATCCAGGTGTTCCAGCGTTTCCACGATCACGTTTGAGATCACCAAGTTGCGGTACCATTTTTTATTGGCGGGCACGATGTGCCAGGGCGCCCACTCGGTGTTGCAGCGTGTCAGGGCGTTCTCGTAGGCAGCCATGTACCGGTCCCATTTGGCACGCACCGTGAGATCACCGCGTGAAAACTTCCAGTGCTTGGTAGGATCGTCCAGCCGGGCCTGGAAGCGTTCTTTTTGCTCGGCTTTGGAGATATGCAGGTAAAACTTGAGGATCGTCACGCCGCTGTCGGCCAGCATTTGCTCAAAAGCGTTGATGTGATCATAGCGCACCTGCCAGACGTTTTCCGGTACCAGTTTCTCCACGCGCACCACCAACACATCCTCGTAATGTGACCGGTTGAAGATGCCGATCTCGCCGCGCCCCGGCGTATGCTGGTGAATCCGCCACAAAAAATCGTGGTCCAGTTCTTCCGGGGTGGGCACTTTGAAGCTCGTCACGCGCACGCCCTGCGGATTCACACCGCGCATCACGTGCCGGATGGTGCCATCCTTTCCGCCCGCGTCCATGGCCTGTAGCACGATCAACAGCGCGTGCTTGTCCTCGGCATACAACACTTCCTGTAACTCGCGCATCCGGTCGCGGTTGTGTTCGAGCTGTTCTTTGGCAGCGTGTTTGCTGTCGTAATCGCCGGTGTAATCGGGATCGTAGTCATCCAGGTGGACCGGCTGCCCGATCTCAGGCCGGAGTGGTTGCTGTTTGCTCATAAGACTCTCCTTTGGAAGCGTCAAAAATCGTGTCGTACACCTGTAGCAGGCGGGGCACAATCACTGACCAGTCATAGTTTGCCCTGATATAGTCGGCGCCTGCTTGGCCAAGCGTCTGCCGCTGCGCCGGGTCTTCGAGCAGTGATGCAACTATAGCCGCAAAATCATCTGCCGTATCGGCGATGTGCAGTTCGACGCCGTTCTGCGCGTGCAGCCCTTGCGCGCCCATCGATGTAGACACCACCGCCTGCCCTGCCGCCATCGCCTGCAACAGCTTGAGCCGCGTGCCGCTGCCCATCCGCAGCGGGGCGACATACACGGCTGCCGCGTGCAAAAACGGGTTCACATCCGGCACCCAGCCCGTGATCTCGACGTCCTCGCGCTCGCGGAGCACATCCAGGCGGCGGTGGGGGTGGCTGCCCACAACAAAAAACTTGGCATCATCCACGCGCGCGCGCACTTTGTCCAATACCTGATCGGCAAACCAGATGGCCGCGTCCACGTTGGGCCGGTAGCCCATCGAGCCGGTGAACACCAGCGCATGATCGCCCAGGTCCAGGCTGGAATCGCCCTCAGCATACGGCAGCGTGTTGATTCCGTTAGGCACCACGCTAACCGCACAGCCCGGCGCCAACCGTTGAAACGCCTCGGCATCGGCTTCGGATACCGCAATGACGTGATCCACTGACTCGCAGACCTGCCGCTCAAAACGCGTCAGCCGCCGCCACTGGATCAGCGAGTACAGCGCGCCCGGCAGCCGCCGCAGGGTGTTTCGCTCTGTCTCGTAGATCGTGCGCTGCAAGTCGTATTCGGCGTTAAACGAATCATAGATCACCCGTGCATCCGGCTGTAGCTGCTTGATGAGCGGCAGGTAAACAGCCATTTCCAGGCTTTCGATCTGGATCAGATCGAACGGCTGGGCCGCGAGTACGTGCTTTAGCGTTTCCGCGTACAGGGGGGAATCGTACCGGCGCTGCATGTCGGCCAGCCTGGAAAACAGCAGGTCATACAACCGCTGCCGGATTCGACGGGTCGGCGGCGGGACGCTCTGGGCGCTGGCGCAAAACGTATCTAATGCGGCGCGATTGGCAGATAGTTTTTCCGGCGAATCAAACGAGAGCAAATGTACGTCGTGCCCCGCCGCATGGACACCGCGCATCAACCCATTGGTACGCAGCGTGCCGCCTGCGTGCGGCGGTTCAGGCAGTTGTGCAGTTAAAAACAGAACGCGCATAAACGACTTGATCCAATCAGTGCACCAGATGAGATGGCTATTTTTATCACGATAACAGGCTGCGGTAAACCCGGAGCGCGATCTCTGCCGTTTGCCGCCAGGTAAACGTTGTCGCCCGCGCCAGCCCATCGGCCCGCAGCCGGGCGCGTAGCTGCTGCTCACACACTACCCGCCGGATGGCGTCCGCGATGCTGGCCGGGTCATCGGGGTCTACCAGCAGGCCCGCATCCCCCACGACTTCGGGCAGCGAGCTTCGGTTGGCTACGACCGGCGGCGTCCCGCAGGCCATCGCTTCCAGGGCTGGCAGTCCAAACCCCTCGTAATGTGATGGCAGAACCAGCACCACCGCCCCGTTGTAGATCGCGGGCAGATCGGCGCTGGGCGGATTTTCGAGCCAGATCAGGTGGTCTGCCAAACCGAGTGCGTCTACTTTGGCAAAAATCTTGTCGTACAGCCACCCATACCGCCCTGCCATCACCAACGGGGGCACGTCCGGCATATCCTGGCGCAGCATATTGTACGCGTCCAGCAGGCCGGGGATGTTCTTGCGCGGCTCAAATGTGCCCACAAACAAAATATACGTCTCCGGCAGCCCCAGCCGCGCCCGCGCCTCGGCCACCACAGTGTCCGGCAGCGGCTTGAACGCTTCGTTGACACCCAGCATATGCACCGTCATTTTAGCGGCGGGGACGTTCAGCAGGTTGCCAAGATCGTCCAGGGTGGCATGCGACGACACCAGGATGTGATCGGCCATGCGCACGGCCCATGCAATCTGGTCCTTGTAGTGGCGGCGGCTCTCTGCCGTCATAAACTGGGGATAGTACAAAAAGTGCAGATCATGCACAGTGATGATATGCCGCCGCGCGCCGCCCTGGGGCGGGATCATATCCGGGCTGTGCAGCAGATCGAGCCGGTGGCGCATTAGCTCAACGGACAGCGCCCAGCGTTCAAAGCGGTGGTGGCTGGGCGTCAGGGTGTTGATCCGCTGGAAGTTCGCTCCTGGCGCGAGTGTGTCACGGTCACGGCGGTGGTGGATCACGCAGTAATCCGTGACGCCATCCAGCGCGGCCAGTTCTTGAACCACGTGCCGGGCATATTCCGCGATGCCGCCGGGGCGGTAGTATTTCAGTCGTGTGTCGATCCCGATGCGCATGGCAGCAAGTATAGCCGAAGGACCACACAGGACCAAGCCGGGAGACACTGCTTCCCGATGCGATCAAAATACCCGCCTGTGCAGCGGTCTATGTTATAATCTGCGCCGGGAACATCATTAGCCGGTAGGAGGCGTTGTCATGGATTTACCACAAGCAGCCCGCATGATCGAATGGCTGGACGAAGAACGCCGCCGCGACAGGGCCACCATCGCGCTGTTGGAAGAACGCCTTGCCCAACAGACCGACCAGGTCGACCAGTTAGTCCGGCGCCTGAACGGTATGGAAAGCGAACAGTCCACCATGCGCACCTCGTTTTTACCAGCCACCCGCGAGGTTGAGATCACCGAACAGCTTCGTACCGAGTTCCAGCAGATGCTCGAAGGCACCGAAAGCAAGCGCCTGATGGCCGAGCGCGAAGCCGAGCGCCGCGCCGAAATCTCGCGCGAAAGTGCAACGCGCATGGTCCGCGATTTGGGCGACCGCGTCGAAAAACTGGAGCACACCGCCGAAGAGTTACCGGCTGCGCGCGTGGAGCGGGATCGCGTGGCCTCAGCCCTGGCGGCTGTTCAGCAGCGCGTTGAGGACCTCGCCAAAAAGTTTGAAGAACCCGAACGCCGCATGACCTTCCTGGAAGAACAGCGCCGCCAGGATTCGCGGCGTATCTCGGATATTCAGTCCGAACTGCCCGAAATGCAAAAGCAGATCGACGGCCTGCGTCCCAAGTTGGAAGCGATGGAGAACATGTCGCTCCGCAACGAAAAGCGCATCCTCGAATTACAGACGTCCGAAACCGAACGGCGCGAGGAAACCCAGCAGTTTGTCGATCAGCAGGCGCTTCTGCTGCAACAGCGCGATCAGCAGGTGGCCGAACTGGCTAAAAGTTTCGGTGCCTATGATGAAGACATGCGCCGCTATATGGAGCGGTTCGAAACCTGGGCCGAAACTTACCGCCAGATGAAAAAAGCGGTGGACGACTTTGAACGCATCGGGGAGCGTTTGGGCCGCCGGATCAACGAGGTGGCCGAAATGCAGCGCCTGTCCGAAGAGCGCTTCCGCCAGGAATGGAACGACTGGATCGCAGACGATCAAAAGCGCTGGAAGCAGTTCACCCTGACCAACGATGAAGCCTGGCGCAGCCATGACAAACAGTCCGAGGAGTATCGCCGCCGCCTGGAAGAGTTCCAAAGTTTGCTCTTGCTGGTAAAAGACAGCATCGAGCGGCTGTGGCAGCTAGAGCGCGCGCAGGCCGAACTATACCGCGACCGCTACCAGGCGCTGCTGCTAGAATACGACCAGGGCGAGCGCCCGCCCGCATCCGGCAACGGCAGGGAGTAGCTGCCGACGCCGTATTTCACCTAACCGCATACCATTCAAGATTGCCGTCACTGGACAACGAGGCTTGCTGTTTGTATGCGATTCTCTAACTTCCTCTATAATGAGGACCGAGAAGCCATATAAGACAACCGGATTGTGCAGCCTGACGGTTTTTTGTATTCCGGGCCAAAATCAACAGATTCGTTTATGGAGAAACATATGGATGATGAACAGATCACAAAAGAAGAACTCTTAAAACGCGCAAAAAAACCCGCCGCTGAGGCCATGCGCCTCCACGACTTTTATCACGGCAAAACACAAACCGCGCTGCGCTGCCGGGTTCGGGACCTGGACGATTTCGCGATCTGGTACACGCCGGGCGTGGCGGCACCGTGCCGGGCCATCCACGAAACGCCCAACCTGGTCTATAAATACACCAGCAAGTGGAACACCGTCGCCGTGATCTCGGACGGCACGCGCGTGCTGGGCCTGGGCGACATCGGGGCCAAAGCCGGGCTGCCGGTTATGGAAGGCAAAGCGCTGCTGTACAAATACCTGGGCGGCGTGGATGCTGTGCCGATCATGCTCGATACCAGAGACCCTGACAAGATTATTGAAACCGTTTTGATGCTGCAACCCGCGTTTGGCGGCGTGAACCTGGAAGACATCGCGCAGCCGAAGTGTTTTCGCATCCTGGACACGCTGCGCGAACATGCTGAAATTCCGGTCTGGCACGACGACCAGCAGGGCACCGCCAGCGTCACCCTGGCCGGACTGCTCAACGCGGCCAAGATCGTCGGCAAACAGCTTAAGGATATGCGCATCGTGTTTGTCGGGACGGGCGCGTCAAATGTAGCCTGCTCGCGCCTGATCTTCGCCTATGGTGCCAACCCGTCCAACTGCCTGATGCTGGACAGCAAAGGCATCCTCGGCAAGCATCGCCGCGACCTGTACCTGCGCCGGGCGGAATATGTACAGAAGTGGCACCTGTGCCAGATCACTAACGCCGAAGAACTGCAAGGCGACATCGAAACAGCGCTGCACGGCGCAGACGCGGTGATCGCACTCTCAAAGCCCGGACCGGGCACGATTAGACCGGAGTGGGTCAAAAACATGGCGCAGGACGCGATTGTGTTTGCCGCCGCCAACCCGATCCCCGAAATCTGGCCCTGGGAAGCCAAAGAAGCGGGCGCAGTAATTGTGGCAACAGGCCGCTCAGACTTCGCCAACCAGGTGAATAACTCGCTGGGTTTTCCCGGCATCTTTCGCGGTACGCTGGACGTACGCGCCACGACCATCACCGACGAGATGGCAATTGCCGCCGCCGAATCACTGGCCCAGATGGCCGAAGAAAAAGGGCTGTCGCCCGATCATATCCTGCCCACCATGGACGACTGGGAAGTGTTCCCACGCGAAGCCGCAGCGGTCGCCATAAAAGCCCAGGAGCAGGGTATCGCTCAACTGACGACAACCTACGAAGAAGAGTACCAGCGTGCTGCGGAGATCATCCGCTGCGCGCGCGAGATGACACAACTCTTGATGCGTGAAGGGTTTATCCCCGAAGCGCCTGAAGCAGAAGACTGAGCGCATCGCGCCTGGCGAAAGCCCGGTGCCTGACAGTTATTCACGACCAACAAATAACTGATGCTTAACCAGAAAGAGGAGGCTACTATGCACGACCTGATTATCATCGGCGGTGGTCCGGCAGGGCTGGCAGCCGCCGCTTATGCTGTGCGCAAACGCATGGATGCGCTGTTCATTTCCAGGGACCTTGGCGGGCGCACCAAGCGCCGCCTGATGCTGCCCTGGGTGGAAGACTACCAGGTGATCGTAGGCGAGGAGACGATCCAGCGCTTCCGCACCCAGTTGGACTATTTGCTGTTTATGCGCATCCGTTCCAGCGTGACCAGTATTGACCGGATCGAGGACGGTTTCCGTGTCACGATCACCGACGGCAAGACGTTCGACACACGGACCATCATCTTTGCGACCGGCGCGCAGGGCGAATTCCTCAACGTGCCCGGCGAAAAAGAGTTCGAGATGAAAGGGCTGTGTTACAGCGCCATGACCTACGCGCCGTTGATGGTGGATCGCAACGTGATAGTCGTTGGCGATGAAGTGCTGGCGCTGCGCGGTGTGGCCGAGCTTGCCCGGATCGCCACCCAGGTAACGCTGGTTGCTGAAACGGACGGCGACCTGGATACCCCTATCGGCAAAAAAGTGCTGTCTGCGCATAACGTGGTGGTCAAACGCGGCTGCAAAGTGATCGAGGTTCAAGGGGATGAATACGCCCGGTCAATCGTGATCGAACACAATGGGCAGCGAGAAAATTTGCCAGCCGATGCCATCTTCATCGAAAAGCAACTGACACCAAACTCCCAACTGCTGGAAGGGCTGGTCGATATGGACCACTGCGGGTTCATCCAGGTGGATTCGCGCAACCGTACCAACGTGCCGGGTCTGTTTGCTGCCGGGGATGTGACCGATAGCAGCGCGTTCCAGGTGTTGATGGGCTTGGGCGATGGCGAAAGGGCTGCTCTCAGCGCCTTTGATTACCTGCTGGGGCTTGGTACCGAAGACTTCGAATGTGACTGAATCAGCGCGGGCGGGGTGACAGCCGGGTCATCCCGCCGCTTCGGCACTGGCCCTTTCGACCGGTTCGCGTCGAATATGCGCGCCCAGGCTGCGCAGCTTGTCTTCAACACGTTCGTATCCGCGATCAATCTGGCCGATGTTGCGGATCACCGTTGTGCCGCGGGCGCACAGCGCCGCCAGCAGCAGGGACATCCCGGCGCGAATGTCCGGGCTGCTGATATTGGGCACTGCGCGGAGCACGGTCGGGCCATGCACCACGGCCCGGTGTGGATCGCACAGGAAAATACGCGCGCCCATGTTGATCAGCTTGTCCGCGAAGAAAAAGCGGCTGTTGTACATCCACTCATGAAACAGCACCGTGCCCGCCGACTGGGTTGCCACCGTGAGCGCGATGCTCATCAGGTCGGACGGGAAAGCAGGCCAGGGCTGCGCCTTGATTTCTGGAATCTGGTTGCCGAGTTCACGCTGGATGACCAACGACTGGCCGCGCGGGACGATAATATCGTTGCCGTCCACCTCCCAGGCAACACCCAGTTTGCGAAAGACCAGCGCCGCCATGCCGAGGTGCTGCGGATCGGCTTCCCGGATGCGGATTTCACCGCCGGTAACAGCCGCCGCCCCCACGAAGCTGATCACTTCCAGGTAATCTGCCCCAACGCGGAACTCGCCGCCGTGCAAATGCTCGACGCCATCCACCGTCAGGCAGTTCGTACCGATGCCGTTGATCTGCGCGCCCATGCCGTTGAGCATATGGCACAGGTTTTGCACGTGCGGTTCTGAGGCAGCGTTCCGGATGGTCGTTGTCCCTTTGGCCAACGTGGCCGCCATGAGGGCGTTTTCGGTGGCCGTCACGCTGGCTTCGTCCAGCAAAATATCCGCGCCGTGCAGCCCGTCGGCGTTCATAATAAACGTGCCGTTGAACCGGATGTCTGCGCCCAGGCTGCGCAGCGCGATCACATGCGTATCCAGCCGCCGCCGCCCGATCACATCGCCACCCGGCGGCGCAAGCTCCAGGCTGCCGGTGCGGGCCAGCATAGGCCCGGCAAACACAATCGAGGCGCGCGTCTGCTGGCATAACTGGCGATCCAGTTTGTTCGTGATAATCTCTTTGGCGTGCACGCGCACCCGGTGATCGCCAAGTTCTTCCACCTCTGCGCCCAGGCTGCACAGCAGGTCAAACGTTACCCGCACATCCACAATATCCGGCACATTGGTCAGGATAACGGGCTCGTCCGTCAGCAAGCACGCCGGGAGCATCTTGGTAGCCGCGTTTTTGTTGCCGCTGATCGTCACTTCGCCTTGCAGCTTGTGGTTGCCTTCAATAACAAACTGGTCGCGCATAAGATATATTTCTCCCAATATGGGGCTATGTGTTCATAATTAACGCAACAGCATCGCCAGCCGACGCGCCGAGCGCCTGCGCTGCGCTGCCCTGGTTTTTACCGATCTCAAGCTGGCCGGAACTGCCCACCAGTGCCGTGAGCGCCCTCGGCGGCACGTCGCCATACGTGGCCTGTACGCCGTCGAGTGTTTGCGCCCCGATGGTCACACGGCAGGCAGTCACATCCAGGTCAAGTACAACAGCACGATCACTGCCGAAGCGCGGCTCCAGGCGCAGCATACCGGGGCCGGTCCACGTTAACCGCCCGATGCTGCTGACGATATTGCCAAAGTGGTCGATGTGCAGCACTTCGCCGTGTACCTCTCCGCCCTTCACTGCCAGGACCGGGTCGGGCAGTCGTTGAAGATCGGGCAGTATTGAACCCAGTTCAGCTACCGGTACGCCGTTTGCCAGGTGCGCCGCCGCAGGGCTGAATATATCCCGCCCGTGAAAAGTGCTGCTGACGTCTGGCAGTCGGTACGCCGGATGTTGTAACACGACCGACCGCCGTACCGCCACATGCGGCAGCACGTAGCTCAACACGCCGTTATCGGGGGCAACGTAGATACCATGATCGGTTTCAACGGCTATGGGCTGGCGCGACGTGCCAACGCCTGGATCGACTACGACTAAAAACACGGTGCTGGCAGGAAAATAGCGAAACGTTGTCAGCAGCACATACGCTGCCTGCCGGACGTTCTGCGGCGGGATCGTATGCGTCAGGTCAATCAGGTGCGCGGCCGGACAGATCGACAGTATGACGCCCTTCATCGTCCCGACGTATGCATCGGACAGGCCAAAGTCTGTCAGCAGCGCGATAAGCGGTTTTGTGTTCATGGCCCCGATTGTACCAGCGATACCCGCTCCGACAACCCGCATCTTTGCCTGGAACGACCGTCTGAGATATAATTTTAAGCGGAAACTGGCCGTTTTTTGAGAATGTTTGTATACTCTGGATAGTAGCGAACATTTGTCCTAATTCGTCACTACACAAGCGATGATCAAGCGTTCAAATGGCCGGTTCAACCCCGAATCTTGTAAGCAGACCGACGACAACCACCTGCAACTAAAGTCGTCCAAACCGGGTTGACCTGGCGTTGATTCTGTGTCTACTCAGAATGGGGATATGTGGGGTGTGTGGCGGCAAGTGTAGTAGGAGGATTCAGTGGCGGAGCAGATAAGCAGGCAAACCGAAGAGAGTATTCGCGTCCTGGAAGGGTTGGAGGCTGTGCGCCTGCGGCCCGGTATGTACGTGGGTGGGACCGATATTCGAGCGCTGCACCACCTGATCTATGAAGTGGTTGACAACGCCGTCGACGAGGCTTTAGCCGGGCGCTGTGACCACATCGAAGTTGTGTTGTATGAAGACGGTTCGGTTTCGGTCGCCGACAACGGCGGCGGTATCCCGGTCGGTGTTCACAAGCAAAAAGGCGTTTCAACGCTCCAGGTGGTCATGACCACGCTGCACGCCGGTGGCAAGTTCGACGCTTCGGCCTACAAGGTATCGGGCGGCTTGCACGGCGTGGGTGTATCGGCGGTAAACGCCCTGTCGGAGTGGATGACCGCCGAGGTCTGGCGTGATGGCAAGGTCTACCACCAGGAATATCGCACCGGCATCCCGCAAACCGAAGTCGAATTTGTGCGCAAGATGGAGTCGGACGAGCCAAGCGGCACCCGGATCACCTTCATGCCCGATGCGACGATCATGGAGGAATTGGACTTCAACTTCAACACCCTGGCGCAGCGTTTCCGTGAGATGGCGTTTGTGGCGCGCGGGGTGACGATTACCCTGCGCGACGAACGAATTCACCCCCTTGCCAGAGAGATGACCTTCTATTTCGAGGGCGGGGTCAATTCGTTTGTACGCTATCTCAACCGCAACCGCACCGGGCTGCACGAACCCGTTTACGCCGAACGCGAGCTTGAGATCGAGTTCGAAGAAAACAACCGCGAGCCGATCACCATCGGCGTTGAGGTAGCCTTCCAGTATACCAATGCGTCCACCACGACCGAACTGTACTTTGCCAACACGATCCATACGCCGGATGGGGGCAGCCACCAGGCAGGGCTGCGCGCAGCTATCACGCGCACGATCAACAACTATGCGCGTAAAGCCAGTTTACTCAAAGAAAAAGACCGCAACTTCTCCAGTAACGACACGCTGGAAGGGTTGACGGCGATTGTCAGCATCAAACATCCAGACCCCCAGTTCGAGAGCCAGACCAAAGTGAAGCTGATGAACCCCGAAGTACAGGGCGCAGTTTCACAGGTCACTTCCGATGCTTTTGCCGAGTTTCTGGAACTATATCCGCGTGAAGCCAAGCGGATCGTGGATCAGTGCATGACCTCGATGCGCGCGCGCGACGCGGCCAAAAAAGCGCGCGATCTGGTGCGGCGGGGCGCAAACCTACTCGAAAACACCACCCTGCCTGGCAAGCTGGCGGATTGCTCCGAGCAAGACCCCAGCCGCTCCGAGCTGTATATCGTTGAGGGTGACTCGGCGGGCGGGTCGGCCAAGCAGGGCCGCGACCGTCATTTCCAGGCGATCTTGCCCCTGCGTGGTAAAATTTTGAATACCGAGCGGGCACGCCTGAACAAAATCCTGGACAACAACGAGGTCAAAGCGCTGATCTCGGCGCTGGGCGTTGGGATCGGGGACGATTTTAACCTGGAAGGGCTGCGCTATGGGCGCGTTATCATCATGACCGATGCCGACGTGGACGGCGCGCATATTCGCACGCTGCTGCTAACCTTCTTCTTCCGCTATATGACGCCGCTGATCACCGCTGGACACCTGTTCATCGCACAACCGCCGCTGTACCGCATAGCCGTCAATAAGCAGGTCCAGTACGCCTATACCGAAGCCGACCGTGAGCAGATTCTACGCGCGCTGTCCAGGCCCGAACGCGCATCGCTCCAACGCTATAAGGGGTTAGGCGAAATGAATCCCGATCAATTGTGGGAAACTACCATGGACCCGGCCAACCGCACGCTGTTGCAGGTCACTATTGAAGATGCAGCCGAAGCCGACCGGGTGTTTGATATGCTGATGGGCAGCAGCGTCCCGCCACGCAAGCGGTTCATCACTACCCACGCCAAAAACGCTACTCTGGACGTGTGATTTTCTGCAAAACAGGTGGGCTTGTGCGCACAGTGCAGGCTCACCCGGTTACCTCACAAGCCACTACCGGAGCTGTACCAGGCTGTTTTCTGCTAACACCAGCCGGTGAGTCATCGGCTTGGACGTCGCTCGAATAACCTTCACGTTGTCCGCTAGCAGGCTCGCATCGATTCGCCCCACGATATTCTGGATCGTGCAGCAGCACATCACGATGCTCTGCTCGATCTCGCTGCTTTCGATCAATACGTTATCCCCGACCGAAGTATACGGCCCGATGTAGGAATTGCGGATCACGACGTTGTTGCCAATGATCACCGGTCCCCGGATCACACTGTCGATGATCTGGCTGTTCTCGCCGATCAATACCCGGTGCGACACGGAGGACTCTCCCTGAATACGTTCGTCCTCGTTGCTGGCCGGTATAAACGGCAGTTCTTCGAGCACTAGTTGGTTCGCCAGGACAATCGCATCAGGCTTGCCCGCATCGATCCACCACCCCTTAACGACATACGGCATGACCGGCTTGTTCTGTTCGATCAGGTATTGGATCGCGTCGGTGATCTCAAGCTCATTCCGCCAGGATGGCTTGATGTGTTCAATCGCGTCAAAGATGTCCGGGTTGAACACATACACGCCCGCGACAGCCAGGTTAGACAGCGGATCTTTGGGCTTTTCCACCAGGCGCCTGATGGTGTCGCCTTCCAATTCGGCAATCCCGAACGCACTGGGGTTGGGCACCTCGGTCAGCGCAAGCGCGGCACTCGCGTGGGTAGCGTCGAACCGTTTATACAACCCCTGCATATGATCCTGGAAAATGTTATCGCCCAGGTAGACAATAAACGGCTCGTCACCGATAAACGGCTGGCACAGCTTGACCGCGTGCGCGAGGCCCTGCGGGTTTTCCTGCGCGATGTATGTCAGTGGTACGCCGACCGTGTCTATGCCATCACCCAGCCGGTCCCGGATAGGCGAGTCCAGGCTGTTCACCACCAGGCCGATCTCGGTTGCGCCCATATCGGTCAATATGTCAATCGCATACGTGACTAACGCCTTGTTTGCGACCGGAACAAGGGGCTTTGGCATGGTCAGCGTCACAGGATACAACCGGGTCCCTTTTCCTGCGCACAGGATAACTGCTTTCATCTTTGCTTTACCTGCTTTCTTGTATTGAATCGTCGGGCGCATTGTCGGCGGGCTGCCATGTTGGCACTAAGCGAATGGCTGCTAGCGATCAGCCGCCAGTTAATCACCTGGAAACTAACGCCTGATGATCTAGATGCTAACGCGCGCGGTAGTGGGATGCAACCGATCACAGCCGCAGATGACCGGCCACAAATATAGCACAACCACTAGTTTTTTTCTGCGTAAGTATTTAAGATAGATGAACCCATCACCCCCGAAAATTGGTCTATGGGGTTAAGCGCACCGTGGTATGGTATGATCAGGCTGATTCAGGGACAAATACACCATGTTCAAACATAGTTATCGTGGCACAATCGCCTGGTTGTTAATCATCGGCTTCGTCCTCGGCCTGACGCTGACAGCCGGTGATGTACCATCAAGCATCAGTGCGATCATGTTGGCGTTATATCTTGCGCTTGTCCTGCTGGTGACTCGCGGCGCCTGGATCGGGTCCATCATTGACGCGCTGCCGACGTCTGCGACACGCGAAATGCAGATCAGCGAAGTAGCCCGCGAAGCCGCAACGCGTGCGCGCCACCATCCAGACTACGATGCTTTGATCCGCTTGATGGATGTTGGCTTGATCGTAGATGAGCGGCGCCCAGACGGGCTGGCGCTGCGGCGAGGGCGTTTTATTTCGCTGGATGACGACGGAATTCGTCCGTTTGCCATCATCACCGTACCGGATGGCCTCAGCGAACGGGTAGCGCTCATCCGGTTTGAGATCCGCGACGAGTCCGGCCAGGTTAAATATGCCTTTGAAGATGACAAGTGGCTCCAGGCTGGCGCCAATACGATCCTGCCCGGCTACCGTCTGCCCGTGCGCGAAAGCAAGTCCGATCTGGAGGCAGGGACATGGACCGTCCATCTCTCGATTGATGGCGGGCTGGTGGGCATTCACAACTTTAACCTGTCACCGTCACTGGTACGTCGGCGCAGTGACATGCTGCCGGACGGTGAAATCCGCGAGCGGGTGTGGCGCAGTGAGGACGAGGAGGATGCCGCCTTACCGCTCAGCCTGGAAGAACTGCTCCGCCAGCAAAGCCAACAGCGACGCCAGACCTGACACACACTGAATAAGCCTATGAGCATCATCGTTTTTGTCGTGTTGATCACGTTGTTTATTATGTTCCTCTTCGGGTTGTTCGTCATCGCCGAACGCCAGCCCGGTTCTGGCAATCCAACCAGGAGTCAAAAGCGGTCGAAGCGTGATCCCCAACTAACCCCGGCTGCCACAGAAGCCATGCGAAACGCAGGCTACGCAGGCACCCCTGACTATGTGCAGGTCACCGATATTGGGCTGCTGGCCTACCGGCACTCTGACGAACCAAAACTGGTACGCTCTGGCGACGTCATGGTGGATACTCGCTATTTGCGCCCCTTTGTCGAACTGTGGCTGCCCTACGCGGTCAGCGGCTCGGTTCGGTTTGAACTGATCGATAGTAACAATCGCCTGCGATACGCCGACGAAGAGGACTATGACCTGGAACATGGGGAAAATACGCTGCTGCCGGATACCTGGCTGCCGCTGGAAGGCAAAACGGTCACGCCCGGTGATTGGGCGCTGCATGTGCTGGCCGAGGATAGATTGTTAGCCGCGCATACGTTTGGATGGGACCCGGTTGGAGGAGGGCCAATTCAAGAGTATGTTGACAGCGATGGTGAGATCAGCCAGGAGCTACAGCAGCTATTGACGACTAAGTCACGCCATACGGTCAGCCTCTCCGACCTGCTGTCCGACCAGGAAGATTGGACCTGAACCGGGCGGGCACACAGAGATCGAACATTTATCGGCGCGGGCGGTCATGCTCGTGATACCCAAACGCACAGTCTGTAAGGAACGCTATGACAACGTCACAACAACCATCTCCAGCCGTTTCCCGCCACGTTGATCTCGTTAAGTGGCTTGGTTTGAGCCTGCTCAGCCTGTTTGTTCTGTTTATAACGGTCCTGGTGTTGACTGGCGAAGCATGGCGCGCGTTGGGCTATGTCCTGGTGGCTTTGTTCGGTTTTTTGATTGTTCTGGCAGTCTATTTTTGGGGCGTCATGATCTTCGGAGGGTTTTTCCAGATCATCCGGCGGCACGGGACGCCCGTTCCCTGGGATATAAACCCGGCACAGCCCCAGGCAGCTCCCGAACATGATATCGATCCTGGCCTGGAACTGCTGGCGGCAGGCGTGCTGGTCTATCATTTGGGCGAAGTCAGGCCGATCATTCATTTTCGTCAAGTTCCTACAGCCAACATGCGGGCGATCCGGCCTTTTGTAGTGGTACGTACCGGCGGTGAACGCCGTTATTTGTTTGACTTCACTCTGACCAATGCGCACGACAAACCGCTGTTGGCCCACCAAATCAGCCGCGATCTGACGCATACGCCCCAGTTGGTAACGCTCCCGTTCCGGCTGGTGGCAGACTCGCCCAGGACGCTAACCGGCCAGCGCTGGACTCTGCAAGTCCGGTCGGGCGTAACGGTTGTAACCTCATTTCGTTTTACATTTGTGGATGGTGTGGATCAAGCCGTTGTTGGATTGCAGCCCCCAGCAGCCGACGATGAGCCGCCCCTTCCCTCACAACAAGCCCTACTGGAGCGCCTTGTTGATGCAGCACTGAAACAAGACGTGCTGTTAAATACCCAGGAAATAACGCTGGAGGACCTGTAGCCCATGAGTAAAACCGACTGGTGGGGAAGTTCGCGGCAGGTATCTAACCGGCTGCGATTAGAAGTAGAGCTGATGCGTGCAACGTTTGCCGACACGTTCCGGCTGGTGGTTCCCAAGCGAGGACTGCTTTACTGGATGGGTGATGTTGAGATCAACCTGCGCGGTATCCCGGAGCAGATTCACTCCCTCAAGATTATCTATCCCGACGATTACCCTAACCGCCCTGCCGAAGCCTATGTCCTGAACCCGCTCGTATACAGCGAAAAACACCAGTATGAAGACGGGCAGCTTTGCCTGTTCAATCCGAAAGACGGTGTGGCATACGGCTGGAACCCCGGTAAATCTACGGCGGTGACCGTTGCCGGGTGGGCGATCCAGTGGTTGTATGCGTATTATACTTGGCGCGCAACCGGAACCTGGCCAGGCGTCGAAGAGCGCATGCCGCCGAGCAAACGGAATCAACGCAGCAGGAGGAGAAGGAGATGAGCACTCAGGCTTCTGATCAGTCTCACAATATCCCCCAGGTTATCGTAGCCCAACGAGTGATCGACAAAATCGTGCGCGGCGCATTGCTCTATCCAGAGCCGGAAACCGGGGAAGCTATGATCGGCTTGATCGTGCCGCGTGAGGGCCGACCGGAGCCGGACATCTACGTACTGGATACCCTCAGCCCTGGCGAGTATGCTGTGCGCGAGTGGGGGATGTTTGAGCAGGGCGACGATTGGCAGGGTGACGTGTTCCATTGGATGCATGTCAACTGGGAATCGTTCCGCGAGCTGCGGCGCGCCTCGTATGGCAGCGCCCTGGCAGCCAAGTGGGATACGCCCCTGATGCACGTTGGTGACTGGCACAAGCAGCCCGGCGATATGACTGCGCCCTCGGCTGGAGACGCTCAAACTGCCCGCCATATGATCGCAGATGCCGAAACGCCTGTTGAGCTTGTCGTTGCGCCAATTGCCACGCTGTACCCGCTGTCGGCAGTTCAGCAGCCCACACTGGCAAAAATCGAAGAAACGGCAGAAG
>JAFGNU010000042.1 GCA_016926875.1 Anaerolineae bacterium | reverse complement strand
CAGTTCGGCATAGCGCCGCAGGTTGGGCACAAAATCGCAGCCGTGCCCTAACACGGGCATCGGGTGGATGTTGCCGCCCACGTAGTTTTCGATCACGACCACGCGCGCCCGCTCGTCGAGCGCCGCCGTATACAGCGCCAGCCCGCCGCCCAGTCCCAGTCCGGTCACGCCCAGGTGCTCCGGTTTCACGTCGGGGCGGCTTTGCAGGTAATCCAGCGCGCGCTGCCCGTCTTCCAGCACCATGCCGAGCCACGTCCGGCCCACCAGCCGCGCGATGCTGTCCAGCGCCAGGTGATCGATCTGTCCCAATTCGCCAATGCCGCGCGCCTCGACCGTCAGCGTCACAAAGCCCGCCTGGGCCAGCGCCAGCGCGTTGGCACGGTGGGGGCTGTCGTCCAGCCCTGCCGTCTGCCGGATCGTGCCGTGTCCCGGATAGACCAGCAGCGCGGGCAGCGGTTCATCCACGTCCGCCGGGCGCATCAGGTACGCCGGGAGCTGCAAGCCGTCCGCCGCCGTGATCAGCAGCCGGACGCGCTCGACCCCGCTGAGCACCACCTGCTCATCAATGCTCGCTTCGACGTCCCCGGTCGGCAGGGTCATACCCAGCAGTTCCCACAGCTTGTCGCGCAGGTCCGAGCGCCAGGCGCGCCACTCGTCGCCGCGCTGGCCGCTGTAGGCCATGGCCGGTTCGATGTTATTCACCTGGATCAACAGCCTGCCCAGCGGCTCATCGGCGGGCGGCAGAGCGGGCAGTTCTTGCGTGGCATCGGCTCGTCCGGGGGATAGGCTGTGCAGCAGGCCCGTCACCGAGTGCGCTACCGACTGCATCATGCGCCCTACCCCGCCGGGCCTCAGTCTTTCTTCTACAAGCTGGCTCACCGCGTCGCGCAGTGACACCGCCTCGCCGTACCGGTCGGACAGCTCCTCGCGGTGCCGCGAGGACCAGATATACAGGTCGGCCTCGGTACGTCCGGGGAACAGGTCCAGCACATCGGAATCGCGGATCGTGTCGACGGCCAGCGTATACACCAGGTCATACCACGCCGTCGCCGCCTCTTCAATCGAGCGGGCCTCGTTGTCGATCTGCTCCAGGTTTTCGCGGTACAGCCCGATCTCCACCTGCAGCGCGGGGTACATGCCCGGCTCGGTCAGCACAATATCCTGGTCGGGCCGCAGCCGGTCAAGCTGCGTCCAGTCGAGAAAGGCGCGGTACTCGGCTTTGATAATCAGGTCGTCGACCCGCGTGTCGGGCGACAACCCGCCGACCGGCGACTGGTATTCCCAGACATACGCCTCGATGGTTCGCATCCCAAACTGCTGCGCAACCGATACCCGGTGATTGCCATCCTTGACAAAATAGGCATCGCCTACCCTGTACAGTTCAATCGGCGGCAGGCCGGATTCTTCCTGCAATTCGGCAATCCGCTGCCAGCGCCAGCGATCACTTTCGACCAGCGGCAGAAACGTGCGCGTGAAGTCGTTATACCGGCCCACGCTGCCTACAATCTGGTCCAGCGGGACCTGCTGCAAGCCCCGGTATGCGTTTTCGTTCAGGCGCAGCTTACCCTGCACATCTTCAAACGACAGCAGTTCGGCGGGCTGCCGGATCAGGCCGAGCGTCCCGTACAACCGCTGCCAGAAGGCCTGCCGTCGTGCCTGAGACCATCGCTGCACCGATTTCAATGACGTCATACTGCTGTTGCCTCATCTATCCTTGCGTACGTGCCCATCAAGCCTAGCTTATCCTATTTCGCGCAAAGCACAACGATCAATGTTTGACGTTCGCCCGTCGTGTGGCCACTACCGGTTACACAGCTACCGGCCTGCTTCAGATGGCGCGCGCGGCGCAGCACACCCTGGTATGCTGTCCAGAAACCGGTATAATCTTGCTGTTTGGTTTGCACTGGTTCCAACCTATTATCATTCCGTTCAACCAATTATGGAAGCGTCCAGCATGAGTGACACATTCAAAACACAAACCTCCGACCGGCTCCCCGTCCGGCCCGACGCACGCCCCAATACCCTGATCGACTGCGCGCGGGTCCTGGCCGAACAGGCAGCCGACCGCACAGCCCTGACCTTGATCTCGCCCGACGAAACGCATCACGTCACATACGGCGAATTCTTCAACCAGGCGGCCCGCTATGCGCGCGCGCTTGAAAAAGTCGGCGTCGAGCCGCATGACCTGGTGGTGCTGGTGCTCCAGCATGGCGAAGAGGTGCTGTATGCCTTCTGGGGCGCGATGCTGTTGGGCGCGATTCCGTCGATCATGCCCTTCCTCACGCCCAAGCTGGACCCGGAGCACTATTACGACAGCGTGCGCAAACTGGTAGAGCTGTCCGAAGTCAAGGCGGTGGTCACTTACCCGGATATGCAGCTCACGCTCGAAGCGCATCTCGCCGGAATCCCGACACTGGGCGCGATCCTGAATATCAACGACCTGGAGCCGGAAGGCCAGCTTTCCGATTACCTGGACCGCGCACCGTCGCGTCCGGAAGATACCGCGTTTTTGCAGCATTCGTCCGGCAGCACCGGCCTGCAAAAAGGCGTGATGCTGGCGCACGGCCCGGTCATCAACCAGGTGATCGCCTACAGCGAATCGATCAACCTGATGCCTGACGACGTGATCGTAAGCTGGCTGCCGCTGTATCACGATATGGGCCTGATCGCCGGGTTCATCATGCCGGTGGTACAGGGCATCCGCCTGGTGCTGATGTCACCCTTTCACTGGGTGCGCGATCCCATCGTCCTGCTGAGAGCCATCGACGAGCACAACGGCACGCTGTGCTGGCTGCCCAATTTTGCCTATAACTTTATGGCGACCCGCATCCGCCGCTCGGCACTCGACAACCTGGACCTGTCCAGCGTCCGGGCGTTCATCAACTGCTCAGAGCCGGTGCGCGACGACAGCCACCAGGTCTTCCGGGACCGCTACGAAGCGTATGGGCTTCAACCCGACGTGTTCGCCACCTGCTATGCCATGGCCGAAAACACGTTCGCCGTCACCCAGTCCACCCTCGACATCCCGCCCCACGTGGACGTGATCGACCGGAATATGCTCATGGAGCAGCGGATCGCGCAGCCGTCCGCGCCCGGCACCGATAGGCCAAGCGTTTCGATGGTATCGTGTGGCAAGCCGATCCCAGACACCGAGATTCGCATCGTGAACGACCAGCGCCAGGATGTGCCCGAACGGCATGTGGGCGAAATTGCGCTGCGCAGCACGTGTATGCTCAGCGGTTACTATCACCGCGAGGACGCGACCGCGCAGGCCATGCAGGATGGCTGGCACTTCACAGGCGACCTGGGCTACCTGTCCGCTGGCGAGCTGTACATCACCGGGCGCAAAAAAGACCTGATCATCGTCGGCGGTAAAAACATCTACCCGCAGGACATCGAAAACATTCTGAACGACATCCCCGGCGTGCATCCGGGCCGCACCGTCGCGTTTGGCGTGCTGAACGAATCCCTCGGCACCGAAGACATCGCCGTCGTGTGCGAGGTTGAAACCGACGATCCCGATGAACTCGACCGCATCACCAAAGAAATCCGCACTTGCATCGCCCAATCGACCGACACAATGGCTCACTATGTGCACCTGGTCGGTCCCAAGTGGCTGCTAAAAACGTCCAGTGGTAAGATCGCCCGCGCGGCCAACCGCCAGAAGTTCTTACAGGAAGTTCTGGGCCGTGACGCGTAACAGGATAGGACCATGTCCGGCATCAAAGCTGTGCTCAAGTCCCTGCTGGCTCGCCTGTTCAGCCGCGAAAACGTGTTCGCGCTGCTGCTGTGCCTGATCGTGCTGCTGGTGATCATCGTCACCGCCGACACGTCCCCACAGTGGATTTACCAGGGATTTTAGAGAGGCCGGGTTAAGCAGGCGCTGGATGGGTACCAATAGTTGTTTAGGGCGCGGTTAACCCGGTTTAATCGCGCCGTTTTTGTCGGCCGTGATCATCGGTCACATCACGCCAGATGTGTTATAGTCTTACTTAATCGTGATAAGCATCACAGGTATCAAAATAAGTCGGGCACCGGACTATGCATGAGCTTGGCGTCACACAACAGCTACTTAAAATCGCGCTGCAATATGCCAACGAGGCAGAGGCCGTGCGCATCAACCAGCTAACCATTGTGATCGGTGAATTGTCCAGCATTGTTGACGATTCGGTCCAGTTCTACTGGGACATCGTCAGCAAGGGCAGCATTGCACAAGGCTCGACCTTGTGCTTTAAGCGCCTCTCGGCCAGCCTGCACTGTGATGCGTGCGGGCACGAGTTCCCGCTCAACCGGCTCGAATACATCTGCCCGGAATGCGGCAGCGACCGCGTCAGCGTGGCCAGTGGCGACGAGTTTTTCCTGGAAAGCATCGACGTCGATCTGGAACCCGAATCGACGGAGCAGGCCTGAGAAACGAGGAAGCATTGCGCAATGTCTAAAGTCCCAATTGTCGAAAACATCATGAGCGCCAACGACCAGATCGCAGCTAAAACCCGCCAGCAGTTTGACGAGTTGGGCATCCTGGCACTAAACGTCATGGCATCGCCCGGCGGCGGAAAAACCAGCGTGATCATGCGCACCGTCGAATCGCTCAAGAACGAAGCTCGCATCGGCGTGATGGATGGCGACATGGTGACCATCGACGCCGATCATATTGCAGAGTTGGGCGTACCCGTCTCGCTGATCAACACCGGCGGCAACTGCCACCTGGACGCCAACATGGTCCACAGCGCCCTGCCCTCGCTGGACCTGGACGCCATCGACCTGTTAATTATCGAGAATGTCGGCAACCTGATCTGCCCGGCAGCCTTTAAGCTGGGCGTACACCTCAACGTGGTGATCGCCAGCGTGCCCGAAGGCGACGACAAGCCGTATAAGTACCCGGCCATGTTCCGGGGCGCGGACGTGCTGCTGCTCAACAAGATCGATCTCAAGCCGTATCTTCAGTTTGACGTGGATTACTTCCAGCACGGCGTTGAAGTGCTCAATCCCGGCCTGACATTCTTCCAGGTATCGGCCACCACCGGCGAAGGCTTTGATGCCTGGCTGGCATGGCTGCGCGACAAGATCAAGGAACGGAGCAGCGCCGGGCAGCCGTGACCACACCCCGCACAACCACAACCGCCGCACGGCAGATTCATATTACCGGTGTGGTGCAGGGCGTCGGTTTTCGCCCGTTCATCTACGGGCTGGCGCAGCGTTACGCCCTGACCGGCTGGGTGCGCAACACGTCGGCGGGCGTGGATATTGAAGTAATGGGCGATCCAACCGCGCTGGATGCGTTCATCGCCGCGATCACAGCCGAAGCGCCGCCCCTGTCGCGGATCGAGAGTGTCACGACACAGCCGGTCGCGCCGGATGGCTACGCGCGCTTTGAGATTCGCGAGAGCGCCGCGCAGGATGGCGCCTACCAGCCCATCTCGCCGGATGTCGCCACCTGTGACGAGTGCCTGGCCGATGTCTTTGATCCGGCTGACCGGCGCTATCGCTACGCCTTCACCAACTGCACCAACTGCGGACCGCGCTTCACCATCATTCAAGATATTCCCTATGACCGTCCCAAAACGACGATGGCCCCGTTTGCCATGTGCCCGGACTGCCAGGCGGAATACGACGACCCGCTGAACCGGCGCTTCCATGCCCAGCCGAACGCCTGCCCGGTCTGCGGGCCGCGCCTGGAACTGGTCCCCAGTCCCGCCTGCGCCGTCCCGCCGGAGTGGGATGATCTGCCGGGCGACGAGATCGAAGCGGTACGGCACCTGCTGCGCGCCGGGTACAGCGTGGCGATCAAGGGGTTGGGCGGCTTCCACCTGGCCTGTGACGCGACCAATCCCGGCGCGGTGCATACCCTGCGCCAGCGCAAGGGGCGCCAGGCTAAACCGTTCGCCGTGATGATGTCCGACCTGGACACCGTCCGCCGCTTATGCGAGGTAAACGAGGCCGCCGCCCAGGCGTTAACGTCCCGCGAGCGCCCGATTGTCCTGCTGCCGCTCAAGACCGGCACGGCTATCGCGGGCAACGTCGCGCCGGGCCTGCGTGAACTGGGCGTTTTGCTGCCTTATACGCCGCTGCACCACCTGCTGCTGGAACCGGCTCCAGACTTCCCGCCCGCGCTGATCATGACCAGCGGCAACTACAGCGAAGAACCCATCGCCACCTGCAACGCCGACGCGCTGGACCGGCTCGGCCCGCTGGCAGATGCTTTTTTGCTGCACAACCGTGATATTCACATTCGCTGCGATGACTCGGTCGTCCGCGCGCTGGATGACCGGGTACTGCCGCTGCGCCGTTCAAGAGGCTACGCGCCCTACCCGATCCCGCTGCCGTTTGAGTCACCACCGCTGCTGGCAACCGGCGCCGAACTCAAAAACACGTTCTGCCTGGCGCGGGACCGCAGCGCCTTTATGAGCCAGCATATCGGCGACCTGTCGAACTACGACGCGCTGCGCTCCTATGAACACAGCATCGACCACCTGGGCCGCCTGTTTCGCGTGGAACCTGAAGCTGTCGCCCACGACGCGCACCCGGATTACCTGTCGTCGCGCTACGCACGGGAACGATCCGAGCCGCGTTTCGCCGTGCAGCATCACCACGCCCACCTGGCTAGCTGTCTGGCCGAACACAAGGTGCCGTCCGGTCAGCCTGCCATTGGCGTGATCTTTGACGGGACCGGCCTCGGCCCGGACGGCGCGATCTGGGGCGGCGAAATCCTGGTTGGCGATTACGCGAGCTATGAGCGCTTCGCGCACCTGCGTTATATCCCCCTGCCCGGCGGTGACGCGGCCACGCTGCGCCCCTACCGGACGGCGCTCGCGCACCTGTGGGACGCGGGCATCGACTGGGATGATGATCTGGCCCCGGTCCGGGCTGCCAGCGACCAGGAGCGCACTATCATTCGCCAGCAGTTGGACCGGCGGATCAACGCGCCGCTCACGTCCAGCATGGGCCGCCTGTTTGACGCTGTCGCGTCGCTGGTCGGGGTGCTGCAAGCCGTCACCTACGAGGCCCAGGCCGCGATCCAGTTCGAAGCCCAGGTCGATCCCAACGAACCGGGCGCATACCCGTTTGAGATCATCACCCAACCTGACGGCGCGCCGCACGTATTTGATCCAGCGTCGATGTGGTCTGCGCTGCTGGACGATCTGCGCAGCGGGGTACCTGCGCCGCACATCGCGTCCCGCTTTCACAACGGCATCGCCGCAATGATATGCCGCGCCTGCGACCTGGCCCGGCAGCACACCGGCATCCAAACCGTCGCCCTCAGCGGCGGCGTATTCCAGAATGTTACCCTGCTACAAAAAACGATTCCTTTGCTGCAAGCGTCCGGCTTTAGCGTGCTGACTCACCGGCTTGTCCCGCCCAATGACGGCGGGCTGGCGCTCGGACAGGCGGCGGTCGCGGCGGTCGCTTTGCAGCACGGCTAAACGCACCAGCTACCAACGGAGAAAAATCGATATGTGTCTCGGAATTCCCGGCAAAATCGTTGAAATCTATGAAACCGACGGCTTGAAGATGGGCAAGATCGACTTTGGCGGCGTGATCAAAGAGGCGTGTCTGGCTTACGTACCCGATGCGCAGGTTGGTGAATACACCATCATTCACGTCGGCTTTGCGCTCAACCGCATCGACGAGGACGAAGCGCAGAAGACGCTCGAACTGTTCAACCAGATCGGCCTGATCGAAGAAGAACTGGACATCGGCGACGCATGAAATACATCACCGAATACCGCGACGCGGGGCGTGTGCACGAGGTATTGGATGACATCCACCGCATCACCACGCGCCCCTGGCGGCTGATGGAAGTCTGCGGCGGGCAGACCCACTCGATCATCCGGCACGGCATCGACCAACTGCTGCCGGACTACATCGACATGATTCACGGCCCCGGCTGCCCTGTCTGCGTCACGCCCCAGGCATTGATCGACCAGGCTATCGCCATCGCCGCGCTGCCGGATACGATCCTGGTATCGTTTGGCGACATGCTGCGCGTCCCCGGCTCATCCAAAGACCTGTTCCAGGTCAAAGCCGAAGGTGGCGACGTGCGCGTGGTCTATTCCCCGCTTGAATGCCTCCAGATCGCCCAGGAAAATCCGGACAAGGAAGTAGTTTTTTTTGGCGTGGGCTTCGAAACCACCGCGCCCGCGAACGCGATGGCCGTTTTCCAGGCGAAGCAGTTGAACATCCCCAACTTCTCGATGCTGGTATCGCATGTGCGCGTGCCGCCTGTGCTCGATGCCCTGCTGAGCGCGCCCGAAGTGCAGGTCCAGGCGTTCCTGCTGGCCGGGCACGTTTGCGCCGTGATGGGTTACTGGGAATACCACTCCCTCATCGAAAAGTACCGCGTGCCAATGGTCGTCACCGGCTTTGAGCCGCTCGATCTGGTGCGCGGAATCCAGATGGCGATCCGCCAGCTTGAAGCAGGCCGCGCCGAGGTCGAGAACGCCTACGCGCGCGTGGTGGTCGAGGCGGGCAACCCCGCCGCTATGCAGACCATCAACGAGGTGTTTGACGAGTGCGACCGCGATTGGCGCGGCATCGGCACCATTCCGCGCAGCGGGTGGAACCTGAAGCCCGCCTACGCCGCCCACGACGCGGCCAAGCGCTTCCCCGTCGGCCACATCCAGACCAAGGAATCGCCGCTCTGCCACGCAGGTGAGGTGCTCAAGGGTGTGATGAAGCCCAACGAGTGCCCGGCCTTTGGCAAAGAATGCACGCCCCGCCGCCCGCTCGGCGCGCCGATGGTGTCATCCGAGGGCGCGTGCGCGGCTTACTACAACTTCGGGCGCTTTGAAGCGTCGCGCGACCCGGCAAACTAACGGTACAATAGGGCCAATCCGTTAGTGCAGCCCAAGAGGGACAGCCGCATGGTAACCCAGACAAAACGCTACACCGCCGATGACCTGTGGCGCGTGTCGCACCAACCAGGGGCCGGGCGGTTCGAACTGGTGAAAGGGGTCTTGATCGAAATGACACCCACCGGCGAAGCACACGGCGTGATCGCGTTGTGGTTGGGGCACTTGGTCCTGTCGTTCGTCGAAGCCCATGATCTCGGCGAAGTAACCGGCGCAGAAACCGGCTTCCGCCTGGCTGCCGATCCCGACACCGTGCGCGCGCCGGATATTGGCTTCATCGCTGCCGCCCGCCTGACTGCGCCCACCTCGGAGCGCTACTTCCCCGGCCCGCCTGATCTGGCCGTAGAGATCGTTTCGCCGGGCGATATGGCCAGCGACATCCACTCCAAAGTGATCGATTACTTGCACGCCGGGACGCGGCTGGTGTGGGTTGTCTATCCCAGCTCAAAAACCATCGCCGTGTATACCGGCAGCACCGGGGCAACGATCCTGGATCAGGACGCTTCGCTGGACGGCGGCGACATCCTGCCGGGCTTTTGCATTCCGGTGCATGACGTGTTCAAAAAACTGCGAGAGTAAAGGGGGAATACACTGTGCGTAACTTTTTGCTGCGTGTGATCGTCAACGCGATTGCCCTGGCGGCAACCGCGTACCTGCTGCCGGGCATTGAGGTCAAGGATAACAGTATCGGCACGCTGCTGATCGTTGGCTTCATCTTTGGGGTTATCAACGCCATCGTCAAGCCGATCATTATCATTCTAAGCTGCCCGCTGGTTCTCCTGTCGTTAGGACTGTTCCTGCTGGTTATCAACGGCCTGATGCTGCTCATCACCGAAGAACTGGCCGGGGGGCGGCTGACCATTGACGGTTTCTGGTGGGCTGTGCTCGGCGGCATCGTGATGGGGCTGATCGGCATGGTGCTCGAAAGCGCACTTGGCATCAAAGATGACGAGGAAGAAAAAGAAAACGAAAAAGATTAGCCCGCATTCCACTGCCGCAGCCAATCCAACAAATCGCTTAACACCGCCGCGCGGTTCGCCTCAGTAACCATTACCAGGGCCGAATCCGGCGGCAGGCCCAGCCTTGCGCGTGCAACCTCGACCAGTTCCGGGCGCACGACGACCAGCCCTACGCCAAACGCCCGCGCCCGCACCAGCGGGATCACGCCCGCCCAGCCGTCGCCGCGTACCAGTTCCAGCGGGCCGAGTTCGTCCACAAGGAACACGTCGGCAGCCTGCCCTACCCGCGCGTAACGCAGCCCGGCAGCCAGCGCCGCAGGGAAAAAGCTGTAATGCCCGGTGCGAACCGGCCCATCCCCGCCATACGCCGCCAGCGGGATCACGTCCCCAGACGCGGCATCCATCAGGTCGATCCCGGTCTTCGCGCCATCCTCGAAGCGTGCCACCGACAAAAACCCGCCCACGCGCTGCCCGGCGTCTAGCGCCCGCTCGCGCAGGCTCAGCAGCAGCGTGGTTTTGCCCACCTGCCGCCAGCCGCTCACCAGGATAATCGCGCCGCGCTCGCCCGGCGCGGGCAATACGTATCCTGCTTTGTCAACCAAGTTTTATTCTCCAACCCCTTCAGTCAGACGGCACTTCTTGATATAACGTTTCACCTCCCCATTTTATGCTAATCCCCTCTATTGTCTCGCTAGTTGGAAACTCAAAAGCCTGCCAGCCTTCAAGGGTTGAGCCTTTTACTCCATCCTTGCGGTCCAGATCGTCATCTAGAGTGATAAACAACGGTTCTTTCCATTTTGTTCCATCAGAGTCTACAAGATGCAAGTCCAAATCCAGAGGAGGATAGCATCTATCCTTATTGCATTTGATCTTAAACCAGATCAAGACATATTCTGCCCCCTCAGAGCTATCGGAATTATAGCGGTTGAATTCTTTGATCACATCGTCCGCAGGTTGAATCATGCGTGTCGATTGGACTTCTCCATCCTCAAATATGGCCCACTCACCTGCTCGAATTGGCTCTTCAAGGGTACCTCTTCCATCATTGCGATCAATAGCTTCGTTTGTGGCTGCTTTCTCACCTTGTTGAATCAGCGCAGCAACAATAATGATTAAGAGGATGATGCCTCCGCAGAATGCTATGGGCACGCCACATCCAAGTCCGAAAATCCCTCCAAATAACCACTTAAGGCAACCCGGCCCCTTTTGTTCTAGAACCACATGGTGCGTTTGTGGCGGCGGAACAATTTCCGCTTGTAGCGGTGGAGGTGGAGGGGGAACCATTTGCATTTGTGACGGTGGAACATCTGCGGGAAAGCTAACCCCTTCAATTTCATCTAGTTTCAGCAACCACTTTTGTGCAAGGGGATGACTCACTGTAACCAGAATAGCGCGCGCCTCACTATACCGTCCAGCTTTGATCAAATCCCTTGCCTTGATCATTTTTTCTTTCGCTGTGCTCTGCTTTGCCATTTCGCCCCTCGTGTTGTGTTTGATATTTATCAAAAAGTATTACTGTGTCATATTATGGTTATAGTATCGGTTTAATCGATAAGCAAATCTCTTATTCAACATTCGCTCCACAACGTATAACCCGAAGTTTGCCCGACCTACCTGTTTTCTGTACAATCCGCTGCATAGCGTATTTACGTTCTTGACCGGTAAGGCGGGTTTATGCTGCTTCGTGCGTTCCGTGTCACCGATAGGCTGGGCAATGCATTTTTACGCGTCAACGCGTGGGCTGCAATGGCCCTGGCCGAACAACTGGCCGCATTCAGGCACGGCTTGATCGGCCTGTTCATCGCGTTCTGGCACCTCGTGACGGGCTTTCTGGGCGTAGGGGCATTGATCGCACAAAAAACCGTCGGCGCAGCCCGGACCACCAGCCGCACCGCTCAGCAGGCGGTTGAGGTTGCCAGCGCGCGCCGTGAAGCCACGATGGCCCAGCGCGCCGTTGACGCCGACCTCAAGCCCACCATTGCCAAAGACCCGCTGCTGACCCAAAACCGCAACCTGACCGTGTTCGCCGTCCTGCTGCTGCTCGTCCTGTTGACGTTTGTGGTGCTGCAAGTCGGCAGCCGTGACGACAAACCGATCCCGGCGGGCGGCCTGTGGCCCGAAGCACAGGGCACCACCCCGCCGACGGCCATCTTCCCCACGCCGATCCCAACCGCGACACCTGTCCCCGACCCGCTGCGGGAAGGTGGCAGCCTGGTGTATACCCTGCGCGAAAACGGGCAGGAAGACCTGTGGGTGATCGGTGTGGGCGAAAGTACGCCCCTGCGCCTGACCAACGATCCCGCCGACGACCGCGATCCCGCCTGGAGTCCCGACGGGACGCGCGTAGCTTTTGCCAGTCACCGTGACGGCAACTGGGAGCTGTACATCTTGCAGGTTGATACGGGCGCGATCACCCGCATGACCTACACGCCCGGTTTTGAGGGCGCGCCAACCTGGAGTCCCGATGGCGCTTACCTGGCCTACGAGGGCTATACGCCGGAATCCGAAGACCTGGACATCTATATCATCAGCGCCGATCCGGGGCGCGCATCCAGCGAGGGCGCGCTGCGCGTCACCTATGCCCCCGGCCCGGACATCGAACCGGCCTGGTCACCGGACGGGCGGCACGTTGCCTATACAGGCTGGCGCACAGGCGGCAACCAGGACGTTTACATTCTCAGCCTGGATAATCCAAGCGAAAACGTGGCCGTCAACCTGAGCCATACACCCGACATCAACGAAAACTACCCCTCCTGGAGTCCCGACGGCAGCACCATCGCTTACAGCGCTATCGTCAACGGTGTTGAAGGCGTCTACGTCAAGCCTGTACAGCAGCCCGACGCCGAGCCGATCCTGGTCGGGCGCGGACGGATGCCCGCCTGGGCGCCCAATGGGTCCAGCCTGGTGTATACGCTTGATTACGGCGGGCAAACGCAGATTATCGCCGGGACCATCGGCAGCTTTGGCGCGGCGACCGATGCCGTCGCCCTATCCCGGCCCGCTACCGATCCCGACTGGACCAGGACCGCCCTGCCCCGCCCGTTCATTGAAAGCGGCGGCGTTCTCGCCAACCCCGACGTGTCCGCCCCCTTATACGAAGAAAGCGAGCGGCGGCAGGCTAACGGCCTCTACGGGCTGGCTCCGCTCAACAACGTGACCGCCCCGCAGCCGTACCTGTCCGACCGCGTGAACGATGCGTTTGAAGCGCTGCGGCTGCGCGTGCTGGAAAAAGCCGGGTACGACGTCCTCGGCACGCTGGAAGACGCCTTCTGGCCCCAGGACCGCCCGCCGGAACCGGGCGAGCCGCGTCAGAACTGGCACTACGCGGGCCGCGCGTTTTCCATTGACCGTGACCTGGTATACGCAGGCTTCCCGCCGCCGGTGGTGGTAATCCGCGAAGACGTCGAGGTCGATACCTACTGGCGCGTTTGTGTGCGCGTGACCGACGAAGCGCAGGACGGCGTGTTAGGCGAGCCGCTGCGCCAGATGCCCTGGGATCTGACCGCCCGCAGCAGCGGTGACGTGGTCGATTACGAGCGCGGCGGGACGCTGATGACCGAAATACCCACCGGCTATTACATCGACCTGACACAGTTGGCGGCGGATTTTGGCTGGCAGCGCGTGCCCGCCGCCCGGACATGGCAGTACAACTTCGGCGCGATCCAGTTTTGGGAATTCCATAAAACCGGCGGCCTGAGCTGGAACGATGCCATGTTGGAGCTGTACACGTCCGGCGAGCTAAACGACTTCCTGAGCGAAGCGACGCACATTCCGCCCCCGCCGCCGCTGCCCACTGAGTCACCTACGCCGGAAATCTACCGTTCGCCAACGCCTATCCCGCCGGACATGCAGTAGCCCGGCCTGGCACAAGGATCACAGCATGGAACGCAGCCGACATCTTGAGGGATTGCTGATCCTGGTTATCCTGGTTGTACTTGGCGGGTTGTACCTGTGGCAAAACAGCCAGCCCGCGATCACGGTGTCCGTCCCAGCAGCCACCCCAACCCCTGCCGACGCCCCGCCGCCGGAATGGCAGGCCACGCTCGACGCCCAGCTTGCCCTGGCCGCAACCCCGCTCCCCACGCCGGAACTGTACGTAACAGCCTTTGTTCCGCCGACGCTGCCCGCCACCGCCGATCCGGCAGTTGTGATCGTGGAGCCAGTCCAGATCGCCAGTACGCCCTGGCCCACGCCAACCATGCCGCCAACAGTCGCCGCGCCGACCGCTTCCGGCCCAACGCCCTACCCCAGCCCGACCGGTATTTTTGTCGCGGCCGACAATGAAGACATCGGCTTTGAACCACCGCCGGAAGAAGTGCCGCTCAGCCCGCACGCCAATGATCATTTCTGGCTGGTGCGCCCGGTAGATGCCAGCGCCAACAGCGCCAGTCTGTTTTATTATCCTTTCGGCTCGGACGGGCCGCGCAACGATTGGCGCGTCCATCACGGCGTGGACATTCCTAACCCGGTTGGTGAAGGCATCCGAGCCGGGGGATCGGGCACAGTCTTTTGGGCGGGCGACGGGGCACAGGTCATCGAAGGCAGCAATATCGAGATTTACCCCTCCTACGGCAACGTGGTTGTGATCGAGCACGACTTCGGCTACCGGGGCCAGAAGATATGGACGCTTTATGCGCACATGTCGTCGGTGCTGGTCGAAGCAGGCGACTACGTCGAAGCAGGCCAGATCATCGGGTTGATCGGCGGCACCGGCGACGTCAGCGGGCCGCATGTGCACATGGAAGTACGCATGGGCAGCAACAGCTACTTTGCCGTCTATAACCCGCTGTTGTGGATCGCACCGTATGTCGGGCACGGCGTCGTCGCCGGGCGCGTCACCCGCCCCGACGGCACGCTGGCCGAAGACGGCGTCGTTACGCTCAGCCAGTACGGGCGCGTGGTCGAAACCACGACCACCTACATCAGCCCCAAAAAGCCGACCAGCGCGCGCGGCACCTGGCACGTCGTTTCCGATCCTGCCTGGAATGAAAACTTTGTACTGGGCGACGTACCCGAAGGCACATACCAGATCACCGCCATCGTGCAGGGGCAGCGCCTTACCGACGAGATCACCGTCAAGGCGGGCACCACCAACTTTATCACGCTGGGCGCCGAACCGGCGGCCACACCCCAGCCGGTTGATGACGAAGATGAGGCTGCGTAGCGGTGTGCTAACCAGCCTACCAGACGAGCGCCCTACGACTGGTCGATTATTGTCACCCAACTGCATACTACCCTTTGCCTTTGCCGCCCCGATTGGCTACACTGGGGATACGTAGGCGCTGCTTACTTACAGGCGTCCTATTGGTCTTCGTTAACCAACAGAAAGGAATTAGCGCGCACAGTACCCAGCTTTTTGCCGGGGCCGACTGCGCCGGTTTCTATGAATACTCAATTGCGCTATCGACTTTCGAACCGTCCCATTGTGCGACAGGCCGGGTTAGCCCTGCTGGCTTGTGTGCTCTGCGTTGGCCTGCTGAATCCGGCGCACCTCACGCTCCCGGCTGTGCAGGCGCAGGACGACGAGCCGCAGCGCCAGCTTACCGTTGGCGATATCGTTACCGGCACGCTGGACTCGGAAACCTTCGTGCAAATCTACAGCATGAACGCCAGTCCAGGTGATGTGCTCACCGTTGACGCTACCACTGAAGTAGCCGAGTTGGCCCTGGTTGTGGTGCTCACCGACCAGTCCGGCAACCCGATCGCGCAGGACATCGACCAGAGTACACCCACTACGGCGACAATCACCGGCTTCGACATCCCCACCGCCGGCACCTATTACATTCTTGTCATGCGCGGCAGCGGCGCCAGCGGCGAGGCCAGCGGCGAGTTCAAACTCCAGCTTAGCGGCGTCCAGCAGGTCGGCGGGCAAACAGTGACTCTGGACGAAAGCGGCATTGTGGTCGAATTGGGTTGGTCGGCTGCCGTCAACCTGAACCTTGAGGTCCGCGATCCCGTTGGCGGCGCGATTCATGCCTTCAGCCCAGGATCACCCAGCGGTGGCACGCTTGATGCTGACATTAACGCCAACTGCGACGCTGCCACCCCCGATAACCCCACAGAGCGGATCGCCTGGCCTGTCGGCGACGTACCTGCCGGGAGCTATGAGATCATCATCTACTACGTGGACGGCTGCACCGTCGGCGGGCCGCAGTTGTTCGAGCTGAGCACTGCCGTCAATGGCGAAGACGTGCAAAGGCTGTCCGGCACGCTCAACCCCGGCCAGCAGTATCTCGCGCGGCTGGTCGTGGAACCATCTGGCACATGGACCCTGCAAAACGGCGGTGTCAATGCCGGGTTGAACATCTCGCTGTTTAACAACCAGATCGCCAATGCCGACCCGATTGTGTTGGACAGCACGGTATCCGGCATCGTCACCAACAACGCTCCCGCCCAGGCTTATACCTTTGAGGCGGCAGCCGACACAGACGTCAACATCGCGCTCCAGGCTCAAACTGGCAGCCTGGACACCTACCTGATCCTGCTCGGCCCGGATAACAACGTCCTGGCCAGCAACGACGATTTTGAGGACAGCACCCAATCGATCATCGAGCGCAACCTGGTGACCGAAGGAATCTATACAGTCATCGCTACTCGCTACGGCCTGACCATCGGCGGGACCGAAGGCGAATACACGCTCACCCTCGCTACGTTGGAGGCGGGCGAAGAAACCGTCACGACTGAAACCGGCACACCGGAGGGCACAGGCGAGACCGAAGAAGGCGAAGCTGTGGAACTGCCAACCGGTGCGATCACCGTGAAGCTGACCTGGCTGAGCAACGCGGATGTCCAGCTTTCCGTGCGCGACCCGTATGGCGACACCGTCTATGACGACCAGCCGCTAACCCGGACCGGCGGCGTCCTGGAACTGGACGGCAACCGGGGCTGCACCGATACGACCACCACGCCGGTATCCTACATCTACTGGCCGCCAAGCAGGCTTGAACCGGGCGTGTACGAGGTCGAGGTCTGGTATCAGAACTCGTGCGAGGACACCACGCCGGTCAACTTTGGCCTGACGGTCGATGTGCAGGGCCAGACCATCATCAACACTACCCAGCCCACCGCCCTGGACTCGCACTACATGATCACCTTCCGCGTAGACCAGGACGGCACGGCGACCGCTGGCCCCGGTGGGTTCTTTGACATGGCGAACGCCAACTCGCTCAACTACCAGGCGCTGCTGGATACGGCCACCATGATCACCTACGGCGGCACCGTCTCCGGCAGCATCACCGAGCGCCAGCGCTTCGAGATTTACTCGTTCGAGGGCGACCAGGGCGACATCGTCACGATCCGTATGGACGCCACCGGCGGCACGCTCGACCCGGCGCTGTATCTGATCTCGCCGGAAGGTATCCAGGTTGACTATAACGACGACATCGCGCCCAACGGCGAGAACCGCAACTCTGCCATCGAGAGCAAGGCCCTGGCGTTCAGCGGCACGTACTACGTCATCGCCACACACTATGGCCTGAACATCGGCGGGACAGAGGGCACCTATAACCTGACGCTGGTCCAGGACTAGCGCCCGCTCTACCCACAGCGTTTTTCACATGCGCGCCCGCGGTCGGACACCGGCTGCGGGCGTTTTGTTTGGCGAGCGTGTTTGTTTTTTGACAGGATAGAACATACGTGCTACAATCTATTCATCACGATCTGAATACGCATAGCCCATAAACCGGCTGTTTGGAGCACATGATATATGGCAAAAGATGATCGCCAAAAAGCCCTCGAAAACACGCTGTCCGACCTGATCAAGCGCTTTGGCGACGGCGCAATCCTCCGCCTGGGTGACGCCACCCACCTGAACGTGGAGGTCATCCCGACCGGGTCGCTGGCAATTGACCTGGCGCTCGGCGTCGGCGGCATCCCGCGCGGGCGTGTCACCGAGGTATACGGCCCGGAAAGTTCAGGCAAAACAACGTTCTGCCTGCACGTCATCGCCCAGGCACAGGCAATGGGTGGCGTGTGCGCTTTTGTGGATATGGAACACGCGCTGGACCCGATCTACGCTGCCCGGCTGGGCGTGGA
The DNA here is from genome assembly GCA_016926875.1 of Anaerolineae bacterium. Taxonomy (GTDB): domain Bacteria; phylum Chloroflexota; class Anaerolineae; order Aggregatilineales; family Aggregatilineaceae; genus JAFGNU01. The sequence continues at coordinate 12,069 of JAFGNU010000042.1, read as the reverse complement.
TGTTGATAACCTGTATATCTCACAGCCGGACACCGGCGAACAGGCGCTTGAGATCACCGACGCGCTGGTGCGCAGCGGCGCCATCGACGTGATAGTGCTGGACAGCGTGGCCGCGCTTGTCCCGCGCGCCGAGATCGAGGGCGAGATGGGCGACAGCCACGTTGGCCTGCAGGCCCGCTTGATGAGCCAGGCGCTGCGCAAGCTCTCCGGCGTGATCAAGCAGTCCAACACTGCCGTGATCTTTACCAACCAGCTTCGCGAAAAGATCGGCATCATGTTTGGCAACCCGGAAACCACCTCCGGCGGGCGGGCGCTGCGCTTTTATGCCAGCGTGCGGGTCGACTTGCGGCGTGTCGCGTCGATCAAGCGCAAAGACGAGATCATCGGCAACCGCACGCGTGTCAAGATCACCAAAAACAAGGTGGCCCCACCCTTCCGCCAGGCTGAAGTGGACATGATGTACGATCACGGCTTCAGCTTTGAAAGTGACGTGCTCGACCTGGGCGTTGAAGCGAACATCATCGAAAAGCGCGGCGCGTACTATCGCTACAACGACGAGATGATCGGGCAGGGGCGCGAAAACGCTAAGACCTTCCTGTACGAGAACCCCGCCCTGATGGAAGAGCTTGAAATCCGGATTCGCGAATACTACGACATCATGCCGCTGGGCGCCTTTGCCGGGGACGAGGAAATAGAGGAAGTGGTTGAAGACATTGAATAGGATCGCTCCCAGCAAGAGCGAATAAAAGCCACCCTATTGACGCGCCCTGATCGCAAACGGACAGGGCGCTGTCTTTTTGCTACACAACGCGGCAAGTTCCACATTGGCATTCGTCTCCGCCTCTCGTATAATCGGCAAATCGATTATTCCTATCACTCCACAAGGACAACGCGATGACCGATAACAAGCCTGAAGCTCCCCAGGACGATGCCAGGCCCGTGTCGATGCGCAACGAAACGCCGCATAAATCCGGTTCGCAGAATCACACCGGATCGAATCAAACCATGTACCTGATCATGACTGCCGCGATTTTCCTGTTGGCCGGGCTGTTGATCGCGTCTCTGCTCAGCAGCAGCGATGATAACAGCATAAACAAGGACGAACTGCGTGACACGGTTGAAGAAGCCGTCGGCGCCCAGTTGGCCGCGCTGCCAACCGACGCACCGGTCCCGTCGGTCACGCCGTTTGACGAAGCGGCGCTCGACGCTAAAGTGCAGGACGCCGTCAGCAGCGCCCTCAGCACGCAGGCAGCCGAATTGCAGCCGGTCGAGATCAATGAAAACGGTACGCTGGACCAGGCCGATCTGGAGCAGATGGTGTATGAAGCCATCGGCACCCAGATAGCCGACATCCAGCCGGAAGACCTGGAACAAATGGTAGCCGATGCGGTCGGCACGCAGGCGGCAGACCTGGCCCCAACCGCAGAACCATCGGGCGACACCGTCAGCGAGGAGCAAATGCAGGCCATGGTTGAGGAAGCGGTCGGCACGCAGGTTGCCGCGCTGATCCCGACCAACACGCCGGTTCCGCCTACGCCTACGCGCATCCCGAATCCTGTTGCCGACGATGGGGACGCCTTTCTAGGGCCAGCAGACGCGCCGGTTGTCATCGTGGAGTTCTCAGACTTCCAATGCGGTTACTGCGGCAAGTTCTACGATGAAACGCTGCCGTTCATCCTTGAGAAATACCCGGACGAAGTGAAATTCGTTTACCGCGACTTTCCGATCTTTGGTGAAGACTCGCTGCGCGGCGCGATGGCTGCTGAATGCGCGGAAGATCAGGGCAAATTCTGGGAGATGCACAACCGCCTGTTCGCCATTCACGACACGCCGGAGCAGGAGGTGCTGGACGAGGAAACGTTGATCGGCTTCGCGGATGAATTGGGGCTGGACACTACAGAATTCAGCGAGTGCCTGAGCAGTGAGCGCTACCTGGAAGAGGTGCTCACCGACGGCACGGCGGCCCAGGCTTATGGTCTGAGAGGGACACCGGGCTTTATCATCAACGGCGTGGTGTACGCAATGGGCGCGCAGCCGTTCGACGTGTTTGACGCTATTATCCAGGATGAATTGTCAAGAATAGGCGAATAGCACAGCCGAACGTCACTAAAATTGTAGATATTTGCCAAATTCGGGCTGAAAACGCTGTCATGCAGCAAGATACACCGTTGACCCGTCCCGGTTGAGCGAGTATAATCCGGCCCGATAAGCATAGACCCCCTGAGGATACCGCCAGGGGCACGAACAAGGAGCACGGCGGATGACTACCGAAAACACACCCATCACGATCGATGAGATCGCCCCCAAAATGCAGTTGCAGGGCACGATCACGAAAATAGAGCTGTATGGCGCTCTGGTGGACATCGGCGTCGGTCGGCCTGGCTTGCTCCATATCTCTCAACTGTCTGAAAAGCACGTCAAAAACGTGACCGACGTGCTGAACGAAGGCGATCAGGTGACTGTTTGGGTGCGGGAGGTGGACCGCAAAAAGGGCCGCATCAGCCTGACAATGCTCAAGCCGCCCGCCGTGACCTGGAACGACATCGCGACCAATAACGTATACACCGGCAAGGTGGTACGCGTCGAGAAATTTGGCGCCTTTGTAGACATCGGCGCCGAGCGCCCCGGCCTGGTCCATGTCTCGGAACTAACAGCGGGTTACGTTGGCGACCCATCCGAGGTTGTCAACGTAAACGACGAGGTTGAAGTCAAGGTAATCGGAGTCAACCGCCGCAAAAAGCAGATTGACCTGAGCGTCCGCGCGCTGGAAGAACCCGCCGTTGTTGAGCAAGAAGAAGAGCAAGAAGAAATGCCCACCGCGATGGAACTGGCGCTGCGCCAGGCGCTGGAAGATTCCGATATCCAGATGCCCAAACGGGCGCGGGGTGGCAAGCGGCGCAAGAAGAGCAAAAAACGGCGCACGGATCGTGAGGACATCTTTGCCCGCACGCTCCAGCAGCACACGTCGGAATAATCCCCACCACATACCCAACTATACAAGCGCGGCCTTCAGCGAACAGGACCGCGCTTGTTTTCGTTTTTCACAGATGTTGCATTCAGGTTCTCAACGGCTGTAAGAATCTGTACAGCCGAAAGGTGCCAATCAGCAACAGCAGCCCAATGATCACGAACGACGTAATGCACCACTGGCACCACGCATCCAACACAGTCTCTTCGATCACTGACAGGTAAACCTGGAACATCGTGCCATACAGCGCCATCCCAACAATAGCCGTCCGGCCATATGTGGCGGCCAGATCGATCTGGTCTTCCAGCACCAGCACACCCAGAATCGCAACGTATCCCAACGTGCCCAATACCGCAACCGACAGGCCCAGCGTTTTGGCATATGCACTGGTCTGCACCGCCGCACAGTCGATATTCCCCATATCGGTGCACACGGTTTCATTGCCGGTAAGTTCTGCCCAGGCCATATACCCGGCAACCAGAATCCCCACAATACACAGCCCTATCGACACGTTCCGCCACCAGTCGCGCCGGGTGTCACTTGCTGCCATGCTCCGGGCTTTCGTTTTGCTCATCACGCCTCACCTTGGGTATTTTTATGATACGTACTTCACGAAATATGGTGTAAAATATACCGTAAGTAGTGCCCATTTGCCTCGTGGATTTTGTTCCAATTATTGAATCAGTATAAACATTTTGTTATGGAGCCATTGCATCGGCTATGGGGGCAGCGTTAGACACATCACACACTCAAAGCGGAAAGGCGCACGACGTGCAGGCGAATGTGATTGACCTTACCAACATTCTGAATGCCTTGCCCGACCTGCCACAGCATGATCGAGCACTGATCGAGCTGGCTTACAACCGCGCCTATACTGCCCACGACGGCCAGTTCCGCAAGTCGGGACAGCCCTACATTGCCCACTGCGTGGCAGTTGCGCAAATCCTGGCCGACATGGGACTCGACGCTATCACGATTGCGGCGGCGCTGCTGCATGATGTCGTCGAAGACACGGGTATCACGCTTCAGGATATCGAAGACGAATTCGGCCCCAAGATCGCCGAACTGGTGGATGGCGTTACCAAGCTGAAGCAGTTGCCAACCGGCGTCGACGAGATGCACAGCGGCAAACCCCGTGATCGCGAAGCGGAATACCTGCGCAAGATGTTTCTGGCGATGGGCGACAACTTTCGTGTGATCCTGATCAAGCTGGCCGACCGCCTGCACAATATGCGCACGCTGGGCTATATGCCGCCCCACAAACAGATCCAAAAATCGCGCGAGACGCTCGACATCTTCGCGCCGATTGCCAACCGCCTGGGCATCTGGCAAATCAAGTGGGAACTTGAAGACCTCGCCTTCCGCTACCTGGACCCCGAACGCTATCGCGAGATCGCCAATGAGATCGACGAGCGGCGGGCTGACCGCGAAGCTTACCTGGGCCGCACCATCGCCTATATTCACGAGCAGTTCGCCCGCGAAGAACTGGACGCTGAGATCAAGGGACGCCCCAAGCATATCTACAGCATCTACCGCAAGATGGAGCGCAAGAACCTGCCCTTCAACCAGATTTTCGACGTCCGCGCGATCCGTATCGTGGTAGACTCGATCCCGCAGTGTTACCAGGCACTCGGCATCATCCACAATATCTTTCACGCCATCCCCGGCGAATTTGACGACTACATCTCATCCCCCAAAGAAAACTCCTATCGCAGCCTGCATACCGCCGTATTGGACAGGGATGGTAAAACCCTGGAAGTCCAGATTCGCACCAGGGATATGAACGAGGAAGCGGAATTCGGCATCGCCGCACACTGGCGCTACAAAGAAGGCCGTCCACCGAGCGGGCGTGACGGCGCCCTTGAACGCCGCCTCGAACGCATCCGGCGCATGATGGAGGAAGTGCAGCAGGAAACCGACGAGCAGGACGCCAACGGCTTTGTTGAAGGCATCAAAGAGCAAATCTCTCCCGAACGCATCTACGCCTTCACGCCGAAGGGTGACATCATCGACCTGCCGGAAGGCGCGACCCCTATCGACTTTGCCTATCACATTCACACCGAGGTTGGGCACCGCTGCCGGGGCGCCAAAGTGAATGGCAGGCTCGTCAGCCTGGACCACCAGATCAAGAACGGCGAGCGCGTTGAAATCCTGACCGCGAACCGCGGCGGGCCAAGCCTGGACTGGCTGAACGCCGACCTCGGCTTTGTTACAACATCCCGCGCCCGGACCAAGATCAGGCAGTGGTTCAAAAAACGCGACCATGAAAAAAGCGTCACCGAAGGCCGCGAACGCCTGGAACGTGAACTGCGCAAGATCGGCATGAGTTCCACATCGCGCGACGAGATCGCCAGGCACCTGGGCTATTCAGCCGTGGATGATCTGCTTGCCGCCATTGGCTACGGGGACATCACCGGGGCACAGATCAGTTTCCGCTTGCTCGAAGAAGAACGCCGGGCGACCGAAGCCGAAAAGCTTCATGCGACGGTTGACCGGATTGACGAGCCGGTTCAGGCAGAGGGTATGCGCATCGATGAAACCGGCGGGCTGCTGGTCACGCTGGCGCGCTGCTGCAACCCAACGTATGGGGATGAAATCACCGGCTTTATAACGCGCGGCAAGGGCATCACCGTACACCGTGCAGACTGCAAAAACATCCTCAACACCACCGAACCCGAACGGATCATTAATGTCACCTGGCCGCCCAGCAGCGAGCAGTGTTACCCTGTACCGGTTCTGATCGTGGCCTACGACCGTGAGGGCCTGATGCGTGACATCGGCGCGGTCATTGCGGATGAAACCATCAGCATATCCAACGTTAATATCAGCACCCGGCAAAACATCGCTACCTTTGAGCTGACCATGGAGATCAAAGACGTGAAGCAGCTTGCGCGCATTCTGGCCAAGATCGAACGCCTGCCCAACGTGGTTGAGGCCGTCCGGCGCGCCGCCGTTTAACCCGGACCGTACACAAGGAACAGGTTTTTGTGACTAACCGCACACGTTCTATCGTTATCAGTGTACTCTTTCTTGTGCTCGGCACAATTGCCTGCGCAACCTTTCGAGCACCCGACGACCCGGCCCCAACCCGGATACCAACTGATACACCAGCCGCTACGCCGACCGGTACGCCAACCCACACCGCCACCCCCTCGCCGACCGGCACGGCAACGTTTACCCCTACTCGCATACCTACGGAGCAGCCTTCCAGTTCGCCTACTCACTACGCATCTCCGACTCTCACCACTCTGATAACTCAGGAGCCAACGCGGACCCCAGCCCACACCGCAACCCCGTGATGACTCTACAAGCACAGCTATTTGCCTAACACTTTGGTGATTCAGTCGTGCATATCAAGTAATATATACACTTTCCTAAACAATTTTATAATGCGACGACAACTCATTAGAGGGTTGTAAGGTTTCCCTCATAGGTGTATAATGCTATCAATAAAGCTTATTACGCTGGCCCTTTAACACGACCAAAAACCTGAAAGCTGGATACCTATATCTAAAAATAAACGAACGGGCAATGCTGTTCCCCCCAGCTATTGGCCGTCCCTAGGATGGAGTTTTTACCTATGAACACATTAGATTCATTTGCTCACGCCAAACAGCAATTGGACGCGCTGCCACCATCCGTCACGCTTATTGTCCTCCATCCCCATTTTCATGGTCAACACCGCTTGTTTGCGCCAATTACCCAACAGCCGGATACACAAACGCTCTTTCTGGCAGTCCCCCAGGCAGACTATCCGCTTGACGCGCTGCTCACGCGTTTGCACGAAGCTCTTCAGGACCAGTTAGGACTGGATGTCCCCGCGTTCCCTGCCAAAGCCGAGGCTGCCGCTGATGCACTGGCCCAGGTCTTTGATAGTCAGGGCAGCATCTCACTGATTGTCGACGCCTATGATCTGACTAAACACAGCGAAACCACGCCTTTTATTGCAGCGCTGGCCCATCGACTGACATCAGGCAGCCGCATCTTCCTCAGCGGGCGCGAACTGCCCATGCACCTGATCGGGCACAAAGACCTGCAAACCAAGATCGCGCTGCTGCCCACGCATGCCGACAAAATGATGCTGGACTATGTGGCCGCGGCCAACCAGACTGTGCTGGAAGTGCGCGCGCTGGGTCCAGGTCGCGTACTGGTTAATGGGCGCCTGATCGAACACTGGGACGGTGTGCTGCCGCGCACGCTGTTTTTCTACTTTGTGGATCGCGGTATGACGACGCGGGACGAGATTTTCCAGACCTTCTGGCCCAACCTCTCTACACGCGAAGCAACCAACGTGTTTCATGTCACCAAGCGCAAAATCAGCGAGATTCTCGGCACCGATCTGACCGTCTATTGGTCCGGCTTTTACCGCATTTCGCCCGATCTGGAACTACATTATGACGTGATCAAGTTTGCCGAAGCGGTACAGAACGCCGCCGTTGCTTCCCCGGACGAGGGCATCCAACTGCTGCACAACGGCATCGAACTCTATCGAGGCCCGTTCTTGAGCACGATGGATCAGGAATGGGTTCTCCAGCGGCGCGATGAACTGGCCATGACCTATGCGGAAGCGCTGGCCGGGCTGGCGCGGATTTTCAGGGAGCGGGGCGACAAGATCAGCGCGCTGGGCTACTACCTGCGTGCAGCGGCCACCAACCCCCAGCGTGAAGACCTGGCGCGAATCATCATGGAGCTATACCGCGATCTGGGGCAGCCGCAGGCCGCTATCGAAACCTACGAGCGCCTGGAAGCCGAATTAAAGCATACGCTCGATGTTCCCCCTGGCCCACAAACGGTGGAGCTGGCCGAATCCATCCACAGGCTGTTGTAAGGATGGCGACGGCAAACCCCACCGGTTGGTTTTGGTGATCATCTATTCAAAGCGCTCCCAGCCCATGCGGAGCGTTTTACTTTTTTGACTTCTTCTTTTTCTTACTCTTAGTATCTCCGCCTGGCTTATCCTGCTCAAACGAGAGGTCCAGTTCGCGTTCCAGCGCATCAACGACCGTCTGCAACACAAATACACGCGCATACAGCTTATCGTTAGCGGGCACAACCGACCAGGGCGCAACCGTCGTGCTGGTCTTGAGCAGCATATCCTCAACGGCTTCCACATACTCGTTCCATTTGTCCCGGTTGCGCCAGTCCTCATCGGTCAGCTTCCAGGATTTGTAGGCCGTGTCACGCCGCCCCTCAAACCGGGCAAGCTGCTCATCCTGGCTGATGTGCAGCCAGAACTTGACCAGAATCGTGCCAAAATCGATCAGTTGGCGCTCGAACTGGTTGATCTCCCGGTATGCACGCTGCCATTCATCCTCGGTGCAGAAGCCCTCGACGCGTTCGACCATCACGCGCCCGTACCACGTCCGGTCAAAAATGGCGATCTGTCCGGCTTCAGGCAGCCGCCGCCAGAACCGCCACAGGTAATGGTGTTCCGCGTCATCACCCTTTGGCGCGCCGATGGCATGCACCACGTAGCCGCGCGGGTCGAGCCGCTCGGTCACGCGTTTGATCGCGCCGCCCTTGCCTGCTGCGTCCCAGCCCTCGAACGCGATCACAACCGGGCGCTGCTGCTGGTACACCTGGAAGCCTAGCTGGCCCAATCGGACCTGGAGCTTGATTCGCTGGACGCTGTATTCTTTTGGCGTCAGTTTTTGGCTAAGGTCAACCGTTTCAAGCACCGATCTCCTCCTCTCCCTGGGCTTCGGCTTCGCTGATAACCGGTGGGACGGCATCCAGTTCGGCCAGCCGGGCTTCCATCGCGGCGATCAACGTCCGGTACACCTTGTCCAGCATAAACCACCGGTTGGTCGCTTCAACGATGGTCCACGGTCCGAAGCTGGTATCCGTCCGTTCCAGCATTTCTTCGTACACCTGGTACCATAACTTATAGTTGCGGTGGCGCTCCCAGTCCTCGTCCTCCAGACGCCAGCTTTCAAGCGGGTCTTTTTTGATATTCTTGAACCGCCGTGCCTGCTCTTCCCTGGCAATATGCAGGAAAAACTTGGCAATCACGTAGCCGTCCAGCGCGATCAGCCGTTCAAAGTCTACGATATCGGAATACGCGCGCATCAGGTCACGCTGCGGCAGTGCGTATTCGACACGCTCAACCGTCACACGCCCGTACCAGCTCCGGTCAAAAATCGCCATATGGCCGTAGTTTGGCAGTTTGTTCCAGAACCGCCACAACCAGGGCCGTTTCTGCTCATACGTGCGTGCTGCGCGAATCGGCCACACCGTAAAACCGCGCGGATCCAGCCGGGACGTCAGCGTCTGGACACAGGTCCCTTTTCCGGCAGCGTCCCACCCTTCGAAGATCACGATGGTTGGCATACCCACATCAAACGCGGCTTTTTCCAGGTCATAAAGGCGCTGTCGCAGAACCGGGGACCGTGCTTTCCACTCTTTTTTATTTATCTTTTGATCCAGATTAACAATTTCAAGCAAAGCACACCTCCTGGCAGTAATACTTTAATTCGTTCCAGTATAGAACAAAATCAAGTAGGGGTGAAATCCCCCCACCCCAACAGTGAATCCGGTATAATCCCCTCGCGCCCATTGGCACCGGTCCGCCACCCGTGGAGATTTTATGCCTTCGATCTGCATCCTGACCACCGTCCACAACCCGTTTGATTCGCGCGTGTTCTACAAAGAAGCGTGTTCGCTGGCCCGCGCAGGGTATGATGTTACGCTGCTGGGCCAGGGTGCGCCCGACACTACAATCGACGGGGTGCGGCTGAAGCCCCTGCCACCACGCCCACCGGCACACCGGGCATGGCGGCGCTGGTTCCGGCTGCCGGGCGTCTGGCGGCGTGCGCGGCGCGAAGACGCAGACGTGTACCTGATCCATGACCCGGAACTGACGCCGGTTGGGCTGCTGCTCAAACTCGGCGGGCGACGTGTTGTATACGATGTACACGAGCATGTGCCCTATCAAATCCTGGATAAAGCCTGGATTCCCCGGCGGCTGCGCCCGGCGCTCGCGTGGCTGTACGACCATTACGAACGGGCCATCGTGGGCCGCTTCGACGCTATCATGGCCGCATTTGAACAGATCGCGGACCGCTTCCCGCGCGCCGACCCGGTCATCATCCGCAACGTGCCCGAAGTGGATCGCTGGCAGCCCGCCCACCCTGCCGATCCCAGCGCTGACGGCACGCTGATCGCCATCTACGCTGGCGCGGTCCAGCCGGACCGCTGCATCCTGGAACTGGTGCAGGCGATGGATCACGTCGATCCCGTGTTGGGTGTGGAATTGTGGATCGTGGGTGGTTTTGTGGCGCCGGACTACGAAGCGCAGGTTCGCGCCGCCGCCGGGGAACGTGTACGGCTGGTCGGCTATGTGCCGCACCACGAAATACCAGCCCTGCTGGCCGGGGCGCATATCGGCCTGATGAGCCTGCGCCCGCAGTTGAACAGCTCGGTCAACTGGCCGATCAAGCTGTTCGAATACATGGCCGCCGGGCTGCCGATGGTCATGACCGGTAACCCCTTCTGGCTGGACCTGGCCGGGCAGTGCGCCGTCACGGTGGACATCGAAGACCCGCACGACATCGCGCGCGGCATCGACACGCTGGCCCGCGATCCGGCGCTGCGCGTTGAACTGGGCCAGCGGGGCCGCCGGTTGGTCCACGAGCGTTACAACTGGGCGTCCCAGGAACGCGAGTTGATCGCGCTGTTCACCCGCTTGATCGGGCCGCCGGATTGATACGGGACACAAAAGCCCGGAAAAGCTTCGACCCTTCCAGGCTTGACATGATGAAGATTATACAGGGTTTGCACGATGGGTGAGACGCATCAACTCACCATATCCCAGCTTATCATCGTGTCCGGCTGAATATCCACCGTCGCCGTGCGCCCGACCAGGTGCGGCACTTCGGACGGCGCGATCCCGGTGCCGGGCCGTTTCATGATCAGCATGTCCGCCGTGATCGTGGTGCCCATCGGGATAAACACGGCAGACACAATACTGCGCCGGGCGTACATGCGGGCCTGCTCTTCGCTGGTCTGCACGCCAAAGTCGGGATTACCCAGCGCTTTTTCGATCACACGGAAATTGCGGACCATCGTCGCCAGTTGAACCGGGTCCACCGACAGGTAGTGATCGTCACCCGGCAGCGAGCGATCCAGTGTGAAGTGCTTTTCAATCACCTGCGCGCCTACTGCTACCGCCGCCGCCGGTACAATCACGCAGTCATCCGGGACGGTGTGGTCGGAAAAGCCAATCGAAATACCGGGAAAGTCTTGTTGCAGCGTGCGGATGCGCAGCAGGTTCGCGTCCTCGTCGGCAGTTGGATAGCTCAATACGCAGTAAAGCAGCACCAGTTCCCTGCCCCCGTGTCGACGCAAAAAGTCGACCGAAGCATGCACTTCGACCAGCGTGGACGCGCCGGTCGACAGCAGCACCGGCTTCCCGGTCTGTGCTACCGCCATCAACAGCGGGTAGTTGGTCAGGTCGGCGGACGCCACTTTAAAAGCAGGCATCCCCATCTCGTCCAGGAACTTGACCGCATCCAGGTCAAACGCCGTGGACAGCCAGGTGATCCCGACGGCCTGCGCATGGTCGTACAGGGTTTTGTACTCCGCCTCGCCAAAGCAGTCCGACCGCTTAAAAATGGCAAACTGCGTCCCGCTTGCTTCGGGATCGTCCCAGTAGCGCGGGGCGGTGCGTGTCACCAGCTTGTCCGCCTTATAGGTCTGGAACTTGATCGCGTCGGCCCCCGCGCGCTTGGCCTCGTCAATCATCCGGCGGGCCGCGCTGAGGCTGCCCTTATGGTTTACGCCCGCTTCCGCGATGACATAGGTCGGGTGTCCAGGCCCGATCAGCCTGTCGCCAACCTGTACCGGTTTAATCATTTTTTATGCTCTCTTTCAAACGCTGCATACGCATCAAGTATCAACCGCACCACGCGCGCCGTCCCGCCCCGGATATCCGCTGCCAGCATCAACCGGCTCATCGTCCGGCGCTGATCGGCGTCCATGATCAACCGCTCCAACGTCTCGCGCAAGGCCGCACCGGACACGTCCACACCCAGGCCCAGGTTCACAAACCCGTTTTTTGCCAGCGCGAACAGGTGCCGCTGCTCGCGCGCGTTCTGGCACAT
>JAFGNU010000041.1 GCA_016926875.1 Anaerolineae bacterium | reverse complement strand
CCGATCACGGTGTGCGGCAGGGTGACGCGCGTGTGATAGTTCAGCCGCGCCACGCCAAAATCCGCCAGCCGGGGCGAGTAATCGGGCGTCAGCATGGTGTTGGATGGCTTGATGTCGCGGTGGATGATCCCCCGGCTGTGAGCATGGTCCAGCGCGCTGGACAGCTTCATCGCGATGGTCAGTGCCTGCCGCAGCGACAGCCGCCCCTCGCGGTTCAGCCGGTCAAAGAGCGAGCCGCCGTATACATATTCCATCACGATATATTCAAAATCGCCCTCGTGGAACGAGTCCAGAAAGCGCACAATGTTTGGATGTTCGAGGTGTTTGAGCGCCTCGCTTTCGCGCTGGAAGCGGTGCCAGGCCATCTCGTTCAACTCGCGCATGACCATCAACTGCTTGATCGCCACCGTGTCGCTGGTATTCAGGTCGGTAGCGCGGTAGACATAGCTGGTCAGGCCGGGATACAGCACGTGATCCAGCCGGTAGCGCCCGCGTAAAATCGAGTTATCGTCGTCGCCCAGGTTCACCGCGTGGAAGCGGTGGCGGACCTTCTTGGGACGCTTGGCCTGGGTGCGCTGCATCGAGTAAAACACGCTCTCGTGAACCAGGCTGCGCAGCACGCAGTGCCCGAACGAATCGGACTTGATCGCGCCTTCCAGCCAGGCAACCATGATGTGCCGCTGCAGCAGCGTGAACCGGACCTGCTCGTTGTGGTCCAACAGGATATTGATCAGCCCGGCGGCATCCGAATCACCCTGAATCTGTTCCCACATGCGGCGAAAGATGTCGTCTTCATACAGGTAGCGCCGCACGGCCCGGTCGACGTCCGCTACCAGGAGCGCGCCTTCGCGGACGTCCCGCGCCAGCCCGGCGCATAACTTGTGCGTCAGGTATACGTCCCCCTCGGCCCATTCAAAAATGCGCGCCGGGACATCAGACGCAAGCTGGCGGCGATCCGTGCCCAGCCAGGCGACCAGGTGCGTGATGCCTTCCAGGTCGGCGTCGTCCACATACACGATCTCGGTCACGCGGAAAGGGGAAATCGTGGCGTCTTTGATCAACTCGTCGGGCACAAACCGCCCGGCCAGCACAAACACAACGTTGCGCAGCGGGGCGCGCATCCAGCGGTTGACAAACATCTCGCGCAGTGTGGCAAAAAACGGCGTGCCAAACGCGGGCGGCGTGGCCTCGATCTCATCGATCATCACGACCAGCAATTTGCCGCGCAGTTCATTTTCTAGCGCCTCGATGATCTCTTCCTGGAACGCCAGGGCGTGCGGCGCCGGGGAATCCGGGACCGGCAGCAGGCCGCCGGTTTGCCGCGCAAGCTGGCGGTGCAGGTGTGCGTACCAATCAGCTTCGGACAGGTTTTGAAGCTGGCCCAGCGATATATACACCGGCACGTGCAGCGCGGTTTCGCCCAGGCGTGCCCACTGACGCAGCAGCATACTGGACTTACCGCTCAGGCGCGGGCCGATCAGCGCCACGTAGTCGCGCTGGTTGATCAGCCGTTCGATGGCAGTGTCGCTGTGCCGCCGGATGTACAGGTGCGCTACATCCGGGGGGATCGGTCCCTGGGTGTGGAAGGATGTGTCATCGGTGATGAACTGGTCTCTGGCGAGCATAAATGTCGTCCGCTGTGTATGTAACGCTACAATTTCTGTCAGCGTGTACCGGCGCAATCATACATGCTGCGAACCGGCAGCGCCACAAGACCCGGATCGGGGGTCTGGCCTGTTTACGCCGTGCCGCCTTCCGGATCAACATCGTAATGCCGTTTCACAATTTCGATTTGACGCTGCTTATCCGTCATGAAGTCAAGAATCGCCGGGAAGGCCATCGGGATCAGTTCCAGGCGATCCCGGTCATGCGGGCGCACAAAACAATACAACTCCAGGTCGCGCGCGGTGCGCTCCAGGCGGTCAGGTGGTATTTGATCGATGCCGATGCTGCGCATCAGGTCTTCGACCTCGGTCAGGGTCATAAAACGCTGCCCTTCCGGCCAGGCCAGTGTGATCAGGCGGGCCAGCGGGTTCATCTGCCCCCAGATTGTCTGGACGATCTGCTCTTGCAGCGTGCGGCGTGACGTGGCGCGGTCCAGGTGTTCGTAGTTGAGCAGGTTCGCGTTTTGCGGGTCTTCGTCCAATTCTTCGATCATCGCCTGGCAGATCATCTGCACGATGTTGGGATGACCGGCGGAAATCTGGTAAATGCGGTCGATGATCTGCTCGGACTGTTCCATCCAGATATTCAGCATCTCGAACGGGTCGGCAACCAGTTGGTGCACCACTTTGGGCGGCAGGGGTTCCAGCCGCACCGCCTGCGCAAAGTTGAAGAGCGCCGAATAGGGGTTGCCGATGGCGCGCATCAACCATTTTTCGCCGCTGAACACGTACTGGCAGCGTTTTTCGTTGGACAGCGAGCGCAGCGTGCGGAACAGCGTTTCCTGGTTGTCGGTCTGGCGGTCAAAGACCAGCAGGCTGTCGACCTCGTCAAACAGCATCACGATGCTTTTGTCCGGGTGCCGTTTTTGCAGCGCGGTAAGCACGTCCTCGACCTCGACCGGGTTGGCCTCCTGGTGAATATCCACCTGCCAGCGCCGGTTGATCAGCCAGAAGAACGAGCGGTAGCGCGTTGCGCCGTGACAGTCCAGGTAGTACGGCGCGTATTCGGAATCGTGGCGCTTGAGCAGGCGCATAATCCGCTGCAAGGTGGATGTTTTGCCAATGCGACGCCCGCCGATCAGCGCGACACTGTGCGTGCGCAGCTTGCTGCGGACCTCATTGATCTCGCGCTCGCGGCCAAAGAACATGTGCTCCGGCACCGGGCCGCGTGTATAGAACGGCGAGATGGTCGTCAGGTTCACCTGGTTGAGCACCAGGTCGCTCAGGGCATGGGTAGGCAGCCGCGCGCCGATCAGGTGCTTGACGTCGGCTTCGTCCAGGACCAGCACGGTGAAATCGACGCGCCGCAGCGGCTCGACGATCTGGTCGATGTCGGACCGCCCGTTGACATTGACCACAAACGCGAACTGCTCTTCCAGCGGCAGGGGCGTGATCGCGCGAAAAACCTCTTCGCCCACTTCTTCGGCTGTGCGATTTGAATACAGAAACAGCACCGCGCAGCTTGGCGGCGGCAGCTTGAGCCGGAAAGGACGCAGCTTGTAAACGGCCAGGTGCATGTCCGGCGGCGTGTTGGTGGCGATGGCTGTATCGGTGACATCCAACGCCACGCCCAGTGCGCGCACCAGCGCGGTCAGCGGTTTTTTAAGCGCTGCCGGTTTATTGGACAGCGCCTTGATCAGGTTTTCCCAAATGATCGACACTTCGCGGCGGGCGCTGGTGTGCACCAGGTCGGCCATGGTCGAGTCCCAACGCCGGTCGATGTGCAGCGACGTACCTTCGGCCCCGGCGCGATCATAGGCGCGGCGGTAGGCTTCGCGCAGGGCGGGCAGCGACTCGGCCATCATACCGTGCAACACGCGCATCATGCCGATCTCGTCCGGGTCTGGCGACGGGACAAAACTGCGCGGTGCGATCCCCTGGCCGGTGCCTAACGCGCTGAACGGGCGCGAGACTTCGCGCACGATCTCAAAAGGCTGTGGGGTGGGGTGCTTGTCGTCGGCGGTGGCGATCAGCGCCGGGTTGGAAGCGCCGGGCAGCGCCTTGACTGCCTGTTCAAAAACCGGCTGGGTGCCGTTCTCGTTCAGGAAGTCGTACAGGTCGCTAAATTTGAACAGCCCGGCCAGCGCGCGCCGGGCAGCGTCGCGTATCTCGGACAGGAAGCGGTAAACCCGGCGTTCCGGCGGCACATCATCCGCGCCCCAGGCAACATAGACTTTGCTCAACAGGTCGCGCGCTGGGAGCTGCCCGACTTTAGCGAGGTCTTGCGTCCCGGTCGCGTACCATTGTTCGGTCAGGATTGCGCCCGCCGGATAGGTTGGCGGCTTCCCGGCGTTGCCTTCCATCATCTGGCGGCAGGTGGTTTCGAATTCGCGCAGCGATTGCGCTATACGGTCGACCGACCCCAGCGCGTCGCGTACTTCTTCGCGCAGCGTGCTGATCATGCTGCGAAGTTCCTGCCAGATATCCGCCCTGGCCTGGGCCGCGATCAGTTGAACGGCGGCGTTCAAACCTGCCTGGGCGCGCGTATCAAGCTCTGCCGACAACCCTTTGCGCCCGCCGCCCAACCGGCTGCCGGAGCGCGCGTCGTAATCTTGCGCGATCTCAAATAATGACTGGCGGCTGATCTGGTAGTTGGCCTGCGCTTCGGACAGCACGTGCTGGATTTCCGGCAGCGCTGCCAGCACCTGCTTTTCCAGGTCTTCGAGCGCG
The DNA here is from genome assembly GCA_016926875.1 of Anaerolineae bacterium. GTDB lineage: Bacteria > Chloroflexota > Anaerolineae > Aggregatilineales > Aggregatilineaceae > JAFGNU01. The sequence continues at coordinate 8,504 of JAFGNU010000041.1, read as the reverse complement.
CTGATAGCCCAGACCAGTCCAAACCCTTTCACAAAGGCCAGTTCAGCCGGGCTGGCGGCCAACATGCTGTGAAGTTTGCGCAGATTGGCGGCCAGGAACGTGTCCATCCGGCTGCGAATCGAGTTGGGGACGGCGCTCACGGTGGCGTTCTGATCAATGGCGCGCACCCCGATGCTCTCGCGTTCGAGCCGCCGCCACTCGCTCTGAACAAGGTCCAGCATACGGTTGGCTTCGCCGCGTGCCGCGCGTGTTTCCAACCGGCGGGTGAGTCCGGCGGCGCTCAGGTCATAATTCCAGTCGCGCAGCCGCTCGATCACGTCAGGCGCCTGGGCCATGTTGATGTCAAGCAGGGCGCTGCGTGCCGAGGTGAGCGTCTGCGACGACCAACTGGTGGTTGGCGTGGCGGCGTGCGTGGTCTTGACGGCGTTCAACGCGGCCTGCGCCAGCCCGACGGCTGCCAGGTCCATTGCGGCGCGGGTTGGCAGGGCCAGCTTGCTGATGCCAAAGGTGCTGTAACCGTAAAACCGGTCGGACTTGTTATCGTGATCGATCGGTCCGGGCAGACTGGGCGCCTGTTCGGGTGGGAGCAGGCTGGCCGCGATCCAGTTGGTGACGCATTCGGCCAGGGCGCTTTCGGGCGGTTCGTTGGTATCGGCGGTTGCGTCATCGGTCAGCAGGATCATATCCAGCGCGCGGCGGCGCGTGGACTGTAACAGGCTGTGGCCGATCACCGGCAGGGTTGAGGGGAATGTGTTTGGCAGCAGTGTGTAAGAATCGATTTCGCGCAGCGTGGCGTAGGCATTCGCCATCGCCAGGACGTGTTCGGGATCGTGCTCGTCGTCTGGTGCGCGCAGCGAAAATATGCCAAGCAGCGTCGTGTCCTCGTCACCACACAGCGCGCGCAGCCGCGATACCACGTCAAAGATCATGCTGCTGCCCTCGGCCTCGGCCAGCGATGCCAGTACATAGATATGTCGTGTGAGCTGTAGGTCACGTCCCCGGCCCACGTCGTGCAGCCAGCGCACCAGTTTGTACAGCGATTCACTGACCAGCGCGGCGTTATTAAACAGCAGCAGCCGGCCAAACGCGCGGATTTGTGCCGGGTCGTCGAGCACTTCGCGGGCGCGCGGCGAATGCGGCCACCACTGCGCGACACCAAGCTGTGCATAGCGTCCCGGTACGTCGCCCCAGGAGATCGTATCGATGTCGAGCGTCAACCGCTGCTCGCGGGGCAGGATGGATTCTTCGCGGATCGAGCGGCGGCGGGCGATTGCCAGCAGCCGGATGTTTGTATGCATGTCGCGGTGGGTGAGCATAGCGTGCAGCATACCGTTCAACCGGGCAACCGCTTGCAGTCCGACGTATCCCAGGCCGATCACCAGGGTTGCTTCGTGCAGTTCTTCGCGCAGGGGACGTGCGCGCGCTCCGAACTCTCCCAGTGAGACAAGCGAATGGGGGGACGCGTGATTATCAGACATGCGGCGCGACTCCGGTAGAAAACATTAATTGACCCGGTGGTAAAATGGGCCACATTAACTCCATGATAACATACCTTGGTGTGAATGCACTGGTTCAGGATGCCCTAATTCTGCAAAATATGTGAAAAAGAACTAAAGACAAACCGCTCTCTCACGTGCTGCGCTTGGGCTTATGCTTATCACGCTTCGATTTTGTGCTGTCCGGTTTGCCCACCGGCTCGATGCTCAGCAGCCGCAGGCCGCCCCAAACGCGCACCGGCGCGTAATACACGCGGTAGGGTTGGTTGGCGCGCAGCACCTTGTACAGACGGTTCGTAGCAAACAGCGACCTGCCGCTTTCGACCGGGTAGTGTGTCCGTTCTGGGCCGGTATCGTCATCCACCATGATTCCCAGGCGGCGTATCCCCAGCGACAGGCGGCCCAGCCGCAGCATCGTCGCGCGGACTTCGGCATCGGGCAGGCGGAGGCGTTCGAGGCGCAGCCAGAACGCGGCGAGGATCGCGCCTGCTGCCAGCACCGTCGCGGGTACCATCCAGCCGGAGGGGCCGTTGATCGCGCCGTACATGGCGACAATCAACGCCAGCCCGCTCACCAGGCAAATGACCGGCCAATACATCCAGCGCAGATCGGTTTCCAGCCGTTTGATCTGGGCGGGTGTCAGGGTTCCTTCCCGGTTGCTGTCCAGCTCATCCGGGCCGAATTCAAGCGTGGCAGCCAGCTCGCGCTGGTGTGGATCGGAGAAGGCAAAAGGATCGACCATGCCCCTGTTCTCCTCAAGCGCTCGTGCGATAGGGTCTGTACGGGTGCCGGTAAGCGTGGACCTCCTCTACTATAGCGCAAATTTCCTGTGGTGCAGGTGGGCGGCGTCCGCCGATCTGGCGGCTGTATGCCCATGTTCGCAAGCCGTGCTATAGTTCTGCTATAGTTTGCGGCGGCGCTACCCGCATTTGTACGTGACGTGATACAATTTCAGGCAAGGTCCAACCGGAGAGGCTATGCGTATGTCCAAACCGAAAGGTGGCGGATTCTGCGATAAACACGGGCCGTTTGACCCACCGCATACCCAGTGCCCCTATTGCGAAATAGAGCGCCAGGAACGCAGCGCCTACGGTCCGCCGACCGATGCGCTGTCTGTGCGGGCAACCGTGCCCCCGCGCCCGGCGCCGGACGATGAGGCCCGGCCCGAAGCCGCGTTGCCCAGGCAGTCGCAGGATGCAACCGAGGTGATCCCCGCTGATGAGGTTGATCCGGACCGGATGACGTTGGACGGCGAGATCAACCGGGTGGATGGTGGGCAGGCGGATGATGTGCCGGACGCTGTCGAAGCCGAACCGGGCGCAGAGAGTGCCGCGCAGCCCGGCCCTGCCGAGCCGGTGGAACCGTCCGATCCGATAGCGTGGTTGATCGTGAAAGAGCCGCGCGAACTCCGGGGGATGATCCTGCCTGTTATGCCCGACCAGGTTATCGGGCGAGACGGTGACATCCGCTGGGATGATCCGCGCCTGTCACGCCAGCACGCCCGCCTGACGTTCGAACCGCAGGAAGACGCGCCGGACGATCCGCCAGTGTTTCACCTCTGGCCCTTTGCGCCAACCAACCCGGTTATCATTAACGGGCGTGCCGTGCGCGGCGCGACGCCGCTGCATGAAAACGACGAGATCCGCCTGGGGGATACGCTGCTTGTGTTCAAAGTGCTAACGGACTGAGGTTTGATCATGAGTCAGCCGCAAACAATGCCGCTCGATGTCGTGGTGGCGATGGATACCGACATCGGGCGCAAACGCAACCAGAACCAGGATGCTATCGGCCATATGTGCCCCTCCGACCCGGAAACGCTGGCGGAGTTGGGGCAGATTTTTGTGCTGGCCGATGGCGTGGGCAGCCTGTCGGGCGGTGATCTCGCCAGCCAATACGCCGTCAGCACGATCATCAGCAGCTATTACGAGCAGGACGAGGGCGATCCTCCCGACCGGCTGGCGCGGGCGATTGCCGAAGCCAACAACCTGATCTATGCCGAGGGGCAGAGCGCCGAAAAACCGCGCGTGATGGCGACTACCGTCGTAGTGGCCGTGATTCGTGGGCGCGATCTGGTTATTGGCAGCGTGGGTGACAGTCCCGCCTACCTGATGCGTGATGCCAACGCCCGCAAGCTGACCCTGGATCACACGCTCGAAGCGGCCCAGCGTGAGGCGGGCACGCCCCTGGCGGACGATGATCCGAACGGGCGCAAACTGGTGCGCGCGCTGGGCAGCCGACCGGCGGTCAAGGTGGATATTATCTCCGGGCTGGTACGGGGCGGCGATCATGTCGTGTTGTGCAGCGACGGGCTGACACGCTACCTCACACCGCCGGAGATCGAGCAGACGGTCGCTACTTTCCCGCCGGAGCGCGCGGTCAAGATGCTGATCGAAGCGGCCAACGAGCGCGGCGGCGCGGATAATATCTCCGTGATCGTGCTGCGCCTGGTTGAACCGCCGGATGTGACCATGCCGTCCGTTTCGCCGGAACTGCGCAAGCTCCGCGAGCAGCAGGCCGCCGGGCAGCCCTCGCCGGGCGCGGAGCCGGTCACCCTGGCGGAACCGCTGGCTGAACCGCCCGCCGATAACCCGCTCAAGGTTCTCTGGCGGCTGGCACGCGGCAATGCGGCGATGACAATTGCCGGGATGGCGGTGCTGTTGGTGGTGTTTGTGGTCATCATGCTGGTAGTTGTCGATTTTGGAGACGAGCAGCCCAGCGCCAGCCCGCGCCCTGCCGCCAGTCCTGCCGCGCCCGAAGCCGAGACGGCAACGGCAGCGCTGGCCGCGAGCGGTACGGCGCATATCATCGCCGCGCAAACGCTGGACGCCGCCGAAGCCGACCAGGCCGCCCTGGCTGCAACTGCCGCCGTGCTGACGCTGACCCCGCCGCCGCCCAGCGGCCCGCTGATGGAAAAAGACGACTGGTTCCGCGTGCAGCCCGGCGATCCGATCCCGGCCTTTGTTGAACCGGATGTCAACGCCGACGAGGCGACCCCACTTGAAGCCGGGTCAAACTACCTGATCCAGGAGATGGATACCGAGGCGTGGAACGGCCCCTGGTACTGGGTGGTCGATAACCAGGGCGTCGAAACGCGTTGGGTGAACGGGCCAAGCCTCCACGAGCGCGTGCTGCGTATCACCGACGCCGGGGACGTGCTGCCGCCCGACCAGCAGCCAACCGACATCCCGCCCGCCATTGCCACGCCCACCCGCGCGCCAACGCTCACGCCGCCGCCGGAGGTGAGCGACACGCCGGAAACGGTTGATACCCTGGATGTATCCAGCACGCCGGAGGCGTCTGCGCCCACGCTGGCCCCGACCATCGCGTATGGCGTGGAAAGCTGGGACACGGGCACGACGGTGGTGATGAAGATGGACCTGGAACTGCGTGTCACGCCGAGTGTGACCGCCGACGCCAGCGGCACCGTCACGGCGGGCGAAACCGCGACGATCATCGACGGGCCGACGGCTTCCGGCGAGCATTGGTGGTGGCGCATCCAGTTTGAGGACGGGCGTGTAGGCTGGGTGGCGCAGGTCTTGCTAGGCGCGCCTTAAACGGTAACGGCCCGGCGAGAACCGGGCCGCGCAGGGATCAGGCCGGGGCGAGCTGCTACGATTGGCAGTGGAAGATCATCCCCGAATCGCCAATCTCGATCAGATCGCCGTCTTGCAGGCGCTGCGCCATGACGCGCTGCCCGTTGATGCGTGTCCCGCGTGAACTGTTTTGATCCTGCAAGAAAAACGCCCCGTGCGAAAAGCGCACCAGGAAATGCCGCCGCGATACCTTGGGATCATACACCTGCACATTGCACACCGTCGAGCGCCCAACCAGCATGTCGGGCTGGTCCAGCGTGATCTGGTGCCCTAGCATCGCGCCTTCGGTGCCTTCTAACCAGGCAACCGGCATATCTGCCGGGGCATCGGTGGTGCGTGGCGCCGGGTCGGTGGCGGGCGACCCGTTGCCGGACATGTTCGCGGCCAGCGTGGCATCCGGTGGGGATGGGTTTGGCGCAGCAGCCGGGTGATTTCCGGCGGGCTGGTAGCCGCGTGGCCGGGGCAGTGGCCGGCGGCAGTTCAGGCAGGCCGCCGTTTCCATGGGGTTCATATAGCCGCAGTGGGGACACTGCACCAGGTCACCGTACACCACCGGCTCGCGGGCGTATTCTCCTTCGGCGCGGCTGTAGCGGAAATACAGGATCAGCAAAAAACCACCGCCTAATAAAGCCCCCAGTCCTACCAACGTTATAACCACCAGGATGACGGCTTCTGTGCTCACTACGCGTTATCCCCAACTGTCCTAAACACGGTTCACGATGTTACCTGTCAGTATACGGTTGAGCGGCTGGCGTGGCAAGAGTACTTTTGCGCTTGCGTGAGGCTGTTAGCCGCTAACACTGTATACGCATGGTGCCGGAAAGTCGGTGCACTGCCGCCGGGTGGAATTATGCATCCTGCTCCGGCAGGGGTGGGGCGTCGTCGGGGTGGCGCGGCAGGCGCAGTGTGAAGGTGCTGCCCTGCTCCGGCGTGCTGTCAACCAGCAGCTCACCGCCGTGCAGCAGCGCCAGCAGGTGTGATACGGGCAGCCCCAGCCCGGTGCCTTTGCCCTCGGATGCAGTATTGTCGCGCTGGTGCTGGAACGGCTCGAACAGGTGGCGCTGGGCGTCCTTGTCGATGCCCGTCCCGGTATCCTGCACGCGGATGGTGATCGAATCGGCGTCGGCGCTGGCGGACAGGACGACCTCGCCCGAATCGGTGAACTTGACGCCGTTGCTCATCAGGTTGATCAAGATGTAGCGCAGCCGGTACAGGTCGGCCCATACCGGCGGCAGCGATTCGTCCATCTCCAGCCGCAGCTTCAGGTCATGGTCGGCATAGCCGGTCTGGTGCAGGGCGCGGGCAGCGTTCATCACCTCGTCCAGCAGCCCTCGAAGGTCCACCCACTGCAAATCAAGCTCCACGCGCCCGGTTTCGATGGTGGACAGGTCGAGCATGTCTTCGATCAATGCGCGGAGGCGCCGCCCGTTTTCGAGGATTTGCTGCTGGCGGTCCAACATCGTATCAGGGATCGTGCCGTGAACACCGCTCAGGATCGTCTCGGAAAAGTTGATGATGGCGTCCAGCGGGACGCGCAGCTTGTGCGATGCAGTCAGCAAAAAGCGCGATTTGAGCGTGTTCGCCTGCTTCATCTGGAGCGTGGCCTGGGCCAGATCGCGGTTGGCGTTTTCGAGCGCGGTGAACACCTGCGCGTTGTGCAGCGCGATGGCGATCTCGTTCGCCAGGCTTTCGAACACGGCGATTTCATCTTTGACAAAGGCGTCGCGGTGGTCGGCTTCCAGGCTCAGCACACCGATCACGTTGTCTTCAAATGGCAGCGGGATAGCCAGCGCGCTCTGGCTGGCGGACAGTTCGGCCACGGGCCGGTAGCGCGAGTCCTGGCTGATGTCCGGCACATAGACCGTTTCGCCCCGGCGCGCAGCCCACGCGATCACGCTGGAGGTGATGTCGTGCATCGTGAGATCGGGCGGGATAAAGCTGCCCTGGCTCCTGCCGGATGTGATCTGGCCGGAGGCTTCGTCTACCAGCAGCACGTCGACATGGTAAATGCTGAAGCGCGACCGGATCAACTCGATCACCTCGTCGGCCAGCGTGCGGGGATCGAGAAGCGTTGCGATCTTGGTCGACACATCGGCGGCCACCTCAAGCTGTAATGTCTTGCGCGACAGCTCGCGCGCCCGCAGGTCGATTGTTTCCTCCATCTGGTGGGTGTAGGAGTCGATCTGGTCCTGGCTTTGCCTCAACTGCATGGTCATGTGATTAAAAGCCTGCCCCAGGTCGGACAACTCGCGGTCGGTATTGGCTGGGAGCCGGACGTGATAGCGGTAATCACCGGCGGCGACGGCGTGCGCAGCTTCTTGCAGCGTTTCAACCGGTGTCAGCACGGTGTGTAGAATCTGGCGGATCAGCCATTCCCCGATCAAAAACGCGAGCGCCAGCGCCAGCAGCCACAACACGATCCCGCGCAGCAGCGAGGGGTAGAAGTCGCTGAGCGGCGTTTCGGTCATGACGTACCCGTCGATGCCGGGCACCGGTTCTGCGCGCCCCACGACCAGCGCGTCTTTATAGCCATTGTAGAGTTTAAGTGCCGGGCTGCCGTCGCGGGCTGCTTTCAGACTGGGCAGATCGGCAGGATCGTCCGGTGTTCTGCCGAGCTTGAGCGCCGTTTCCATCGTCGGGCTGTAGGCCAGCAGGTGCCCGTCCCCGTCAAGCAGGTACAGGTAGCCATGCGCGCCCAGCGGCTCCGCGATCACGTTGTGCCAGAGGGTGTGTGTATCTACCTGCGCGATCAACTCGCCCGACCCGTCGCCCAGCAGGATGCGCAGCACAAGCCTGGGCCGCGCGCTGTCCGTCTCGCTGAGCACCGGCTCGCCGGGTTCGGTTTCCTCAGGCAGCGCGGGCGGAGTGGTGCCCGGCGGGATATGGACCACGATGTCACCATCCGTATCGACCACGCTCAGCGAGCCGAGCGTTTCCAGCACCGGGAGCGCGGCCCGCAGGCATGTCAGGTCGGCCTCGGTGGCCGTGTCGGCAGAGAGCGTTTCCCCGGCAACGGCCAGCGTATTGTGTAGATTGTCGAGCGTTTGCCAGACGGCAGCGCGTGCCTGTTGGGCGGTGGATTGGTGCAGCCAGTTGGTGGACGCGCGCTGATCCAGGATCATGATCAGGCTGGCCGCGCCGAGGGCAGCCAGTGCCAGCACGTTCATACCCAGGATCATGTAGCGTCGCCAGCGGGCGCGCAGGCTGCGGCGATCCTCGGCAGGCCGGGGCGGTGCGGGCTGGGTTGCCTGGGATGGCAGAGAGTTCGTTGGCGTAGTCATGATTTTTGCCGGTGCTCGATTCTGGTTGGATTGGTTGATCGCTCACTTAGCCGCATTATATGCGCAGGGCGAACGTTTCGGCAACGTGAGCGTTTTTAAGCTGGCGAAAACGATGCCTGGTCCTGGGCTGCATG
>JAFGNU010000040.1 GCA_016926875.1 Anaerolineae bacterium | reverse complement strand
CACCACGATTCCTTCGCTCTCTTCGCGCACATCCATTTGCCAGACGTGGTCGGTCATGTATGTATGATCGAGTTGCAGGCACGAAGCAAGGTCTTTTTCGTTTTTGAGTTCATGCACAATGAACTGGTTGGTTTTCCGAGTTTTCATAGTGGCTGCATTCTACCCAATAGTCAAACAGAATAGCAACGCTGGTATAATTGGAATGGGGTTGGAGCGTTGGCCGGGATATCATGTACGCTGCAAGGTGCGGCTGTCCGCTTTCGCACAGTAATAAGCACATTAACTTGCACAATCAACTAATTTGTTGTAACATCAGAAATGGTATAGAGGTGTTAATGATATTTTTGAAGAGCGATTTGCTTTTGAATACAGGGGTTAGCTCTACAAGGAGGTGTATATCGAGGACAGGAAATAACCATACGCCGGATTGTCTATAACACCGTTCGAACATAAGTAGTTCACTTGATATTTTTAAGGAGTAAGGACATGTTTAAGCGAGTCTTGGGTCTTGTGATGGTTTTGGCCTTAGCGGTGGCGCTGCTGCCGAGCACCAGTGTGGTTGCCCAGGAAGGCGAAGTCTGGTGCGGCACCGACGAAGAGGTGGAAATCACCTTTATTGCTGGTACGGTTGGTGGCGAACACGAAGTTTACCAGGGTTTGGTCGACAGGTTTATGGCTGATGTCTGCCCCAATATCACGGTAAATCTTGTTGAGCGCCCGGAAAGCACCACCGATACGCTGGCTCAGTATCAACAGTTCTTTGAGGGCGAGAGCAACGAACTCGACCTGTTCATGGTTGACGTTGTTTGGCCCGCCATGATCGCAGAGCACCTGCTGGACATCAACGACTTGATGGATGCAGACATGCTGGCCCGCTTCTACCCGGCGCTGATTGATGCCTACACGGTCGAAGGTCGACTGGTTGCCCTGCCCTGGTTTGCAGGCGGCGGCATGTTGTACTACCGCACCGACCTGTTGGAGAAGTACGGCCTCGAGGCGCCTGCGACCTGGGATGATCTTGCGGTTGTAGCCAAGACGATCCAGGATGGTGAGCGCGCTGAAGGTAATGAGAACTTCTGGGGCTTTGTCTTCCAGGGCAAGGCATACGAAGGTCTGACCTGCGATGCGCTGGAGTGGCAGGTTTCCTCCGGCGGTGGCCGTATCCTCAGCCCTGAGGGCGTGATCGAAGTCAATGACGAAGCTTCCATCGAGATCTTTGACAAAGTGGCGAGCTGGGTCGGCGATTTTGTACCGCCAGAAGTGGTGACCTACCAGGAAGAAGAATCGCGTGCCGTGTGGCAGGCCGGAAATGCGGCGTTCATGCGCAACTGGGCCTACGCCTTCACGCTGGCCCAGGCCGAGGACAGCGTCATTCGTGACCTGTTCGGCGTCAGCCCGCTGCCGGGCAAGGAACCCGGTATGACGGCTGCGACCCTGGGCGGTTGGGGTTTGTCCGTCTCGAAGTATTCGGATAATCCCGAAGCAGCCGTAGCGCTGGCGAACTGGCTGACCGAATATGACGCGCTGGTCGAATTCCACCTGGCGCGCGGCGAACAGCCGGTGCTGCCTGCCCTGTACGAAGACGAGGAACTCCAGGCGGCACTGCCGTACCTGGCCTTCACGTCAGACATCCTGACCGCCGCCACCCCGCGTCCGGGCGTTGCCGGTGAGCAGTATGCAGTGGTGTCCGAACTGTACTACACCGCCGTGAACGAAGTGCTGGCGGGTAATGTGGACGCTGCCACGGCAATGGCTGACCTGGAACTGGCATTGGCCGACCTTGGCTTCGAATTTCCGTAGACCATAGGCTGGACCAACTTCAATTACTATCGTGACGCTTGGCTGGGGGCAAATCTTGCCCCCAGCGTTTGTCTCTTTCCATAAAGTTGGTGATTTTCTTCAATACAGTTTTGGGTCGTAGGAGGGGAATTATGACCTTTACACCCTATCGCGCCGGTAAGCGACGCCCGACCGAACAGGAAGTCATTGCGTTGGAGCTGGTCAGCGGCCTGTTGATGATCATCGGCCTGGCCGCTTTTGGGTTTTTGTTTTATGCGATAGTGACCAATGACGGGGTCCGCGAAGCCACTCAGGGACCCGATATCCCAGGGATTGGTATCGAAGTACACCGGACTGAGCCAGAAGATACTGCTGATGAGGAACCATACTTCGAACTTTCCCCTATCAAAGGTGGTGAAGCGGAGTCGATCGGCATACGCAACTTTGATCGCCTGGTTTCTGTCGATGGCGTTGATGTCACCGGTTTGACGCTTGAAGAAGTACGGTCGCTGCTCGCAGAAGACGATCTGGCACTCTCAGATGACGACTTCGTCATCGAACTTGAGGTGTTGCGTCCGCAGGAGGACGGCACGCTCAAGGAAGAAACCCGTGTCGTCCCTAAACGCATGGCGCCAACGGCGGTAATTGCTTACTTGAAAAGCTTCGGTTTTGTTGTCCCGGCGATTCTGATTGTTCTCGGCGTGATGTTGTTTCGCCTGGGAACACGCCTGCGCCTGTACGATGTGGTCGCTGCTCGCTGGTCGTTGGTCGCGTTCTTGTGGCTGATGATCGGGCTGTTTATAGTGGCATTGTGGGCGTTTTGGGTTAGTGGCAAAGGTGGCTTGGTTTCGGACGAACCCTTTGACTTTGGGAAAGCCATTCCCCATGCCATTCCTTTATTGCTTGCGATCATTCCTTTAGCGGCTGCCTACTGGTGGTTGGATAGTGTTCTTGATGTTCTGTTCGAAGGGGATGAGTCACTCACATCACGCCATACACGCTTTGCCTGGACTCTGTTGGTCCCGACGCTGGTTATCCTGGCCCTGGTAGCAGCCCGCCCGCTTGAACAAACCTTCATCAAGAGCCTGACGGATGACGAGTTTGGTACCAGTCGACCAGCCCGCTATGTCGGACTGGATAACTACGAAAACCTGTTGAGCTTTAAATTCACTACGGTTGATTGCAAAAAAGATGACACGGGCGAATGTGCGCTGACACCCAATGGAACGACTGTGTGGGAAACTTCTGATGTCGAGGAAGAAGAGCGCGAGACACTTAAGTCGTTGTCCGCGAAAGAGCGCAAGGCATTCACCCGGTTCGAAGAAGCGTTTACCTGGAAGTTGCCGGGCAGTGATCGCGGGCTGCGCCTGCTGGGCAAAGACCCCACATTCCTGAATTCGATCTGGAATACACTGCGGTTCACAGTTGTGTCGGTGGTGTTTGAGCTTCTACTTGGTTTGATCATCGCACTGGTGGTCAATTCAAGCTTCAAGGGCCGTGGCCTGATGCGCGCCGCCATGTTGGTCCCCTGGGCTATCCCAACCGTCGTCTCGGCGGTGTTGTGGCAGACGATGCTGCGCCCGGACCAGACCGGCATCTTCAACAAATTGTTGTTGGATCTCGGGCTGATCTCTAAATCCGAGCAATGGTTCTCGACGACAGGCCCGTGGATGAATTCGATTGTGGCGGTGGATGTCTGGAAGACTGCGCCGTTCATGGCGCTGCTGCTGCTGGCCGGGTTGCAGTTAGTCCCACGCGATCTGTATGAAGCGGCATCGGTGGACGGTGCCTCCAAACTCCGGCAGTTTTTCTCGATCACGCTGCCCCTGCTGCGCCCGACAATCGCCATTGCGCTGATCTTCCGCACGCTGGACGCACTGCGCGCGTTCGATGTCTTCCAGGTGCTGCTGGACACAACCCGACCTTCAATGGCATCCTATAACTACAACCGTCTGGTGTTGACACGCTCAGATGGGTACGCTTCTGCCGTTGGGGTAATGATTTTTATTTTCATCTTGATCTTCACGATTGTGTACGTCCGATTCGTGGGGATTGAGCAAGAATGAGCACGCAAATGACACAAAATACGCAACGAATAACACTGCCGCTGCCGTCCCAGAAACAACTCAGCAAGTTTCTGGGCCAGGCGTTTTTCTGGCTGCTGGTGCTGGTAATCGCGTTCTACACTATGGCACCGTTCATCTACGCGATCAGCATTTCGTTCAGAACTAATGCGCAGGTATTAGTCGAAGCGCGGTACTTGCCGGAAGAACTGAAACTCGTGAACTACCAGAACTTGTTCAGCGACGACGATTTTATGCGCTCGCTATTTAACTCGTCGCTGGTGGCTACTGTGACAGTTCTTGCAGCGCTCGTGGTGGGATCGTTCGCCGCCTATGCGTTGGGCCGTGTGCGATTTCGTGGGCGCATGATCGTGCTCTATACCGTTCTGGCGATGACGATGTTCCCGCAGATTTCGATCCTGTCCGGGTTGTTTGCCATTGTCAACGACCTGGATATCTACGGTTCAACGGTGTCGCTGATGTTCGCCTATCCGATCTTTACACTGCCGTTCACAGTATGGGTGCTGACCAGTTTCTTCCAGGGGTTACCGGCAGAAATTGAGCAGGCGGCATTGGTCGATGGAGCCACTCCCTTCCAGACATTCTGGCGTATCCTGGTGCCCTTAACAGCGCCCGCGCTCGTCACAACCGGCCTGCTGGCCTTTATCGCTGCCTGGAACGAATACCTGTTTGCGCTGACCTTTACACTCGTCAGCAAAGCATCACAAACCGTCCCGGTGGCGATTGCCAACTTCGGCGGCTATGGGTATGAAGTCCCGGTAGCGGATCGAGTCGCGGCCACAGTGGTTGTTACCGTCCCCGTGCTTGTCCTGGTGCTGATATTCCAGCGCCGGATTATCGAGGGTCTAACGGCTGGCGCAGTCAAGGGATAGTGATCTGTCCTGACCGCGGTCGAAATGTTATCACGGCATGGGCCGGGGCATTTGTCCGGCCCATGTTCTTTTTTGCTGTACATAGGGATACGCCTGTTCCATTTGTCTTGCGTGTGGTGTTCATGTACAATGCTTCACAGCAAAACGGTTCGGTAGATGGTCGCGCTACCACGCTTGCGGTAGCCTGAAGAGAAAGGCCAGACCTGATGGGAAGCCTGATAGCACAATATAAGATAATGATGAAGCCCGTTTTGAGTTCCCTTGCTCCGGCGCTCTTTCGGCTAGGGCTGGTGCTGCTTGGCATTATTATCGGCCTGGCCTGGGCATATCAGGGAGCACCGGTCAAGTTTTATGACGCTGAACCCGTCCATCTCGCGGATGGATATAAGGACCAGTGGATCAAGATGACCGCTGCCGAATTTGAACGCGATCAAGACAGCGAAGAGGCCAAAAGAAAAATCATTGAGGCTGGCGTATCGCCTGAAATGATCCAGGACTTGATCGATAAAAACCGGACCACGGAACCGGAACTCACGCGCCAACTCCAGGCGCTTTTGAGCGTGGCCGAACCAAACAAGTCTGAAGCAGCCAAAAAGGCAGAGAAAATCGAGCACAGTACGCTGGGTTCGATAACAGGGCCGCTGATCTGTTTGCTTGGTACGACTGTGCTCGGAATTGTCCTGGCGCTGTTTATGACATTCTATTGGGCGATTCCGGTTGGAAAATGGGCGAAAGGAAAAAGCGCGCCCGCGGCCATTACCGGCGCACCTGGTAGCTTAACCGGAGGGGCAACGACACACGCCGAACGCGTCGCAGCCCAGAGGGTAATTGCCGGGCAGAGAACAGATTTTGCCGCTGAAGGGGAGATGCCACCTGTAGGCCAGTATATGTCGTCTTATATGCTGGGAGATGACCTGTATGATGACTCGTTCAGTATCGAGTCGGCATCGGATGAGTTCCTAGGCGAGTGCGGATCGGGCATCTCTGAGACGATTGGCGTGGGCGATCCCAAGAAAGTCACGGCGACCGAGGTCTGGTTGTTTGACAAAACGGACATTCGGACTGTGACCAAAGTGTTGATGAGCGAGCACGCTTATAACGATCAGGCACTGCGCACCAAGCTGGCCCCCAAAGGTGAGGCCGTGCTAGCCGAGCCGGGGATGATCACGACGCTGGAAACGCAACAACTGCGGGTTCGGGTGCGTGTTGTCGATTTGCAGTACGGGCAGGGCGCGCTGCCGACCAACAGCTTTTTTGAGCGTCTATCGGTAGAACTGGCCGCCTGGCCCAAAGAAGGCGCTGAAGGCGACCTGGGCGGGCCGTCTTTGAACTCCTCGACCGCTTTTGGGGATACATCAGAGCTGTTGAACTACTGATCTCGTGGATTGCAGGTAGACATTTCAGGACCCGTGGCGTGGGCTGTCACGGGTCCTTTGCATTCGGATGAACGGGGAACAGGCGGACGCAGCTTAACGGGTGATACGCGTGATTTTGACCTGCCAATCGCCGCCAGGGGAATGCACCCGCACACGATCACCTAGACGGCGACCCAACAGCGCGACCCCCATCGGGCTTTCATTAGAGATCTTCCCGTTGCGTGGATCGGCTTCTGCCGGGCCGACGACCCGGTAGGTATCCTCGATTCCTTCCTCATCTACAACGGTCACCGTGCAGCCCGGTTTGACCTCATACGGTGTGCCTTTTCCATCATCAGCCTCTTCGATGATGGTGGCATGCCGGAGCAGATTTTCCAGGTACTGGATGCGGCCTTCTAAAAAACCCTGTTGTTCCTTGGCGTCGATATAGTCCGCGTTTTCAGATAGATCGCCCTGGCCGATAGCCTCCTTTAGCCTTTGAGCTAACGCCGGACGCTTGACTTTTATCAGGTCTTCAAGCTCCTGGCGGAGTTCGGCGGCGCCGTCTGCGGTCAGGAATTGTTCATCTGCCATACGTAAAACCTCTAGCTTATATTGCGATAGATTGCGTCGATTGGAGTGGTGAATATGACTGGCATCAGGGCCGTGTGTATGGGTCGAAAAGCCGCTGCCATTCCGTCAAGGCGTAGCGATCTGTCATCCCGGCGATGTAATCGGTAACCGCTCGGTGCAAGCCGCGCTTGTCGATGGCGTCCTGGACCGATGGCGGGAGTTGTTCGGGTTCTGCGATGAATGTTTTGAACAACTCGGTGATGAAGCGTTCGGCCTTGACTGCCATGCGCACAACACGGTGGTGCCGGTACAGCTCGCTGTACAAAAAGTCCTTGAGTTCACGGTTCAGCGCCGTGAGGTCATCGGAGTGGGCGATGATGTTATGGGGCAGGCTCTGTAAGGCGTCAGAAGAGGGGAGATCAAACCGGGACAGCGCTGCGCCAGTTGCTACGATGACGTCGTCAATCTCAATGCCCATCATCCGGCGAATGATACGATGGCGTATTTGCTCGGTGAAATCACGCCCATCCCAACCGATGCTGTCCTGGAGCATCTGCCAGATGGCCAGTTTTTCCAGTTGGGCAGGCACGATCATGCCAGAACGCAGCCCGTCGTCCAGATCGTGAGCATTGTATGCTAGCTCGTCCGCAACGTTGGCGATCTGCGCTTCCAGGCTGCCTCGCTTGTGCGGGTCAAAGCCTTCGGCTGCCGAGTCGCTCAGGTCGTACTCGGTTTCGTGCTTAACGATCCCTTCACGCAGTTCGTATGTCAGGTTCAACCCGCGCCAGTTGGGGTAGCGAGACTCAAGCTTGGTCAGGATGCGTAAGGACTGCTTGTTGTGATCAAAGCCCCCGTGCTCGGCCATCAGCTTATTGAGGATCGTCTCACCGGAATGTCCAAACGGGGGGTGCCCCAGATCGTGTCCCAGGCAGATCGCTTCGACCAGGTCCTCGTTGGCTCCCAGCGCGCGGGCCAGGCTGCGCCCGATCTGGGTCACTTCCAGGGTGTGTGTCAGGCGGGTGCGGTAGTAGTCACCTTCGTAGTTTACAAACACCTGGGTCTTGTATTCCAACCGGCGAAAAGCAGTTGTGTGCAGAATGCGATCCCGGTCACGTTGAAAGGCGGTCCGGTATTCTGCTTCTGGCTCAGGGTATTCACGTCCCTTGCTCTGGCTGCTTTTCAGCGCGTAAGGGGCCAAGTTTGTATGTTCGAATTCTTCGAGGTGCTGGCGTGTGATAATCATGGTTTCACACTTCAGGTATCTAGTGCGGCTTCACAGCCGTCGTGAGACGCTGTTAATTATGCTCGCATGTTTTCCGGATAGAGTTTCAAGATACCCCAAAACGTATCGGGATGCAATCCGAGTTGTATGTAACCGGCGGCAGGTGCCCGCGTAGACACCTGCCGCCATTGTTCGGTAGCTATCAGAGGGGGTTATGGGTGCGGCCTGGGACGCTGGGCGCTGTGAGTCACAAGGCCCAGGCTGGGGTCATCTCGTTCATGTTCTTTGATGGCCATGATCTGTCGCAGTTCGAGCAACTGGTCGCGCAATACAGCCGCTTTCTCAAATTCAAGCGCTTTGGCAGCGCCCCGCATTTCCTTTTCAATGGCGTCGATCAGCTTTTGCAGCTCGGCCCTGGGCAGCTCAGCCGTCGTGGCCGCCTCTTCTTCCTTGGGCGCGGATGTGGCAGCCACTCGTCTCACCCGCTCGGTCAGATCACGAACTTCTTTGACGATGCTGGCAGGCTCGATCCCATGTTCTTCGTTATATTGTATTTGAACCGCCCGGCGGCGCTCGGTTTCATCAATTGCCGCCTGCATCGCATCGGTGATCTTGTCGGCATACATGATCACATGCCCTTCGATGTGCCGGGCTGCGCGCCCGATGGTCTGGATCAGCGCCTGTTCAGAGCGCAGGAAGCCCTGCTTATCCGCGTCCAGGATGGCGACCAGCGACACTTCGGGCAGGTCCAGCCCTTCACGCAGCAGGTTGATGCCGACCACGACGTCATACACTCCCAGCCGCAGGTCGCGCAGGATTTCAATCCGTTCGATGGTGTCGATCTCAGAGTGCAGGTAGTGCACCCGGATACCCATTTCCAGCAGATAGTCGGCCAGGTCTTCGGCCATGCGCTTGGTCAGCGTGGTGACGAGCGCCCGTTCGCCCCGCTGGACGCGCCGGTTGATCTCAGCCAGCAGATCATCGATCTGGCCCGTTGTTGGGCGTACATCAATCGTCGGGTCAACAACGCCGGTAGGCCGGATGATCTGCTCGACCACCTGCCCAGCGCGCTCCCGTTCGTAGGGGCCGGGTGTGGCGCTCATGAAGACGATCTGCCCGATCCGCTCTTCAAACTCGTCAAAATTGAGCGGGCGGTTGTCCATTGCGCTGGGCAGACGGAACCCGTATTCAACCAGCGTTTCTTTGCGCGAACGGTCACCGCCGAACATGCCGCGCACCTGCGGGATCGTCATGTGACTCTCGTCAATGACGATCAGCGCGTCCGGCGGGAAGTAATCCAGCAGCGTCCAGGGAGGGCTGCCGGGCGGGCGCTGGTCCAGGTGGCGTGAGTAGTTCTCGATGCCGCCGGTATAGCCAACTTCGCGAATCATCTCCAGATCGTAGCGGGTGCGCTGTTCGATGCGCTGGGCTTCGAGCAGCCGTCCCTCACGCTGGAATTCAGCGATCCGCTGTTCCAATTCCTGCTCGATGTCGTGCAGTGCCTGCTTGAGCTTTTCCTGCTCGGTGACAAACTGCTTGGCAGGGAAGATTGCGATCTCTTGTGGTTCGTCCAGCACTTCGCCGGTCAGCGGGACAAACTCCACAATGCGCTCGATCTCGTCGCCAAACATCGCCACACGGTACGCGGTTTCGCTGTAGCCGGGCATGACCTCCAAAGTATCACCGCGTACGCGGAAGGTGCCGGGCCGTAGTTCCAGGTCGTTACGGCTGTAGTGAATGCCGACCAGGTGCCGCAGAATCCGGTCACGGCGGTTCATTTCGCCCTGGATGAGCTTTAATGTTGCCTGGTCCCAGGTAACCGGGTTGCCCAGACCATAGATGCACGACACGGACGCCACAATCAGCACATCGCGGCGGCTTAACAGAGAGGCGGTGGCCGACAGGCGCAGGCGGTCGATCTCTTCGTTGATCTGCGTTTCTTTTTCGATGTACAGGTCGTGCCGGGGCACATACGCTTCGGGCTGGTAGTAGTCGTAGTAGCTGACAAAGTATTCAACGGCGTTGCGCGGGAAAAAGTCTTTGAACTCGGCGTAAAGCTGTGCGGCCAGCGTTTTGTTATGGGCCAGTACCAGGGTGGGACGCTGTAGCTGTGCAACAACGTTCGCAATCGTATAGGTTTTGCCGGTACCGGTCGCACCCAGCAGGGTCTGGTATCGCAGGCCCTGGTTGATACCTTCGAGCAGTTGGATGATGGCCTGGGGTTGATCGCCGGTTGGCCTGTAATCTGAGACGAGCTCAAATGGGGGCATACATGTTCCCTTCCATTATAGATTATGGATGCGAACTAACGTTCTGAATATTATATCGTTGTATTGAGTATGCTGCTAACCAGACTGCATGAGAATTACCGGCGCAAACTGCTGGGGTTCGGGTCAACGTAAATCGGGTTGCTGATAATCCACATCCGTTCCCGATCACGGTAGGGCAGCCAGACTTCCGCGCGATAGGCGCCTGGTTTGCGCACGACGTGCGTCAGGTTTTCGACTCTGCGCTCTTCAGCCACAACATCGCCGCCGCAGATGATCCGGATACGCGCGCGGGTTGGCGCGAGCGCCTGGAGTGTCACCCCGTGTCCCAGGCGGATATGCCCGCCCATGACAGCCGAGGTGTTTTGTCCCTGTGCCGTATAGCGAAAGCCTTTTGTGCGGGCAGGAAGATCGTATCCGATAAATACACGCCCCTGGCGCAGGCCCGTATAGAGCACCTCTTTGTCGTGCTGCAATTCGCCGGTCAGGGCAAATTTAGTCAGGATGTGCGTGTTCACGCAGCTAAACAAAAAATCATACGGGAAAACGGTGTGGCTGATCGGTCCCAGCCTGTACTGCGTGCCGTGCGCGTCTGCGCTGCCAATGCCAACGATGTCTTGACCCATGCCGAGTAGTTGATCCCACAGCATCAGGGTGCGCGGGTTAGGACCAAGCATGATGTCTTCCGGGTTGAAGATACTGCGCAGCGTCTGGCGGCGGGTCTGAATATGATCTTTGAAGCGTGACATGTAGTTCCAGATTTCCAGCCCGGTGAAACCCTCTATATGCCGGTCTGCCCAGGGAAACGCCGATTCACCCATCCAGGCAACTGCATGATCGTCCGGATGCGCGATGAAGCTCATACCGCCTGCCTGGTTCACTGCCTTGATCAGTCCCGGCAGCGTGTGGGCGTGTTGGGACACTTCCTGTTCGGCACCGTATACCAGCACGTGATTACCCGGCGGTATGCGGGAACGGTCATGCACTTCTTCACCGGCCAGCAGCAGGACATAACCCCGGTCCGGGTCACCGTAGTACCCTTCCACGCCCGGCACCCAGAGGTTATGATCGGTGAAGACGACGAAGTCCAGCCCGGCCAGCAGGGCGTCATCGGCGATTCTGGCATGGTAAGCGGCGCCATCGGAATAGCGGGTGTGGACGTGCAGGTTGCCTGCATATTCATAGAGGGTCATAAAGACACATTCTCTCGTGTTGTACGACCGGTATATCCCGCCAAGAGCGTACAGCAAACGGGTGATGGCTGTCAACAATTGGCACAGATGCGGCAGGCAGGCGTGTGGTATACTTGGCAGTGTGAGTCGAACCACCGGGTGATGTGTTAGTGCTAAGCTGACGATGGTAACCAGGCCAGTGTAGTGAAGATGTCCGGTTATGAGTGAGATACCGCCTAAGGGACAAGCGCCGCGAGCGGCAGGTGAACAGCCTGTTATGCCGCCCGACCAATCACAAAGAGACGCTGCGCAGCCGGAGCGGACGCGCCCGGTGGAACCATCACGCATGCCGGGGGCATCACCTTCGCCGCCTCCCCGGTTACCAGCCGGGCAGCAGCCCCACCAGCCGCCGCACTCACGCCGCCGCCGCACAGATCGTGCGTCGGCTGCGCCCCCGCCTGCCTATGCACCACCGCCGCAGGGACAATATGCTGTGTCACATCCTCGCCCAGCCGGGCAGCGGGGCGTCCGACCAAGTGAAAGCGGTCTCTACCTGCCCTGGTGGTCGCTGGTGGTGATGATCGCCGTTGTTGGGCTGGCGGCGTTTGGGCTGCTGTATGCCGTATCAGGGCTGACCGAGCCGAACACGCCCGGCAACCAACCGCCGCGTGTGCAGGTAATGACAGCCCAACCGACGTTAAGCCAGGATTTTGCAGCGGGTAACAGCGCGGGCGTGCCCCAACCGAATGCGGGGACCTATCCCACGACTATCCCACAGGCGCTTCCCACGCCGACCGTCACCCTGCCCACGCCGATCCCCAGTCCCTCACTGCCGCCGGGCGAGTTTGTTATTGGCGCGGCGGTGCAGGTGATCGGGGTGGAAACAAGCGGCCTGAATGTCAGGGATACGCCGGGACGGGATGGCCTGCCGCGCTTTCTGGCGTATGATGACGATACATTCGTGCTGGTCGATGGCCCGCAGGCCGCCGACGGGTTTGAATGGTGGCGTATTGAAGACCCCAACGATCCGACGCGGTATGGTTGGGCAGCACGCAACTACTTGATGGTGACTTCGCCGTAATAACAGGGTGGAGAGAAACCGGTGAGCCGACAGGACATCGCGGCGCGCGCTGAAGACCTGCGCCGCCAGTTGCACGAGCATATCTACCGCTACTACGTGTTGAACGCGCCGGTCATTACCGACGGCGAATACGACGCCTTGTTTCATGAGCTGGCAGCTATCGAAGCAAAGCACCCCGAACTGCAAACGCCCGATTCTCCGACGCAGCGTGTCAGCAGCGACCTGCAAACCGATCTGCCAAAGGTCGAACATACGGCCCCAATCCTGAGCCTGGGCAATGCCTTTGGAGCGGACGATGTACGCGGCTGGCGCGAGCGGATCGGGCGGCTGCTGCCGGAAAACTTCGCGCTGGATTACGTGGTCGAGCCGAAGTTCGACGGGCTGACGGTTGTCCTGACCTATACGGACGGTCTGCTGACGCTGGGCGCGACGCGGGGCAACGGTGACATTGGCGACGAGATAACGCCTAACGTGCGCACGATCCACACTGTGCCGCTGCGCATCCCGGTATCGCCGGATGGGCCACCCGCGCCGCGCCGCCTGGTCGTGCGCGGAGAAGTGTTGTTCCTCAAACAGGATTTTGAAGAACTGAACCGGCGCATGGCCGAGGAAGGCCAGCCGCTGTTTGTCAATGCCCGTAATACGGCTTCCGGCGCGCTCAAGCAGAAAGACGCGCGTGTGACGGCTTCGCGCCCGCTGACGATGTACTGCTATGCCATCGTGGACGCCGACGGCAATGTTCCGGGGACACAGTGGGGCACGCTCGATTACTTGCGACGGCTGGGATTCCTGACGGCAGACGGGGTAATCCGGCAGTTTGATGACCTGGAAGCTATGATCGCATACGTGGAAGGGTTCGAGGATCGCCGCCACGATCTGCCATACGAGATCGATGGGCTGGTGATCAAAGTCAACGATCACGTGATATATGATGATCTTGGGGTGGTGGGCAAAGACCCGCGCGGCGCGATTGCATTCAAGTTCCCGGCAGAGGAAGTGAGCACAACACTGCTCGACGTGGTTGCCAATGTTGGGCGCACCGGGGTCCTGACGCCGACCGCCGTGTTAGAGCCGGTGTTTGTCAGCGGGGTAACGGTCCGGCAGGCGAGTCTGCACAATTATGACCTGATCGAGGAGAAAGACATTCGCATCGGCGACACGGTGATCGTCAAGCGCTCCGGCGAAGTGATCCCGTATGTGGTTGGCCCGGTGATCGCGGCGCGGACCGGGGATGAGCGGACGATCCAGCCGCCGGAGACGTGCCCGGCCTGTGATTCACCGGTGGAACGCGACGAGGATGAAGTGGCCTATTATTGCACCAACCCGGCGTGTCCGGAGCGCGTAGCCCGCAATATCGAGTATTTTGTATCGCGCGGCGCGATGGATATCGAGGGGTTGGGCGAGCGCGGCGTGCGGCTGCTGCTCAGCGAAGGGCTGATCCATGACGAGGCTGACCTGTTTACGCTGGCGGCAGAAACCCTGCTGCCGCTGGAAGGCTTTGCGGAGAAAAAGGTACAAAACCTGCTAACCAGCGTCCAGGCGGCGAAGGAACGCCCGCTGGCGCGGCTGCTTGGCGCGTTGGGTATCCGGGGGGTTGGAACGACGGTCGCGGGGATGCTGGTCCAGCAGTATCACACGCTCGACGCGCTGGCTACGGCAACCGTGGAAGACCTGGAAGCTATCGAAGGGCTGGGGCCGCACACAGCCGACGCGGTGGTTGAGTGGTTCGCCACCCCGCGCAACCGGGCATTGATCGACAAGTTCCGCGCTGCGGGCGTGCGGTTGGCTGAAGAACTGGGCACCGAAAAAACCGCATCCAATGCGCTGGCCGGGCTAACATTTGTGCTGACCGGCATGCTGCCTACCTTGCAGCGCAACGAAGCCAAAGCGCTGATCGAAAAGCACGGCGGCAAGGTGACCGGCAGCGTCAGCCGAAAAACATCCTATGTCATCGTGGGCGAGGCGCCAGGCAGCAAGCTGGCGAAAGCACAGCAGTTGGGTGTCTCGCTGCTGGATGAGGACGGGCTGCTGGCGATGATAGGCGATACGCCATGAGCGAAGCATCTGCGATCATTCATGCCAAGCGGGTGAAGGCCGTTTTGCGGCGGCACCCGTGGATATTTTCCGGCGCGGTGGCGCGCGTGAATGGCGACCCGGCGGACGGTGACATCGTGGCCGTGCGGGACGAAGCCGGTAAGTTCCTGGCGCGCGGGTATTGGAACAGCCGGTCAAGTATTCGTATCCGGCTATTGTCGTGGGACGAGTCCGAGGAAATCGACCGGAATTTCTGGCAAGGGCGCTTGCAGCGAGCGATTGACGTGCGTCATGTCGAGAACCATATTCACCAGCAGGGCACCCCAAACGCCTGCCGCCTGGTGAACGCCGAAAACGACGGGCTGCCGGGGTTGGTAGTGGATCGCTACGGGGATTGGTTGGTGATCCAGGCGCTAACGCTGGGCATCGCGGCACAAAAAGCAAGGCTGGTTGACCTGCTGGCAGAGATGCTGAATCCGGCGGGGGTTTACGAACGCAGCGATGTGGACATCCGGCAGAAAGAAGGGCTGCCCCCGGAAACCGGCGTTTTGCACGGCAGCGAGCCGCCCGACCTGATCGAGATCGATGAGAACGGGCGGCGGTTTCTGGTCGATATTCGCCAGGGGCACAAAACCGGGTTCTACCTGGACCAGCGCGAGAACCGCGCGATAGTGGGCGATTGGTTTCGCGGGGATGAACACGCCTCGGAGCGCGTGGTGCTGAACGCGTTTTCGTATACGGGCGGGTTCGCGGTTTATGCGCTGGGCAGCTTGGTCAAGCGGGTGGTTAACGTCGACAGCTCAGCCGATGCGCTGCAACTGGCGCGCCGCAGCATCGCGCTGAACGGGTTTGATACGGCGGACGACGATTTTGTCGAGGGCGATGTGTTCCAGGTATTGCGCACCTACCGCGATATGGACCGGCAGTTCGACATGATCATTCTCGATCCGCCCAAGTTTGCCCATTCCTCGCAGCAGGTAGAACAGGCGGCCAGGGGCTACAAAGACATCAACTGGCTGGCGTTCCGGCTGCTGAGGCCAGGGGGCATATTGGTCACGTTCTCGTGTTCCGGGGCGGTGAGCGCGGACCTGTTTCAAAAGATCGTCTTTGCGGCGCTGATGGATGCCGGGCGCGATGCGCAGATTATCCGGCGGCTGGCGCAGGCGCCCGATCACCCCATTGCGCTGACGTTTCCGGAAGGATCGTATCTCAAAGGCTTGATGTGCCGGGTATGGTAGCGATCAGATCAATTCCTTATAATCCTGCTGCGTTGCGAGGCACTTGATCTTTGCGCTCGTCTCACGCCAGCTAATCCGGCTCAGCCCCATTTTCTCCCGCAACGCTTCCAGGTCCGCGCCGCGCTGGTAAGCGCGCACAGCCGACGTCCAGCGCAAAACCTCGAATGAGACTTTACCCGTGATGCCCGCCCCGTCCGCGACATCGCTGAGCACATATTCCAAGTTGCGCGCCGTGCAATCGAAGATCGTGTCGGGCGGGTTGTACTGTTCCATGTACTCATCAAACACAACCAGCCAGTCCGGGTCCAGCGCAACTTTCCGCTCCTTGTAGACATTGTTCGGTTTGCGATGGCGGATCAGGAGCAGGGGGGCGGTTGGATCGTCACGTAGAATGTGCTCCGGCTTGAGCGCCATACATTCGCCCTTTTTGATACCCGTGTCTATCAGCAACCGGACAAGCAGGTCCGGGCGTGCGTCCGGGTTGTCGCCCAGGCGCAGCGAAAGCGTGTAGGCGAGCAGGCGGTCTACGTCGTCGTCCTCCACAATCGGCTGGAGCGGCGCCGCCCCGGAGCGCTGCACCAGGGCTTCTGCCGGATCGGCGGACAGGATGTTTTCGTTTTTCAGGTATTTGAAAAACACCTTGAGCGTTGTCACGCGGCGGGCGTAGGATTTCCGGCTGCACGGCACGCCCCGGCCATGCTCGATCCATTCCATGAAGCGGTTGAGCCGTGTCGTGTTGAATTCAAAAAGCGCTCTGTCCTCACCATAGAGTTCGCACAGCAAACCCAGGTCCGAGGTAAAGGCGTTGATGGTGTGCGGGCTGCGCCCCTCCTGGCGCAGATGTTCCTGGAAAACCGGGATCGCCTGCCCCAGGGTGCTGCGGCGAGTCAGGGCATGTTCGCTGTCGATGGGAAAAAGAGGAAGCTGCTTGGACATGGTATGTTTTCCTTGAGTACCTGCCACTATTAGAAAAAAACGCACCTCTTCGTGAGTCTAGTGTTTAATAATAATATATACACATGTTTGCAATCTGTACAAGCGTTTCCCCGGTAATCTGACTGGTCAAAAGAAAGGAGCATATGCCGACAAGGCGTGTTTTATGATGGCAACCTACCAAGACAAACCCTGGCTGCAACACTACGATTCAGGCGTTCCGCACAGCCTGATGCCCTACCCTGAGTTTCCGCTCTATCACTTTCTGACCAACGCTGCCCAAGAATACGGCAACTATACGGCAACCATCACCTCGGCGCATCTGCCGGTCATCGGGCGGGTCGAGAGCACGCTGACGTATGGCGAGATTAACGCGCTGACCGATGCGCTGGCGGCGGCGCTGGTTGACCTGGGACTGAAAAAAGGCGAACGAGTGGCGATCATCATGCCAAACTGCGTTCAGTTTGTGATAGCGTTTTTTGGTGTGCTGAAGGCAGGCGGCGCGGTGGTCGCCGTCAACCCGACTTTCCCACCGGACAAGCTGCGTCACCAACTGGTTGACAGCGGGGCCAGAGTGGCTATCGCGCTGACGCTATTTTATGGCAACCTCAAACAGGTGCAAAGCGAAACCCATATCGAGCACGTGATTGTAACGAATGTCAAGGAATACCTGCCCGGCTTAGCCCGGTCTTTGTTCACGCTGGCCCGCGAGAAAAAAGACGGGCATCGCATTCAAAAACGGCCTGAAGACCATTGGTTGCAGGACGTACTGGTGCGCTATGCTGGCAGACACGTTGACGTTGAGGTTAGCGCAGGTGACATCGCGATCTTCCAGTATACAGGCGGCACAACCGGCGTTCCAAAGGCGGCGATGTCCACCCATGCGGCCTTGGTGGCAAATACGCTGCAATGCCAGGCGTGGCTGGCCCGGCCTGATGTGCTGGAAGTTTTCCTGGCGGCGATCCCGCTGTTTCACGTCTTTGGCATGGTAGCGGTGATGAGTTTTGCCGTGTCGCTGCATGCGGCGATGATCCTGGTGCCGAATGCGCGCGACATCCCCGACGTGGTGGATAACATCCACCAGTATCACCCCACGTTGCTCATGGGCGTACCGGCGCTGTTTAACGCGATTAACAGCAATAGCAGGGTGATCGCGAGAAAATGCGATCTGTCATCCATTTATGCGTGCGTGAGCGGATCAGCACCGCTGCCGCCAACGACCAAGCGGCGCTTTGAGGAACTATCCGGCGGCGTGATCCTTGAAGGTTTTGGCATGAGCGAGGCGCCGACGGCATCGCATGTGAACCCGGTGCGCGGCGAAAACCGCGTGGGGTCAATTGGGCTGCCGCTCTCGGATATGGAAATGCGGATCGTGGACCTGGACGACGGCGTGACCGATGTACCAGTTGGCGAAGTGGGCGAGCTGTTGATGCGCGGGCCGCAGCTAATGCGTGGCTATCACGGTATGCCTACCGAGACGGCAAACGCGCTGCGCAAAGGGCCAGACGGTAATGTTTGGCTGTATACCGGGGATATTGCGCGGATGGATGAGGACGGCTATTTTTACATCGTGGACCGGAAAAAAGACATGGCGCTCATCGGCGGTTTTAACGTATATCCGCGTTATGTGGAAGACGTGCTGATGGAGCACCCGGCGGTGAAAGAAGCCGCTGTTGTCGCGATCCCTCACCCGGACCCAAACAAGGTAGGGCAGGAAGCGCTCAAAGCCTGGGTGGTGGTGAAGGAACAGCAGGCGTTAACAGCGGAAGAATTGATCGAGTTCACCGGGCAACGGCTGGCGCGTTACGAGACGCCGACACGTATTGACTTTGTGGACGAACTGCCGCGCACGGCGGTAGGCAAAATCCTGCGCCGCGAGCTGGCCCGAATGGAGATCGAAGCGCGCGAACAGGCCGAACAATAGCACCATAAGGGAGTGGTATTTTGTCTTACGCACATGATCCAGATATTCAGGCTGTGTTTTTTGATATAGACGGCACGCTGACATCGGGCGGCGACGTGTGGGAAGCGCTGCTGAAGTCGCCGGATGTGAACCCGGTGCGAAAAAGTTGGTTATATATCTCCGCGCTGCCACACTACCAGTTGAGCAAAATCGGCTTGCTCAGCCAGGCGGGTTTCCGGGACCGGTGGGTCCGCTTGATGGCGTGGTTGATGACGGGTTGGGCAGATATGCAGGTCGGGGCAATTTTTGACCAGATCATGCAAGGGCACCTGGTGTTGACACTGCGGCCTGATATCGTGGCTATTTTGAAGCAGCATAAAGCACAGGGACACCCTGTTGTGCTGGTTTCAACCATGCTTGATGGCATGGTGAGCAGACTGGTAGAGCACCTAGGGGCAGACGCAGGGCTGGGATCGCGCCTGGAGATGCGCAACGGGCGCTGCGCCGGGCGTGTAGTCGGGCAGACCTGTTCCGGCGCGCGGAAAGTGGACTTTGTCCATGCCTACCTGGCAGAGTACATGCCCGGTGTATCGTTCGACACCTGCGCCGCGTATGCCGACAGCCACTCCGATATCCCGCTGTTAGCAGGGAGCGGCTACCCGGTGGCTACATACCCAGACGAGCTTATGCGTGCGGCAGCGGTTGAGCGCGGCTGGCGCATCTACGAGGGTGACGCTTAACTTGCGGTGATGGGTATTATGCAAGCAAAAAAACAAGCCCTGTCGAAAGTCCGGCAGGGCCTTGTTGTTTGCGGTGCGTAACCTCGATTACGCCGGTGACGGTGCCGTGCCCATTGGGGCAGGGGGCATATCGCTGCCCGTCTGCTTGCCATCCAGGCTGTCACTTGGCGTGGCGGCTATCGCGTCGGGCGGGGTGGCAGGCGATTCCGGGGGCTGCGATTCGCCCATCAACTCCAGGAATTCTTCACGACCAAGCGTTTCTACTTCGATAAGCCGTTCTGCCACGAGATCGAGTTTGTCGCGGTTTTCACGCAGCACTTGCAGCGCCCGTTCATAGGCGGTGGATACAATCTCGTGTACTTCCTCATCGATCTGCTCGGCGACACTTTCGCTGTAGTCGCGCTGTTCGCCGATCTCGCGCCCCAGGAAAATCAGCTCTTCTTTCTGACCGAAGACGCGCGGTCCCAACTTACTGCTCATGCCCCAGCGTGTCACCATCGTGCGCGCAATGCGGGTTACTTCTTCCAGGTCGCTTGATGCGCCGTTGGTAATATCGCCAAACACGATTTCCTCGGCTGCACGTCCGCCAAGCGCCCCGGCAATCCGCTCCGTGTAGCGCTTGGTAGTGCCCAGGATCGAGTCGGTGTCCGGCATCACCCAGGTGACGCCGCCCGCCATGCCGCGCGAGACAATCGTCACCTTGCGAACCGGGTCGCAGTGGGGCAGCATGTGGAATACGACCGCATGACCGGCTTCGTGATAGGCGATCATGCGCTTTTCTTCTTCGCTGATGATCCGGCTGCGGCGTTCTGGTCCGAGCACCACACGTTCGACGGCTTCTTCAAAGTCGCGCATACTGATGCTCTTTTTATTCTTACGCGCAGCCACGATGGCGGCCTCGTTGACCAGGTTTTCGATGTCGGCGCCGACGAAGCCCGGTGTAGACTTTGCCAGCACGCCCAGATCGACATCCGAGGCAAGCGGTTTGCCGCGTACATGGACTTTGAGAATGGCTTCGCGTCCGCGCATGTCGGGACGGTCCAGGACCACGCGCCGGTCAAAGCGACCGGGACGCAGCAGCGCCGGGTCGAGAATGTCCGGGCGGTTGGTGGCGGCCATGATGATCACGTTGGTGTCGGTATCGAAACCGTCCATCTCGACCAGAATCTGGTTGAGCGTTTGCTCGCGCTCGTCGTGGCTGCCGCCCAGACCCGCGCCGCGCTGGCGGCCAACGGCGTCGATCTCGTCGATGAAGATGATGCACGGGCTGTGCCGCTTGGCCTGGTCAAACAGGTCGCGCACACGGCTGGCACCAACACCGACGAACATTTCGACGAACTCAGAGCCGGAAATGCTGAAAAACGGCACCCCGGCCTCACCGCTGACTGCTTTCGCCAACAGGGTTTTACCGGTCCCAGGACTACCAACCAGCAGCACGCCTTTTGGAATGCGCGCCCCAAGCTGGATGAAGCGTTCGGGGTCTTTGAGGAATTCAACGACTTCTTGTAGTTCTTCTTTGGATTCGTCTGCCCCGGCCACATCCTCGAATGTCACCGTGGGCTGGTCGCCTGTGAACATACGGGCACGGCTCTTGCCAAATGACAATGCCTGGTTGTTAGACCCCTGGGCCTGCCGCAGCATCAGGTAAATAAATCCTCCGATGAGCAGCAGGGGCAAAAAGGTGCCGATCAAGCCAATCCAGTTGAACAGGTTGCTGGGCTTTGTGAACTCGAAATCTATCTCGTTCTGCAAGATGTCCGGGTTAGCACCCAGCGATTCGAGTAAGTCGACAACGTTGTCCGTGTTCGGATTGACCTGGGCGTTTCGTGTTTCATTTCCGTCGTAGGTGACGGTGAGTTTTCCCTCGTCAGAAACAGAAATCGCGTTGACCCGGCGGTTATTGACATCTCGCACGAGTTCGCTGACGGTCAACTCTTTCGAACTGGCGCTGTTGCTGCGTACACCAAACACAATCGCAGCAATAGCTGCGATAATGAGGATGTACACAAACATGTTCCGAGAGCGGTTATTCACTGCTAAGCCTCCAGTCCGCACTCTGTGTACAGTACATGCTCAATCTGTTTTCGTATCATACATTGTAATAAAAATTATACAAGAACGGGGATTAAAAAACCAGACTGGATAATCTTGGGGAAGTTAGCATTGCATAAGAAATATTCCGGTCCCCCCGTATTATAGGTTATACGCCATCTATGTCCAGTATGTCCAGCCTGGTCAGCCCATCCACGCTTGGTAAACGGCGATCCACAGCGGAATCAGCAGCACGACGGCGATGAACGCCAGAAACGCGAGCACGAGTGTCACCATGTCGAGCTGTTGCGGCGGCTCGGCGGCACGATACCGGGATTGGATCATGACGTCAGGCGCGCGCGGTGGCTGGTAGGGCTGTGACGGTACCGGCGACATGCTCGGCGTCGTGGCCGGGCTGCGATACGAGGCGTTCGTATAGGCGTCTGTGGTGACTCCTGAATTTGAATAAGAAACCGGCGCTTGAACAGATGGCTCACTGGGTGGCGCAGGTCGGTAACCGGACGAGGCATCTGGCTCGACGTAACCCGGCCCCGGTGTGGGCGGAAGGGTGGCTTCTGTGCCGGATGATGTGTCCTCGTGGGGGACTTCGGGCACCTGATCGGTTGTCACCTGCCCCTGGCGACGATACGCGATCAGGATGCGCCCCAACTGATCAGCCGTGCGGTAGCGCGACGCCGGTTCTTTGGACATCACCTTTTGCAGGATGCGATCCAGGTGTACAGGGACGTTCGGGTTGAAATCGGATGCATTGGGCGGCGTTTCGCGGATATGGGCCATCGCCAGTTCTTGCTGATCGGTCCCAGCAAATGGCAGTTTACCTGTCAGCATTTCGAACATCACAATCCCAATCGCGTATACGTCCGATGCAGGCGTAGGGGGTTCGCCCTGTGCCTGTTCGGGCGAAAAATAGTGTGGACTGCCCCACACGATTTTTTGGCGTGAGCGCGGTTGGGTCGCGGAGAGCGCCTGAGCGATACCAAAGTCGGTAACCTTGACATTGTCACTCTTGGTGACGAGCACGTTTTGCGGCTTCACGTCGGCGTGTACCAGGCCCGCCCGGTGCGCATACCCTACCCCGGCGCAGATTTTGATCGTGATACTTAACGCCCGGTCGATAGGAAATGGCGCTTCGGAGCGAATCAGGTTTTTCAGGTCGGTGCCGTCAACGTATTCCATCACAATGTAGTGCGTGTTGCCATCCTGACCGACATCGTGAACCGTCACGATATTTGGATGGGACAGGTTGGCAACGTTGCGCGCTTCCTGCCGGAATCGCTTTAGAAAATCGGAATCATTGGTCAGGCTGGGGCGTAGTATCTTAACGGCCACCGTGCGGCTCAAGGCCAGGTCGGTCGCTTTATAGATGACTGCCATGCCGCCGGACCCCTGCTGCGCCACCAGGCGGTAGCGTCCGTTGAGAAGTGTCTCTTTTGACGACATCGTGACCGTTCTGCTCCCACGAATACAAGCCAGTCACTGGCAACGCCGAACAACGGGACGCCTGAGGATGTGATTGGCTGGTCAGGCGGAATCCGGTCGGTTAGGATAACATTATAACACAAGCAGCGTCTGGTTGTACGCTAATTGTGTGCTGTGCTCGTTGATATGCTGTCTACAAGGCCGGTCGTGTGACTTTCCGAAAAGACTCAAAATTACCGCTGGGCATGACGTATGACGACCTGCCTGAGTGGATGCAACGGTCTCGCCGCGAGGTAGACTGGGCTTTCTGGGTGATCGTGGTGGCGTGCGTGGTAGTGGTGTGGCCTCTGTTGACGCGCGTCGGGCTGCCGCGTGGAACCGATATCCAGGGGCAACTGGCCCGCACAATTGAAGTGGCGGAAAGCATCCAGGCCGGGATTTTATACCCGCGTTGGGCGCCGGACTTTAACTACGGTTATGGATCACCGCTGTGGAACTACCTGGCGCCACTGTCGCATTATCTCACCGGGCTGCACTATGTGCTGGCGCAATCCAGCCCGGAAACCAGCATCAAATTTGTGTTGGTATGCGGCATTGGTCTGGCCGGGTTAGGCATGTTTAGCTTTGTGCGGCGGCGCTGGGGAACCTATGCAGGAATACTGGCAGCGCTGGTGTATCTGTACAGCCCACAGTTGGCGCTGGTCCAGCCCTACTTGCAGGGCGATCTAGGAGGCGTGCTGGCGGCGGGCTTATTCCCTGCGGCACTGTGGGCGTTTGACCGGGTGCTGCTGACGGACCGGGGGTGGGACATCCTCCTGGCGTCACTCTTGTTAGCCGCTCTTTGGCTAGCAGATACGCCGCTCAATGTGCTGCTGGTTAGCATATTGGTGGGCTGGCTGGTGTGGCGCCGGGTTGTGCTGCGCACAGCAGTCGGTGGGTGGCGGCGGGCGCTGTTGGCGTGGGGATTTGGCACAGCCCTGCCAGCTTTTTACTGGCTGCCCGCCTGGGCAGAACATCACGCCGTCACATGGCGGTCTGTGGCAGCACCGCCTGTAGATGCTGCCGCATCACTTTCTCTACCGGATATGCTGACGCCACCGGGCCGCCTGGACCTGAGCGCTATCAATCCTGCGCAGACGCATTCAATCGGTTTCGCCGTCTGGACGTTGACCGTGATCGCGTTGGTTCTGGTGCTGGGATGGGCGTGGAGGCATACGCCGCCGCACCCGCAGCCAGGTGTGGCGCGCGGGGACGCGTTTCAGTGGCGGATCGCGCACCTGCTGAGCGCGATCTCACAGGAGGAGCGGGAAGCACTCTATTTTGTGGGCGTGGGCATCGTGTTGTTTGTGCTGGCAATGCCGCCAGCCCGCCCGATCTGGGATGCGCTGCCGGGTTGGCCGCTGTTCTACCCGCGCGATTTACTGCCGGTCATCGCGGCGTGCGGGGCAGTTGGCGCGGCGCAGCTTGGACGGTTTCTGGAGGCGCGGCGTCCAGGCATAGGCGCGGCGGGGATGGCGGCCTGCCTGCTGTGGGTTTTGATCTGGGCCTTGCCGGTACTATGTCTCCCAACATGGCAGGAAACCCACCCGGTGCCTGATCTGTCTGCTGTGCTGCGTGAGGAAGCCCGTGGGCACATGGCTGCCTCGCTAACTACTGGCTGGCTGCTTCCTCAGGATGTGGCGGGCATACCTAACCCCTCTCTGCTGCTGATTGCATCGTATCAAGATGGCGCGGTGGACAAAGTGGCCCGTGACATGCTGCCTGCTTCTACCCAGGTGGATATTGTCGAGCACACGCCGCAGTTGGAGCGGTTGGTCGTCCGGTCTGCTAACCCGGTGATCATCCCCTTGCTGACTTACTATTTCCCCGGCTGGCGTGCCAGGATTGACGGCCAACCTGCTGAAGTAACAGGAAACAGCGAAACCGGGCTTATTACGTTTGCGCTGCCCGCCGGGCGACACGAAGTCGTTGTATACTTTGGCAGCACATCGGCCCGGAGCATAGCCTGGGGACTGTCAGGACTGTCACTTGTCCTGATGCTGATAATAAGTTTGCGCCTGGAATACAGATCAACCAGCCGGTCAGGCGGTGTAGAACCACTCCCGCCTGTTGGTGAACGACCGGTGTTGTTGGTGGCCGGAATTATGTCGATCCTGGCGGGCCTGGTGGCACAGCTTGCGCCGGGCGCGTTCACCGTTCAATCCCAGCCCGGCGTAGTGCTTTCGGCCCAAAACCAGCACCCACTGGCGCTGCAAGGCGGAATAGACTTGTTGGCATACGATGTCGGTGAGAGTGACAATATCAGGGCGGGAGGCGAACTACCAGTCACGCTCTACTGGCGGGCGATCCGGCCTGATCTGCCAGACTACCAGGTGAACGTGAGCATAGCTGCTGAGGATGACCCGTCACAGCGCATCAGCTTTGTACAGCACCGGCATCCAGGCATGATCCCAAGCAGCCAGTGGCCGACCTGGCCCTTGCTAGATTACTATTTGCGCGATGACTATTCTTTGCCGCTTGACCAGGACATCGCGCCGGGCACGTATAATGTTATGGTACAGGTTGGAAGCTGTAGCCAGATGATCATTTCTCCCTGCGAAACAATGGAGCCGCTGTTTGTGCGGGATGGGCGCGGTACCAGCCTGGGACGGCGTATTACCTTGCCGATAAAGATCACGGTTCGGCCTTGATCTGCCATATCGTTGCTTGCTATACCGGTTGCGTACAGTATAATGCGGCATAGGCATCCCTGAGTGTCACACTATCTGGAGATTGTTATGGACAAAAAAGAGGATATTAGCGCGAGGATTGGCGAAGCCTGGAAAACGCACTATGCAGGCGACAATGAACGCGCTGTTGAGCAGTTTCAGCGGCTGGCAGAAGAGGCCCCGGATAATATTGATGTGTACTGGGGGCTGGGGTTGTCCTATCGCAAAGTAGGAAATACTGAACAGGCGACCCAGGTTTTCCAAAAAGTGCTGGAGCTGGCAGCGAACCGGCTGGAAAGTGAGACCGATGATAAAGAGCGCTACGTGATGCTCAAGCGTATGGCCGGGCAGCAGATCAGCCAGATGAAAGGGCTTTTGACGTGAAGGGACAGATGCCAGTATGTCCATGACTAAACGAGAGCGCCTCGAAAAAACAATCGCAGGCGAGAAAACCGATCGTATCCCGGTGGCGCTGTGGCGTCACTGGCCCGGTGATGACCAGCGTGCCGCCGATCTAGCTGAAGCAACCGTTGCGTTTCAGCGGCGCTGGGATTTCGATTTTGTCAAAATTTCGCCTGCAAGCAGCTTTTGTATCACCGACTATGGTGTTCAGGATCGCTGGGTGGGCAGCCTGGAAGGAACGCGCGAATATATTCGCCGCGCGGTGCAGCGCTCGCTGGATTGGACTGAGCTTCGGGTGCTGGACCCAGATCGCGGGGCGCTGGCCCGCCAGTTGGAAGTGCTGCGGCTGCTAAAGGATGCTTTCAGGGACGAGGTTCCATATATCCAGACGGTTTTTAGCCCGCTTGCCCAGGCGAAGAACATTGCCGGTCCTGATGTGCTGATCGAGCATATGCGTACAGCCCCGGATCGGTTAAAGACAGGTTTGAACACGATCACCGACAGCACACTGCGGTTTATCGATGCCATGCGCCGCACCGGAGTATCCGGCATATTTTATGCCGTCCAGCACGCTTCGTATGCCTTGATGAACGACAGTGAATACCTTGAGTTTGGCCGGCCCTACGATCTGCGTATTCTTGAGGCGCTGCCCGATAGCTGGTGGCTGAATGTTATGCATGTGCACGGTCAGGTGCCGATGTTTGATCTGCTGGCAGATTACCCGGTCCAGGTGATTAACTGGCATGATCGTGAAACCGATCCTGACCTGTCTGTCGGTAAACTGAAATTTAACGGCGCTGTCAGTGGTGGTATCGGGCGCTGGGACCCGATGCACAACGGGACGCCGGTCGAAGTGCGGACCCAGGCCCGCCAGGCAATCGAGCAGACCAATGGGCGCCGCTTCATCCTCTCCACCGGGTGTGTTATTATGACCACTACGCCGACCTCGAACATTCGCGCCGCGCGTGAAGTCGTCGAAATGTACATGTAACGCGGCGGGAGGCGCACGTGCCGATCCGAGTTATTGCCGGAACCGCCAAGGGGCGGAAATTAAAAATGGTCCCTGGGAACTCCACGCGCCCCGTGATGGACCGCGTCAAGGAAGCGCTGTTTAACATCCTGGGCACGGGGATCGTAGACTGCTCGTTTCTGGACTTGTTTGCCGGGACGGGGAGCGTGGGGATCGAAGCGCTCAGCCGGGGAGCGGCGCGCGTGTTGTTCATCGACAACGATCGAATGGCGATCCGCACAATTCAGGAAAATCTGGCTGTTACCCGGTTGGCCGAACGTGCCGAGGTGCTGCGTGCCGACGCGTTTGACTATTTGCTGCGCCCAAACCCTGAGGCGTTTGAATACGTTTTTGTGGCGCCGCCCCAGTATCGCGGCCTGTGGAAGCAGGCGTTGTTGGTCCTGGATGAGAGGCCGGAAAACCTGCACCCGGACGGCGTGGTGATTGTGCAGATTGACCCGCACGAACGCGAGGACGTCGATCTACAAACGCTTGAACTGTACGATGAGCGCACGTATGGTAAAACCATGCTGCTGTTTTACGAGCGGCCTGTCCCCGGAGATGTTGAAGCAGAGTAGGCAAAAGCGCGGGCGGGTACTGCTATGACGATGCATCCAGGAAGCGTTGGACCCAGTCCAGCGCTTCTTCGCGTGTAGACACATCCCCCGTAACCTGTGCTTCGCGCACGCTTTCCAATATCGTCCCGATGAGCGGCTCTGGCTCAAGTTGGAAATGCTGAAGCAGATCGCGGCCTGTGATCAGCGGTGGCGGCGCGATAGCTGTTTCGTATTCGAGGAAATAGCGGTTGAGCAGTGTTTGCTGCATTTCCAGGTACGCGATCCAGGCAGTTTGATCGAGCATAATGCCAAACGTGGCGAGATAGTCGGCCATCGATAGCAGGCAGACATCGACGCCTGCCGGGCCGGTATCTCGCCAGAAGCGGTAGCTGGCCCGCGCGCTGAGCGTGGCGCGGGTGCTCAGCCAGTGGGGACGCATGTGGTGCTGCACAATGGTCAGAAGGCGAGCTGTTTCATCGTTGCTCAGGCGCAAAGCTGCGGCGCGCTGTTCGGCAAGCTCTGCCCCGACGTGCTCGTGTTGGTAGAAATGCACACGCCCCTCGTCGTCTACGGACCGCGTGGCCGGCTTCCCGGCGTCGTGCAGCAGGGCAGCCAGCACAAGCAGGGCGCGGTGAGTGCGGTTATTGGGCCAGTGCTGCGCCAGGTGCGCTTGCAAGTGTGCTTGAAGGTGTTGCAACGAAAAAGCGATGACGCCCAACTGTAAGTTTGCGGTGAGATCATCATCCCGCTGCTGGCTAAAAACTCGGAGCAGCGCGTCCAGGCGTTCGACGGTCACCAGCGTGTGCCGCCAGACATCAAACTGGTGCGGCGGCCCTTGTTGGGCATCCTGCATAGCAGTCGTTTCAGGCACCACCGGCGCAAGCAAGCCCAACCGGTTAAGGGTTTCGAGGGCGGTCGCCGGTCGCTTGCCGTCCAGGATGTGAAAGAACTCGTCGCGTACCCGTTCCGGAGATGCACTCGCCAGCCGGGGAGCGTGTGTTTTGATGTCCTGCCGGGTGGCCGGGTCGATGAGCAAACCGTAGGCAGCACTGGTACGCACTGCGCGCAGCGCTCGTACCGGATCGCTGGCAATCGAATCTTCACCGCACCGCCGTAAACGCCGGGCGTCCAGATCGGCCAGGCCGCCCAGTGGATCGATCACGGCTTGCAGGTCGCCGATCAGCCGGACGGCCATCGCGTTGAGTGTAAAGTCACGCTTTTGAAGATCGGTCAGCAGGTCAGGGCCGCGAAACCGGGCGGTATCGACCGTAAGCTGCGCATCTTCCCACCGGATCAGCGCTCGTCCAACGCCGCGTTCGGCATCCAGGGGATAATACGCCCCGTCAAATGCATTAGCGATGCGCCGCGCCAGGGGGCGTCCGTCACCAGATGTTGCCAGGTCGAGATCATGCAGTGGGCGGTGAAGGTAGGCATCGCGGACCGCTCCGCCTACTATGTAGACATCCTCATCGTCGGCTGCAGCGGCGCGAATGGCGTCAACAACTGGCGGCCAGATTAACGCACGGCGGGGTATGGTCGGTTCCAGCACTGCCTACTCGTCTCCGATTTGCATGTCAGGCTTGCACACGCCAACAAATGGCAGATTACGGAACAATTCGTCCAGGTCTAGCCCGTAGCCAAATACAAATTTATTCGGAATCTCAAACCCAACATAATCCAGGCTGATCGGGACTTCGCGGCGGCCTGGCTTGCTGAGTAGGGTACAGACACGCAGGCTGGCCGGGTTGCGTGTGCTCAGCAGGCTTAAGATGTAGTTCATAGTATGGCCGCTGTCGATGATGTCCTCCACGATCAGAATATGTTTGTCTTGGATGTCCTGGCGCAGGTCCATATCAATACGCACATGACCCGATGCCTCGCGGACGCCTGCGCCATAACTTGATATAGCCATGAAGTCGACCCTGTGCGGTACGGTGATATGACGGGCCAGGTCGGCCAGGAACATCACGCCGCCCTTAAGGATGCAAATAAGCAGCAGGTTTTTGGTGTCCGCGTAATCTGCGCTGATTTGTTCGCCCAGCTCACGGATGCGAACCTGGAGTGCATCCTCGCCAATCAGGATTTCTTGCAGATATTTTTCGTAAGGCTGCCCCATGATGTATATCCCTCTACAAGTTGGGATTCCGTGACTGAAAGCGACCAGCCGCCGCAATCTGCACGCGACGGCTGGTAAGCTTTTACATCCCTTGCACTAGTGGTGGGTATGTTTCCGTTGAGTCGAAGATAAACTCTCCCAGTACTGCCGCGCTACTGCGGCATGCATACCTTCCACCCAGTCTAAAACGAGCTGATGCAGGCGTGTGGTCATTAAAATGTCATTATATAGCTGGGCCGCCATCTGGATAGAAGCAGCCACCATTTTGCGCAGCAGAATCTCATCCTGATCCTCAAATTGCGCGCCGGTCTGGCGGGCGAATGCCAACACCTGATCGCTGGTCAGGTGATGGTATTGGTCGAGCTTATTGGACGGGGCGAGGGGGGTGAGATCGACACCATAGTTCTCGTTAAAGGTGCGGACTACCCGATCACGGACGTCAAAATGGTATGCCTGTAGAGATAATAGACGCTGCTGTAAATCGCTCGCCAGGCCACGCATCAGGTGCAGGCGTGGTGGTTCGTGCAGAACTTGCGCTTCGATGAATGCCACCATCGCCGATTCATCACCACTGGTCAGGCATTCATCAAACAGTTTTGTGGCCTCCAGCCGCAGGTGACTTAGCTCCGCCAGGGAGAACAAGCTGTGGGCTGTGATGTCGTCAAGCATCTATATCCTCCGCTGGACACAGGCGATACAGGTAATCCCATGTGTATATGCCCGCGTCGTGCCCATCATCCCAGAGAAATTGTAACGCATAGTTCCCGATCAGTTCAAGGGCTTCGACTCTGTAAGCGCGTGACGGTTCCAGGTCGAACAGGCTGTCAGGATCGTGCTGGCGTCCCATAAATTCGTGCCCGCCGCGACAGTCGGCGCAAGGGCAGGCAGCGCGCAGATGGCTAAGCGGATAGCGGCACACGCACCCGTCCGACCAGTTTATCACCAGGCGATCCGCGCGGCGGTCGAGCGTGATATTGACCGGGACTACGGTATCCGTCATCGTTCAGCTTGTGGCCAGTTCTGCTGCCTGTCCAATCCAGTTGTTATCACGAATGCGACCGGCGCTGATACCCACATGCGCTGCCAGTTTGTCTGCCAGCTCGTCGGGTGTGTGCGCTGCAAGCTGAGCGAAACTGGTGATCCCAACTGCCTGGATCGCCTGGGCGAATCGCGGCCCGATGCCCTTGATCCGGGTCAGGTCGTCCGGCACCGGTGCTGTTGCCTGGTCCAATGCATCGAGCGGCAGAACGATCTGGGGCGCTTCTTCGGCTTCGGGCGGGCGAACCTGGGATTTCACCGCTACGCTGACCGGTTCTTTTTTGGGCTTGCCTTTATTCTCTTTTAATAGCAACCAGCCGACAACGGCGCTGACGCTAAGTCCAATGCCGAGAATCGCTACATTTCGTGTTGTTTTATACATTGTAAACTCACTCTAATGGTTTAGATGCTTACTTAGAATTGTAGTGCTCGAGAGAGGCCCTGTCAAAAGATACGTTTCGGCCCTGTTTAGTAAGCGTGAGATACGTTGGCCTTAATATTTGCCTTATCGGGCTGGTTGAATTATACTTTGGTTATCTCTGTTTACTTGGCAATACAAAGGACTACATTTCTTATGGAACTGGATAGCTTGATTGGGGCATCTTACCAGGCGTTTCAACAACGAACGCCGGACGCGCGCGTGGTCCTTCTCCACCCCTACAGCCGGTATCGTTCGGTATTGGTAGCGCAGTTGATGAATGATCCGGACATCCAGGTGTTTTACTACGCGATGGGACCGGACGATGTTAATGTCCGTTCGTTCCTGTCAGGGATCACCCACGATCTGGCCAATCAGTACCCTACTTTTGGTCGTTACTTGAACCAGATTCACTTTGAAGTTCAGGAAGATGAGGCAGCACTGCTAGACGCGTTTGTTGCGGATGTTCAATCGCTCAGTGACCGACCGTTTCTGCTTATCCTGGACGAATATGATCGTACGGACAGCGCGGATGATTTGCAGGCGTTTGTCGAGCAGGTTATCTTGAGGCTGCCCGAAACCTGCCAGCTTGTGATCAACAGCCGAACGCTGCCACGCCTGCCATGGGTGTCACTTATTGCCCAGAAAAAGGCGGTTATCCTTCAAGATGATCACTTGATATCCAGCGATTTCTACGGTATGCGCGTGGATGGCAAGACACGGCTGGAAGTGTTCGGGTTGGGTCCGGGTTACGTGTTATTAAATGATGAGCAGATCGAGACCTGGGAAGGGCATCTGCCCCGCCTGTTGTTCTTCTTCGCACTGGATCGTCCTGTCGTCACCCGCTCGGAAATCTGCCAGGCATTTTGGCCCGATCTGGATAATGACCAGGCTGTGAATGTTTTCCATGTGACCAAACGTCGTTTGCATAAAGCGCTTGATTTTGACGTGTTGGTTCACGAAGGTGGGTACTATCGTGTCAACCCCGAAGTATCAATCTACTACGATATCATGGAGTTTGTAGGGGCATTGGTAGAAGGCCGCTCGCCGGAAACAGAAGACAAGGCGGCGGTCTGGCAGCGCACAATTGACTTGTATCGCGGCCCGTTTTTGCAGGGGCACAGCGACGAGTGGATTTTGCAGCGGCGGCTTGACTATCAGGCGGGCTATCTGGAAGCGCTCAGCGAGATGGCACGCATCCGGCTGGATGAAGGCCGCCAGGAACAGGCGCTTGGCTTACTGCTGCGCGCAGTTGCCGAGAACGATCGCTATGAACCGATCCATCGCCAGATTATGCAGCTTTATGCCGATCTGGGACGGCGCAGCGAAGCAGCAGCGCACTATCAAAAACTGGTTGATAAGCTCAAGGGTGATAACCGGGAACCTGAGGCATCTACGCAAAAACTGTACGCGTCGATTATGTCATAGCAGTGCGACCAGTACGTTCAAACACCATGCCCGCCTTCTGGCGGGCATTTTTGTTGCTGCGCCCCTGGAGGGATTTGAACCCGCGACCTGCCGCTTAGAAGGCGGTTGCTCTATCCGTGCTGAGCTACAGGGGCAAACTACAGTCATTGTAGAAAGGGTTGCCAGGTGTGTCAACTGCGAACCGGCAGGAAGGGCAATCACTCTTCCTCTTTGGGTTGGTCCACAGCCGGACGCAGTCCTTTGTACACATTCGCACCTGAGAGTGTTCGCAGAATAGTCATCGGCGGGCGCCCGATTCGTTCGCCAAGCTCAATTGGTGTGAGGGGGGTATTATTATTGGCCAAAAAGATACGAAATACAGCATCGACCAAGGATGTACGCACTGTGATGAAGTCCGGTTTCTGGCTGGCCTCCTGAAGGGCGCGCTGTAAGGCATCAACTTTGTGCACTTCGGCAGTAACCGGATCAACCCAATCAACCTCATTTATGTCCCGATGTTTGGCCAGGAGTTCACGCTGCTCAGTTGCCAGATGGCTCAGCAAATAAGCGCGCAGTTCCTGCTCTTCACGGCTCCACCAGTCATAATCGATGTGGAACTTAGTGTCGAGCGTCGGCTTAATGCGTTTTCTGGCAGTGTTGGCAGATGAACTCACAGAGTTTCCTTTTGTTTCACGTCACGCGCCAATATGGCCCCCCAACGTGTTTGAACTCCGGACGTGCCACAAGCGTTGCGAAGATCGGGCCGGGTGGGCAGCGGCGTAATACGTTGACCGCGCTGTACAGAGTCTTGGCGTGAACGGTGCGCTGTGGCGTCAGGCGAGCCAGTTCAACCATCAGTTCGCGCATCAAATTTGCCAGGCTGCGATCCGGCTGGTTGGTGGGCATCCACAACGCATCAACAGCTTTTAGATCATCGGCGCCAAGCGCCATCAGATCATCGTATTCGGCGCCGATCGATCGTTTATGTTCTTCGAAGCGAAGACGGCCATCCTCGCCGGGAATTGCCAGCTTGATCCACTCGGTGCGCGGGCGATAGCTGGAAAAATTAACCACTACGCGTGATGGGTCGTCGGTGCGCCGCACGGTGATATAGGCGCCCACCGGGAGCCTGTGGTGGCGATAAAACTCTGCAAGACCGTATACATAACGATGCTCGCGGACAACCCACCCCTGGATTTCTTCGCCCGTCTGACCGTCGACTAGGGCCATCAGGATATGCGTGGTTTCGTAAGCTGTTGGGAACAGGTGACGCACGCGCGAACTGAGCGGCAAAGTTCCTGTCCGCCGATGCGGAAAGTTCAAGCTGAACGTCACCGAATCCAGCTGCTCAACCGGTGACCGCAGGTTGGATAATTCATCGTC
Organism: Anaerolineae bacterium; assembly: GCA_016926875.1. Classification (GTDB taxonomy): domain Bacteria; phylum Chloroflexota; class Anaerolineae; order Aggregatilineales; family Aggregatilineaceae; genus JAFGNU01. The sequence goes on along the minus strand of JAFGNU010000040.1, from coordinate 130,254 downwards.
GATTTCGCGTTCTAGCGCGGCCAGTTCATCGGTAAGCAGGCGCCAGTCATAATCGATCGACGTGTACCGCAGGCGTTCCGGCACCGTGACAACTTCTTCCGGTTCCAACTCGCGCAAACACCACAATACCTGACCTGCCGGCCCTACTTCATCAAAACGCTCGTCGTTAAAGAGTGCATGGTCCAGCGAAAATGCTTGCAGGCGTGGGTTGATTTCCTGCGGCAACCCGATTTCTTTGAGAATTGCCGTCGTGTTAAGCGGTTGGCCTTCGTGCATAACCAGGACCGCTTCGGCCAGATGAAGATGAGCCAGGCCAACATCGGCCAGCAGCGAGCGCAGGAACCAGCGCCCGGCAAAATACACAACATCTTGCTCTTGCTGGAACCGTTCTTCGATGAGATAAATAATGTCATCGCTGTACGCGTCAAAAATCGCATCCGCGTTCGCGGTGCCGATGTCCCCAGACTGCTCAACTGCATCCAGGTCAAAGTTGAGCTTGTGCGGAACCTGGAGCGCGCTGGCGAATTCGTTGATCTTTCCGGAACCAAAATCGACCTTTAGCACGGTGAACTCGCCATATTCCGGATTATCGCCCGGACGCTGGGCAACGATTTTACCGACGGTGTAGTCTAGAGCCGGAAACACGACGTTTTGCCCGGTCTCATACGCATTTTGGGGTTGGAAGATTTCGCCACGATCGATCTGGCGGCGCAGGTGCTGCGCTTCCTTATCAATCCGGTATCGGATGAGACGGCGGGCTATTTCCGAACTGGACAGCGGGGTTTCTTCTTCCAGGAACACCGAGAAAATATGATCGACATCGTCATCGGTGATCTTGAATGTCTCGGTCCAGTATTGTTCAGTTTCAGTTTGGAGCTGCAGCAATGTACAACCTATGTGCAGGTGGTTTATTGTGGACGATAGGGTTAACCTCTTAACTTCCAAAGCGCTATTATAAGCAAAGTAGTGCAATGTGGCAAGATAGACCCGTGGTTTATGTGTTTTATGTAGAATACTTGCAATGGTTCCTTAGCGCATGTTATACATATGATTGGGATTAAGCTAATCGCCACAATATCTATCTGTCCTGACAAAACCTCCCCTGCCCTGCACAGTGCATGCAGGCAAATACAGTGCTTTCCAGGGAATAGTTGAACGAAAGGGATGTGATGACCGGCAGTATTATGAATGATCCATTTGGCGCACGCGCGACATTTGAGACGACAAAAGGCGTGTTTACGTATTACCGCTTGGAACGCTTAGCAGAAGAGGGTGTTGGTGACATTGCCTTTTTGCCCTTCTCGATCAGAGTCCTGCTGGAGTCTGTTCTGCGCAACAACAATGGGTTTGAAGTCACTGACGATGATGTGCATAACCTGGCCCGCTGGTCGCCTGCAACTGCCGGTAAACGCGAAATGCCGTTTACACCAGCGCGCGTGATCCTGCAAGATTTCACCGGCGTGCCGTCACTGGTGGACCTGGCGGCATTGCGGTCGGCTATGCAGCGCCTGGGGGGTGATCCTAAACGCATTCAGCCGTCCATTCCGGTGGACCTGGTGATCGATCATTCGGTGCAGGTGGATCAGTTTGGCTCGGCGGATGCGTTGAAGATTAATGCCGGGATTGAGTTTGAACGCAACCGGGAGCGCTACGAGTTCCTGCGCTGGGGGCAGGGGGCATTTGAGAATTTCCGCGTGGTGCCGCCTGCTACCGGCATTATTCACCAGGTGAACCTGGAGTTTTTGGCGCAGGGCGTGCTGACTGCCCACGAGAACGGCGAGCAGATCGCATTCCCTGACAGCCTGGTTGGGACTGATTCACATACAACCATGATCAACGGCCTGGGCGTTGTGGGCTGGGGTGTGGGGGGTATCGAAGCTGAGGCGGTTATCCTCGGCCAGCCGATCTATATGCTGACACCTGACGTGATCGGATTTAAGCTCACCGGGCACCTGCCAGAAGGCGCTACCGCTACCGATCTTGTGCTCACTGTGACACAGATGCTGCGCGCAAAAGGTGTGGTGGGTAAGTTCGTCGAATATTACGGTGATGGACTTGGCTCGTTGAGTCTGCCCGATCGTGCCACATTGGCTAATATGTCGCCGGAGTATGGGGCGACTATGGGGTTCTTCCCGGTCGATGCCGAAACGCTGCGCTACTTGCGCCTGAGCGGGCGCTCGCCGCAGCAGGTTCAGCTCGTAGGAGACTATATGCGGCGTCAGGGCTTATTCCGCACCGACGAGACACCCGATCCGGTTTTCACCGATACGCTTGAACTCGATATGAGCACCGTAGAGCCGAGCCTTGCAGGCCCCAAGCGCCCGCAGGATCGCATCCGGTTAGGGGATGTGAAACAGGTATTCCGCAGCGCGCTTGTTGCACCGACCAGCGAGCGGGGATTCGCGCTGGATCGTTCCGTCCTGGACGAGCGCGCCGAGATCACCACCGGTGACAACAGGCAGCAGTCTGAGGTCGGGCACGGCGTGGTGGTGATCGCTGCCATCACGAGCTGCACCAATACGTCTAACCCCTCTGTGATGATTGGGGCGGGGCTGCTGGCAAAAAAGGCGGTGGAGCATGGTCTTTCGGCAGCGCCGCATGTCAAGACCAGTCTGGCGCCCGGTTCAAAAGTTGTGACGAGCTATCTGAAAGACGCCGGACTGCTGCCCTATCTGGAACAGTTGGGCTTTTATGTGGTAGGGTATGGCTGTACAACCTGCATTGGGAACAGCGGCCCGCTGCCGTCAACTATTTCTGACGCTATTGAGAAGCACCGCCTGGTCGCCGCTGCCGTCCTGAGCGGCAACCGCAATTTTGAAGGGCGCATCAGCCCGCTTGTGCAGGCGAACTACCTTGCAGCGCCGCCGTTGGTCGTGGCGTATGCCATTGCCGGCACAATGGATATCGACCTGACCAATGACCCGCTGGCCTATAACAACCAGGGCGAGCCGGTTTACCTGCGTGATATCTGGCCGACGCAGCAGGAGATCGCCGATACCATTGTATCCACGCTCAAGCCGGAGATGTTCGAACAGCAGTATGCGAACGTGTACGATGGCAACGAGACGTGGAACGCGATCCCGCTGACCGACAGCGATGTGTACGAGTGGGGCACGGAGTCATCGTATATCCAGGAACCCCCGTTTTTTGTAGACTTGTCGCCGGAGCCGTCCCCGCTGGCTGATATACGCAAGGCGCGCGTGCTGGTCCTGGTAGGGGACTCGGTCACGACCGATCACATTTCGCCTGCTGGCCCGATTGCCGTCAACAGCCCGGCAGCACAATATTTAATGGCGCGCGGTATCGAGCCGAAGGATTTCAACACGTATGGCACCCGGCGCGGGAATGACCAGGTGATGGTGCGGGGGACATTCGCCAATATCCGGCTGAAAAACCTGCTGGTGCCCGGCGCCGAGGGCGGCGTGACGGTGCATATCCCCAGCGGCGAGCAGATGACGATCTTTGATGCAGCGGAACGGTATCAGGGCGAACAGACGCCGCTGATCGTGCTAGCAGGCAAGGAGTACGGCACGGGCAGTTCACGCGATTGGGCAGCTAAGGGGGTGCTGCTGCTGGGAGTGCGGGCGGTCATTGCCGAAAGCTTTGAGCGCATCCATCGCAGCAACCTGATCGGTATGGGTGTGCTGCCGCTTCAGTTTAAAGACGGCGACAGCGTGGAAACGCTGGGTTTGACCGGGCGCGAGGTGTACGCTATTGAAGGCATTCAGGGTAATTTGCAGCCAGGACGAGAGATCACCGTGCGCGCCACACGTGAAGATGGCGAGGTGAAAACATTCCCGGTTGTGTGCCGCCTGGATACGCCAGTAGAGGTCAACTACTATGAACATGGCGGTATTCTACAGTTTGTGCTGCGCAACCTGTTGAATGATTGACAGGGAGCGGTCGCGCCGGTTGAGTCATCCACACAGCCCTCACACCGAGGGCTGTTTGTTTTAGGGGGGACTTTACGCATGTGCACAAAAAGTGCTGTATGGAGTAAGATTAAGATAGTTTGATTATAAAATCTATTTTGAACTACGCTTTATGGAGAAACTGCTATGACGCGAATTGTAGTAGCGGGCAGCGCCAATGTCGATTTGATTGCACGTGCGCAGCGTATCCCCCGCCCTGGCGAGACGGTGCTGGGCCGCGATTTTGCGATGGTATTGGGCGGCAAGGGTGCGAACCAGGCGGTTGGTGCGGCGCGGCTGGGGGCCGACGTGGCGTTTGTGGCCCGAGTAGGACAAGACAGCTTTGGCGATCAGTGCCTGGCAGGCTACGAGGCAGAAGGGGTCGATACCCGGTTTGTATTTCGTGACCCGGACGAGCCAACCGGTGTGGCGCTGATTGCGATTGCGGATGGTGGCGAGAACGCCATTATTGTGGCGTCCGGGGCAAACATGCGCCTGTCACCGGCTGATGTCGAGAGGGCAAAGAGCGTGTTCCAACAGGCGGATGTGCTGCTGCTCCAGCTTGAGGTGCCGATTGAGACGGTATTGGCGGCGGCGCAGCTTGCACATGAGTCCGGCGTTAAGGTTGTGCTGAATCCGGCCCCGGCACGCGAACTGCCATCTGAACTGCTGGGCTCGGTAGACGTGATTACACCGAATAGAATCGAGCTGTCGCAGTTGGTAGGCATCTCGGAGACAGAAGCAGAAAGCATGACCGATGAGCAGCTCGCCAAAAGCGTCCTGGGACTGGGACCGTCAACCACCGCGATCACACTCGGCGCGCAGGGCGCTCTGGCGGCGGGATCGTGGGGCTGGACGCGCGTACCCGCTTTTGAAGTAGAACCGGTCGATACGACCGCCGCAGGGGATGCGTTTAATGCAGGGCTGGCGGTTGCGCTGGGCTGTGGAGAGTGGGCGCTGGATCAGGTGGTACGCTATGCCTGTGCGTGTGGTGGGTTGGCTGCAACCAAAATGGGCGCGCAGCCGTCTCTGCCGACTGCCGAGGCTGTGGAGAAGCTGATGGGGAGCGCGTAGGGGCAAAATCCTGGCGTGCTGTGCTGCCGGATCAACTACGTCCTGGTTGCGAGTGGAAGTGACGATGACCATGAAAATACTGATCGTGGATGATGAACAGGCCATTCGGGATGCCCTGGCGCGCAAACTGCGGCGTGAGGGGTTTCATGTGACCCTGGCGGGGAACGGACTGGAAGGCTTGCGGGCTTTCCACGCTGAACGTCCCGATTTGATCGTCCTGGATATTGTTATGCCGGAAATGGACGGCCTGACCATGTGCCAGCGGGTTCGTGAAGTGGCCGAAACACCTGTAATGATGCTCTCGGCGCAGGCCATTACAGAAGAAGATATTGTTCAGGGGCTGAACGCTGGCGCGGATGAGTACCTGGTCAAACCGATCCGGCTGAACGAGTTTGTCGCGCGCGTGCACGCGCTGCTGCGGCGCGCGCATATGGTGTCTTCTGAGGCAGAAGTCGGCTATAACGACGGCTATCTAAGCGTGGATTTGCAGCGTCGGCATGTGCATGTAGATGGTAAGAGAAAACACCTGACGCCGACCGAGTTTAAGCTGCTGGTGGTCTTGATCGAGAACGCCGGGCGGGTCGTGCCGCAGCGCGAACTGCTGGAACAGGTGTGGGGGCCTGAGTACGTCGATGATGTGTATTATCCGCGAGTCTATATCAGCCAGCTTCGGCGGAAGATCGAACCGGACCCAGGCAATCCCCTTTATATTCTGACGGAACATCGTGTTGGATACCGGTTTGAAAAACAAGGGACTGCCTGAGTTTGCAGGCTGAGCAGTAGCACCAATGACTCCAAATATTATCGCTTTGCTGTTTAACGGCCTGACGCTTGCACTGGCGTTGGGCTTGTTGATCTTGATTCTCTGGCAGGACCCCAACAGCGAGGCGAACCGGCTGTTTTCGCTGTTTTTATTTATGGTGGTGTTATGGTCGTCCGGTTCGCTGCTGGGGCGTGCAGCCGCCTATGTAAACGCCGGGCAGAGTACAATCCAGGCAGGGCTGCGTTTGCTGGACGCCGGGTTCTCCGGGGCAAGCGTCAGCCTGTATATTTACAGCGCTGTTATCACCGGGCTGCGGGGCCGGTGGTTTCGTGTAATGGCGCTTGCCAGCCTGGGGGTTGTGTTTGCCTACCAGGTGCTCTTGCTGCTGACTGATTCAGCGCGCGCCTACGAGGTCACCCCGGACGGCGTGCTGCGCTACAGCTTTGGCGTGAGCAGCATTCTGTTGTATTTGGCCTTTCAGGTGTCCACGATCATGCTGATCTGGCGAAACCGGCGGAAGGTGCGGGCGCATACGCTGGCGGGCGGCATCCTGTTGTTTTCTGCCGGGCAAATGTTGGGACTGCTCAGCCCGCGTTTTCGTGAGCTTGGCGTCGCGGAAGATGTCAGCTCGATAGCGGCACTGATGATGAGTTATTCCGTCGTGCGCCAGCAGATTATGACGCCGCTGCTTGGCCGGGCGAAGCAGTTGGAAGCCGTCCGGGATGTTGGGCTGGCGATCACCAGCCGCCTGCATTTGCAGGATACACTCTCAACAATCGCTGCCCAGGCTGCCGGATTGCTGGAAGCCGACGGGGCCGCGATCTTTTTGAAGCAGGGGATGGTCTTGGAACTGTCCGCCGTGTACAACCTGCCCCAGCAGTACGTTGGGATCGAAGTCCCGATGGGGCAGGGGGTTGTCGGGACGGTTGCGCTGGAACAGCGCGGGCGGCGGGTGGATAACTACCGGCGCGATTGGAAAGGGGAAGCCGAACTGCCGCTGGCGCGTGAGATGTTCGGCGCGGTGATTTGCGTGCCGTTGGTGTTTGCGAGTGAGGTCGTGGGGGTGCTGTTTGTGATCCAGGGGCGTCAAGGACGCCTGTTCAACCGCGAGGATATGCACCTGCTAAACTTACTGGGACCGCAGGCCGCGGTGGCGATCACAAACAGCCGCCTGTTTGGTGCGGAACGCAAGCTTTCGGAAGACCTGGTTGTTGCCAAAAACCAGCTTGAGACAGTCCTGACCAGCACAGAAAGCCCGGTTGTCGCCGTCGATCACAAGTTTCAAGTCGTGTTTGCCAACCCGGCGGCGGTCAATTTGCTTGAATCGACCGGGAGCGGGCTGGTCGGTCACCGGCTTTTTGATCTGATCCCGGCTGAATTTCTGCCCCCAAAGCCCTTGCAGGCGCTGCGCGATCTTCGGCGGCAGCGGATGTATATCTACGAAATCGTAGTCGAGCAGCGAACGTATCTGTGTCATATAGCTGAGCTTGGAAAACCGCGCGGTGAAGGCTGGGTGGTAGTTCTTAACGATGTTACCCAGTTGAAAGAGTTGGATCGCCTGAAAAGCCAGATGGTGCGCATGACCAGCCATGATTTGAAGAATCCGCTCCAGGCGGCGATGAGTTATGTTGAGCTGCTCACAGAAGACGGGAAGTCGATTTTCACCGATGATATGCAGGAGTATGTGGATATCATCTGGATGCAGCTCACTCGCATGTACCGCATTATCAGCGGCATTCTTGACCTGGAACGGGTCCAGGCCGGTACGCCTGCGTTTGAGTTATGCGCCCTGCCGGGGGTGCTGCGGCGCGTTTTTGAGGAGATGGACAGCCAGGCGCAGGCAAAAGGGCTTGTGATGCGGTTGGTCGTCGATAGCAAGCTCCCGCCAGTCTTAGGCGATCAGCAGCAGTTGGGACAGGCGTTTATCAACCTGGTAGAAAACGCGATCAAGTTCACGCCATCCGGGGGCGAAGTCGAGATTACAGCCGAAGCGGATAGCAGGCACGTGTTGGTACACGTGGCGGATACAGGTATTGGAATCCCCCTGGAAGAACAGCCGCGCGTCTTTGATCGTTTTTTCCGGGGAAAGCAGCAAGGGCTGGTACATACAGGGGGATCAGGGTTAGGGCTGAGCCTGGTAAAGGCAGTCGTGGACCGGCACAACGGCGAGATTAGCCTGGACAGCGAACAGGGTAGGGGGACTGTGGTCCATGTGAAGCTGCCGGTCGCAGACTATGCGGACTGGCAAGGAGAAGAGCATGCCGATCTACACTCGCAGCGGCGATCAGGGTGAGACAAGCCTGTTTGCAGGCGGGCGTATCCGCAAAGGCCACCCCCGGCTGCACGCATACGGCACTGTAGACGAACTCAATTCTCTGCTGGGCCTGGTATTGGCGTCTGGGTTGGATGTGGAACTGGTCCCGGCGATCCAACGGGTCCAGTCTGATCTGTTTTCAGTGGGAGCGGACCTGGCAACCCCGCTGGATGTACAGGCAGGCAAGGGAAACCGCAGCCATGTGCGCGTTGTGCCCGAAATGATCGCACGCCTTGAGGATGAAATTGACCATTGGGAGGCTTCACTTCCAGTGCTCAAGAGTTTCATTTTACCCGGCGGAGAGTTACCAGGCGCGTTCTTGCATGTGGCACGGACCGTGTGTCGCCGGGCGGAGCGCTGGCTAGCGCTTGTCCAGGAAGACGAGCCAATCAACTTATATGCACTTCAATATCTAAATCGCCTGTCAGACTGGTTATTTGTCGCTGCGCGTGTGGCAAACGCGCGCGCGGGCCGGGAAGAAACGCCCTGGCACCCTCCCACAGCAAAGTAAGAGCAGGGTTTTTCGTGTAGTCAAGAGAAAATAAGCAACCAGAAAGCCAACCGCAGTTTTTCTTCAAGAGAATGTGTTCGGGATTCGCCATTCTTCGTGTAGTCATTGCAACGAAAGACAAAGCTAAAATCAGACCTCTCTATTAACCTAGCAAAAACGCTCACTCTTGCTAAAATTAGATTTTAGCTTCCCCAATCCCCTATAACCCAATCAAGTTATAGGTCCCAAAATTTCATTATTATATTACCGAATCCTGGATGTAATACATATAGTAGCCATTACTGACTTGCGGAAAAGCTATTACTTACCATTATTGTTAATGCGTCTATATCATGCAATATTCATTCTGTTTGCGCATTTAATCACAATCAATTATGAGCCGAATCAGTTTTCGGGAAACACATGGAAATGCATTTTGAAACTGCATCACCGATCATTCTGATAAAAAACGCGTAGGTTTTGCGCAACAAATCCACTTCATCAAGACAAATTCATCAAGACAAAAAGCACTTGTGCTAACAACCATCAGTACAATGCTCCCTTCTCTCCTGGTAGGGGCCTATCCTTTTTTATGTGTGGGATAACTGCGTCTGGAACTAAAAAAGGGCTTGCACACAAACCAATACAAGTATAACATAATGTAAGAAATGATACCCTTTTATCTTATGTTACACAGGTAAACAAACAATGACAAGCATAAACATCAGCTTTCACACCAAAGACAGCAAACTAGCTCACTGGCTAGCAAACCAACTGAGTGAAACAGGTCACAAAGTGATTTTGGAATCACTTCTAGACTTGAGCACTCCCAACACTATCAAACACTTTGCGGAAAAAGCCCCATGTTTTATTGTGCTAATAAGCCCGGACAGTGCATCATCCAAAATAACCATGCAGCAGGTAACACACGCCAGGCAGATCAACCAACAAGTGTTCCCGATTCTCGCCCGCCCAACTGATCCCCTGCCCTGGTATATAAACGATCTGCCCATCGAAGACTTCACAACTGATCCAGAATCCGCCTTAAAACACCTGCTCAAACGCCTGCCCCCAACCCCAAACCACAAAACACCCCAGGATATGACTCTAGGAAACGCCCGCGATGCCTACCTGCAACGAGCAACACTAAAATCCCAGCACACCATCGACTCCTACCGCAGAGCAATCGAGCTATTCCTTGAATTCCTGGAAGATCGTTCCACCAAACACAACCTGCCCATCCAGCAACACAACGCTGTCACCACAGACACAATTCCACTAAACACGCTCAGCCAAAAGGACGCCCCTATCTTTCTCCACTTTGCCCAATGGCTCGTATCCCCAAGTTCAGGTAAACAAAGAGATAAACGCCCCTACAAATCCACCACCGTAGAACTGAGACTGGCTGGAGTACAAAACTGGTTCCAATTCATGGACGATCACGGCTGGCTGCCCGCCGATTTCCCCCTGGCAAAAGCCAAGCGCATTGTGAGAGATGAATTACGCGGACAGCCCAACCACAACAAACCACCCGAACCACCCGAACATATTGAAGAAGTCATCTACTACTACGATGCACTTGCATTACCCGACACACTCCAAAAACCCGACGTTGATCCAGAGCGCGTAAGACGCTGGGAACTTAAACGACTTCGCAACCGGGCATTACTACACACACTGGCTGAAACAGGCGGACGCATCAGCGAAATCCTGAGCCTCAACCTAGATGAGTTTCCCCCACGCTACTTGAACAAAAACGAAGTGCTGCGAGTAGAAGTTACAGGCAAAGGCGGGCACACATACTACCTACGATTTTTCGATTCACTGCCCGCGATACGAGCCTACATTCTCGCACGCGGAGCCGATCTAAAAGCACCACAAAAAGGCAACATCCCACTATTTGTCAGCCACGCCCCAAGCTATGACGGCAACCGGACGAGCCGCGTAGTCGCGTGGCGTATCGTACAACAAGCAGCCAAAGCACTTGGCCTGCGCAGCATCACCCCGCACGACTTCAGACACTGGCGCGCCACACAGCTAATCAATGCCGGACACGCACTGGATGTTGTTCAAGAGTACCTGGGACACCGTTCGGTGGAAACCACACGCGCCTACTATGCCCACACCGACCCACTGCGCGTGGATGACGCAGCCCGGAACACCCGCCTACCAAACCCAGAAGATATATAACAGCACAACAACTATTTGTCTTTGTATCCCTGCCCAAGCGGCGTAGCCAGCACTGCCCCCACAAAGCCCGCCAGCACACCCGTATGCAGCAAAATAAACGGGACACACAGCCAGTAAAGCTGCCGGTCAAAACTGGCGCTGGACACCATAATAACCAGAACGACAATATGACTAAGCAAACTCAGCACGGTGAGACCAATCCCCACCAGCAACAGCAACCCACGCTGCGTCGCCATCAGCGAGGAAAACTGATTAAGAAGATTACTCAACGCCCCCGACTCGTCAACCCAACGACCAACAGGACGAAGCAGCACCACAAAAATCCCCCCAAGCACACGCAACACAACCCGGATCGGCCACAACACCAACTTCAACAGCGCTGCTATCACTCGCCTCACAGAGTCCCCCCTCAATCCTCATCCAACTTGAGCGCCCGCTTTATGTGCCCTTCCAACCAGGGAGGCACCAACGCCTTTACCAACGCCCCCTCAGCAGTATGCCACTCATCCTCAACCACACCAAGAGCGTGAATAGAAGCCAGCAAATCACCTTTTGCATAAGGAATCAACAGCGAAACCATCACCAATTGATCCGACTGCACCCGATCAATTACTCCCAGCAGATCATCCAACCCGGTTCGCTGCAAAGCAGAGATGCGCACCACCGCCTGATACCCCAGCGCAGCGTAGTCACGCATAGTCTGATCTTTCTGCCCAAGATCAATTTTATTCAGCACCAGCACCTTGGGCACACGACTGGCTTCAATCTCCGCCAATGTATCCTCCACAACATCGATGTGATCCCACGCTAACGGGTGGCTGGCATCCACCACATGCAGCAGCAGATCGGCCTCCGTCACTTCTTCCAGCGTAGCGCGAAACGCCGCGACCAACGTCACCGGCAGCTTTTGAATAAACCCGACCGTATCAGATAACAGCACCACCCGGCTGCTGGGCAGCTTGACACGCCTGATCGTCGGATCCAACGTAGCAAACAACTGATCGGCAACATACACATCCGCATCGGACAGCGCATTCAGCAAAGTTGACTTTCCCGCATTGGTATAACCCACCAACGCAACGGTGGAAATACCAGCCCGCGCGCGCTGGGTCCGGTGGCGCTCCCGGTGAGCACGCACAGCTTCAAGCTCTTCTTTCAGCTTCGATATTCGCCGCCGAATCTCACGCCGATCTACTTCTAGCTGCGTTTCACCCGGCCCTCGCAATCCCACACCACCAGCACCACCACGCGCAGTTCCACCGCCCGCCTGCCGCGCCAGATGACTCCACTGGCGAGTCAGCCGTGGCAGCCGGTACTCGTACTGCGCCAATTCAACCTGAAGCGCGCCTTCGCGTGTACGCGCATGTTGAGCGAAGATGTCAAGAATCAGCGCAGAGCGGTCAACAACGCGAACATTCTCACCCAGCGCCTTCTCCAACTCTCGCTGGTGGCGAGGCGACAACTCATCATCGAATATCACCATGTTAGCATCCAACTCCGGCAGCAGCGCGACTACTTCTTCAAGCTTACCAGAGCCGATGAATGTTGCCGGATCGATGCGCGCCACGCGCTGTGTTACACGCCTGCGGACAGCAATGCCCGCCGTCTGGGCCAGGAGCGCCAGTTCGTCCAGCGAATCATCGACCGTAAAGGATGGACGCGATCCTTTTACCTCAAGGCCAATCAGCACAGCACGTTCAGGAGCCATACCGGTACGCTTGTTTATAGCAAAATCCTTTCCTTAAAACCGTCCCTGACTGCAATTATAAACGCTTTTCACCATTTGAAGTGTCACACTCACCCAGAAACACATCCAGGGCCGCCAGCGCCCGATCAGCATACTGGCGCTGCCGGTTTCGCTTTCCCCTAGGCGGATTTTCCAGCACAGGCAGAATCCCAAAATTAGCTTTCATGGGTTGGAAATCAGCGGGCGCAGCGTGACTGATATAATGGCACAACGCGCCTAACATAGTTTCAAGCGGCAGCTCCCACACAGGCGCACACCTCACAACCCTGGCAGCGTTGATGCCCGCCAGCAGTCCTGTACCGATGTTGACCGCGTATCCCTCCACCCCGGTGATCTGACCCGCAAACAGCAGGTTAGCGCGCTGCCGGTATTGCAGCGTGGCATCAAGATGCAGCGGGGCATTGATGAAGGTGTTACGATGCATCTGACCGTAGCGCACAAACTCGGCTTTTTCAAGTCCTGGGATCATTTGTAGGACACGCTTCTGATCACCCCAGCGCATATTGGTTTGAAAACCGACCAGGCTGTACAGAGTTCCCGCCAGATTATCCTGCCGGAGCTGCACCACAGCATACGGGCGCCTGTCTGTACGCGGATCTTTCAAGCCAACCGGGCGCATAGGTCCAAAAGCCAGCGCCTGCTCCCCACGCGCCGCGATCTGTTCAACTGGCAAACAACCCTCAAAAAAGCACGGGTCCTCGCGTTCAAAATCACGCAACTCGATCACGTCCGCCACCAGCAGTGCAGCAACAAAGGACCGGTATTCCTCCTGGCTCAGCGGACAATTAATGTAATCACCCGCGTCTTGCTCGCCACGACCGTAGCGGCTGGCCCTAAAAGCTACCGACATGTCAATCGATTCGGTTGTGACCGTTGGCGCAATAGCATCATAGAAGTACAGGTATTCCTCGCCAACAAGAGCCGCGATCTCCAACGCTAGCGGTTGCGCCGTCAGCGGCCCTGTTGCAATGACACAGGGACCATCCGGGATACGCTTAACCTCTTCTCGTACAACGGTGATCAGAGGATGGTCCTCAAGCGCAGTCGTGACCTGCCGGGCGAACAGTTCTCTATCAACGGCCAGCGCCCCGCCTGCGGGCACCGCGCTCTCATCAGCACAAGCTATCAGCAGCGATCCCAGGCGGCGCAGTTCCGCCTTGAGCACGCCGGGCGCCCGGTCAGACAGGTTTGAGCCAAGCGAATTACTACATACCAGCTCGGCAAGCCAGCCGGATGTGTGCGCCGGTGTCATGTGATGAGGTCGCATTTCGTATAGTCGGGCAGGCACACCTCGCTGTACAATCTGCCAGGCTGCCTCCGAACCAGCCAATCCTCCCCCAATCACATGTACGGTTGGTGTTTGTACGACCATCTGATCTCACACACGCTCACAAATCGACCAACTCAGCATACAACCAACCTGAAACACCTCGCGATCCTAGGCCTGGACACTCAACTCCTCTGAAAAACGCAGGTACGTCTGCATCTTTTGCACCTGCTCGACACCATGTGGAGCCAAAGACAACGCCTGACGATAAGCGGTTGCTGCCTGCGAATAGTGCTTCAGGGCAAAATGCGCATTTCCCAAAACATAAAAAATGCGGTAATCCTGAATCATCTCACCGTCAACTGCTGCCGACTGCTGCATTTGCTCAACGGTGCCGATCACCTTTTCATAAAAGCGCAGGCGATAGTAACAGCGCGCTATCCGGTAATACAACGCGGTTTCAAGCGGATGATACGGGTTGAAGACCAACGCATTCGTATACGATTCCGCAGCCAACTCGTACCGTTCCAACCGAAACGACAGGTCACCAATGGTTTCGTGTACTCTACTCCATGTCACATCTACTCCAAGCGGTCGCCTGCTCACTTGAAGAAACTCAACAAGGTGATCAATTGCTTCCTGCTCACGACCAGCGATATGTGACAACGCCTCACCAACCGCCCGGTGCGCTTCGGCCAGCGTGCGCCGGTAGTCGGGTGCAGTTGCGCTGATGGTGGAAAGTGCCTGTCGCGCGGCTGCCAGCGCTTCCGCATACAACTTCTGTTCACGGAACGCACGGCTGCGCAAAATATGCAACTGTACCAGCCACCCGGCATTCTCACCAGCAGGATACGCCTCGACCGCCTGCGCAAACAAAGTAAGCGCCTCGGCTGGATTTCGTTCCTCGAACAATTGAATAAACCCCAACCGCTCGTAGCATAACGCTGCCAGCGAGGATTGCCCCGGACTGCCTAGCGCCTGCTGAAAGATTGCGGACGCCTCACTAATCCGGTTTTCACTCAGCAAGATACGTCCCTTTTGGTACAGCACCCAGCCTAAGTTGGCGTATTCTGGCGCCTGGGCGATCAGGGTATCATAACACTCAAGCGCCCGATCTGCGTCAGCACGGTCAGCAAAACCAACCGGGGCCAGCTCAAAACGAGTGAAAAACACATCCCCCATTAATTCCAGCATGGCAGGTGTGTGAGCCAGACCGGGTTGCAAATCCTTGCAGGACTGCAAATCCGCCAGGGCATCATCGGGTTTTTCGGCCATGAGCCGCACCTGCGCCCGCCGCATCAGAATGTCGGCACGATCTTCAGGAGCAATCGCGGCTGCACGCAGCGACCGGGCGATAAGAATCTCCGCCCGCTTCAAATCGCCTGTTTGCAAACAGTGATCAATAATCCCCAGGACCTCAACCACAACTATCTACTTTCGTTGTTTCTATCAACAAATCACAGCCCCAATTATACGCTGACTCGCCACTCCTGTCCCACAGAAACAACAGGAGAAGACTCGCCAGAAAACCTTACGATTGTCACATTGACGCACGCTCATACCACTGCTATGCTATATTAGCTCACAAATCGAACATGTGTTCTATACGAGTCTAAAGATGACGCGAAATAACGAAACCCGAAAAACGGCACGCCATAGAAAAAACCAGCGTCCACAGTCCGCCCAACGAGAGACACACCGCTTTTTCCGCCACGGAATCCGCGCTCTCCTCATCGTGCTAGCAACCTGCGCCTCGCTGACCGCGTTGATGATTATAAGCCACACGCTCCCAGCTCACACCCCAACCGATCCCACTTACGCGGTGATCGAGGCCACACAACCCTATTACGCCGGAAGCCCATCAGGCCCGGATGCTGCCGTAGCACCGCTGTCACCAGTTTTTACCCCAGAAGTCCAGTACTGGGATGCGCTGATCAAAGCATGGGCGATCTTATACCAGGTCGATCCCAACCTGATCGCCACAGTGATACAGATCGAAAGCTGCGGCGACTCAACCGTAACGTCCTCTGCCGGAGCTCAAGGGTTATTCCAGGTAATGCCCTTCCATTTCACCACAGGAGAAGACATGCTGGACGTACAAACCAATGCCCAGCGCGGGCTGAATTACTTGATCACCGGACTGGAACGCGCAGACGGGCACGTTGGACTAGCCCTGGCAGCGTATAACGGCGGGCATGGTATCATTCAGCGCGGGTGGGCAACCTGGGCATCTGAAACCCGCCGCTACTACTACTGGGGCACTCGCATCTACTCGGAAGCTGTATCCGGTATGAGCAACAGCCCTACACTTGAGGAATGGCTGAATGCAGGAGGAAGCAGACTGTGTACCCAGGCACACGCAAGCCAGCAGCGGTTAGAAGAAGAACAAGCCAGGCTGGCTGCACCGAACAGGCAATAATCTGACCGGCAAGCAACAAACCTGGCAACTGACGAGCCGGAAAGTTAAACACGACCTAACACAACACAGGCATTCTGCCCGCCCAACCCAAAGCTGTTTGAAATGGCATACTCCAAGCTGGCCTGACGGGCCTCATTCGGCACATAGTCCAGGTCACACTCAGGGTCTGGAGTCGTATAGTTGATCGTTGGATGCATAACCTGCTCGTACAACATCATAATTGTAGCAATCGCTTCAACAGCACCTGCGCCACCCAGTAAATGGCCTAGCATACTCTTGGTTGAACTGACAGCCAGCTCATAGGCATGATCGCCAAACACCGACTTGATCGCCAGGGTTTCCACCGCGTCATTGGCCTGGGTAGATGAGCCATGCGCGTTAATATAATCGATCTCATCCGGATTCAACCCGGCGTCTTTTATCGCCCATTTCATCACGTTCGCGGCACCTCTACCGGTCGGCTCCGGCGCTGCAACATGAAACGCATCTGACGATGTGGCCATGCCCAACACCTCGGCGTATATACGGGCACCACGTGCCCGCGCAGCCTCCAATGGCTCCAGGATCATCGACCCGGCACCTTCACCAAAGATGAACCCGCAGCGGTCAGCATCAAATGGGCGGCTGGAAGCAGAAGGGTTGTCATTGTAACCGGTTGCCAGCGCTCGCATGGAAACAAACCCAGCAATTGCATAATCGAGGATCATCGCTTCAACCCCACCCGCGATCACCAGATCAGCCTGTCCGTGTCGAATCAAGTTAAACGCATCACCCAGACTGTGTGTACCTGTCGCACAGGCAGCCGAGATACAAACCAGCGGACCCAACGCGCCTGTCACCCGACTGACATAGTGTGCCGGGATATTGGGCAGCGACTGAATCAGAGAAAACGGGCTGGGACGGCGCTTCTCGCTCCGGTAACCAAACGATGCCTCCTGGGCCAGATCATGCCCACCCATCGAGGATCCAAAATCGACGGCAACCCGATCCTGAATCGGCTCCAAATCCTCGACCGTCAGCCCAGCGTCCTTTAACGCATCCAACGCTGCTGTCACCGCAAATTGTGACGGGCGGCCCATCCGCCGCGCCTCTTTGCGATCAATATACTCAGTCGGGTCGTAGTCCAGAACCTCTGATGCTATTTGAACTTCCAACTCCGACGGATCAAAGCTCTGAATCCGCCGGATTCCAGACTCACCAGACCGAAGCCTGTCCGTCATCTCTGGAAAACGCCCCAGCGGCGAAACCGCTCCGATCCCAGTAACAACTACCCGTGGAAAATTATTCCGCATAAGCTCCATAGCTGAATCCTTTGTTGCACTTTCCCCTATGCCTGCTCTGACGTCTGATCGTTGGCGCTCAGCGACGTTTTAGCCAGTCCGGTGGTAATTGCCTCCACGATCTGGCCGGAAACCGCCTGCCGCGCCTGGCGGACTGCGTTTTTTATCGCTCGCGCATTCGACCGCCCATGGCCAATGATCACAACTCCATTGACCCCAAGAAGCGGCGCACCGCCAATCTCGAACGGATCAAGGTGATGGTAAGCGCGGCGAAAGGCTGGTTTAGACAGCAACCCGCCCATCTTGGACCGCAGGTCCGCCGTCAGTTCGTCCCGAATGATGTCCAACAGCGTGGAAGACATCGCTTCCAACGATTTGATAAATACATTCCCAGAAAAACCATCCATAACCACCACGTCCGCAGCCCCACCCAGTACGTCTTTTGGCTCAACGTTTCCTATGAAGTTAACCCCGCTGTGCGCCAGGAGTTCCGCTGCTTCCCGCACCAGCATATTCCCCTTGCCTTCTTCTTCCCCGTTCGACAACAGCGCCACACGAGGAACCGAGCACCCCAACGCCCGCTCAGCATACAGGCTGCCCATCAGCGCAAACTGCTCAAGCCACTCAGCGCGACAGTCCGCGTTTGTGCCAATATCCAGCAAGATCATTAAGCGCTTCTGGACAGGTAAAATCGTTGACAACGCGGGGCGAAACACACCCGGAATCCGCCTGAGAGTATGCAGCGTGGCAATCGCCAACACAGCGCCCGTGTTCCCGGCAGTTACAAAGGCATCTCCCTGCCCATCCCGAACCAGCCGCATACCCACATGCATAGATGAGTCAGGCTTGCCGCGTCCTACTACACTGGGCCGATCCGTCATCGTAACGTGTTGGGCGGCATGTACGACGTCAAGCGACAGCCCTGCAATACTATACCTAGCCAACTCGTTTTCAATCAACGGCTGATCACCTACCAGGATCACCGTATCTCCATACTCGCGCGCAGCCAGTACGGCTCCCTCAACATCCGGGACCGGGTTCTTATCGCTTCCCATCGCATCCACAACAATACGCATAAGCACACTCCACTATACAAACATACCAGCCAGACTACCTCAGCTACCCCCTCGATTGTACGCAGGCAGCGCCCATCCGCAACCATTGACATCTCAGGGGCGGCGTGTATAATGATGGTTCACAAAACCAATGCCCTGGTGGCGGAATTGGCATACGCGGCAGGTTGAGGGCCTGTGCCCTTTTGGGCGTGGAGGTTCGAGTCCTCTCCAGGGCACTATACAACCAATCATTCACGGCGAGCTGAAGTATAAAAGCTTGCTTTTTTGATCCACCTCGCTCCTCAAAAACCCATTTGTTGCGTCAGAACTCAAATCAACGTACACTGCATCCTGAACCATACTATAGCAAAGCACAAGCGTTCTCGTTAACGATTATTCCGCTCATCTCCACAAAGTTTAGGAGGATTTCTCATGCAGCGTGCGCACATAAAAATAACCACAGCCCTCCTGGTATGCCTGGTCGCGCTCTCGTCGATGTGGGCTGCTGGCGCTGTGTACGCCGTCTCTACCCCGGTTGACAGCGCAGCACTGCGACAAACCGGCCCCTACGTCACGGCGACCGGCGCCGTCAACGTCCGAGGTGGCCCTGGCACCGGATTTTACATCATCGGCGTTCTATATTCAGGTGAAATTGTACCCATCCTGGGCATCAGCCCTGACGGTACTTGGTGGTTCGTTCGGGCTGCCGCCGGGGATGGCTGGGTATCCGAAGTTGGTGTAGTTGCCACCAATGCAGACAACGTCCCTGTTCACGATCCCGGTCCTATCGGCACCGTCACCGCTGCCGCCGTCAACGTCCGCAGTGGAGCGGGTCCTAATGCGCCCGTGCTAGGCCAACTTCGACAGGGACAACAGGTGCTGATCGTCGGAGCTAACGCCGATAACACGTGGGTACAGATCGCCTGGGAGTACGGCACCGGCTGGGTGTCTGTCCAGTATCTCACCGGGGCAGGAGTGCCCGGCGCCGCACCACAAAACGTGCCAGTTACTGCCGCAGCGCCGTTTGGCTTGGTGGCAACCGCGTTGAACGTTCGCGCTGGCCCTGGCATTAATTTTGCCATCCTCGGCCAAGTGGCCGGGGGAGAAGCCCTGCCGATTGTGGGACGCTCCACAGACAATGCATGGTACCAGGTGCAGACGGTACACGGCACCGGCTGGGTCTCGGCTGCCTATATTATTCCTCGAAACGAATACGGCGCCTTGCCGGATGCTGAAGGGATCGCAGCAGGAGCCGCTGTCACCGGACCGATAGGGATCATCAACACCGGTGCATTGAACCTGCGCAGCGGGCCAGGACCGCAGTATACCAGCCTGGGCGCGCTAGCAGGCGGCGAACAGGGCCGGATCATCGGGCGCAACGCTGATTGGACGTGGTGGCTGATCCAGTTTCCCGCTGGCACTGGTTGGGTTAGCGGCTGGTATATCATCGTCCGTGGAGACACAAGCGGAATGCCGTTTGTCGAACCGGGCGGCATTGTTCCACCGGCTCCTGGCCAGGGCAGCGGCGCTGCACCCGCGCCCGCCGAAACGGGGCCAATCGCCCGCGTTACTACCGGCGCGCTTAACATCCGCTCCGGTCCAAACAGCGTGTTCGATTCGATCGGAACGGTATACGCTGGGACACGCATGCCCATCATCGGCCAAAGCCCGGACCTTGGCTGGTGGCTGGTGGTTAGCGAATTTGGCAACGGCTGGGTAACAAAGTTCTACATTGTAGTTGAGGGCGACGCTTCCGACGTGCCAGTGGTCGTCCAGTAACCGCTACAGCACCAAAAACGCTGCTCGCGTTTGTTCCCTATGCGCGAGCAGCGCTTTTGTATAGCACGAACAGACAGTGGGGGGCTTACTCAGTTTGCACGGACAGCGCATAATCACCGGATGTTGTCCCGCCTGCGCCATCACTGCGCGAAACCAATATGCTGTAGCGCCCATCTACAGGCAGTTCTACACGTAAAGCAGCCACACCGTCCTCATCCGGCAGTCCCTCTTGAAGCAGGAGGCCGTTTTGATCAAAGAGGGACACTACAGGCGCCAGATCACCACGCGTGTGCCTCACCTCAATTACAAGCGTGCTGCCGCTTGTTCCCTGAACAGTCCACTCATCAGAAAAATCGTCGTCCCAGATGCGTCCCACGTCGGCAGCAGGCAGCGCCAGCGCACCACCACCTGTTGTCATGCTGGCAGGCAGCAACCGTAAGGTATACTGCGCTTGCTGCACACCCGGACCACCGGACACCATCACCGCGTATGACTGCCTGGCGCCCAGGCTGAGGGTTACACTCAGCGAACCGGATGCATCCTGCGCCCCGGTTGCCAACACCTCGTCGTCAGCGGCCAGCACAAACAGACTCAAGCCCGCACCGGGCATTAGTGGGAGCATTTGTACAAGGTACTGCCCCGCGTAGTCCGGCGCCAACACCCATTCATGAACCGGCGCGGCTGCCGTCAGGTGTCCAGTGCTTTCCCCTTCCAAGACTCCCTGCGCAACAGCACCGGCGGCCATTAAGTCCAGGCGGATTGTATATGCAGCGTCTTCAGATGAATCGCTGCCGGGCGCCCGACCCACAACCAGCCCATAGAAGCCATTTTCCGGCAATACCAGACCCGCCAACTCCGCCGTCGCACCGGGTACCAGCCTTACATCTGCAAACAATATATCTGCACCTGGCCCAACCAGATACAACACAGGGCTGAAATCACCGTCCACAGATTCAACCCAGCCGGTGATGCGCTCACCTGCCCGGCCATAAAACACCCAGGCCTGATAAACGCTGTTGGCCGAGAACATCCCGGTCGATTCCTCGCCATACGCGATGCCGCTGGCCGATTTAACACTCGCTACCACTGGCTCTTGGGTCTGGATCACAGCCAGGCGATACTCGATACTTTCTGCTTCAGCCAGCGTCCCTGTCACTCGAACCTGATAGGTGCCATCTGCTGGCAGCGTGATCGCGGAAATATCGGCATCCGGCTGGCCAACAGCCAGGGATGTCCCGTTATGATCCAGTAGTTCCAGCACAAGTGATCCGTTACCCGCTGCCCGCTCCGCGCGAATAGTGATCACTTCGCCAGCACGCCCGTCAAACGTCCAGGTATCCTGGTTATCCTCCGGAATCAGGCCGCCAGCGACCGCCACCCCGCCGGGAATATGCCCACCGTTCGAACCGGATATCCCGGCAGGTGCCGTCTCGGCATGTACGGTGTATCCACCCGTCGAACCGCCGATACTGCCCAGCCACGAGCCAATGACCAGCACATAATCCCCATCGTCCGGCAGACGAACCGGTCCCAGAACCACCACACGACTGCCAGAAACCCCAACCGCACCGGCGATATAGCCTTGCGGACCATACAACATCACGTCCGCTCTCAAGCTGCTACCCGACGTATCCACGGTAAAAGTGAGCACATCGCCCGCAGTTCCGGAGAAAGTCCAGTGCGTCGGCTGCTCTGGATTGTCAATCCCTTCTACCTGGTCACGATCCATGACCAGCCGCCGGATACGCCCGCCGGATGCTGGCAGCACACGCTCGCGCTGCAACACAACCAATCTAAACTCGACGGCTTCATCTCCACTGAGTCCGATCACGTAACGGCCATTGTCCGGCAGAACGTATCCAGGGATAACGGCTTCATTGTCGTTCGTTACCAGTGGGGCAGACACAGGAGCACCGCGTTCTGTTTCCAGAGTCAGCGCCGGGACGCCATGCCCTCCGGGTACGCGCAATGCAACGGCCACCACATCTCCCGCCAAACCCTGGAAAGCGTAAGCTTGCGTTTCCGTTGGCCGGGCTCGCTCTCGGATTTCCTGGCCAAAGGGAATATCGGCAGCGGTAGCGGCTAAAGCAGAAATGGTCTGTTGTCGCAGCAAAATGCGGTAGGCGCCGCTTGTGTCTCCCGCTGGTCCATCCAGGCGGCTGACAACTGCAACGTACGTGCCGGACTGCGGCGCTACATAATCGAGCGACTTCGTCTGCATGCCCGCGGATGTGTCCTCCGTCACGCCTTCGATCAGAGGACGCCCATCAGGTCCCCAGAGCGTCAGGGTTGGCGCCAGATTGCCGGAGACAGGTATCAGACGCAGGGAGAGCGCCTGGCCCGCACTCACTTCAAACGCCCAGTGTTCGAGATAGCGCGCGTCGCTGATCGCACCAAATCCGTCCTCAAGGAAGCTTAGCTGCTGCACGTCGGTCGCAGATTCCACCACCGGCTGAAGTGTCAACCGGTAAATCAGGCCTGATACAGATGCATCGCCTGCCACCAGCAGCGTGTACATCCCGTCCAACGGCAGCCGGAAAGCGCCGGTAGTAAGCATACTGGTCGATCCTGGTGCAGCGCTCACTGTATTTAGCAGACTGCCATCAGGAGCCAGCACCGACAGGTCAACCCCTAACGCGCCGCTCAACCGGGTGAGTGAAAGCGACACATCCTGCCCGGCCTGCCCATAGAAAAACCAAGTGTGCGTGCCGGGAACCTCGCGGAACTGCCCTGTTGCCGGGTGCTCAAGCCCAACCACACCACCTTGCCCCAACACACCAACCGCCGCTTGCACCAACTCCAGACTAAGCGTATACGGACTGTAGCTGGCGCGCGCATCGGAAGGACGGCGCACTTCGAGCGTATACAATCCATCCGTTGGGGCCTCAAACGCATCGATAACTGCGCTCCCGCCGCTGCGTTCGGCCGTTGCCATCGTGTCGCCGGATGGATCATAGATAGAAAGAGACAACGGCGAATCATCAATGGCAAATTGGGCTTTGGCACGGATAATGTCGCCCTGCGCCGCAGCGAATATCCAGTAAACACTCCGGTTATTGCCATCAACCGTGCCGGTGACGCGATCTCCATAAGCCAACAGCCGGTCCGGCGAGAGCGGCTCAAACCGGTAAACACGCTCTACAAGCAGCGTGTAGTTTCCTTCGGTGGTTCCAAGCGCACCGCCATATCGCGACACTTCGATCTCGTAACCCGCACCCTGGGGAAGCGTCACAGTGAACTCGGTATTTTGATCCTGATCACCATCGTCCGCCCAGGCGAGCACATCTCCATCCAATAAGCGGAGTTGTGCCACAGGATCGAGGTTACCGCTGGTGGTTTCAACACGGACGCGAACCACATCCCCCTGCTGCCCATCCAAACTCCACCGTTCAACAGGAGTCTCAGCATCCAGTACGCCGCGTTCAAGCTGATCGTATGTGATTGGTTCGCGGATAACACCGGACGGCGGCACTTGAGCGAACTCAAGAACATAACTCCCCTCGGTCCGGCCAACTTCACCTAATGCGCGGGTCACCACAACGGTGTATACCCCGGTCAACGGCAACCGGTAGTCTTCAATCCTCGCCGCTCCTGTCACAGGCGCATCAGTCTGCACCAGCACCACCCCATCCGGCGCCAGCAGCATCACAGCAGGCGCAAGTGCCGAACGATTACCAGGCGTGACTGCGACCGTTACACTGGCCCCCTCCACCCCTTCAAAAACCCAGCCATCGAGTGGAGCACCCGGCGCAATGAGGCCATCAAGTGGTATACCCGGCTCAATAGGCTTTACTCCCACTATTGCAGTAGACTGCCCCGCCAGTTCCAGGCGGTAGTTTCCCCCCTCGTATGCTGCGTTTTGTACCACTAAGGCGTAAGGGCCGCTCTCCGGAAGCACAAATTGATCGATCCGGGCGCTTTGGTTATCCCCGGCAGCCTGTACACTGGCGAGCTGCTCCGCCTGTTCAGCCACACTGGCTGCATGCCAGTCAGTCGAAACCAACGCCATCCAGGGAAGCAAGGTAGATGTTTCGCCTGCCACCTCAGCGGTAATGATGTCGCCCTGCCGTCCTTCAAACAGCCATGTATCGACCCGATCATCGGCGTAAAAAGCACCCTCCACATTCTGCCCGTAGGTTATCACGCTTCCCACCGAGCGCGCACGGGTGCTATGTAGCTGAATCGTCAATTCGTATGCCGTTTGCCCCTCAAATTCGCCGTCCAGATTTCCAACAACGATTGCATAGTGACCGTCGGACGGCAGCGCAATATCCCGGCTATATGCAACACTGGTGGTGCCATCGTCTGCCGCAGTCGCCACAACCGACCCGCTCCCTGTGCGCAGTTGGAATCCAATGAACGCTGCATCGCCTCGCACCGGTCGCGCCAGGATGGAGACGACATCGCCTTGCGATCCAGCGAATGTCCACACATCCAGGAAGTTATCCCCGGTCAGGACTTTGCCCACTGTGTCGCCGTAGCGAATCACGCTTTCGTCGTCGGTTGTGCGGCTGAGATCGCGCTCCAGCGTGATACGATACATTCCTGTTTGCACACGTCCGCCGCTTACGACAGCCTGGTATACGCCGCTGCGTGGTAGCAGAACATCCTCAAATGAGAGCACCTCATGCCCAACATCTATCTCTTTGTGCAAGAAAACATGTCCCGCCGTATCAGCGAGTTGCAGCCGAAGCGGGATCGGAGCGCCGGGCATCAGCGGCTCAAGATGGACCGTAACCTGTTCCCCGGCCTGCGCATCAAATAGCCAGTGATGCTGCGGGTCGCCAATACTCAACCCGGCAATACGCTGTCCTGCCAGTATGCCGCCACCCCGTTCTGAAGCTGTTTCTGTCGCTTGCAGGTTAAGTTGCAGCACAAACTGCCCGGCAGTAGCTTCTTCACCGTCGGCGTGCGCTACTTCCAACCGGTATATTCCATCAACTGCCAGCCGGATCTCGCCCAGATCAGCGGTTGATGACTCGCCAACCATGCTCGCTTCACCCAAGACAACACCATCTGCGCCGGACAGCGCCAGCCGCACACCCAAATCGCCTTGCAGACGTGAAGCACTCGCAAGGATGATATCCCCGGCGTGACCGTAAAACGCAAACTGGCTGGTATCATCCGGCTCTACCAGTTCCCCAAACAAGACCTCGCCAAACGATATAACCTGGCCGGGCAGCACATCCGGTACGTGCTCATCAATGTCGGAGAGACGCTCTACCGTCAATGTATAGCGCGCACCTTGTTTCAGCGTCACTAGCACATAGTAGGTTCCGGAAGCGGCAGCCCGGTGCATTAAGTGGCTCGCACCTGCTCCACGTTGAAAGTGTTCTACCAGCACACTGCCGCTTTCGGACAGCAGCACGATACCCAGACCGGCGCTGTTTTCATCCAGGGCCACAGCCGAAAAACTCAACATCTGGCCCTGCACAGCGTTGAACGTCCAGGCTTCGTAAGCCGCACCCGGTGCTATTTCTCCGCGTGCCAGCGCGCCATCTTCTATCCGTGACGCGGTCCGGAGCAGGTCAGATTCCAGGTCAACCGGTGGTGTGATCTGATCGGGCACGCTCACGCGTTCCCGGTACGGCACTGGCGCTGGCTCCGCTTCAGACTGCTGCGAAACAGGAGCGTCCATCGCCAGTTCAACCTGGGATTCGCTCTCGAATGGCATTTCAATGTCGGCCGTTATGGTGTAAGCGGTGCGCGGGGCGTCGCCTGCCTGTGCTAGAACGATCTGAAATGTGCCGCCGTCTGCTGTCGGGATGCCTAGCAGATCGACCGCGCCGCGCGATTCGTCCAGAGCATTAGAAGCCGTTAACAACCCATCCGCTCCTATTACGTGGACAGTCGGCTGGCTGCTGCCGGGAGAAAGTGTTGTAACGCGGATATTCAGCAGTGCGTCCGGCGGCAAGCTGAGCGCCCATGCATCGGCAGATAGGGACGGCGTCAGCGCACCTTTAGCGGGAGTATTCAGCGCCAGCCTGCCAGACTCGATTGGGCTGCCGGTCAGCGTATATGAACCGCCAGCCCCAGACAGGTCAAAAACAGCAGCAGAAAACCGGCCTGCATGAGGCAGATCGACTTTCAGAAGCCCAGGCCCCGGTATTCCATCCGCAACGGCAACACTCAACAACTTACCATCCGGTGCTTTAATCGCCAGACCTAATCCAGAGTTTGCCCCGCCTGGTTCGACCTGGAAGAGCCAGGTTTGCGCATCGGCAACCTCGACCGCCCATGCCTGCGCACCGCCCGGCGGCACACTGCCAGACACAGCGTCCGCAGCACCGGGGGACAGCATACCTGCCGGGTCGGGGCAGGCTATATACTGCTCAAACGACTGTCCCGCAGCCCCTGTTTGATCGATAGAAATACGATAGCCGGTCGCGGCTGCTTCTTCATTCACAAATACTTCGTATAGTCCATCAACAGCCAGAACCAACGGTTGCACAACACTATTCGCTATAACCCGCCTGACAAGCAACTCCCCGCCCGGCTCAAAGATCTGGACTTCTCCGTCCAACACTGGGCCAAACGGCTGCACCTCGATCTGCACCAGATCACCCGCCTGACCGGCAAAGTGCCATGCGTCAGGCTCCCAAGACATACGCGCGCCAACCTGTTGAGCACGCCCATAAAGCAGCGCCCGCGATGCCCTTCGCGCCGTCACAAGCTGATCAGCGCTCAAGACAAAATCCACCGAGGCGCCTTCGCGTATGCCCTCAACAGTTACTTCGACCCAGATCGTTCCCGATCCAGGCAGCGTCACGCTTGACCGCAGTGGAGACACACCCGAAAAGGTTCCCAACAGCGCACCACCGGGCGTCATGACTGCCACAATGCCAAGCCGCGTCCGGTCATCCAGATCGAGCTGAATCGACAGCACACCCTCAGCAACCTCAAGACCGTACAATGCCGCTGGTGCATCTGCCGTAAGACGCCCCACCACATCAACCCCCGGAACCAGATCAGCAGGCGTAACATCAGCTTCAGAGACGCCAGCACTACGCAAAATCAGCGCTAAATCATACGTCCCCAGCGTCGTACCACGCTCGCCAAGATTATCTCCCGCACGTCGCGCGACCAGAGTGTACGTGCCGGTCGCCGGGAGCTTAACCGAAAACAGTGCCGCATTCTGATCAGGACCACCTGTGTCCGCACTACCCAAGACATCCCCATTCGGCGACACCAGAGAAAGATACGTGTCGAGATCTCCCGATGTAGCTGTCATCAGCGAGTCGATCACATCCCCCCGCCCGCCACGAAACGACCAATAGTGCCGGTAAGCCGTATCAGTGATCTCCCCTCTCACAACGCGCCCATAAGCAAGCACATTGCCTTCTGTGCCGATCTGACCCCCTGCCTGCTGAAGCTCTATACTTAGCAAATAGGCCCCTGTTGTACCGGCGCTGCCGCTAACAGACAGGGTATGCATACCGGTAGCGTGCAAACTCGCCGTGAACAGCACGGTGGATGGCCCGTTCTCCGGCCACGCCAGATCGACCAGCAGCGCATCATTCGGACCTTGCAGCAAAACAGCAGGGCGCAGATCGCCGCCAGTGCGGTCCACCTGCACCGCAATAATATCGCCCTCTACACCGTCGAATAACCAGACATCTTCATCGCCTGCTTCCGCAACATCACCGGTTACGCTGTCACCGTATTGAATCCGTGTACCCTGCGCCAGCACCCACAACCGGGTGTAAGCCAACACCAGCACCGCGAACACAAGCGCCCCCGTGGCAATTCCCACTCGCAACCAAGCATTTTTGCGCATCGCGTCTCCAAACCGGATATAAACCCTAAACTAACCTGTTATTTCGACAGCAGTTCCATTATAATGCACACACAGCATTAGATAAAACATCACAACCGCGCAGCTTGTGCCCCTCCAACCAGTGCAGCTATAATGCGTTTAGCGGCTGTACCGTGCAACCGCCTGGAGGGAAAAATGAGCGAAACGAACACAGACCTGGACCGCGCCTATAAGCTGATCAAGCGCGATAAGATAAAAGACGCGCTGAGTATCCTGCGCCCGATCGTACAGGCCGAGCCAGACAACCCGCACACATGGTGGCTGCTAGCATACGCCGCCGAAGACCCCCGCGAAGTCCGTGAGGCACTGGTAACGGTGCTCCGCCTCGACCCAAGCTATTCCAATGCGCCCAAGGCGCGCGATATGCTCGACAAGCTGAATCAACAGTATCCCCCAGAAGCGGACGAACTGGAGCGCTTCCCCGAACTCCAAACCTCATTTCCGGACGTTTTCACCGAGGAATTTGGAGCAGAGGAAGACCTGTTTGAGGACGAGGACTTCGGTCGCGTAGCGCCTTTCGAAGAGGAAGTTCCCGCTGCTTTGTTCTCGGATAGCGCCTTCGACGAAGATATTGAAGACGAACTGTTCACAGGAGAGGACCCCTTCGCGGACCTGCAAAGCGACGTCTTCATAACTGAAGAAGCGGTATCGTTTGACGATCTCCCTGAGCCATCCCCAGCCAAAGATAAACGCCTGGTTGACCTGAAACGAACACTTGAGGAACTTGACGGCGAACCTCTTGACGAGGAAACACTGGCAGCAAGCGAAGAGCGCGAAGCCAGGCGCAGCGGGCGCGGACGGCGTATTCTCAGAGCATTTTTGCTGGCACTGGTAGCCGTTATTGTCGCCTTTGGAATCACGTTCGTGTTTATTTCCAGGGGCGATTCAGGCAAAGATGACCCCGGCCCGCTGGAAGCTGTTGATATTGAGTCAGACGTTGCCGTCAACAGTCGCTCAGCCGCTGAGAAGGAACTGCTTGCCGCGAATATCAGCAAAGAAAACGAGGTCGTGCTGGCTCGCAGCGACCTGGGAGACACACTGTTTATCGAAATCTGCGGGTACACCACGCCCGACCTACCACAACTAATCCGGCAGGCCGCAGACATTGCCTCCCAACAGGCTTCCTCGCTACAAGGTGAGTTGGATGCAGTCGGAGTAGCCGTAAATCTCTGCGAAGCCAAAGCACATGACACACTGTATCGCGCTGTGGTGTCAGTCGATGACGCAGTTAAGTATCTCAACGGCAGCATCGACTGGGAAGACTTCCAGGTGCGTTGGAAACCCGCTTGAGTGCGACTACAGCAAGCGCGGCAACCAGATCGTAAAGCAACTGCCCGCTCCAGGCTTGCTTTCAACCTGGATATTCCCTCCATGACTTTCGATGATTCCGTAGCTTGTGGACAGGCCCAGCCCTGTCCCGTTTTCTTTGGTTGAATAGAACGGCTCAAACAGGTGGTTAACAGTCTGGCTGTCCATGCCAACGCCGGTATCCTCGATTTCGAGCCTGACGCCGTCTTTGACATCATACAAGCGAATCGTCAGATCGCCGCCGCCCGGCATAGCCTCCATTGCATTAAGCACCAGATTGAGAATAACCTGTTTGATCTGCGCCGGATTACCCCGCAGCGGGCCGACAGTCGCCAGATCGGCAACAACACGAATATCCATGCGCTCAAGCTGTTTGGCTGCCAACCCCAGCACCTCTGTGATCAGTGCGTGTAAATTGACCTTCACCATCTCCCCGGTGTTTGGGCGAGAAAAGTCCAACAGGCGGGAAACAATAGCTTTGATCCGCTGGACCTCTTTCTCGGCCACACGCAGCACTTCAGCATCCACGCGCTGCTTACTTTCAACGTCCTCTATCGCCACTTCCAGACAATTAAGGATAGGCTGAAGCGGGTTGTTAACTTCGTGCGCAACTCCCGCTGCCAGGCGGCCCAACGCAGCCAGCTTCTCGGTTTGTACCAGTTGCGCCTGGGTGGTGCGAAGCTCCTGGGTACGAACTTCGACCATGTCTTCCAGGTTCTGAGCATAGCTCTGCAGCTCCGCATATAGCTGCGCGTTTCGAACTGCCAGTGCAGCCTGTTCTCCAATGGACCGCAGCAGGCGGAGATCAGAGTCGGAGAAATGCCGCGGCGAACCACAGGCGACCACCAGTAAACCAACCAGCCTCCCGTGATGCTTCAACGGTGCAGCGATTGCCGAACTTAGCCCCAGATCATGTAGATGAGCAGTTAGCTGCATAGACTGTTCTGTGTCTGTAACCAGCAGGGGGTCCTCGGTTCTGAATACCCACCCAGCAATTGTATTCTCATTCGCCAGGCTGCTTCCCAGGGCTTCCACCGATCGCTCACCTGATGCGGTGCTCCGGTAGCGCAGCGGTTTCTCATCGAGCAAGTACAACTCAACATGATCCGCGCACAGTTCCTGGCTGGCTACGTCCAGAATCAAATTCGCCAGCTCACCCAGCCCCAGGCGTTGGTTGAACTCACCACCGATCCGCACGAGCGCTTCCAGTTCCCCGCTGCGGCGTTGAAGTCGATCTTCCAACTGCCGCGCCCGCATCTTGCTGTGAGCGCGCGCCAGCAGTTCGTGGTGGTCATATGGCTTTCGGATGTAGTCATCAGCGCCCAGTTTAAGGCCGTGGACAGCATCTGTAGGCGTGCGTGCGGCGGCAGTAACAAAGATAATCGGGATGCGTTCGGTGGCCGGGTCTTCACGCAGCCGCGCCACGACCTCAAACCCGTTCATCTCCGGCATCTGAACATCCATCAAGATCAGGTCAGGGCGCAATGCCCGCGCCTTTTCCAACGCCGACATACCGTCTTTCGCACTTTCCACAACAAATCCATCGCGTTTAAAAACACGCGTGAGCAACATAACTGCGTTGTGCTCGTCATCAGCGATGAGGACCAGGGGTTTCTCGACCTGCATAGCTTTACCTCCTCTGTCGTTCAGCCCTCTAGTTGGATATCATAATGCTTCTTTGATGGTCAGGACAATCGTACCGCTTAAACTTTGGAAAACAGTGTGCTAGAATCTCGTTGGTTCGTTGACAAAAGGGTATACAGCATGGATCGGAATCCGATTTCGAAGCAGCGCATTGTACATTCTGTCGCGCGGGGGATCATAACCGGCATCGTATTAGGGACAGTGTTTTTGGCCGGATTCGTCATCCGTGGGCAAATGCCGGTCACAGCCCAAGAAGTAGTCGACAGCCACTTTCCGCTGCTGGAAGAAGTCAAGAATCTATTACACGATAACTATCTCCGCGAAATTCCACCAGACAAAAACCTGGAATACGCCGCCATTCGTGGTTATCTGGGCGAATTAAATGATCCCTACACGTTCTTTATCGATCCCCCGGTAGCGCAGAGTGAATCGGACGTGCTGGCCGGCCAGTATGGGGGCATTGGCGTTCAAATACAGCGGAATGAATACGGACAGCTTGTACTATACCCGTTTCGTGAAGGACCTGCTGTAGAAGCAGGCATCCGTGATGGTGATGTGTTGATCACAGTTGATGGACACGAAATTGCACCTGACGAACGCCTGGACGTGGTCGACCGGATGCTGCGCGGCGAAGTTGGCGACGGGCGCGGCGTAACGGTAACCATTGAGCGCGCTAACGCAGGCGAGATATACGAACGCTTTATCGAGTTTGCAGTCGTTATGGTCCCATCGGTTATCTGGCGCACGCTGCCCGAAGAACCATCTTATGGTTATATCCAGATCGTTCGCTTTACCAGCCGGACACCGGACGAACTCCGAGAGGCGCTGAATGACCTGGAGCTACAGAACGTGATCGCACTGATTCTCGATTTACGGGATAACTCCGGTGGGCTGCTTCAGGAATCGGTCGAAGTGGCGTCAGAGTTCCTGGACGGCGGCGTAGTATTTTACGAACGCCGCCGCAACAACGAAACGGCCACCACTGCCACCGAAGGCGGCCAGGCATTGGAATACCCGCTGGTTGTGCTGGTTGATAACGGGACGGCCAGCGC
The DNA here is from genome assembly GCA_016926875.1 of Anaerolineae bacterium. Taxonomy (GTDB): domain Bacteria; phylum Chloroflexota; class Anaerolineae; order Aggregatilineales; family Aggregatilineaceae; genus JAFGNU01. The sequence continues at coordinate 98,145 of JAFGNU010000040.1, read as the reverse complement.
GGCTGAACTGGTTGCGGGTGCAATCCAGGACAGGGAGCGCAGCATTTTAATCGGACAGCGTACTTACGGCAAAGGCTCGGTGCAGCTAATTTTCCGGCTCTCAGACGACTCTTCGGTGCACATTACAGCGGCTGAGTGGTTCACGCCTTCCAGAAACGCGCTGGACGGCAACGGCTTGGAACCAGACATTGTTATGATCCCGGACGAGAACGGACGCGATGTTGAGCTTGAAGAAGCCGTTCGTTATCTGAAGGAAGAATTGGCGGCCAATGCCTCAAATGAATGAGACTGTGAAACAAGTCACCGCAAAGAGAGCTAACATATGACCATAACCAGCACCCCCACACGTCCAGAGCCGGGTTCCCGCCTATCCAGAGCCGGGACGCTGCCTGTGGTTCATGTACTTTTTGCTTGCGTTGTGGCAGCCAGCATGGCATTTATTGCCGGGGTTGTGTTTGCCAACGCCCTTGATTCTTCGCACAACAACGACGAGTTCGAGGTTTTCTGGCAAAGCTGGGATATTCTGGACGACGAGTTCTACTATGATTTGCCCAGTGATCGCGAGATGGTCTATGGCGCTATTCAAGGGCTGACGTTTGCCACCAATGACCCTTATACGTTCTTTGTGCCGCCAATGGAGGCAGAATTTGACGCCCAGCAGCGAGCAGGCGAATTTGGCGGTATCGGGGCATACGTTTCACAAAACCGTAGCGGCCAGCTTGTCATTTCGGATACGTTCCCAGGTCTACCAGCAGAAGAGGCCGGACTGCTGCCGAACGATGTAATCCTGGAAGTAGACGGTGTTTCAATCGAGGGCTGGCCGCTGGATGAGGCCGTCACATTGCTGCGCGGTGATATTGGCACAGCGGTGACGCTGACAGTCTACCGGGCATCTGAAGACAAGCTTTTTTCGGTGCAGATTGTACGCGCTCGTGTTGAACTGCCAACTATCGACTCGCGGATGTACGAGGATATTGCGTATATCCGGCTGTTTAGTTTCAACAGCACCGCTACTGCGGTCATGCAGCACGCAATCGAGGAATTGCTGGAACAAACCCCCCGCGCGTTGATCCTGGACCTGCGCGGCAACCCTGGGGGTCTGCTGAGTCAAGCTGTCGCTGTCAGTGACCTGTTTCTCGACGAGGGGGTTGTTGTCAAACAACGCGCTCGTGATGGGAGCGAGACGGTTTTCCAATCTTCCAGCGGCCAGCTTGCCGAAGACATCCCGCTTGTCGTTTTAATCGACGGCGGCAGCGCCAGCGCATCCGAGGTTGTAGCCGGGGCGCTCTACGACCGTGAACGAGCAGTGTTGATCGGGCAAACTACCTATGGCAAGGGGTCCGTCCAGCACGTGCACGAATTGCCCGACGGCGCCCAAATACATGTCACAACCGCGTTATGGTTCACGCCCGACGACACGCCGATCCAAGACCGCGGATTGGTCCCTGATGTTGAGGTCACGACACCTGATGGCGTGGAACCCGGAGAAGACCCGTTCATAGACGCCGCGCTGTCGTATATAGAGGAAGGATAGACAAGACGCCATGACAAAAAGTGAACAAGGGCGAAAGGTTGTGTCTACCAATCGTAAAGCCAGGCACACCTACGAATTAATGGATACGTTCGAGGCCGGACTGGTGTTAACCGGCTCCGAGATCAAATCAATTCGCGCCGGACACGTCAACCTGCGCGAGGGCTATGTGCAGGCGCGCGGAGACGAGTTGTGGCTGCTGAATACACACATCGCGTCATACGACCAGGCTGGCGTGTTCGGACACGACCCACTGCGGCCACGCAAACTGCTGTTGCATCGACGGGAAATCGATCGCATTACCTCGCGTGTGCGGGAAAAAGGGCTGACCGTTGTCCCGATTGTGATGTATCTTATTCGCGGGTTGGCAAAAGTCGAGATCGCGCTGGCACGGGGCAAGAAACAATACGATAAACGGGCCACGCTGCGCGAACGCGATAGCAAGCGCCAGATCGAACGCTCGTTGCGGGAGCGCCACAGCTAGGAGTAATCCTATGAACCGGGTGCCGGACAAAGGGCCGCGTACTATCCGGGAGATTAACGATCTAAAGCCGCCAGAGAAACGCGCCATCTATCACACCTTGCTGCCCGACTGGGTCTTCTCTATGTTCGGCATCGATCCAACTGATTACACGGTGCAAGGACAGCCGGTAATCCATGTCCGCTGCCCCACAGGAAGCAGCGCGGTTGAGCTGTCGGTGTACGATGCCCCCAGATCATCCGATCCCGTTCTGTATTTACACATGGGAGACACCTTCAACAGCCAGTTAGCCGTGCTGCTGGTGGTGGTCAACGATCCGGAATCAGCCCGCTTCAATATTGACGTTGATACAGAGGGCAACCCGACTCAATTGGGGACCAAAACGCGCAACATCCCCGAAGAAATCCGGGCTATGCAAGCTGGCTTAGCTCCTGGCCAGATCCGGCGCGGCCTGCGCATCTTTCGAACGGCTGTTCCCGTGTTCAGAAAGTTTGTGCGCAGCCTGGAATACCGGATGTTTTTTGTCGAACCGCTGTTTTACCACAATGCGATCATGTTTGAGCGGTATGGATTCATGTACTCGCGTGGGCTGAAAGAAATGCGTGATATCCACCAGGCGTTCCAGCCCGGCGGTGAACTATACGCTCGTCTCACCGCCGAGAATCCTTTCCGCCAGCCGAATGCGTGGCAAACTGTTCTGGGGCGATCCTGGGCGATCCACGATGACATATTGAATCGGTCATTCGCGAGCATGGGCATTCAGATGTATCTTCACACCGACAAACAGGGAGCAGTCCAAACATTTCCCGGCGGTGGATGGTAGGCTAATACAAACTCCTCTCCAGGTCACTCTCCCGTTACATTTTTGTGTTTTTATCCAAATAACTGGAAATTTAACAAAACTACCCTTATCATCTGTTATGTAAAGATGACATAGAGCAGTTAAAAGTGCTGATCGCCCATGAACGCCGAGTCCCATCGCCCTGCACTGGATAAAGCCGCCGTTGCGCAAGCGTTGGATGCCCTGCGCACCGGAAAGACGTTGCGCAGCCACCACCCGCTGCGTTTTTTTCTCGGCGTGCAGTCGCGCTTGGCGTCGCCGCATGTGTTGCAGGGTGACGTTGCTGTCCAGGTTGCCATTTACGATCACCTAGTTGAGCACATAACTTCCCGCCTGGGCCAGTTGCGATCGTTGTACAGGTTGTCTCCGCCAGACTCCAACCAACCCGGCCAAAACCTCGAAGATGACTTTCGGCAGAGCAATCCTGAACTGGAAGCCTGGAGCGTGTTGTATCACCGCTATGTCTGTTTTGATCAGGCGCTTTCAATGCAGGCCTTGGCGCTCCGGGCAAATCAAGATGGACGAACCTTGCGCCGTCGCCAAAAGCTGGGCGTTTCGCGCCTGACAGCGGAACTGGTGTCTTTAGAGCAAAATACCCGCCGCTGCAATCTGGCAGCACGCCTCAGGCTGGCGCTACCCAGCACCCACTCTCCGGTCCTTGTAGGGATTGATTCGCTGCTCGAAACTTCCGTGCATATCCTCACAGAAGCGGACCCGCCCCGCCACTTGGTACTGCACGGCCCGCCCGGCATTGGCAAGACGGCTATTGCCCAGGTGCTGGCACATGCGCTTATTGAGCAGGAAGCACCCGCCGACCGGTTGCATGACACCTTATGGTTAGAGGGTTCCGAGCTGTCGCTAAAGCCGGCTGCTTTACTACCGGAAATCGTGTCTCGGCTGGGGCTGCCGCCGACCCCAGGCAAAACACCAGAGCAGATATTGCGCGCTTATCTCTATACTCACAAAGTGTTGATCGTATTAGATGACGCGGAGACGCTCACAGCGGACCCTGCCAACACAGGGGTATTGCTAAAAGCTTTGGCTACCGCCTTGTTGATCATGAACAGCCGGGTCGCGGTTCCAGGCGGCATATGGTGTTACCAGCTTGTTGTGCCTGAATTGAGCCGCGAGGATGTATTCGACGTATTGGACCGCGAGGCGCAACAGAAATCCCTGCGGCGCTCCGACTTGCCGGAGCGATTTGATGCAATATGGGAAGTGGCGGGTGGAAATCCACAGGCAATCACCCTTTTACTGGCAACCTCACTGCATTTACCACCTGCCGACATATCACGGATTACGAGTGCAGAGATCGATCGGCTGTATGATCGGACATGGGAACAGCTCTCTCCTGACGCGCGCCGCGTCTGGCTGATGCCATTGTTTTACTCACATGGTGGCATTCCATACGATCAGATCCAACCATTGATTGGCTTGAGTCAGGCTGCTGTTGGCCAGGCGCTGAGCACACTCACCGGCATGGCGCTGCTGATGACAGATCATGGCTCCGATACGCTGAGCTACGGTCTCCAAACCGTTGCCAGAACGTTTCTTATGGAACGCGTATGCGCAGATGTGTCCATTGACTCAGCAGAATCGGCCCGTGATTTTGTTCACAAGGTGCTGGAGCGAAGAATCGACTATCTGGCCGACAATTCCGATGCCGCGCTGGCGCTGCGAGCGCTCAAAATAGCATCGGATTTGGCTCTGTCTTATGCGGACCGGTGGCGCTATGCTCGTGTGTTGGCTTCCCAGATCACTGGTGCCGGGCTGTGGCAGGCCTGGGCCGAGCAGCTAGCAATACTTCTAGGCGAGGTACACTCACCGAGTCAGGATGCTTGGTTAAATTTGATGCTGGGCGTCGCGCTGCGGTGGACCGGTCGCCTGGCCGAGGCGAGGAAGTATTTAGGCCAGGCGCTCGAATACTACGAGGACGATTCTGCCAAGCGGGCCGAGGTGTTAGCCGAGTTGTCGGTTGTGTGTCGTTACCAGGGACGCTGGGAGGAAGCCTCACATATATTGGAGGATGCGCTCAGCATGTTTACCCAGGTCCAGGATACCAAAGGGATCGAGCGATGTGTGTACGAGTTGGGACAGTTGGCGCTTGAGTCCAGGGAATCAGTGGGGTCGTTGGCGTGGTTGGGCCGGTTACAGAACTGGTCGGCACGCGCGTGGGGTATAGCCAGCCAATCGTACCTGTTATTGGATCAATATGATGACGCGTTACAGGCTGCCGAGACGGCATCAAGTATGCTGCCTGCGCTGCATCCCAACCAGGGTCGGGTTGCAGCTACGCTGGGGCAAATATGCGACGCCTTAGGGGAAACGGATATCGCCGTCGAGCATATGCTGCTCGCCATTGACCTGCTGGATCAGGCCAAGGACACCATCGGTTACGCTCGCGTGTGTAACAATCTGGCCGCAGTCTATATGAAGCAGTATCCGTATGGATGTGGTGTGTCACCCCAGCGCATATTCCGACTGTTAACCCAGGCATTGTGTATTCAGGAGCAGGTAGGGGACAGGATCGGTCTGGCCGTTACCCGTCGTAATCTCGACTGGTTAGCCGAAGCAACCGGCACTGACGCCGTTAATACCGACGATGAGTCGTGAGTGTTGCCTCTGGGACGCCGTCGTGATACTATCTTGTCAGCATATTGCCGCCGTAGCTCAGGGGATAGAGCGCTAGTCTTCGGAACTAGGCGTCGTGGGTTCGAATCCTACCGGCGGCATAGTTTGTTGAGAACCTGCAAGCGACCGCCTTGGCAGGTTTTTGATTCCGCCCGCAAGGACGGTTGCCCTGCTTGGTCCGCAATGTTACAATCCACGGCTGTATATATTTGAGTATTGCATCTGACCGGGGATAGAAACGTACGATGAGCAGTAGCAATTCTAAAAAACGCAGGCGTGTGCTTTCCGGTGTACAGCCATCGGGCAACCTGACGATCGGCAACTACATTGGCGCGCTCAGCCAGTGGGCGCGCGAGCAGCACAATTACGAGAGCTTTTTCTGTGTGGTGGATTTACACGCGATCACCATGCCGCATGATCCTGCTTTGCTGGGTGCCAAAACGCGCGAAGTCGCTGCCCTGTACCTGGCGTGTGGCATCGACCCGGACGTATCGACTGTGTTTGTGCAATCACACGTTCCGGCGCACAGTGAGCTAACCTGGCTGCTGAACTGTATCACACCAATCGGCTGGCTGTATCGTATGACGCAGTTTAAGGACAAGGCAGCCAAACAACAGCAGGAATCGATTGGCATGGGCCTGCTCGATTATCCTGTGCTGATGGCCGCCGATATTTTGCTATACCAGGCGGACGCCGTGCCGGTGGGCGAGGATCAGCGGCAACACCTCGAAATAACGCGCGATATTGCACAGCGCTTTAATCACCTGTTTGGCGACACGTTCACAATTCCTGAGGCCCTGATCCCGCCGTCGGGCGCGCGCGTCAAGGCACTGGATAACCCGACTGCTAAAATGAGCAAAAGCGAGACCTCATCCGAATACCACGCCGTGTATCTGCTCGACCCGCCTGATCGCGTGAAAAAGAAGGTTATGCGCGCCGTAACCGACTCTGGGCATGAGATCAGGTTCAGTGGCGATCCGGAACGCGCAGGGGTCAACAACCTGTTAGAACTGTACGAATCTCTGACCGGCGAGAGCCGCGAAGCCATCGAAAGCTTCTTTGAAAGCAAGGGCTACGGCAGTCTGAAGAAGGCTGTGGTTGAGGTCTTGAACGAAACGCTGGCACCGATTCAGCAGCGCTACAACGATCTGACCAGTGATAGCAGCTACATTGATTCCCTGTTGGCACGCGGCACGGCGCGTGCTGCCGAAGTTGCAAACAGTACGCTTGAACTGGCCCGTAACCGCATGGGATATTTAAAACCGTTCTCGTAGCTTTTGAATGCAGGCTGGGCGATGGTGAATGAAGCAGTTGCTTCACTTCCTCCGTTACAGGGCTGTCTGTACTGTCACGCCGAGGGGGCAACAGCTCTGGCAGAAGGCCGGAAGATTCTAGGCTTCGGCGGCAATTTTCCGATTCTTAAGTGCAGTCACTGCGGCTCGATTGCCCAGCTAGATACTGACGCACCAGCTTCCGGCGGGTGGCGTATCCGTTACCGTCATGTCAATCGCGCGTCGCAGTATTACTACGTCGCCATCCGGCTTGGCAAAGCAGGGTGGTTGTCAGCCCAAGAAGCTCTGGCAATCAGCACTGACGGGTATGCACAGCGCGTGCGCGTTCACCAGACGAAAGAAGGGGATTTTTTGTGGCTGCATCCCGCTCGCCTGAGCCCGCCTCCGCCGTTTATGAATGCTGATGAAAAAGTGTACATGACGCTTAAGGCAGTGACGTGTCGGGAAACACCACCGCGAACCCTGTTTTGGCGCCCTGATCGTGGGCCAGTATTGGATTCTGGAAAATTGTATGTCACCGATCAGAATTTATACCTGTTAGGGCAGCGGCGGGATTGGTCTAACGATCTGGAAGACATTTGTGATGTTGAGTACGAGGATACTTCGTGGACGATCTTTCTTGAAACGCCTGGACAGCTCCGGCATTATCATGGGGCCAATGTGACAGACCAGCTTGATCCCCAACTGGTAGCCACAGTGATTGAATCGTTACAAGCAAAAACAGAGACTTCTTCAGATTTTGCAATACCTTGACAATTTTCTACAAGTTTTTTATACTGTCGTCAGTAGTCCATACAGGACATCCCACCACCCCACCCGCTAGAGCGTCGCGTTTCCCCACACGCGGCGCTCGCCTTTATGCTGGCAGCCTGTTTCCCTGGGGCGCCCTCGCCGTGATTCGTGAGCTAAAAACAGATGGACATTAACAATACCCCAATATTTTCTACTATCCGCTATCCATCACCGCCGATGCCCGACACCATGAATACCACGAGCCTGACATCGTTTTCGGCACCTGTAAACCTGAAAATAGAACACCGCGAAGATCGTGCGACGGAAAACGCGAGGCGATGCGAATGAGCACAGTTAATGGGCACTTGTGCCTGCTGCGGCGGCTCGTCTGTGCCTACTGTCACAAAGCGCCGCCATATCAATATTGGCCTACTGTAGATAATGTAACATAAGACGGGAAAAACATCGCACTGACCAGCAAAATTGTATTTACACCGTGATAAGAGTCTTTATCACGAGTAATATTGAGACGCTATTGAATCAAAAAAGGTCTGACAGTGCTTTTTCAAAATGATATGAGATATGGTTGGCGAACTATCTTGCCCCAGGCCATGTCTCATGGATAGGAGTCTGGGGCGATGAGGCTGGCCAACCTGCGAGCGTGATGAGGAAACGCCTATGTGCTTTGGAGCACAAACCACGTCCGGTCAAACGCGCGCTGCGCCAAATCCTGCCGCCGGATCATGTAGTACACCCTCCCGCTGCCCGGCCAGTTGATCTTTGCGTCAGGATCGCAGTCGACTTGCAGCAGTAGTTCCCAATCGTCTATGTGCTCGAGGATGAGTGGCCTCAACGCTGCCTGCTGCACGCGATCCAGTTTCCAGTAATCTCGCTGCGCGCGTTCGCAGTCCAGCGCAACGGTGGCCTGCATCGGTGAGGGATACCCCAAGATTTGATGGCGAGCAAACCCAGTCCCGGCTACGTCCTGCCGGGCGCGGCGGATCACGTCTGCATAGGCCAGGCACTGCTCAAACGGGAGTCCCAACCGTTCCAACGTGGGATGCTCCCAGCCTGGCACACTGTTCCCCACCGAAAACGACAGAAACACCGGGTGGAAAAGGTCGACCTTTCCCAATCCACCAGGAGTCGGGCGGGATTCCACGTCATGCACCGGCTCCGTCGCATAGATCACCTTAAAACTTTCGCGCTCGGAGCGGTATAAGCCGGTGGTGGACTGCGCCGAGTTGTAGAAGAAAAACAGCCATCCGTGCGGCGGTAGCAGGTGGCGCTCGGAAAAGTCAGGCAGTTCGGACAGGTTGATCTGCGCAACAAAGGACTGCGGCTTGCCCTGCCACATCGGCCAACGAATCCCAGGCGGCAGGGCGGGCAGCCCGCCCAATCGCGACGTGCCCGCTGGCAGTTTCTTGTGAGAAACCGGGCATGAACGGGCAAACACAGCAGGATGTACCAGTTGGGTCAACTGCGCCTTACAGGGCAACGCTGAATTTATGATCGCCTGCACGTAATCGGGTGAATTCAAAGCCACTTCTTCCACTAGCGACCCGCCGCTCAGACAGGATGCCCGAGCAGTCCCAGCTTACCATAGGCCAAATTGCGCCAGCAAGCTGTCTAGGTCACACGGGACGTATTCCAGGTTGATGTTGTCGGTGAATTCGCCAACAACATCTTCAAAAAGGCAGCGTTGTCAGACTTTCGGTTGCAGGCAAAGCACTTAACCGGCGAGCTGCGCGGCGCGCTCTTTGGCGTGCAGCCCTCGCAGATATGCTTTGGTTATCTCCGCCACAATGGACGGCAGCAAGATTAACGGCAGAATGTAGAACCAGTGCACCAGCGATAGGGGCAGCGTGTTGAACACATCCCGCAGGAACGGAACGTAAATCACCAGCAGCAGCAAGGCGACGGATGTTGAGACGGCATACTGCATGTACTTATTCGTGAAAACGCCGATTTTGAGCAGTGCCGACAACTCTGAGCGCGTGGTGTATGCCCGGACCAGTTCGGACGTTGACAGCGTGACGAATGCCATGGTCCTAGCCAGGTCCCAGCTATCGGGGTCGAGATAGCGGCCAATCGCGAATGCGCTCAACGTGGCGATAGTAATAACAACCGTCTGGATCAGCATGCCGATCTGCATATCCCGGTTGATAATGGGTTCTTTGGCTGGCCGCGGTGGATGATCCATGATGTCGGGATCGCCCTTTTCAACACCCAGCGCCAGCGCCGGAGCGCCATCGGTCAGCAGGTTGAGCCATAGAAGCTGGATCGGTGTTAGCGGCGAGGGCGCCCCGGCCAGCGTTGCCAGGAAAATCACCGCGATTTCGGCCAGGTTGCAGCTTAGCAGAAAATAGACAAACTTGCGGATGTTCGAGTAAATTACGCGGCCTTGCTCAACAGCAGACACAATGCTCACATAGTTGTCATCGGTCAGCACCATGTCCGCTGTTTCCTTGGAAACGTCCGTGCCGGTGATCCCCATCGCTACGCCAATGCTGGCGCGTTTGAGCGCCGGGGCATCGTTCACCCCGTCGCCGGTCATAGCCACCACATGATCGCGTGCGCGCAGCGCTTCGACAATGCGAACTTTGTGTTCTGGTGACACCCGCGCAAAGACATCCACATCCTCGATGATGTCGATCAATTCCTCGTCCGGCATTTGCTCAAGTTCGACCCCGCTGATCACACGTCCGTCTTCCCGCAGCAGATCAATTTCGCTGGCAATGGCGCGGGCCGTATCCGGATAATCACCGGTGACCATGACCGTCCGGATTCCGGCGCGCCGCGCTTTGTCGATGGCGGGTTTGACTTCGGGGCGAGCCGGATCGATCATCGCTACCAGGCCGATCAACGTCAGGTGCTGCTCAATCGTTTCTGAGGAAACTTCTGCGGGCAGCTCGTCGATTTCCCGCTGGGCTACCGCCAGCACGCGCAGTGCTTCGTGTGCCATATCACGATTGACGTTGCGGATATGCTCGCGTCGTGCGGCGGTGAGCAGTGCGTTCTTTCCGTTTTCGAGGATAGTGTCACAAAGCTCGAGCACAATTTCAGGCGCGCCTTTGGTGAACACAACATAGCCGTGCCCATCCACATCTTTATGGATCGTGCTCATGCGTTTTCGTACTGAGTCAAATGGCACTTCGGCAACGCGCGGATAATACGACTCTGCCTTCTCGCGCCACATGTTCGCTTTGGCAGCGGCCACGACCAGCGCGCCCTCGGTGGGGTCGCCGATCATGTGATAACCGTTTGGCTGTTCAGAACCGCTTGTTTCCAGGCGAGCGTCACTCGCCAGCAGTGCGCCCATCAACAAGCGGCAGATCTCCGGGTAACGTGTGATATCGACGCTTTCCTCTCCGTTTCGATGAAAACGCCCGTCCGGCTCGTATCCCTTGCCGGTTACATCCAGGCGCAGCCCGGCCACATACAATCGCACTGCCGTCATCTGGTTTTGGGTTAGCGTGCCGGTTTTGTCGGAGCAGATCGCCGACGCGCTGCCCAATGTTTCGACGGCGGGCAGCCGGCGGATCAATGCATTGCGGCGGATCATTTCGCGCATACCGATGGCTAGGTTGATGGTTACAATAGCAGGCAGGCCTTCTGGTACGGCAGCGATTGCCAGCGCTACTGCCGTCATGAGCGAGTCCTTAATAGCCTCGATCAATTCGAATTCGCCGGATGTTGTTTCGCGCGCGAAGATGACAACCCCCACCAGTAAACAGATCACCAGCGCTCCAAGGCTCAGTGTGCGGCCAAGCTGATCCAGCCGCTGCTGTAAGGGGGTTTCTTCCTCCTCCGTTGACTGGATCATATCTGCAATCTTGCCGATCTCAGTTTGCATCCCCGTGCTGACAACAACCGCTTTACCGCGCCCATAGGTGGCCGTGGTACTCATATAGGCCATATTTTTGTGATCGCCCAGGATGGCATCACTGCTGACACGTACATCTGCCTGCTTGTCAACCGGCACTGATTCTCCAGTGAGCGACGCCTCGTCAACCTTCAGGTTCACAGCTTCGATCAACCGCACATCTGCCGGGATGTGGTTCCCGGCTTCAAGCACCACGATGTCACCGGGAACCAGTTCATTCGCCGGGACAACCCGTTGATGCCCGCTCCTGATCACGATCGCATCCGGTGATGTCAGCTTTCGCAGGGCGGCAAGCGCCTGCTCCGCACGCCCTTCCTGAACCACGCCCAGCACCGCGTTTAGCACGACAATCGTCGCAATCGCTGCGGCTTCAACCCAGTCGCCTAAAACGGCAGATAGCAGCGCGGCAAAGATCAGGATATAGATGACGAAACTCTGGAACTGTGCCAGCAGTCGCGGCCAGAGGGTTGGTCGAGGTTGTTCGCGTAGTGCGTTGGGGCCGTACTGGATCAATCGTTGTGTGGCTTCTTCTTCAGTCAAACCTTGTCTGGCATCTGTTTTTAGCCTGTTGATGACGTCCTCTAGGGACATGGATTGCCAGGATAGCTTTGTGGTTTTCGTTTCCATGATTGGGTGTTGACTTCCTGTCCTGTTGCTCATGTGCATCTCATATGCCGTGCAATTTTACAGTACAGAACTTAGTATATATTATACCCCCTAATAATTAGGGTTATTATATATGCTGGTGAAGAGTCGATTTTTACCTGTCAGTCCCTCTATACTACCAGCGTTGGGCGTGTTTCTCCAGGTGCGAAAAAAGGTGTTATACTCTCTGTGTGCAGAACATTCGTTTTGTCTTCCTGTATCGAAAGTGAGACCCTGTGGCTGCCCGCACGCTGTTTATCGAGGGACCTGCTGGCGTTGGGAAAACTACCTATGCCCTCCGGCACATTCGCGATCTGCTCGCTCAGGGAACGGGTCCGGAAACGATGCTGGTCCTGGTTCCTCAGCGCGCGCTTGGACGCCCATACCAGGCGGCGTTTACCGCCCCAGACTGGCCGGGCGGCGCGCAGATCGACGTGGTAACTCTTGGCGGGTTGGCGCGGCGCGGCCTGGAAACGTTTTGGCCGCTGGTCGCCAAACAGGCAGGCTTTGCGCATCCTGAATGGGAACCGATTTTTTTGACAATCGAAACCGCCCAATATTATATGGCGCGTTTTGTAAACACGGCGATCAGAACTGGTGTATTTGACAGCCTGAACCTCGAACCGGCTCATATCATGCGCCAGACGCTAGATAATCTCTCTAAGGCAGCGGTCAATAGCTTTCCGCTGGATGAGGTCGCAGACCGCCTCATTGCCGCCTGGGGAGATCGTCATTCCAGCCGTCCGCCGGTGTATCGTGCCAGCCTGGATGTAGCGCAAGAATTTCGGGACTACTGCCTGGAAACTAGCTTTCTCGACTTTTCGTTTCAGATCGAACTTTACATCAAGTTCTTGCTGAACGAACCCCTCTACCGGGTGTATTTCACACAGCGCTATCGGCACCTGATTGGGGATAACCTGGAAGAGAACTTCCCGGTTGTTGGGGATTTTATCCGCTGGGCATGGGATGACCTGGACTCGGCGCTGCTGCTCTACGATACCGACGCCGGGTATCGCGTTTTCCTGGGCGCCGATCCGGGCGGCATGTACGAACTGAAAGAACTGTGTGCGGATACTCAGGTCTGGCGCGATCCGGTAAACACGTCTCCAGTGATGGTTGCACTGACCGGCGATCTGGCAGTGCTGCTTGATCCCGGTCGAGAAAAACCAGTGCAGCCGGACGTGAACCCGCTTGAGGGCCTTGTATACGAGTCGTTCAGGTTTTACCCGGAGATGATCGATTGGGTTGTCGATAGCATCGCCGGTTTGGTTGACAGTGGGGTGCCACCGCGCGAGATCGTTGTGTTGGCGCCGTTTCTGGGCGACGCGCTGCGGTTTGGGCTTAGCACGCGGTTGAACGAGCGCGGTATCGAGACGGTGTCACATCGACCCTCGCGCGCTCTTCGTGACGAACCGGCAGCCCGCGCGATCCTGACTCTGATGGCCCTGGCACACCCGGAATGGAGTTATCGCCCGCCAGTGGACGATGTTACCCATGCACTCCAGGAGACAATCGACGGATTGGACCCGGTCCGCGCTTGGTTGTTAACGCAGATCGTGTACAGGCCGAGCCGTGACGATTTGGGATCATTTGATATTATCAAGTCGGATATTCAACAACGTATCACTTTTCAGGTTGGCGAGAGGTATCACCGGCTGCGCGAGTGGCTGCTTGAATACGGTTCGGGCGCGGAGCGGTTCCCACCGGATCACTTTTTAAGCCGCCTGTTTGGTGACGTGCTGGCGCAGCCCGGTTACAGCTTTCACACGAACCTGGACGCCGGGCGTGTGGTGGCGGAGCTGGTCGAATCAGGCCGGAAATTTCGCCAGACGATATCTATGTATCATGACGTTGAGGACTGGTCGGCGGTGTTGTATGAGTATTTTTCGCTGGCGCACCAGGGTATGCTGGCCGCGCTGTACGTGGCAAGCTGGCGGGACGAGGAGAAGGACGCCGTCTTTCTTGCGCCTGCCTACACGTTTTTGATGCGCAATCGCCGGGTGGATTATCAGTTCTGGCTGGACGCAGGCAGTGATTACTGGTGGGAACGCCTTGAGCAGCCGCTAACACACCCGTATGTATTGACCAGGAGCTATCCACCCGATCAAAACTGGACCGATGACCTCGAATTTGCTGCCCGGCGTGATGCACTATGTCGCCTGGTAACAGGTTTAGTCAGGCGATGCAACAGAACTATTTATATTTCCATTTCAAATCTGGGCATTAGCGGTTACGAGCAGCGTGGCCCGCTATTACGGGCTTTTCAGCAGCTTGTGCAGCGCTATCCTGCGCCAGGAGGGCTGCGCTCATGATCGATGCGGCATCTCTCGGGCTGCGACTGGAGCAAGAGAAAATCGTTTTGGAGTATACGCATGGCAGGGTTGGTATTGCGGCGGTGCCCGGCAGCGGCAAAACCTATACGCTGGCACACCTGGCTGCTCGTCTGATCTACGATCAGCGTCTTGATCTCAATCGTAGCCAGGAGGTGCTGGTAGTTACTTTCACAAACACAGCGGTAAACAGCTTCCAGGCGCGTATTGACCGGTTATTGCGCGAACAGTATGGTTTGCTGCCCTACGTTGGCTACCGTGTCCGCACGCTGCATGGGTTGGCGCATGATATTGTCCGCGAGCGTCCGGCGCTGGTGGGGTTGGCCGAAGATTTTGTCATTCTGGACGAGCGGTTGTCGCTGGACATCCAGCGCGATATTGTTGGCCAGCGCTTCGCCGAATGGTGGGAGCGGTTGAGCGGTTACGTGGACATGTCGGGTGATGTGAATGAACGATCTGCCCGCCGCCACTTCGAACAGGACCTTGCCACTCTGACAACCCGGTTTGTCAAGCGCGCAAAGGACTTACGGGTGGGCCCGGAGTCCTTGTACGCAGGCTTGCAGCAAGTGTCGGATAGCTCGTTCGATCTGGCTCGCTTTGCCGTGGATGTGTACGCTGATTATCAGCGCAGCCTGGCGTATCGCGGCGCGGTCGATTTTGACGATCTGGTGCGGCTGGCCTTGCAGGCATTGGATATGGACCGGGGATACCTGGATCGTTTGCGGGATCGCTGGCCTTACATCCTGGAAGACGAAGCGCAAGACAGCAGCCGGTTGCAGGAACAGATGTTATCCCTGCTTGGCGGGGATAAAAACTGGGTGCGTGTGGGCGATCCGAACCAGGCGATCAACACCACCTTTACAACTGCCGATCCGGGCTACCTTCTTGATTTTCTTGACGAGGAGCAGAATCCGGGCGTTGTTGAGTATCCACTGTCGGTGTCGGGGCGTTCTGCCCCATCGATTGTCGCGCTGGCAAACGAGCTGGTTCGCTGGACGGTCGAGGAGCACCCTACCCCAGAGGTGCGGGACGCATTTGATCTCAAGGAAGATTCGCGACGGGGCATTCGCCGGGGGATCATTCGCTGCACGCCAGACGGCGATCCCCAACCCAATCCCTCCGATGCCGACGCGCTGATTCACATCCAGTATCAGCCTGATCACAAGATCACGCCGGATCAAGAACTGGACATGGTGGTGGATGGAGAAGACTTTGCGCTGTTGAGCTGGTTGCAGGAGATCGCGCAGCTACCTGAAGATGAGCGGCCTACTGTTGCCGTCCTGGTGCCCGAAAACAGCCGGGGCTTTAAACTCGCCGAAATGCTGCGCAAGCGTGATATACGTTTTGAAGAACTGCTGCGCAGCACGTCCGCGACCCGTCAAGCGGTGACGTTGATGCAGACGGTGCTCGAATATCTGGTTAAACCGGCGGACCTGCGGCAGCTTAAGCGCCTGTACTGGGCGTTGATGCCGGACACTCACCGGGAGCTTGTGAAGGGAAATCCAGACCTCAAGCAGACGATCACTGACGTGTTTGCGCGCCTGCGCAATATTGAGGATTTCCTGTGGCCTGTTGTCGGTGAGGTGGATATTGCCTCCGGCGATATCCCGGACGAGTACCCCTGGCTGGTGGATGATCTGGCGGCCCTGCGTGTGCTGGTGCGGCGCTGGCTTGAAGCATCCGGTTTGCCGGTTGACCAGCTTGTGCTGACGATCACGCAGGACTTGTTTGCCGATCCGGCGGACGTCGCGCTTGGCTATAAAGTAGCGGTGCTGCTGCGCGGCATGGCTGAGAGTCATCCCGATTGGCGGCTGTCGCATTTTGTCGAAGAACTGCGTGTTATTAGCAGTAACGAGCGCCGGTTCATCGGTTTTGATGATGCCGAAGCGGGCTATGAGCCAAAGCCCGGCGTGGTGACGGTTGCAACCATGCATGCCGCCAAAGGGTTGGAGTGGGACCGTGTGTATTTGATGGCGGTCAGCAACTACGGCTTTCCTTCCGCTTTGCCCTACGATCCGTATATCGGTGAGCGCTGGTATGTACGTGATAATCTCAACTTTGAAGCGGAGGCGTTGGCCCAACTTGAAGCTTTGAGCGGGAGCGAACTATCGTCTTATATTGAAGGCGAGGCGTCGCTTCGGGCGCGGGCAGATTATACGCGCGAGCGGTTGCGGCTGCTGTATGTAGGTATTACGCGCGCTCGGCAGGAATTGATCATCACCTGGAACATGGGCCGTTTCTGGCAGCGTGGGCTGGCAAATCAGCCGGCGCTGCCGTTAGTTGCGTTGGGCAACTATGTGGGCACAAGTGAGTTTGATGTTGGGTAGAGCCATAGGTGTAACATAACAATGTTACCAGCTAATTTTCAGTTTAGCCAGAGCAACTTGCAGGATTATGTTGATTGCCCGCGCCGCTTCCAGTTGCGCCATTTTCAGGCGCAGGCGTGGCCCGGTGTCCAGGCTGAGCCTGTGCTGGAGTACGAGCGCCATCTTGAGCGCGGCGCGCGTTTTCACCGCCTGATTGAACGTCACCAACTGGGCATGGACTCGGCGATGCTGGCGGCTACTGTTGCGGGTGATGCTGAGCTTTCGGCGTGGTGGCGTGACTATTTGCATTTCGATTATTTGCATGATCTACCGGGACGGCGCTACCCGGAGTTTTCCCTGTCTGTGGAGATAGCAGGCGCGCGTTTAGTTGCGATGTATGATCTGCTGGTGGTTGTCTCTGGTGAGCGTGTGGTTATTTTTGACTGGAAAACGTATCACCGGGAGCCATCCCGACAATGGTTTTTGGCGCGCTTGCAGACACGTGTGTACCCGTTTGTGCTCGTGTCTTCGGGAACTGGGCTGTCTGGTGGGAATTTGCTGCCGGAACAGGTTTCGATGGTCTATTGGGTTGCTGCTGCCCCGTTAGAGCCGGTTGTGTTTGATTATAATTCAAAGCGATTAGCTGTTGATTGTGATTACCTGTCGGGTTTGATTCGGGAAATCCTGACATTGGGTGATGGGAGTGCATGGTCGATGACGGCTGATGAATCGCGCTGTCGTTTTTGTGAGTATCGGTCGTTGTGTGATCGAGGCGTCTATCCTGGTCTGTTGGAAAACATTAGTAATATAGACGATAATATCGCGGGGAGTGTTGGTTTTTCTGTTTTGGGGGGTGTTGGGGAGGTTGGTTTTTAAGTGTTATGACTATGCGAAATAGATGGGCCTGGAACGATCCGCCATCTGCTCCTACAGAACCTTCTCACGACCTGCATGTACATCTCGGCGGACACCCGCTAGTTGCCCAGATTCTTTTTCAGCGCGGCTTTACGCGGGCAGACGACGCACAGGCGTTTCTTGCCCCGGCGCACTACCCCCCTACCCCACCGGATGACTTGCCCGATCTCCTGCAGGCGGTTGAGATTCTATCCCATTCTATTGGTGAGCAATTGCCGATCCTGATCTGGGGCGATTTCGACGTGGACGGTCAGACTGCGACGGCGCTGCTTATCGACGCCCTGGGCGCGCTGGGAGCACAAGTAGCGTACTATATCCCCCATCGCCTGAAAGAATCGCACGGCATCAACCCGGACAGCCTGAGACAGCAGGTGGAGGAACTTAATCCGGCAGTTTTGTTGACTTGTGATACCGGGGTAGCTGCTTCTGCGGCTGTTGACTATGCGAAATCGCAGGGCATCGTCACGCTCATTACCGATCACCACAACTTACCTGCCGCGCTGCCGAACGCTGACGCCATCGTCAACCCAAAACGCCTGGACCCGGCGCATCCCCTGGCGGCCCTGCCGGGTGTCGGCGTGGCCTACAAGTTGATCGAATGTCTTTACACCCAACACGGGCGGGCAGACGAGCTGCCACGTTTCCTTGACCTGGTCGCGCTGGGCATCGTGGCCGATGTCGCTCAACAGGTCCGCGATACACGCTACCTGCTTCAACTCGGCATGGCACAGCTTAGAACCACCTGCCGCCCCGGCCTGCAAGCCCTGATCGAAGTCGCCAGCGTGCAGCAAGATCGCCTGAATACAACCGACATCGGCTTCCAGCTTGGCCCGCGACTCAATGCTGCCGGTCGCCTCGCCGACGCCCGCCTTGGCGTTGAACTGCTCACCACGCATGACAGCGGGCGGGCGCGCCTCATCGCCGCCCAGTTGGACGGGTTGAACAACGAGCGCCGCCTGCAAACCCGCCAGATAACCGCCGCTGCCCAGGAGCAAATCGCCCGCGACCCGTCTCTACTGAATTGGGAGGCGCTGATCCTGAGTCATGCCGCCTGGCATCCCGGCATCATCGGCATCGTGGCCGGGCAGTTAACCGACCGTTACCAGCGCCCAGTGATCCTGTTCAGCCTCGGTGAAGACGGCACTGCGCGCGGGTCGGCGCGGTCCGTACCCGGCTACGATATTGGCGCCGCCATCGCAGCCCAGTCTGATCTGCTGCTGCAATACGGCGGCCACCCCGGCGCAGCGGGACTATCCCTGAAAATCGACAATATCCCGGCCTTCCGCCGCCGCCTGTCCGACACCTTGCGTGATACCTTTGACCCGTCTGTACGCCCTGGGCTTCAACTGGACGCATACCTGCCCCTGGATGCCGTCGATCTTGCGCTTGCCACCGAGTTAAACCGCCTAGCGCCATTTGGCGAAGGCAACCCGCGCATTACGCTTGCCACGCGCGATCTACAGCTTAAAAGCGCGGCCTACATTGGCCGGACACAGGAACACCGCCGCCTGGTTGTAGAAGATGCAGATGGCGTGCGTAAAAACGTCTTGTGGTGGAACAGCGCCGATCAGCCCGTGCCGGACGGTTTGTTTGATCTCGCTTATCAGCTAGAGATCAGCACCTACCGGGACGAAACCGAATTGCAACTGGTACTGGTCGATTTCCGGCGGTCTGCGTCGACCCCGCCCGCCGCCATCCATCCGCAGCGACAGTGGCACGATTATCGCCAATCCCCCTACCCCGACACCATCCTACAGGACATCACGGCGCAGCACCCGGAAGCTGCCATCTGGGCCGAAGGTTATCGCCGCGTCGAATCACCCGGCTTGCCACTGTCAGAGCTGCCCACATCAGATATGCTGATCGTCTACACTACGCCGACAGGTCCCCAGGCGCTCCACAAGGCCCTGGAACGCGTTCAACCGGTGCACGTGGCCCTACTTGGCGTTGATCCACCGATTCGCGCAATGCAGGACGTCCTGCGCCGTGTGCTGGAACTGGTAAAATATGTCCTCAATCAGCAAGACGGGCATACCGGACTTGACGCGCTGGCAGAGGCCGTTGGACAGTCCAATGAAACGATCCGCCTTGTGCTGGATTATTACGCCGCGCGTGGCGAGATCATGGTCGATTACAGGCGGGGTGGCTCAGTCCGTTTGGCACCTGGCAGCGGCGAACCAGCCGGTGACGCCTTAAGCAAACTGGATCTGCTGCGCGCCAGCCTGAATGAAACCGCGGCCTACCGGGCGTTTTTTCAACGCGCCAGGGCCGCCAACCTGCTAGGCTGGGAGGACGAGGGATCATGAGCCACTACCCGATCCCGGCGCACACCATCCGCATCGAAAACCGGGTAGTCAATTCGCGGTTTATCGCCACGATAGGCCGCGCCGACACGGTCGCCCAGGCCAAGGCGTTTATCCAGGCCATTCGCGACGAAATGCCCGATGCCACACACCACGTACACGCTTTCAAAGTCGGCTACGGCGGCAGCGTCACCGAGGGCATGACCGACGACGGCGAACCCTCCGGGACGTCCGGGCCGCCTGTCCTGGCCGTGCTGCGCGGCGCCGACATCGGCGACGTGGTGATCGTCGTAACGCGCTACTTCGGCGGCACCAAGCTCGGCACCGGCGGATTGGTGCGGGCCTATGGCGGCGCAGCCAAAGACGCCGTCGCGGCCCTGCCAACCGAGATGAAGATTGAGAAGCGCTATATCGGCATTTCAACCGCCTACAGCTTCTACGAACAGATCATGCTGCTGCTTGGCGAACACCACGCCAGCATTGACGATGAAGACTTCGCCGCCGATGTCACGATTTATGCCCACATCCCGGTTGATCAATTGGATCCGCTCAGCAGCGCCCTGCTGAACCTGACCGCCGGGCAGGTGACACCGCTCGTGCTGGACGGCCCGGATAGTTGACAGCCCGGCAGGGTTTGCATACACTCGCCTGCTAACAGCCAGCGCACAGAGTGAGGATGAACCGCCATGACCAGCGAGCTTCTCGGCCAAACGCTCGGCAGCCGCTACCGGTTCGACAAGCTGTTAGGCGAAGGCACTTTCGCGCGTGTCTTTCGTATCTACGACCTGCACCGCCACGCCACGCTGGCTGCAAAGGTGCTGCGCCGCGACATCGCCAGCGAACCGGCCCTGCTGGAACGTTTCCGGCGTGAAGCGGACGTGCTGGCCCGGCTCCAACACCCGCATATCGTGCGTTACTACGACATCGTGGATGCAGACGACCACGTCTTTATCCTGATGGACTACGTGCCTGGGCAAACGCTGCAAGACGTGCTCACCGGCCTGCAAGCGCCGCTGGCTCCGCGCGACTCGCTGGCTTATCTGAACCCCCTGGCAACAGCGCTGCACTTCGCCCACAGCGAAGGCATCATTCACCGCGATCTCAAACCCGCCAACATCCTGCTGCACGAAAACGGGACGCTGTACATCACCGATTTTGGCATCGCGCGTATTTTAGGCGAGGCCAGCTCGCTGACGCTCGGCGGCACAACGATGGGCACACCACTCTATATCTCGCCCGAACAGGTCACCGGGGGATTGATCACCGTCGCTACCGATATTTACGCGCTGGGCATAATTCTCTACCAGATGTACACCGGGCAGGCGCCCTTTCGCGGCGAAAGCGCCGGGATAACCGGCAGCACAACCGCCGAGCGCATTCTGCACGAACATATCCACACCCTGCCCGAACCACCCACCAGCCTGAATCCACACATCAGCCCTGCTGTAGAAGACCTGCTGCTGCGCTCGCTCCAAAAGGACCCGGCGGCCCGTTTTCACTCGGTGATCCAGCTTTACGACACGCTGGCCGAAGCCATCGGCGTCCCGCCGCTCTCGTTGGAGCCGCTGCCCGGTCCACCTGACATGAAGCTGCCGGAGTGGTCCCAGTTCATGGGGCCGGTTCCCGGACTGCCAGTCGCGATCACCCCGCCATCCCAACCTGCCGCCGAGAAACAAACCGACGGGTTAGACTCATCCCAACCGGAAACTCAGCCGCACCTGGAAGACGCCCTCAAAAAACCGGTACCGTTTTCTCCCTCTTCGTCCCCACCGACAATGCCATCGCTTGACCGGGTAGCGTACGAGGACCAGCACGCTCTGCCCCCGCCGGGCATCCCGCCCGCTTCACCCAGCTACATGTCGCCGCCAGCCTATGACTATATGCCGGGTGAACACCGCTCGCGTATGACGTTCCCGGTCGCTCTGCTGGCCGTGGGAGCGCTCATAGCAGCGGTTGCCGTGTGCGCAGGCGGACTGTACCTGTTCGGTCCTAACAACGGGAAAAGCAGTAATACGCGGGCAGCGGATCAAACCGTCACTCTCACTGATGCCCTGACTGTCACTTCGTCTCCATCCAACACGTGGACACCCGAACCAACAGACACTCTGCCCGCGCGGGGGGGAACGCGTATCGCCTTCGACTCGGCGCGGAACGGCGACATGGACATCTTCACGATGAACGCCGACGGGAGCGATCTCCAACAGTTAACCGGCGAACCCGGTCCAGAGCGAGGGCCTAGCTGGTCACCGGACGGCAGCCAGATCGCCTTTTATGGAGCGCCCTCCAGGCAGTCCGACTACGACATCTACATCATCAACCGCGATGGGTCCGGTTTGCGCAACCTGACCGATTCTCCTGACGAGGACGATCGCTACCCCACCTGGTCGCCGGACGGGTCGCAGATAGCGTTTCACAGCGACGCCGACGGCGACTATGACATTACCATCATCAACGTCGACGGGGCCGGGCGGCAGCTTATCACGCGGGGGGGCAACCAGGAACTCGGCCCGGACTGGTCACCGGATGGCACGCGCATTGTGTTTCATACCGATATGTGGGGCTATCCCTATGAAATCGGCGTAGTCGATCTCAGCACATCCCAGGTGCGCCAGCTTACGGATACTGACGACATCAATTCATTTCCGACCTGGTCACCGGATGGATCGCGCATCGCCTACCACGCGATCACTGTCACGGACCAGGCCGTCAACCTGTATATCATGACCGCCGACGGTGTGCCATTACGTCAGCTTACCAACACCCCGGACCGGGATGCCTTCCCCGACTGGTCGGCGGACGGCTTGTATATCATCTACCAGCACGGCCTGGAAGGTGCTTCCGACATCAGCATGATCCCGGCTGCCGGTGGCGACTCCCAGGCGCTTACCGGGCCGCAGCGCAACTTTTTGCCTGAGTGGGAACCCGTGTATTGAGCGTATGAATCACGACAGGGCGATCCAACCGATCTGGACCGCCCTGCCCTTATACCTCCGGCAGCGAACACGCCGGGACAGCGCTATTCTTCTGCGGCTTCGGTTGCAGCTTCCTCGATTGGCGGCCCGGCCTGGATTTCATCCTCCGCATTGCCGTACACACACGAGTTGTACCCCGTGCCGATCTCAACCCGGTAATCAACTACCCGGTTCGGGTCCGGTTCGAAGACAATTTGGGTCTCGCCCACACGCAGCACGCGCATCAGGTCTTCAAGCGCGCTGCCTTTCGTCTGCCCGGTGTAGTCATAGATCACCGTCAACTCGCGGCGCACGCCCTGCTGCATCCCCATCGGGCGCGCCGAGTATCCCTCCCAGGCCAAACGATCCGCTGCTACCAGGTCAAATCCGATACCATACGCCGATGAATCGACCACGTCGATTGTGATCGCCTGGCGCCCTGCCCGGTTTTCGGTTGGCGGCGTTAGGAAATCTTCGATCATGGGAATCAACTGCTCGCGATCGGGCAGTGACACGTCACGCCCATCATCCGGCGTCAGGAAGGGGATGTAGTGCACGCCGCGTACCCCGCTGTAGCGCGCGATGCTGCTCATATCCAGACTGGCAGCCAACGGCACAAACGAGAGCACGTCGGTCAGCGTCATGTCCGTTTCAACAATCTCCATTGCCTCCGGCCACAACTGCGTCACCTGCGTGAACAATCCCTGCTCGCGCGCCTGGTACCACATCGCGCGCAGCGCGTCCATCTGACGGCGCCCTCGATCCAGGTCGCTGGTCGTTTTACGACTGCGCACATACCACAGCGCCATATACGGCGTCAGCGTTTGCCGTCCTATCGGCAGCGTATAGATTTCCCAGTTCTCTTCTACGGTCGGGTCAAGCTCCGGGTCGATCAGGCGCCAGTCACGAATGCCACAATCCACGCTAACTTCCAATCCGCCCAGTCTGCCCACGATCTCCATGTAATCGCTGAAGTCCACCCGCGCATAGTGATCAAGCTCGATCCCGAAGTTATACAGGAACGTTTCTTTCATCAGGCCAAACCCACCGCCGGGATAGTCGTTCATCTGGCCCAGCGCAAACGCCCGGTTGATCCGGTCCATCGTGTGATTGGGGATATACACGAACAGGTCGCGCGGCAGGTGCCACATCGCCGCCGAACCGGCCTCCTTGTTCACCGACACCACGATGATCACATCCGTCTGCCCCAGCGCGCTGCTGGTCGTATCGCTGCCCAACAGCAAGAAGTTGATGATCTGGTCGCTGTCTTCCATCAAGGGCACACGCGGCGGAATCTCAACCACGGGCGTTTCGAACGGGATCGCGTACGTGCCTTCGATCACATACGTCGGCGTTAATGTGGCGCTCGGCGTCGGCGTCAGGCTTGGTGTTGGGGTCAGGCTCGGTGTCAGGGTTGGGCTGGCTGTGGCCGTCGCCGTCGGCAGCGGGGTATCCGTCGGCAGCGGCGTCGGAGAAGGCCGGGGCGTATTGGTTGGAATCAGCGTCGGCGTCACACGCGCCGTATTCGTTGGGATCGGCGTCACGGTTGGTGATGGCGGCGTGGAGCTGGCCGTCGGCGTTTTCGTCGGGGTGGGCGTCTCCGTATCCGTAGGAACCTCGGTAGGCGTTTCGGACGGCAGGTCCGTTGGCGTTTCCGTCGGCGTGAGCGTCGGTGTGAGCGTCGGGCTGGCCGTCGGCGTCTCTGTATCGGTCACCTGGGCAACCATCACCGGCTCCGGCGATGTATCCACTTCCGGCTCTGTGGGAACCTGCACCGGGGCATCCGTCGGGCTGGCCTGGCTATCAGTCACCGCCGCAGGCGCTTCACCCGCATCCGGTTCGACTGGCGCAGCATCCGACACGGCCATCAGGCGCTCCGACAGCGCCGTAGCCGTTGCCACGATGATCTTATCGTTCTGCCTGCGCCTGTCACGCGCTTCTGTCTCATCCATAATACCATTCGCAGCATAGACCACGTATCCCACCGTGCCCAACGCTACTGCCAGCATCGTCACCCCACCCAAAAGACGACGCACGATTCGCAATCCATATCGCATAACGACCTCTCACATTCTACCGGGCGGTCAAATCAAGCTCACAAGTATACCAGATAAACGCCGGGACACACGGTTTAGTCAATCGGATTACCCTACGCCAGCCATACGACCTGCTGATATTCACCTTTCAGGAACGCCAGAACGTGATAAAATGCTAGCGAAACTCTGAACTCAATGCATACCAGGGCCAACCATCAGTTGAGATGTAAACCGCCGTGACCCAATCGCAAACACCTGCCACACAGCCCAAAATCGCCGTGATCGCAGCCTACAACGAAGACCGTTTCATCGGCAGCGTGGTGCTCAAAGCGCAGCGCTACGTCGATCATATTATCGTGGTTGACGACGGCTCAACCGATCAAACCCCGTTTGTAGCCGAGCAGGCAGGCGCGGTCGTGATCCGGCACGAGCACAACCGGGGCAAAGCAGAAGCTGTAAATACCGGGCTTCAGCGCGCCCGCGAAATGAACGCTGCACTCGTTATCCTGATGGATGCCGATGGACAGCACGACCCGGCAGAGATACCGGCCTTGATTGCCCCGATTGAAGCCGGGCAAGTCGATCTGGTTGTCGGATCGCGCTTCCTGGGAGTACGCAGCCGGATTCCACGCTGGCGTGTTATGGGGCAGCACGTATTGACGCTGGCGACTAACATCGCTTCCGGTGTGTCGCTGAGCGACTCACAAAGCGGGTTTCGCGCCCTCTCTCACAAGGCCCTGCAAACGCTCTCCTTCCGGCCAAACGGTGGTTTTTCCATCGAATCGGAAATGCAGTTTTTGATCCAGCAGCACCGCCTGCTGGTTCAGGAAATACCCGTTTCCATGACCTATGCCGAAGGCCCCAAGCGCAACCCCTTCGCACACGGGTTGCAAGTGATCAACGGGATTATCGCCCTGGTCAGCCAGCACCGCCCGCTGTTCTTCTTTGGCGTTCCTGGCCTGCTGATCTTGCTATGCGGTATACTGATGGGCGTGGTTGTCGTGGATCGCTACAACACCTACCAGACGCTGGCTGTCGGATATGCCCTGATCAGCGTACTGCTCAGCATCACCGGCATTCAAACCCTCTTCACCGGGATTGTGTTACACTCCATTCGCGCGTTTCTTAGCAGCAGCGAAAACACCTGAAATCATAGAGGCACCTATGCCCACCATCACCCTGCAACACGTTACCAAACGCTACGAGGGCAGCAGCGGCCCATCGGCGCTTGGCAAGGTGGTTACTTCCGGCACCCGGCTCCTCTTCGACACTGACTCCGCCGATTATATAGAGCAAACGAGAACAACGCCCGAACCGACCGATCGCGTCTACGCTCTGGATGACCTCTCATTGACGGTCCGGGATGGCGAAACATTGAGCATTTTAGGGCCTTCCGGCTGCGGCAAAACTACCCTGTTGAAAGTCATTGCCGGGTTGATCATGCCTGATGAGGGCGATGTTTTGTATGATGGCCAGTCGGTCCACGCCATACCCCCCGCCGAGCGCGGTATTGGCATGGTATTTCAAAGCTACGCGCTCTATCCTCACCTGCCATCGCGGGACAACATTGTCTTTTTCGACATCATCCACAAACAGCCGGAGCGTATTCCCGAACGCATTCACCATATTGTCAACGTGATGGGGATACAGGTCACACACCTGCTGAGCCGCAAGCCGCCTACTCTATCCGGCGGCGAACAGCAGCGGGTGGCGATTGCCCGCTGCCTGGCACGCGATCCAGAAGTGTTTCTTTTTGACGAACCGCTGTCCAACCTGGACGCCAAGCTGCGTGTTGAAACCCGTGTCCAGATCAAGCGCCTGCTCAGGCACTACCGGATCACATCCGTTTACGTCACACATGACCAGACCGAAGCGATGGTCATGGGCGACCGTATCGCTATCATGCGCGACGGCAAAATCGATCAGATCGGCACCCGGCAAGCGCTCTATGACACACCCAAAAACGCCTTTGTTGCCCAGTTTTTTGGCACGCCGTCCATGAACCTGTTTTCGGGGCATGTCTCCGGTAACACCTGGCAGGGATCCAGCTTTTCGGTTAGCCCGATCCGTCCCGCACTGCGAGACGGGCAGCCGCTCTGGATCGGTATTCGTGCCGAACATGTTCAGCTTGTCGAAGGTGGCATTCCGGCCACGGTCGAGCTGGTTGAGCCGGTATTTCCTGAGCGAAAAGAACTGCTCTACCTCACAATTGCCGGGCAGCGGTGTCTGGCCGCCGTTCCCCTTGATTCATCAATCAAACCCAACGCTACCGTTCATATCCGGTTTCCAGCCGAACACCTCTACCTGTTTGACAAAAAAACCGGCGTGCGCATCGGCTGACCATGATGCCTCCCGGCTCAACATGTGCGTTCACACATTTTGAGTATACTTAAGTCATCGATACCGCGTTTATCCAGCCCGGCATCATCCGGGGGACAAGTCAGGAGGGGAACTCATGGCCCGATTTTCGACACGCGCGGCCAGCTTGGTGATTCTGGTCGCTATCAGTCTATTCACGCTTTTCTCCGGGGCCGCTGCCCCTGCCCTGGCGCAAGGGGATAATGTCGTTGTCGTCAACGTCGAAACAGCCAACATCCGCAGCGGTCCGGCAGCCAACACGACCAGCCTGGGATCGGTCACAGGTGGCACAGAGCTACCCGTCACCGGGCGCAGCCCTGACGGCGCGTGGTGGCGCGTTCTCTCGCCCTTTGGTACAGGTTGGATCAGCGACGTAGTGGTCGTCTTTCGCGGCTCCATCGGCGCCGTGCCTTTTGTCAGCGAACCGGCGGGCACCCTCGAAGCGCCGTATGTGATCGTGGATGGCTACCCGGTGACCGTGTACCGCAATCCAAATGAGGACTCGTTCATCGTCGGCATCGCCCCCACCGGTACGATCATGTACATCCTGGGGCTGTCCAACGATGGCAACTGGTGGCAGGTTGATACCAGCATGGGACCCGGTTTTGTCAAAGCTGGCCAGGTGGCCCTCCGGGGGGATGCTTCAAGCGTGCCCCGCGTCGGCGATCCAGGACCATCCTTTGATGGACCGACCGTGCGCGTTAACACCAATACGCCTGTTGTGACCGAGCCGGGCGGCGGAGACATGATCGGCACCCTGGCGGCAGGCACAGCGCTCCCGGCAGGCGGGCGCACGGCTGACAATACGTGGTGGCAGGTCGCCAGCACCTTTGGCATCGGCTGGATTCCGGTCAGTAATGTCAGCCTGGCCGGTGCGGCGAGTAACATCCGCGTCACGTCCAATGCCACCTTCCCCGGTCCAGGCCCGACCGGCGCAGCCTTCGCTACGGTGATCATCGAAGCTGAGCGAAAGGTTGCCTACAACGAAGCCACCTTCGCCAGCCCGCCCATGTGGGATATTCGCCTGGGCGCTCAAGGCGGCGTGATTGGCCGTTCGATGGATGGATTGTGGCTCCAGATCACAACGCCGGGCTATGTTGGCTGGATCAACTTCAGCGGGGTCACGCTCCAGGGCAGCATGACCGACATCCCAACGGTTGTTGTCACCCCTGCACCCATCGTCAACATCGCCATCGTCAACACGCATTACCTGAATATCCGCAGCGGCCCCGGCGTGGAATACCAGGCCATCGGCGCAGCGTCGGGTGGCGATTCGCTGCGTGTGAACGGCAAGCACCCCACGCTGCCCTGGCTGCGTGTAACCGGCAGCTTTGGCACCGGCTGGGTGCGGATCATGTACATCATCTTCCGGGGCACCTGGTCGGCGGTGCCAAACGTCACGGAGCCGACCGGGCAGATCGAGTTGCCGGTCGCCGTCACCTGCATCGACCGGACCGTTTACAGCCAGCCCAGCGCCGTCTCGCAGCAGTCCACGCTGCCGCCCGGCACCTACACCATCATCGGGCGCACGGCCAATTACGAGTGGGCGCTGCTCCAGACCCCGCTGGGCGCCGTCTGGATTCCCTACAACGTGATCATTCTGCGCGGCATCGAAGCGGCAATCCCGGTTGTAGACTAGCCGATCAAAAGAGGGGGTGAACCGGTGTTCATCCCCTCAATAGTTCAACCTTCAGGTGGGGCTGTGCTGCCTACTCGTAGCGCAGCACGTTCATCGGTTTTTCGGCGGCAGCGCTCCAGGCCGACAGCATCGCCGCCCCCACAGCCACGCCGATTGAGATCAGCAGCAGCCAACCGATGGTGCCAAAGTCCAGCATCTCCTTGAGCTGATCCGGTGTTTCTGTGGTGAAAACCATGATAATCGTGATCAGCAGCCCGATCCCCGCCCCGATCAGTCCGGCGATCAAGCCGATCAACCCGTTCTCGATCACCAGCAGGCCCAGCACGCGCCAGCCCTTCAGACCGACCGCCTTCATCACGCCGATCTGCCGCCTGCGCTCCTGGGTGGCCAGCGCGACCGTGTTGGCAATAATCGCCGTTCCGGCCACCAGTGCCAGCCAGGCGACCAATGTCGGGATCGATTTCAACTGGTTGAGCAGGCTTTCCAGCAGCTTTGTCAGGTCGCTGAGTTCGAGCGGATACACGCCCGGCAGTTCCGAGAGCGCGATCAGCACATCGTCCATGTAGGCGTCGTCGCTCTCGTCTACCTGCGCAATCGCGACAACGCTAAACGGCTTGATGGTCCCTGGCAGCGTATCCGGCGGCACGACAAACTGGTCGCCAAACCCGGTCTGCTCCGAGTTGAGAGCCACGATCCCCTTGACCGTCAGGATCAGCAGCACGTCGTCGGCTTCGCCCGCGCCGTTATCAAAGCGGTACATCAGCCGGTCCCCGGTCGTGATGTCGTATTCGCGCGTGTAATACGATTCACGCAGCATGATAACATGCTGTCCGGCGTCTTCCGGGCGCAACTGCTGACCGGACACCATGCGGTATTCCGGCAGATCATCCAGGTTGGCGCGCTCCGAGAGCATCATCACAATGCCAACCTCAGTTTCCAAGAGGTCGATATTCTCACGCGCTTCACCGCCCTCGTCATCTTCCGCGCCGAACCCCTCGAATGGACGCGGCTCGACCTGTTCGCCGTTGATCTCCATCAACACGCTGCGGTACATGGTGAACTGCGAGTAGTGCTCCACGCCGTCCGCCTCGTTCAGCACGGCCTGGACCGCGCTTTCCTGGTCTGTAAGCTGGGTCAGGATCAGCAGATTACCCTCAACACGTTCTTCCAGTTGAAAGCTCAACAGGTGGCTGACTGCACCGGTTGTCAGCGTCACCAGGCTGAGTCCGGCGATCCCCACGCTCAACCCCAGCAGCGTCGAAGCCACCCGGTTGCGCCGTCCGCCCATTTCGCGCAGCACCAGCCGCGCATCCACGCTGTACCGGCGAGCCAGGTAGCGCCACAGCCCGATAAACGCGATCAGACCGACAAGCGCC
Source organism: Anaerolineae bacterium (assembly GCA_016926875.1). Classification (GTDB taxonomy): domain Bacteria; phylum Chloroflexota; class Anaerolineae; order Aggregatilineales; family Aggregatilineaceae; genus JAFGNU01. The sequence goes on along the minus strand of JAFGNU010000040.1, from coordinate 67,892 downwards.
GCGCCCCAACGATAGTCCGGTTCCAGTTTTTGCACCAGCAGCAGTCCGATGCCTACCGCTGCTACGCTCATCATCACGACCGACGCGCCGTGCGCCGTCGTCCGAGCCGCTTCCGTCATGCCGTTCAGGCGCCTTTGCCCATTGACAGGGAGACGCTCGGTAGAAGCCAGCCGCTCCCAGATGCGAAGCTGCATCCCCATCCAGGCCAACCCGGCCAGCACAACCAGGCCGACCAGCGCCCCGGTGCCCACCATCGAGACGGCCACCGCCGCCCCCCCGGCCACAAACACCAGCACCAACCCGACGATGCCCATTAGCAGCCAGCGCGGTATCTTGCCGATCAGCCAGATCAGCAGCCAGTAGCCGACATACACCGTCCCCAGCAGCGCCAGCGCGCCCTCTACCAGCACCACGCCGGTAGACATCTCCGCCAGGAAATCCCACACCCCGGTATCTTTGAGCGGTGTGCGCAGCAGAATGCCTGCCAGCAGCCCAATTCCCCCGCCAAGGCTGGTGCCGAGTGATCCCATGGCGATCACGCCCGCAAATGCCCGCGCCCACCACCGGATCGCGCCGCCGATCAGCAATGTGAGCAGCAGCCAGAACCCGGCCCAACGCCAATCACCATCACGCAGCGCATTCACAACGTCGTTCGCCGGTTTGACATCCCCGATGCTAACCCGCACCCACAATTCGCTCAGGATCAGGATCACACCCGATGCCAGCAGCGCGCCAATCGCCAGCGCACCATACAGCAGCGCAAGCTGCCGCAGCCCGCGCAGGGTGCCCGTCACCGCCCGCCGCCCGCGCTCACGCCGCGTGAGCGCTTCGCGTCTGCCCGGCCACCATGCCGCTATTATCCCCGCAGCCCCCGTGATCCGGTCTTCCAGGCGTTCGAACCGGCGCGGCAACCGGAACAGGTAGTAATCGGGGATCGGCTCTGCAAGGCCCGTATTGGCAATAATCACGCCTGCAAACAGCCCGACCAGCACCCCGCCGCCTGCGATCATGTACACCGGACTGATGCTGATCATGCCCTCTGTGATCGTATCGACCATCAATCCCAGCGCCACGATCATCACTACCAGCGTCAGCAGTGTTTGCAGCAGTCCGGCGGCGGGCATTTGCGCTTCGTTGGGACGCAGCACGATAGCGGGCCGCACCTGCCCAGCGATCAGCGTTGGCAGGAAGCCAAACAGCACGGTCATCACCATGCCCAGCAGCAGCCCGCTGAACATCGCCTCCGGGTACAGGCGCCACACCAGCGCTATCTGGAAGGCCTCTTCGCCCACGCCGCGAATCAAGTAGCTGACGATCACGCCCGCCACCACGCCGAGCACACTGCCCAGCAGGCCCATCAACGCGGCTTCGATCAGGAACAAGCCGGTGATGCGGCTGCCCTTCAGGCCGAGCGTCTTCAGCACGGCGATCTCCAGCGTCCGGCGGCTGACCACAACCAGCATGGTGTTGACGATGCCGATACCGCCGATCAGCAGCGACGACAGCCCCATCACCAGGATCATCTTGTCGATCACCTCGGCGACTTCGGCGTTCTCCTCTTCAAGCTCCGGCACGGAAGTTCGCCCCAGCGTCTCCTCAAAGCTCTCTTTTGCCGGTTTGAATCTCGCATCCAGGTATTCGATCAGGCTCGTCTCGACTTCCCCAATATCCCGGCCCAACGGCACCTTGATGAATACTTCGTCCGGTACAGCTTGCTGGCCCATCAACGGCAGGTCGCTGTACGGCACGTAGATATAATCCAGCAGCATCGTCTGCGGGTTGGACAGTACCGACTCGGCATCGGACGGCACCACCCCACTTACCACGTACAGCGTATCCGCCGCGCCCAAGCGCACCACGTCCCCGATGCGCAGCCCTAACCCGGACCGGCGCGTCAGGTCGCTTGAGATCACAACGTGGCGGGGGTGAGCCATCAAGTACGCCGGGTACAGGTTCCACCCGGCCCCGGTCAGCGCATACGGCGACGTCCCGATCAGCGCGCCTGCCGCTGCCAGCCGGGGCAGCACCCACGCCCCAACCGCGCCTGCTTCGCCGCCCTGGTCAGGGAACGCCTTCGACAGCGGCACCCCGGCGGGGTCTTGCAGCACAATCGTGCTGTAGAACGGGTAATGTTCGGGTTCGATAAAAAACGTGGATACTAATTTCGGCGTCTCCGGTTTGCCCTGGACGATACGCTTGACCGGGTACACGCCTTCCATCCGCGCCGCCGAAATTTCGACGCCTTCCACGTCCGCCCACGCGCGCAGCGCCTGCTCGCCTTCTCGCGTGAACAGCGGGTTGCCCATTGCCGATACTTCGACGATTTCCTCGGCGCGCCGGTTGGCGAACAGGCGGATATCGCCGTGATTCATCTCGGCCAGGTCGGTCGTCAGTTCATCGCCCACCATGAACGCCAGCGAGCGCAGCGCCACCACCGCCGTTACACCGGTCGCCACGCAGATCAGCGCGAACATCGTCCGCGAACGGTTGCGCCATAGATCGCGCAGTGAATGCCGGATGAAAAACCGCAGCAGTTTCATACGGACACTTCTTTGTCAATGATACGCCCGTCGATCAGGTGCAGCACGCGGCCCATCTGGCTCGCCAGTTCGTGATCATGGGTGACCAGCACCACCGTTGTACCGGTTTCGCGCCAGACATCCCGCAGCGCATCGAGCACCACCACCGACGCCTCGGAGTCCAGGTTGCCGGTTGGCTCGTCCGCCAGCAGCAATGGCGGATTATTAGCCAGCGCGCGGGCAATAGCAACGCGCTGCTGCTGCCCCCCCGAAAGCTCCATCGGGCGGTGATTCAACCGGTTGGCCAGGCCAAGCATATCCAGCAGGTCACGCGCCCGCTGTTCAGGATCAAACTTGGGTCGCTGGGCAAACTGGATCGGCAGCGCGACGTTTTCGAGGGCGGTCAGAGTCGGCACCAGGTTAAAGAACTGGAATACAAAGCCGATCTTCTGGTTGCGAACCTCGGTCAGCTTACCCTCGCTCATGTTTGTGACATCCACGCCGTCGATCTCGATCCGGCCTTCGGTCGGCACGTCCAGCCCGCCGATCAGCCCCAGCAGCGTGCTTTTACCGCTCCCCGACGGGCCGACGATGCCCACCATCTCGTTTTCGAAGATCGTCAGGTCAACACCACGCACCGCGTGTACCACAACCTTGCCCAGCGGCAGGTCTTTTGTCAGGTTCGTTGCGCGTAGAATCACGCGCCGGTCATTGTTTGAGTTCATCAGGCTCCTGCCACTTATCCTTGACTCCGTGCAGCCCCGCACAATCCAGAAAACCAGACGTTTGCTCTCCGCCTCAACTACACATTATACGGTCTCGATCCTCACTCTAACCCAACGCTTGGGCTGCGTTCAGCTTATATACGAATACGAGTGTTGACCACGCCCCGTTTCATTGCTATGCTCTACAAAGAAATCTCGATAGGAGAGGTAATAGCGATGATTGGATTCCGTAAAACATCGTTGCATTTTTTTATTGCAGTCAGTTTGATCGCGCTTTACTTCCTAAGCGTTTCTCCCGCGTTTGCCTTCCCCGGTGATGAGCGCGACGAGCAGTGCGCCAACTTGATCGCAGCCGCTATCGCGGCCACACCGGCGGGTCAAACGCCCGTTATTCCCGACGATTGTATGCAAGATACCGGTCTGAGCGCGATTGAAATGCGCGCCGCCGAAGCCCAAATGAAACGCCAGCCTGCACCGGACGTTGAACAGGTTCCCTACCAGGAAGACGTGGTCTGGACCCGCGCGTACCGCCGCATGGTCGGGCATGTCATCATCTACGACGCGCCGAACGGCAACCCCATTGGCGAGCTAGACGCCGGGTACAACTATGTAACTGCCGTCAGTTCCCAGGAAGGGTATGTCCAGATCAACTACGGCCAGTGGGTCACTGAAGATCATATCACATGGGCGGATGTTTCCGAGTTTTCCGGCGTTGAGATCAACTCACAGCCCAAACGCCCCTTTGCCTGGATGCTGGCCGAAGCTTACCCCAGCCGCTACCCCGGCGGCCCGCAGGACAAAAGCGCCGCGATGATCGACCGCTACACCCTCATGAACATTTACGGCGTCGAATACGTGGACGGCTGGGAATGGTATCTCGTCGGCCCGAACCAGTGGATTCAGCAGATTCGGGTTGCTAAAGTCCAACCCATGCAGCGTCCGGCAGAGATCGGTCCTGATGATCACTGGGTCGCAGTTGATCTCTACGAACAGACGGCGGTCGCCTACGAAGGTGACAAAATGGTATTTGCCACGCTGATTTCATCCGGCTTGCCGCAGTGGAGCACGCAAGAAGGCCTGTTCCAGATCTATGAGCGTCACGAAGCCATCCGCATGAGCGGCGCCGAAGGAGGCATCGATTTCTATTTCATCGAAGAAGTGCCCTACGTCATGTATTTCGACGGTGAAATCTCCTTGCACGGCACCTACTGGCACGACCGTTTCGGCTACCGCCAGAGTCACGGCTGCGTCAACCTAGCGATCATGGATGCGTGGTGGCTGTTCGAATGGACCAGTCCTGAACCCTACCAGAATGCCTGGGTGTATGTCTACAGCAGCGGAAAATACCGGTCTGACCTGCCAGGCTGGGCACGGCGTTAGGCGGCATCACATCACAGCAAAAACGGCGGAGCTACCCATGCTCCGCTTTTCTTTTCCGGCCAAGTTGATTTATTATGAGCCAAAAGCCACCACACGCGGAGGGCAGCGCATGGATCGCACCAGTCGCAACATCTTTTTGAGCCTGATCGCCATTCTGATCTTAACCGGGCTGGCGCTGATTGCCTCGCTGCTGGTCCCGTTCGACGTTGAGCAAACAGGGACGATTAAAAACGTTACAGGCGTGGTCGAATACTACGCGCATGAGCAAGAACCTGCTGTCACGCTGGACGCCAACCAGCGCGAACACCTGCTCAAACCGGGCAACAGCCTGTCCGCTTTACCCGGCAGCACGCTCACCGTCACGTTTTTCAACAATGGCCGGGTCGTCCTGGTTGGCCCCGCCAGCCTAGAACTGGTCGAATCGTACCGCCGCGCAACCGTTCTGGGGCATGCGCTGGATTCAGACCGGTTTGACCGCGAATATGCGCTGACCATCGAACAAACCGGCGGCAGCGCGCGCTACTTCTTCGCCAACACCGATCCCGCCTTTGAGGACGTCGAGATCACACTTGAGCTGCCAAATGGGAATTACACGCCCGATACCCCCTGCTGGTTGGTGGACATCAGCACAGCGGGAGACGTGCTCACCGAGCCATTCGACTGCGAATCGTGATCACCTTACCGGCGTGTTCAGTCATCAACGCGCAGTTCGGTTTGATCCAGATCGGTTGTGACATCTGTCCAGGGCTTGTCGCCGCCGGTCTGCGGGGGTGACTGGGCCGCCGCAATCGACAGCGCCGACACCAAAAATGCTAACCGCCGCGCATCGACCCCTTCGGACTGCCAACTCATCAGGCGCAAGGACAGCAGCGCCAGCGCAATATAGTACTCGTCCCAGCGCTCCGGCACCCCCAGGCACTCGCGGACGACGTCGCGGATCGTCGGGATGATGGTCAGCATACGCGCGACCTGGTGCCGCTCACGAAGCACCCGGTCTTCGCCCCGGTTGATTGAATCCAGCAGCGCCACCGTACCCCACACGCCTTCCCAGCCTGGTGGGGCAAGATGCGCCACCACTTCAAACAGCAGGCTCGCCTCCAACAGCGCCCAGTCAAACAGTGTGTGCCCTTCTCGCGTCCACCCAAAGTCGATCAGCCACGCATCGCCGCGCGGTCCCACCAGGATATTGCCCAGATGCAGATCGCCGTGAATGGTGGACAGGTAGCCGCTTGCCTGCCGGTCGAGCAGTTCGGTAATCCTGAACAACGGATTCGGCAGATCGCCAACTGTATCATGCTCTGACGGAATCTGTTGCAGCCGCAGGTCGAAATTTGGCTCCAGGTCTTGAACGGCGCGCATCAGCAGATCATCGCGCGTACGCACGACGCGTCCCACCAGGCGCCCAACCGTTTCGCCCCGGAAATACGTCTTCTCGCTGACGCCCAGGCCGCGCACCTCGACTTTGCTCGCCCGGTTGATCGCTTCCGGCTGTGCGCCCGCTGCCAGGTGCAGCACATCATGCTCGGTGTTTACTTTCTGGACGGCGAACCCATCCAGCACCACGACTTCGCCCGGCATCACGCGGCTGGTCCGGCTCCACACCCCCAGCGGCTGGAGTCTGTGTGACACGGTGGCCTCTGTCCCATCCAGCAGCGCTTCGATGACCAGCGCCGGGGGCAGCACATGCTCGTACTCGCGCCATATGCCAAAGCGGTACGGTTTTCGCTGCAACCACCATGCCGGACCAAACATCTCAAACAGCCCGCGAATCAAATCGCTCAGCTTTTGCGGATCAGCGCGTGATGCAAATTCGCGCAGATTCACCGGGTCGGTATCGTCCAGCCGCCCGACGAACGTATACTTCAACCCGCCGACTGCTGACTCGTCCGGCACGACCGGCGCATCCACCAGACGCGCGGTTGTCGTCGGCAGCGTGCCCTTGACGTGTAAATCATAGCGCCGCCGCTCGTACAGCACCGAGTAGCGGTCTGCCAGCTTCACGACTACCGGCGCGTCTTTGTGCCCATCTACACGCACAGGCCGCGCCAGCAGCACGCGCGCCCCACTGTACCCACCGGCGAACTCGCGTACAACGTGCACTTCCGCGTAGTCCCGGAACATCAACTGCAACACGCGCTGCTGCTCGTCGTCCAGCACCACATCGCCGTGAATCGGCACTTCGGGCGGTTGGGGGCGCAGGGGTTCGGCCCAGTTGGCTGCGGTACGGCGCAGTTCTGCGGCATTGACGCCCATCTCATGCAGCACACGGCTTACGACACTGTCGCTCTCATCCAGGATCGCCAACAGCAGATCGCGTTCGGATGGCGATTGAGTCCCGGCGTAATGCTGCGCCATGTTCAGCACCTTCACAGCACGCGGCGTTTCAGGAAAGCCCGGCCAATAGCGACGGTCTTCGTACCGCCCCACGCTCTCGCGGATGCTGTAGCGAATGAACCGGGGTGACAGCCCGTGATACTCCAGCACGGCCACCGTCAACCCGCCTTTGAGCTGCGTCAGGGCAATAAACAAATGCTCAACCCCGATATAGAAGTGATGCAGCTTGGCGGTTTCCTGCCGCGCCAGGGTTTGAATATCCTGCAATCCGATTGTTTCCACCGTCATTCGTCCGTCATAAATTCATCCGGATCAAGTTGAACACGCAGCCATGTGCGGCCCACCCGGAACAATTCGCCGCGTTCCAGCAGCGTTGGCTTTTCCACGCGTCGTTTGTCGATAAAGGTTCCATTCAGGCTTCCCGCATCCACCAGCCACAGCTCGCCATCTGGCATCAGGCGCAGCATGGCGTGTTGCCGGGATACCTGGGTATCAAACGGGATAGACACATCACATTCTTCACGCCGTCCAAACACGAGCGACCAGGTGCCATCCACGCTCACATACCCGTCGCCGTGCTGCTGGCTCAGGTGAATCTCTCGCCCGTCGTCTGGGCCGCTCATGATCATGATCACCAGCTCAGCATCCGTCATACGCGACTCCAACTATAGCTTAACCTACTTGCACGTACCAGTTCCGCCGGGCACCGATCCTGGAATACACTCTCCAGCCGCATGATGAATAACATTAACAACAAGTGCTATGCCATCCGCCGTCTATTGTATGGTATACTAATGCCTTCGTTCAGAATACGTGCGGCAAGAGGACTACAATCATGTTACACGCCGCCCAACCGGCGCCAGTTTGTGTCTATGCGCCTGCCACCGTTGCCAACCTGGGCGTGGGCTTTGACATACTGGGCATGGCGCTGGACTCTCCCGGTGACCGGGTGACCGCCGAGTTTTCACCGGCTCCCGGCGTCGAACTGCTAAGCATTACCGGGGACGAGGGCCGGTTATCCACCGATCCGGATCGCAATACGGCTGGCATCGCTGCCCGCGAGACGCTGCGCGCGCTTGGCGTTTCTACCGGCGTCCGCCTGCGGCTCGTCAAGGGATTACCGCTCGCCAGCGGGCTGGGCAGCAGTGCAGCCAGCGCCGTCGCCGCTGCCGTTGCCGTCAACGAACTGTACGGCGCACCGCTCGCACCCGGCGCCCTGCTCCCCGCCTGCGTCGAAGCCGAAGCCGCCGTCAGCGGTCGCCATGCCGACAACGTTGCACCTGCGCTGTTTGGCGGTATCGTACTGGTTACAGCGCGCGACGCCAGCGGAATCCATCGCCTCCCCATACCAGATAACATGCACTTGGCGCTTGTCACACCCGATGTAGCCGTCCCAACCGCCCAGGCCAGGGCCGTGCTGCCCGAATCCGTCCCACTGCGTACACTGGTAGCGCACACCGGCGCGGTAGCCATGTTGATCCACGCCTTGTATACCAACGATCTACCGCTGTTCGCCCAGGCCATGCAGCAGGACGCCGTGATCACACCAGCACGGGCGGCGCTGATCCCCGGCCTGGGTGAATGCAAAATCGCGGCCCATGACTGCGGCGCGCTGGCGACCATTATCAGCGGGGCCGGACCGACGATATGCGCGCTGTGTTGTTCGTCCCGCACCGCCGAGGCTGTGCTAAAAGCTTTTGCCCAGGTCTACCAAGCGCTCGGCATTCCCTGCCAGACCCATTCCGCCCGCCCCAACCCAACAGGCGCCGCCGTTGAGAGTAATCGCGATGGCTAATCGCCGGGCTGATCGCCATACGCTCTCGGTTCATCACTCGCAGCGGGCACCCAGAACGTGAACGTACTGCCCTTTCCCGTTTCACTTTCGAACCACACTTCGCCACCATGTCGTTCGATCACGGTCTTGACCAGGCTCAGCCCCAGGCCGGTGCCGGGGATATGATCCGTGCCGGGTTCGTGTGCGCGGTAGAAGCGCTCGAAAATCCGTTTTCGCCGTTCTTCCGAAATCCCGTAGCCGTTATCCTTAACTACCAGGCTCAACCGCTCGTTCTGGCGGGTGAACGTTACCTCGACACGGCCTTCGTCGGGTGTATATTTGATCGCGTTGCCGACAAGGTTCGCCACCGCCTGCCGTAATTGGGTGGTGCTGCCGAATACCGGCGACGGCTCCGATGGGCGTTCCAAGACCAACTCTTGACGTTTGAGCGTGGCGCTCGAACGCTCTGCCTCCACTACCTCGTACACCAACCCGCCCAGGTCAAACACCTGCCATTCACTCTCGCGTTCGCTTTCCACCCGTTCCAGCGTCAGCAGGTCATCAATTAACGATTGCATCGTTTTGGCGCTGCGCCGCAGGCTGGCGATATATTCGTTTTGATCGGGTGTTATACCAAACTGATCCATACTCATCGCGAGCAGTTCGACATATCCCATAATGTTATTCAATGGGTTGCGCAAGTCGTGTGAAGCCATCCGGATCATCTCAGATTTGACTTTTTCAAGGTCAAGCACTTCGCTGTACAACAACGACTGGCGCAGTGCGACCGATGCCTGGCTGGCTAACGTTTCGGCTTTAAACATCTCTTCCGTCGTAAACACGCGGTCGCGCCGCCCCTCAATCGCCATCGCCATGCCAATTAATTCCTCCTGGGCAACCAGCGGTGTCAGCATCGCCGCGTGAATATCTCGCTCAAGCATAAAAATACGCGCTGGCTCGCTTATATCCGGATCGACCACACGCAAAGCAAGTGAATGGTGGTGCTGCACCGCCTCGCGCACAGAGGGATAGTCATCTAGCATGATTGCTGATTTGACTTCAGGCAGGCTTTCATGAGCATCGCGGATGGTGCCCACTTTATAAGCCGCCAGCACTTGCGCCTCGCGTGTCTCCTCCCTGTAGCCGAAGATCACGGCGCTTGAGCATTCAAGCGCCACCGCCATCGACTGGGCGATCCGCTGTAACACCTCGTCCCGTTCCAGCGTGGATGTAATGGCCCGGCTGGCCGAATACAGCACCGCCATGTCGTCGGCCAGTTGCTCAGACTGTCGAAACAACCGGGCGTTGTCCAGCGCCACGGCAGCGCGGCGTGCCAACCGCTCCAGGAAGCTCGCGTTTTGCCGGTCGAATGCCCCCTTTTCGCTCGAAGCCAGCGTGATCACACCCAACACCTCGCCGCGCATAGATAGCGGGACCGCAACCTTAGAGCGTGCCCCAGGCATGATCTCTGCGCCGCCATCTTCTATACTCACATTATCTATAAGCTGTATCTCGCCTGTGCGTACGGCGAGACCCATGATTCCGACATCCAGCGGCCAGGGATTTTGCTCGGTGCAGTCCAGGATTTTCCGGTCCAGGTAGCCCATCGTGATAAACGGCACCAGACCACGCCCATCCGGCGTTACCAATGCCAGCAACCCTGTATCAGCCCCGGTACGCCGCAGCGCCCAGTCCATGGTCAGCGTCATCACGCGGTCCATGTTCAGGTGCGCGCTGAGCTCACGGTCCGCCCGGTGGATCATCGACAATTCATCAACCTGCTCCGCCAGTGCTTCGGCAGAACGAGACGCTTCTTCCAGCAAGAGCGCGTTCTCGACTACGTATGCCGCCTGGCTTGCCAGAATATCCAGCGGGCGAAGCGACTCGGCGGTCGGAAGGGATACATCCACCGGGTCATCTACTCGAATCACACCAACCACGCGCCCACGACCCAATTGCAGCGGCGCAAACAGCAGGCCGCCCGGATGCCATGTGGTGCTGGCACTGCTCTGCGGCACATAATACAGGCCGTTCAGGCGGTATGCTTCCAGCTCCCCGTCAACGAACCGCTGCCACACCTCCGGCGGAACAACTGGCCCCTGTCGTAGAGCCTGATCCTCCTGCGGCGATAAACCAGCAGAAAAAAACCGCTCGACCGTCATATCCCTGGAATACAGCACCAGGACTACGCGCCGCCAGCCCAATGCCTGTACAGCCTCGGTCACTTCGGCCAGGTTGGCGCGCATATCCGGCTGGTCAAGCATCTGCCGGATAGCCACCTGGATATGCAGCAGCCGCTCCTGCTCATCCACCAACGAGCGCTGAAGCCTGCCCACTTGAGCTACCAGCCGGTCGGTGGCAAGCACGGCGGATGCCTGCTGCGCGAACAATGCGATCAATTGAATGTCCCGCCCGGCAAAGGTATGCCCCGCCCGGTTGTCCATGGCTACCAGTACGCCGTACAACTCACCCTGCCACATCAGCGGAAACCCGACCGCAGCCTGGTAATTTCCCTGTGCTGGCAGGTTATCGCCAAAACCTTTTTGGACATCAGTCACGGCCACCGGCTTTTGGCTGGAAATGACCGCCCCAACCAAACCGTGCCCAACAGGCAGCCGTTCCTGTGACACCCAGCCGCCGCTGCTGGCGCTCAGTTCAAGCTCTTGTGTGGCGTTGTCCAACTGCCAGATGCCTACATCGGCGCATCCGATCAACTCGCCCACGGCATCCACAATGTAACCAAGCGATACCTCCGGCTTGTGTTTTTTCAGCAGCTTGCTGGCAGCTTCGATCAATGACTCTATTAATCTGTCAGACCCAGACATTCAAATCTACTCCAAAGAACCCGTTCCCAACGCTGATGGCAGTTGGTCGCGATGAGCAAGCCGGTTTTCCACCGATTGGCAAAGCATTGCCTGTCTCTATTCTCCCATAATCTGAACAACTAGACTCCGGCGCCGTGAGCGGTTATCAAAATCCACATAGACAATCTGCTGCCAGGTGCCCAGCGTGAGCCGTTTTTTCACAAACGGGATCGTCAGGGATGGCCCCAACAATGCCGCGCGAACGTGGCTGTGTCCGTTACCATCGCCCCACCGTAAATTATGCAGGTATTCGCGATTTGGCGCGACAATCTCGTCAAATAGCCGCTGGAAGTCGCGAACCGCACCGTTTTCATACTCGATAGTCGTCACACCGCTGGTTGCGCTGGGACAGAAGACGGTCACAATGCCGCTCTCGACTTCGCTGTCGGCAACAGCCAGGGCGACCGGTTGTGTGATATCTAGAACCTGCGCATTACCCTGTGTGCTGATCTCGATTGAATCTGTTTTAATCATTCTGCCACCTTCATTATAATCCACTGGCATCATGGAATATCGACAAAATATACATACACCAGCGGCGCACCCGTGCGCGGGTTGGTGTATTCCCGGAGCGTGCCATCAGGCGCTTCAGACAACAGCGCCTCGATCACATCTTCGAAGCGATCCGGCGCGATTAGAAAAGCATGTGCCCCGTGTGTTGTCAGTGTTTCGCGCAGCAGGTCAACATCCCCCATATACTCGCGTCCGGCATTATCCGGCGACTGGTACGGCAGCAGGTTGGTTTGCCCCATGTCCAGGTCCGGTGACGACAAATACCAGACTTCATACCGCCCGCCAAACGTACCCAGCAGGTCCGCCACTTCGTTCAACTGCACGGTTGGCTCGCCATAGACCAGTTTTTGGGGCAGGTAGTCAACAATGTACATGCTCTGCTCTTCCAGCGCCAGCACTACTACCAGGGCCACCGGCAGCCATGTTAAATATGCCGCCGCGCCCGGCAGCAATCCACGCAGCCCAACGGCTGCCCTGCCGAGTGTTTCACCCAGCATGATCACGCCCAGCGCGACCAGCACCGCCAGTCCCGGTGTCACGCTGATATAGCGCGAGTAGTGCGGCGGATCGATCAGCAGCACGCCGCCCAGGATCGCCGTCGCCACCACCCAGATCACCAGGATGCTAAACCGCGGATCGCGCCACCGCCGCAGCGCAATCATCAGCCCGATGATAAACGGCACGCCCGCACACCAGCCCAACACCGGGTTATAGCGACCGTAAAAATCGCTTTCGTCGTGGGTCTGCACATAGGCCATAAACGAGCGCTGTATCTGGCGGCCCCAGTATTCCAACTGGTGGCCTCTACTCGCGGCGGCGCTCACATCGCCGGTCTCCCAGATGCTCACCTGGGCCAGCCGGGGACTGATCGACCGCGCCCCGTCCTCAAGCACCGCGTATGTGTTCGGGAATGTCACCACCCACGCCACGCACGCCATCACCAGCAGGACGCCCGCCCGCCTGCGCAGCACGCGCCAATCACGCAGCGCATACAAGCCCACGTATACCAGCATCAAAAAGGGCACAATCCGCGCCGCCGAGTAGAAGTACTGCGACAGTCCCAGCGCCAGCCCGGCCAGCGCCGCTTCCATGTGATCGTTATCGCGCAGCGCCCGCGTCAGGAAGGCAAACGTCAGCGCGGTAAACAGCGGATCGCCTACCTGGTTGATCCCGGTGCGGCTGAATTGCACATGCAGCGGGTACGCCGCCATAAAGATCGCTGCCACCAGCCCAACCCGCCGGTCAAACAACCGCCGTCCCATCAGGTAGACTGCCGGGACGGTCAGCGCGCCCAGTATCGCCGACGCCAGCCGCGCCGCCGCGATAGTTTGCCCAAAAAGCTCTATCGAGATGGCGATCAGGATATGATAGAGATACGGGTGATGCCACACGCCGTATTCAAACGGGTTGATCCGCCAGTGTAGATCGTTTTTGATGGCGACCGCCTGGATCGCAAACGAGGCTTCGTCACCCGCCTGGATGTAGGGCGACGTTTCCAGCCACGCCGTGCGCACCACCAGCCCGACCACAAAAATCAACGCGACAACCAGCCATGTTCGCCGTTCGTCGCGCGAACTGCGCCACAGCGCGCCCCACCACTTCACCGCCGTCTCGTGCGGCACCAGCCCGTAAATCGTCAGCCAGATGCTGATCGACCATACCAGCAGCAGGTCCCAGGCGGTATAGACCCCGGCAGCAGCCCGGCAGCCCGTGTAGACACTCAACCCAATCCCGGCCAGGGCGATCAGCACCCGCCACTGCCAGATATACCGCAAACTGGCAGCCGGATCGGTCAACGGTTCCGGCTGCTGCCCAACCTCTGCCGGGCGCAGCGCCAGGACCAGCAGCGCCACACCGGCCAGCGCAGGGATCACACCGGGACGCAGCGCTTCCGGCTGCGCCAGCCAGCGCCACTGCCCCAGCGAAAGAAATCCCACGCCCAGCAAAACAACCCAGGGCGAGGTACGGAGTTTCTGCCAGGAGACACTATTCAGCCAACGCGTGACAAAAACGCTCATGCCCCATCGTCATATCGCAGCACAGCAGACAGCAGCTCTACCGGGTGAAGCGCCTGCCGCCCGGTCCCATGCATCACTTGCTCGCGGCATGATACGCCGCTTGCCACTACAATTGCATCCGGATTTTCACGCACGGCGGGCAGCAGCCGCTGCTCTCCGATCTGCATCGAGAGCACGTAATGCTCTGCTTCGTAGCCAAACGCGCCCGCCACGCCGCAGCACCCGTCGTCCAGCTCGGTCACATCACACTGCGGGATCAGTGCTAATACGCGCTGCGCGGCCCCGGTGCCCCACAGCGCCCGCTGGTAGCAGTGCCCGTGCAGCAGCACCTGGCGCGGTGCGGGATCAAATGCCAACCCGTCAAGAGCGCCCTGCTCCGCCAGTTCGGCCAGCCATTCCTCGACGGTGATCACCGCGCCCGCTACCGCATACGCATCATCTTTCAAATCAGGCGTCACCAGGTCCGGGTATTCGTCGCGGAACGCCGCCGCGCAGCTTGGCTCGATCAACATGAATCGCTCACCGCGCCGCACAGCCGGAGCCATCCGTTTCACATTGCGGATCGCCAGCTTGCGCGCCCCGTCCAGCAACCCCTTTGAAATCAACGGGCGCCCGCAGCAGTCAAGCTCACGCGGCCCCCACACCTCAATCGTATACCCGGCAGCTTCCGCCACCCGCAAAGCCGCCCGTCCCAGGTGGGGATAATTATACTCAGTATATGTATCCGAGATCAGGATCGGCGCTTTGCGCCCACCATTCGCTGCGGGCTTATCATAGGTGTACCGGTACCATACGCTGAACCGCTGGCGCGCCAGCAGCGGCATCTGGCGTTGAGTGGCTACGCCCAGCCTGCCCAAAAACCATTTTCCGATCCGCGAGCTGAGCGCCCAGTTTGCCAACCCCGGCGCCAGGCTGCCCAGTTGGTTCATACGGTGGATATGCCCGAAGACCCGCGCGCGCAGCGGTACGCCGTGCGCATCATAATACGCGGCAGTGAATTCAGCCTTCAACCGCGCCATGTCCACCGCTGATGGGCACTCTGCCTTACATCCCTTGCACGACAGGCACAGGTCCAGCACCGCGTACACGCGCTTTTCAGACAATCCGAGCTTGCCCAGCACCCCGGACATCGCCAGCCGCAGCGTATTCGCCCGCCCGCGCGTGGAATCCTGCTCGCTGCGCGTCGCCTGGTAGCTGGGGCACATCGTGCCTGTGCCCTCTTTGCGGCATACGCCTGCCCCGTTGCATACCTCGACCGCGCCCGCAAAACCGCCGTCCGCCGACCAGTCCAGCCGCGTAGCGGTCAGGGTATATGGCGTCGCGTAGTCCGGCCCATAGCGCATAATAGCCGGGTCATCCATCGGCCCGACGTTTACCACCTTGCCCGGATTCATCAACCCGTGCGGATCAAACGCTGCTTTCACCTGCCGGAATGCCTCGGTCAGCCTGGGGCCGAACAGCCGCTCGCTGAATTCGCCGCGTGCCAGCCCTTCGCCATGCTCGCCGCTGGTCGTCCCGCCATAACCCAACAATATGCCGGTTACCGCTTCGGCAATAGCGCGATACTGCTGCAAGCCGGTGATTGTCTTCAGGTTGAGCGCAGGCCGGATATGCAAACACCCGGCGCTGGCGTGTCCATATATGGCCATGTCGGCACCGTACTCGTGCACAGCGGCCTGTACGCGCTCGACGAAATCCGGCAGGTGCTCGACGGGCACCGCCGCGTCCTCGATAAACGATACCGGCTTGTGCTCGCTGCGCTCGCTCATTAACAACCCCAACCCGGCTTTGCGCACCGTCATTACGTTCGACATGTCGCGCGCCGTGCTGGCAATCACCGTCTCGCCGGTATATCCCGTCCCCGCAATGCGCGTTTTCAACCGTTCCACTTTGGCGGATAGCTCGGCCTCGCTCTCGCCATAAAATTCCACTACCAGGATAACAACCGGGTCACCCCGCACAAATGTCAGGTATCGCGAGTATTCGGCGTGCCTCCTGGTCCGGTCCAGCAGTGTTTTGTCCATCAACTCCACTGCTGACGGCTCAACTTCCAGAATCGCCGGGACGGCTTCCAATGACGCCCGCACATCATCGTAATGCAGCAGCACCTGCCGTACCATCCTGGGCCGCCGCACCAGTCCCAACCTGGCCTCAACCACCGTGCCCAGCGTGCCCTCTGCGCCAACAAACAACTGCGCCAGGTTCAGCGCTGCCGGGTCCAGCTTGTTCAGCGGGTAGCCCGCAGCGGTTCGCCAGGTTTTTGGGTATCGCTCGCGGATGTCGTCCGCGTTGTCCAGCAGTATCTGCCGGATGCGTGCCTGCAACCTCTGCCGGGTTGGACTGTCCGGCCCATCATGACCAAAAGCGGCGCGCGTCCCATCTGCCAACACGGCCTCAACGGCCTGCACATGATCATCAAACATGCCGTACAGGATGCTGTGCATACCGGTGGCATTGTTTCCCAGGCACCCGCCAACCGTCGCCCGGTCGGCGCTGGCCGGGTCCGGGCCAACCATCAACCCCAGCGGCGCAACCTGCTGGTTCAGATGCTTCAGCACCACTCCCGGCTGTACACAAACCGTCTGCGCCTCGGCATCTACCTCGATCACAGCACGCATGTGGTGTGACAGGTCCATGATCACAGCCTGGCCCACCGTCTGCCCGGCCAGGCTTGTCCCCCCACCCCGTGGCAGCAGCGGCACGCCGTGCTGCGCTGCGATAGCATGGACAGCCGCCACGTCGTCCGCGTTGGCAGGCAGCACTACTCCTACTGGCTCGATCTGGTAATTACTGGCGTCCGTGCTGTACAGCAGGCGCGTCACTTGGTCAAAGCGCACGTCGCCGCGCAGCGCATACGCCAGGTCGTGTTCCAGTTGCACCGAGTCGAATGCCAGGTGATGTTTACTCATTTGTAACATAAGAAAACGCTGTTTTCCTAGTAAACAACAAAAACAGCCGCCTGCAAAAATGCTAGGCGGCTCATACACTCAGAAAGATCAATTGATCCTGCAGATCACCCTATTGCAGCGCCAGCTCAGTGTCCGGATCAAACAGGTGCATGTTCGCCATGTTAAACACTGCGCCGGTGCGGTGTCCCACCCGAACGTCAGACCGGGGATCCATACGCGACAAGATAGTCTTGCCTTCGGATTCCAGGTACACGATCTTTTCGTTGCCCATCAACTCGACCACGTCCACATTGGCCTCTCCCATCGCAGGGATGATGCCCGCCGGCGGATAATCGGGATGGTGGACGTCCTCAGGGCGAATGCCAAAGACGACGCGCTTGCCCAGGTACGGGCGATACAGTTCATAGCGTTCTTCGGGAACTTCCAGGCTATACGGATCGGCGGCCACAATCATCCTGCCGTCTTCTTCGGTCAACAGGACGTTATCGAAGAAATTCATCGCCGGGCTGCCGATGAAACCGGCTACAAAAATGTTGGCGGGGTGTTCATACAGGTTGCTCGGCGTGTCGATCTGCATCAACTCGCCCGCGCGCAGCACCGCGATACGCTGGCCCATCGTCATGGCCTCGGTCTGGTCGTGGGTCACGTAGATGAACGTAGTCCCAAGACGTTGGTGCAGCTTGCTGATGAACGCGCGCGCCTCAACACGCAGTTTGGCGTCCAGGTTCGAAAGTGGCTCGTCCAGCAAGAACACTGCCGGTTCGCGCACAATCGCCCGGCCCACCGCAACGCGCTGCCGCTGACCACCCGACAACTGGCGGGGACGGCGATCCAACAACATCTCAATACCCAGGCTGGCGGCGACTTCGCGCACGCGCTCGTCGATCACCTGCTTGGGGGTGCGGCGCAGCCGCAGACCAAACGCCATGTTATCATACACCGTCATGTGCGGGTACAAAGCGTAGCTCTGGAACACCATTGCGATGTCGCGGTCTTTCGGTGCCACGTTATTCACCACGCGGTCCCCGATCAAGATTTCGCCTTCGGTGATTTCTTCCAGGCCGGCCAGCATACGCAGGCTGGTGGACTTGCCACACCCCGAAGGCCCAACAAACACCAAGAACTCGCCGTCAGGGATTTCAATGCTGAGATTACTTACAGCAGCAAAATCTCCCCAACGCTTCGTAACGTTACGATAGGTTACGCTCGCCACGGACTCCCTCCTAGGTAGAAAAAATGTTAGGCTAAACTAAATACTTGGGTGGCACTTATTTCAAAGGCAGCCTGCCCCTGTCAGTCTTGCTACAAACAATAGCGATTTGGCCCGGAGCGCATTTCTACTAAAACAAGGCCACCAGCGCTGATCTAGGCTCACTGACGGAAGTCCACCCGGTTACGGGTTATTGCCCCCGGAAAAATGGTGCATAATATACTACACAAAAAACAGCAGTGGGGCAACAAGTGCCTTTACAAAGTATTTCGCGTACTAAGGGCAACAATTCTCCACCAGATCAAGCCTGATCTGCGCCCTTAGCGTACCACAGATCGCCCACTTTGGGCCAACAGGCTAATGCCTGAAATGACGCACCCCGGTAAAAATCATGGACAGATCAGCCGCGTTTGCGGCATCGATCACTTTCTGATCGCGGATCGAGCCGCCCGGCTGCACCACGCATGTTACACCAGCCTGCGCCGCCACTTCCAGCGCATCAGGAAATGGGAAAAACGCATCGGACGCCATAGCCGCTCCCTGTGCGCGTTCGCCCGCCTTGGTAACCGCCAGCCGCGCCGCGTCCACCCGGCTGGGTAGCCCTCCACCAATTCCTACCGTTGCATTGGGCACGGCCAGCACAATCGCGTTGCTCCTGACGTACTGCACAGCTTTCCAGGCAAAGCGCATGGCCTTGAGTTCATCCGCCGACGGGTACCGCTCGGATACCACGCGCCAGTTTGTACCCCCCGGATCGCCCATATCCACCGTTTGGACCAGGAAGCCATGCCGGATGCTGCGCACTTCCAGCATCGAGTCCGGCTGGCCTGGCGCTATTTTGAGCAGGCGGCTGTTTTTTCGCTTTTCCGCTAACATTTCCTGGGCGGCTGGCGAAAAATCTGGGGCCGCGATTGCTTCGACAAACAACGTATCCAGCGCTTTGACAAACGCCTCGTCCACTGTTCGATTTACAGCAATCACCCCGCCAAAAGCCGACACCGGGTCGGATGCCAGCGCCAGCGGGAATGCCTCTGCAATGCTGGTGCCAATTGCAATCCCGGTCGGCGTCAGGTGCTTGACGATCACGACCGCCGCCTGCTCATCAAATCCCTCGACTGCACGCCAGGCCGAGTCCAGGTCCAGCAGGTTGTTATACGACAGCGCCTTGCCCCCCAACTGCTCACCGCCCAGCGGGCTGCTATCTGCGCTGGCTGCATATAACCCGGCGGCCTGGTGCGGGTTCTCCCCATAGCGCAGCGTCCGGATACGCGTTAAGCCTAATGACAACACGGCGGGTGTGCCTTCTTGCGGCTGCGTATCATCCGGCCTAAGCTCACGTGACAGGTAGGCGTGAATAGCCGTATCGTAATCGCGCGTCATCCTGAACGCTTTGATCGCCAGCCGCCGCCGCATGGCATCATCTACACGCCCTGCCCCACGCAGCAGCGCCAGCACAGCCGGGTAATCTGCCGGGTCGACCAGCGCCGTCACACGGTCAACATTTTTCGCCGCCGCGCGCAGCAGCGTCACCCCGCCGATGTCGATCTGCTCTATCGCCTCTGCGAGCGTCACGTCCGGCTGCGCCACCGTCGCCTGGAACGGGTACAGATTGCACACGACCATATCAATCGGCGCAAAACTGTGCTCGTGCAGCATCTCCAGGTCCGATTCGACATCACGCGCCAGGATCGCCGCGTGGATGGCCGGGTGCAGCGTTTTTACACGCCCGCCCAGCATCTCTGGAAACTGCGTCAGCCGTTCAACCGGCGTAACCTGTAACTCCGCCGCTTCCAGCACGCGGGCGGTCCCGCCGCTGGCGACCAGGTCCCAGCCCAGTTCAACCAGACCCTGCGCGAATTCTTCCAGCCCGCTTTTATCATAGACGCTCAAAATGGCGCGTGGCATGTTGCCCTCTGCTTTCGTCTGTTAATTCAAAATATAAATGCGTTGGTCGGTTTTCCGGGCCTGACCCTCGTGTCAGGCTACCTGCCAACGGCTGCAATTATGCTACGAAGCAGCGGCAATCCATATGGCTATAGAGCACAAAATCACTCTTGGCTCCCCATCTGATGCCGCAGGCGCAGCACCTTGTACGCGTCGACCGTGACGATTACATCATTGCCAAACACCTTGACGGCTTCTTCTTCGCCCGGTGCATAGACCCATCCGCTGACAAATTCCGGCGCGTGCAGCGTGGCCCGCACGGCCTTGTCCTGGTAGTTGACCAGATGCCACTGCTCAACGCCGTCGGGTTCGCGCCACAGGCTAAACAGAACACCGCCCGTTACGCGTGGGAACGAGCCTGTCTCCACCGCCTCCAGCAGTTCGCGCTGTAACTCGTCCGGTGGCAGCGCGAACAACTTGTTAACAGGCGCGCGATCCGGCCTGCGCAGCCGGTTCGCCCAAAAGCGTATCAGCCGCCCGGCATGACGCAGACGCCATATTTTCGCCCCCAGCCGGTTTGAAATCCGGCGCACCAACGGCCAGTGCAGCCATGATGGCCTGGGCGGGCGATAACCTGTCCACAACGGGCGGCCACTCATGCCGGTACGTGCCCGCTGCAATGCGATCACGCGTCCACCCTGTTCTACAAAGCGTTCCAGTCGCTGATCCAGCCACGATACCTGGCCGGGCGGCACGACTAGTGTTGTGACATCGTCCCAACTCCCCTGCCCCACGACACGAAACGGCAGCCCGTGCGCGATGATCGTCTGGCACGCGCCCCAAAACACAGGAGCAACGGCGTTCCAGTCCGTTCGCAGCGCCTCCTGTGGATACAACACAGCCAGCGGGCTGGCATTCGTGCGGTTGTTTAGCCACCCGGCATGCTGTTCCAGCCAGGCGTTCATCTGGCCGATAGCTTCTTGCTGCCGCTTGTATTGTTTATGGATCAGTAGCGTCAAGCTGCGCCGGTAGACAAACCCATTGCCATCGATCACGGGAGGCACCTCCAGCGCGCAGGCTTCGGCCATCGCCACCTGGAAGTGATGCCCCGACCAAAACGTGCCGGTATCTGCCTGCCGGGGACCGACATGGCTCAGCGCTGCCGCGCCATCCGGCCCCGACAACGCGCCGTCCAGCGCCGCTGCATTCTGGACAAGATACCCTGCCGACTCGGCGCGCGGCAGGTCGCACGCCAGCAATCGCGGCTCGTAGGTATCCGCCGGTTCTGCCAGTTCGTGCCCAACCTGTACAAACGGGTTGCGGCAGTCCGGTTCGCAGCCCTCGACCGTGATCACAATCGCGGGATTCAATTCCTGCGCATAGCTGGCCCACTCCTGCAAGCGGCGTGCTATCAGACTGGCGCGCCACTGCAAATACGCCTGCACGCGGCGCCCACGAGGATGTATACCCGCCGGAAGCGCCAAACCGCCTGTTTCCTCGGCATATGCCGCCCGGCAGCGCGCATCATGACAGCCTGCTACGCCCAGCAGCCCGCGCCCCACGTCCAACGGCACGCCGCCCATCCACGGCTCGCCAAAAAACACGCCGTCTGCTTTAGCCTCGATGACTACGCAAATGCGCTTCTTGACGTCTTCCAGCCAGTCCGGGCTGTTCCAGCACGTATAGTAGCATTCCCGGTAGCAGGGAATCCGCCTGCCCCACGGATCAAGCGCGTACCAGTCTTTCTCACGGTAGGGGCCCTGCGCCATGCAGCTTGATACCTGCACCCCACCAACCACCTGGATACCTGCCTCGTGATACAGGCGCACGGCACGCCGGAAGACCTCCCAGTCCATTTCTTCCGTTTCAGGCGGGAAGCCCCAACTGCACATCAGGTACACGCAGTTAAACCCCATCGCCCGCACGCGCTCGGCTCCCTCCTCGGTATACGCCATGTCATACGTGCGATCATCTACCCCCATACCGGGGTGCTTCAACCGCAGTAGTTGGCGCGTACCCCGCGCGCCCCACAATGAAATCGCCCGATACTCCCCGATCTTGAACTGTGACACCATGCCTCATCCTGACCAACGCTAACGTTCACCCTCGGACACGTACCCGCATTATAGTGCAACATGCCAGAATCAGCCGGGCAGCTTCTACGCTACCGTATTACCCGAATCAGGCATGATGCAATACAATCTCATCAGGCACCAACCGTATCGTGTAAGCCGGGACATAGCAGCGAGGATTCGATGAACACGAGACAAAAGCGAAAGATCATGCGCCAGCGCCGGGACGAGAAAGCCCGCCCGCACCTGGAACAATACGCGCCGGTCTGGCTGGTAGATGAGGTGTTTATCGATGAGAAGGACCTGCTGCAATTTGACGTGGTGTTTTACCATCCACGCTACGGCTGGGTGAACCGGCGCTACCAGTTCGACACGTTTAACAGCGTGCTATATCACCGGGGACAAACCACGATCAGCGAGGATGAAGCGCTGGCGCTCGAAGACAAAGCGCCGTATATTTCGGCGGAAGCGATCAACACGGTGGATTCTTACGGCGGCTGACCGGGTCCCTCACGCGAGATGTGATCAGGTATCACTCGATCATCACAGCCGTGATGCCTGCATTTTTCCGCTTTGCACGTTCAAACACATCCAGCAGCCGGTCCACGATCTGAGGCCAGCCGTACTCCTGTGCCAGTTGGTGGGCGGCGGCGCCCATCTGCGCACGCTTGCCAGGCTCGCTCAGAATGATACGAATCCGGTCGGCCAGCGCTTCCGGTTCCTGGTTAGGGACATGAAAGCCGGTTTCGCCGTCCTGCACCAGGAACGCCAGCCCGCCCACCTCGGACGCGATCACGGGCGTACCGCACGCCATCGCCTCTAACGCCACCATGCCGAAGCTTTCATAATCGGACGGCATGATCAACATCTCAGCCGCGCTGTAGTAATAGTGCAGCATATCCTGGTCGCGTGCTCCCAGGAATGTCACCCGGTCACGCAGGTTTAACTCTTCGCGCAGGCTTTGCAGCCGCACCATCTCGGCATCCGGCGGTTCGTCCTCTGGATCACCACCGATCACACAGACACACAGGTCTTCAAGCAGTGTCGGATTTTGATCGCGCAGGATGGCGACCGCCCGCAGCAGCGTATCCACGCCTTTGAGCGGCTCGATCCGCCCGACAAACAACAGCATCCGGTGATGCCCGGGCACGCCGATATGACCCTTGGCATCATCCGGCGGCAAAGGCCGGAAGCGTTCCAGGTCTACGCCCGGCGGCACAATATCGATCTTGCGGCGGTCGGCGCGGTACAGCCACAACATCTGCGCGCGCTCTGCCGGAGTGGCCGCAACCAGCCGGTCCGCCCAGGACATGATATCCGTTTCGGTGAAAATGCGGATATCCCCTTCGCGGTCGTGCACCTGCTGCGCGATGCGGTTTTTCATGCGGCCCAACGTATGGAACATCTGCACCACCGGCGCACCCCACCGCGCCCGCAGTTCGTGGGCTGTCCAGCCGCTTAACCAGTAATGGCTGAAGATCACGTCATAATGCAGGCCGCTTTCCGCCGCAAACCGGCGCACGCCGTCCACAAACTGCGGCAGGTACGGGTAAATCTCGGCAGGGCCGACGTGTGATTCCGGACCAGCGGGCACATGCACCACCCGCGCCTTGTCGCCCAATGCCGTCACATGGGAGACAGCCGGGTTTTCGCTGCGCGTGAACACGTCCACTTCGATCCCGCGCCGCCCCAGTTCGCGCCCCACGTCGCGCACATAGACGTTCATCCCGCCCGTTTTTTTGCCGCCCAGTGTCGCCAGCGGACAGGTATGCACGCTCAACATTGCCACGCGCCGAATGGACATCGCGCTACCTCCCTGCCCCGGCCTGGACGGTCAGCCGGTACACATGGGTATCCTGCCCGCCCAGGTCGTACTTGTACGGCTCGTCGCCACGCAGGAAGTCGAATACCGCCCGCCGCTGCGCGATGGCGTGCTCGATCAGCCGGGCCACCAAGACGATGCCCGGACTCAAGCGCCCGTGCTGCGCCGGGTCGTGCCCGGAGTTGTAGACCATCACCCGGTCACCGTATGTGAAATTCAGATATGACGCCGCCGCCTCGCCGTTCACCGTCAGGAATGCCAGTTGCAGCCAGCCCTGCTCCGCCGCCTGCGGCACAACCGCGCGGAAGAATGCTTCATTAACCGGGTGCTGCAAAAACAGCGCTTTTTCTTCGCTGCTGGCAGCCATCAGGCGCAGGAAGCGATCAAGCTCGTCCTCCAGGTTGTGGTCCGGCCCGACAATGTACCAATCCACAGCCGAACCGGCTCCCTGCGCCCGGCGTAGTTTGCGGCGCAGTTCGTGGCGGCGCTTTTTATCCAGCCCGGCGACATAATCTTCCCAGCGCTCCGGCAGTGTTACCACCGGGCACACGTCCTCTATGTCAACGGATACTGAGAAGCCCCGGTCTGCAAGCAGGCCGGGCAGCAGCGCCAGCCCTGGCGAGTCCTGCGGGATATTGCACAACCGCATGTTGTCGAACTCGTCTGCGTGTTCGGCCAGGAAGTCCGCCAGTGCTGCAAAAACCGCGTCTTCGTGCCCGCGCCGCGCGATCATGTCCAGGTAATCCGTCACGTCCACGCACCCGACCGGGTATATAGTCCGCGTTCCATCATCCTCGACGGCCCGAAACCACGGTGCGATACCATGCAGCCGCCCATCGTCGCCATGCACAACCGGTGCCCAAACCTGCCCCGGCTGGTATGCTTTCCACCAGGCAGACTGCCACGCACAGGTCATGAACACACAATCGGCAGCGCTATCTGCCAGCAGATCGCCCCATTCTTCGCACAATTCTACAAACAGGTTGTCACCCGTATACAGCCTAACCTTCACCTCGCCGCTCCCCTCATGACGCCAACCCAGTCCTTGTACTGCGCAAACCAATTATACTGAACGCCTACCACATCCCCCACCAACGTACATAAAAAACGTGCTAGAATAGGCACAGTCGTTCATCCCTACCGCTGGAGAAACCCATGCGACGCCTGAACCTGATGCGGGTTTTGATCTGTCTGCTTAGCGTGGTTGTGATTCTGTCCGCCTGTGCCGAAACCAGTGACGAGCCGCCGCAGCCCAGCCCTGTCGCCTCCGTCGATCAAGCGCCGCCGCCTGCCGCCACACCCCAACCGTTATTTGTCTGGCACCCCTTTAGCGGCGCAGAACGCGAAGCCCTGGAACATATCCGCCTGAAATATGAAGCAGCACACCCAGACACCGACGTCCAGCTTAAGTTCTTCGAAGAATCGGTGCTTCAGGCCGAATACCGGGCGGCTGTCATCGCCGGGGCCGGGCCGGATGTGTTGTTCGGGCCGTCGGAGTGGCTGCACGATCTGGCATCAGAGGGACTGCTCCAGTTGATCGGCCCGGACAGTTTCGACCAGATAACCGAGTACGTTACCGAACCCATCGCCTACGCGGCATCTTTCGATGGCATCCCTTACGGCGTGGCCTACAGCGCCGAGTTCGCCGTGCTCTACACCAATCGTGATCTGGTTTCGACCCCGCCCGAAGCGTACGAAGACCTGCTCACCGAGGCGGAATCCGCCGGGATGGTGATCCCGCCGACGTTTTTTGCCACGTCCGCGCTCTATTTTATACACGACCGGCAGCTAATCAACAGCAGCGGACGGCTGCTCATCGCCTTGCCCACCCTGCAAGACTACTTGAGCGACGTACAAGCGTTGGCAGCGAGTCCGGGCGTTGTGTTTTCGACGGACCAGGCGGCGTTTTTGCAGGGTGACGCCGGGTTGCTGATCGCCTCCTCAGAAGATTTGCCCGCGCTCCGATCTGCGCTGGGTGACAACCTGGGGATCGGGCGCCTGCCTGACCTGCCACCCAATCCCTGGCGCGCGCTTCTCTCGCCCCGGCTGGCGATGCTGAATATCAACAGCACCACCGAGGGACTGGAATCCGCCGCATCATTCCTCATCTTTCTGATTTCACCCGACACACAGCGCTACTGGTTCGAGCACACCCACCACGCCCCGGTGAACGTCACCGCGCTAGACGACACCGCGCTGCGTCAAGCATGGGGGCACGCCCTCTCGTGGGGAGTGACTGCGCCGCTGCATACCGTGTTCGCCACACAGCTACAACCCGCGCTCGACCAGGCCGTTCAGGCGGTAGCGCTTAACGGGAATGATCCAGCAGTGGTAGCCGGACAAACATTGGCCGCGTTTGAAGCAGACCAATGAACGCACATAAGCGCCAAACTCACACTTGTCACGCCACCGGCGTGTTGCTATAATGCGGGGCAGGATGCCACCCTAGCTCAATCGGCAGAGCAAACGCTTCGTAAGCGTTAGGTTAAGGGTTCAATTCCCTTGGGTGGCTCAGTCAATACTGTGCCCCGGTTTTTACACTGCGGGCACTTATTTTAAGCCGCGTTAGCTCGTAGGAGACGCACCATGACGGGCACGTCTGACCACCCCACCCCGGTCACGATCGGAGTCGCAGGCGGTTCTGGTTCCGGCAAAACAACCGTCGCCACTGCGATCCTGGAGCGCGTTGGTACCGAGCACATCGCCTATCTGGCGCACGATGCCTATTATCACGATCTGCGGGATGCCCCGCGTTCACAGCGGGACACGGTCAACTTTGATCATCCCGACTCGCTGGACACCGATTTGTTGGTCCAGCATATTGAACTGCTCAAACAGTGGCAGCCGGTCGCCGTCCCGATCTACGACTTCACAAGCCACTGCCGTACCGACCGGATTCAGCTTATCGCACCCCAGCCGATCATCCTGGTCGAAGGTATTCTCATATTTGCAGACCCAGACCTGCGCAGGCGGTTTGATATGCGCATCTACGTGGATGCCGATCCAGATATTCGCTTTATCCGGCGGCTAAAGCGAGATATCACCGAACGCGGGCGTTCGGTCGAATCGGTCATCGATCAGTACCTTAACAGTGTACGCCCCATGCACCTGGAGTTTGTGGAACCCAGCAAACGCTATGCTGATGTGATCATACCGGAAGGCGGCAAAAATGAGGTGGCTATCGAGATGGTTGCAGCGCGTATTCGCAGCATGTTGGCCGGTGCCGAACGACACACCGCCACCACAAGCCGGCACCCCTGATTCTCCTGCTGCTGCCGCTGCTTCATCATCCCCATCATCAATATCACACGCCCCTGGCAACCCCGGCAGCCTTAGTGGGCAGATCGCCAGGCAGGCAGCCGTTAGTGCCCCGGCTGAGGCGCTTCAAGCCGCCCCCCGCCTAGCCTGTGTCTTGCGCCTGCTGACCATGCTGGTGATCCTGGGACTCACAGTAACCATCACCCTGAGCCGTGACAAAATGCAGGATTTCGCCACGCTTGGATACGCCGGGGCGTTCCTTGCCATGCTGCTTAGCAACGCGACCCTGATTCTCCCGGCGCCCGGCTTAATCTTTGTCTTCGCATTGGGCAGTTCGCTGCATCCAGGGTTGGTTGGCATCTGTGGCGCGTTGGGCGCCACGCTGGGCGAGTTTACGGGCTACATGACCGGTTACAGCGGGCTGGCTGCCCTGCAAACAACCGCGCCGGTACGCCGTGTCAAGCGATGGATGGATCGCAACGGCACGCTGACCATCCTTACCTTGAGCATCGTCCCCAACCCGTTGTTTGATCTGGCCGGGATCATGGCCGGTACCAGCCATATGCCCGTCTGGCGCTTTTTTAGCATAACATTCGCAGGTAAATCGATTCAGTCCACTTCTATCGCCCTAGCGGGTGCGCTGTCGCTCGACTGGGTAAAAAGCTGTCTCGCCCACTGAGTGTCACGCCCAGATAGGAAACAACATGACCGATTCTGACTACGGTGAAGCCCTGTTAGAATACAATCACTACATGATGCCGCTTTATCAGGCTGCGTTAGCGACGGTTGATCTGCCATCTGGCTCACACGGATTAGATGTCGGCTGTGGAGCGGGCGGTTTGTTCGGTCTGCTAGACAAAGCCACCGGCTGCACAGGCCACATCACCGGCATTGACATTTGTGACGACCTGCTCACCATCGCCGCCAAGCAGGCCGCACTGCACAACATGCGCGACCGTATCAGGCTTCAGACCGCCGATTTAGAGGAGCCGCTGCCGTTTTCCGCTGATACGTTTGATTGGGCATGGGCGGCAGATGTGCTTCACCCACAGGTCTTCTCTACGCCCGCCATCCAGGTCAAAGAACTGGTGCGGGTGGTTAAACCCGGCGGAACGGTGATGGTTTTTTTCTTGCACCCCTTCCGAAGTCTGGTGTTCCCTGGTCGCCCACACCTGGAAGCAGTGCTCCGGCGCGTGCTCTTTGCAGGGTCACGCTACGATCCCGCCTGTCACCCGGACAATGCGGCTGCCTGGCTGCGCTGGGCAGGGCTGACACATGTCACAACCTCGGCGCATACGGCACTGTTCAATGCCCCGTTTGGTGAAAACGCCTGGCGTTACGACCTGGTTCCCGATGCAGTGCGCGATGTCCCACCCGAAACGGCGCAGGCCGCAGGTATCGCCCAGGGAGAATGGCATGAAGTGCTCAGGCTGATTGATCCACAATCGCCAGACTACCTGCTCCGGCAGGAAGACTATTTCTGCGTGCGGCTGGCGCTTCTTACCAGCGGGCGTGTGCCCGCCTAGCAGATACACCGTTTGACGACCACCGTGCGCATTGACGGTGACAGCGGCTTTTGATATATTATTCTAGAATGCATGTTCTACTCAGATCATGCAGTAGAGATTTCTCGTTCTTACCGTCTGGCAAAAAACACAATCCCCACCCATTTGTTGTGCAAATCGCTGATCGCTAACTGCTAAACGCTGCTCGCTTGGCTACAACACATTTGCCAGCTTTTTACCATACAGGAGTTCAGATCATGAAAGTCTGGGCCTATATCTTTATCACCACCACGCATCCCCGCAAAGTTGTTCAGACTATTCGCCAGTTTCCCGGCGTCGTGAAAGCTGATGCGTTGTTTGGCACACCCGATGCTATCGCCATTGTTGAGGGGAACGATCTTGCCGAGATGGACGCTGCAATCGACCGGATTTTTGAGCTGCAAGAAGTTGTTGGCACCGACTCCAAAGTTGCGCGCTGGATCGACTGAGAACGTGATTCACCGTTGACGCCGTTTGATCCCGCGTGCTATACTGGCCTCAATAACACATTGCAAACACTGCGACGGAGAGGAGTACGCGGTCCGGCGCTGCCAGAGAGTGCGGGTCACCGGCTGTAAGCCTGCACATTTGTCCACCGCGGAAGGTCGCTCCTGAGTTGTCACGCTGAACGGTAAACCGCTAA
Organism: Anaerolineae bacterium; assembly: GCA_016926875.1. Lineage (GTDB taxonomy): Bacteria > Chloroflexota > Anaerolineae > Aggregatilineales > Aggregatilineaceae > JAFGNU01. The sequence continues at coordinate 38,423 of JAFGNU010000040.1, read as the reverse complement.
GCGTGTCCGGGTACGCCCGTTAGCGCGTATACAAGCGTCCGATAGCGTGTTGTGCTCTGTGCTGTCGGGAAGCAAGGTGGTACCGCGGAAGCTCGCCCTTTCGTCCTTGATATGACGAAAGGGCGTTTTTGTTTATGGCGATCAACATGAAAAACTACAACGATACGTCCGCATTCTACAACGCGATCGCAGAGGATTATCACCTGTGGTATCGCGACTGGGACGCCGAATTAGAACGCGAAGGGTTAAACCTGCGGCGTTACTTTCGCGAGCACGGGATCAAAACCATATTGGATGCGTCTTGCGGGCCGGGCACCCAGTCTATCGCCCTCGCCCGCCTGGGCTATACGGTCACTGCCGCCGATCCAAGTGGAGGACTGCTGGCGCGTGCCAGGCAGCATGCCGCCGAACATGGTGTGCTTGACCGGATCACGTTCGTGCAGTCCGATTTTCAGAACCTGCACAACTGCGTCCAGGGGCCGTTCGACGCCGTGATCACAAAAGGCAGCTCGATCCCGCACCTGCTGCGCGACGACCAGATCGAAGAAACGCTGTTGATTTTTTCCGAACTGCTGCGACCGGGCGGCATGTTGTTGATCGGTATGCGCGACTTTGAGCCGCTGATCGAAGACCGGCCCCGCTTTTTACCGGGACAGGTTCACGATCTACCGGGTGAGCAGGTCATCACGTTTGACATTTGGGACTGGGACGACGGCCCGCCGATCACCGTCACGTTCAACCGGTTTATCGTGCGTGGCAGCGGCCAGACCTACCGCGTCACCAAGCACCCGGTCGTCTTCCGCGCGCTGACTGCCGACGAGGTCGAGGTGGTCATGCTGGAAGTGGGACTCGAAAACATCCGCGCCGAGCGCGATCGCTGGGAACTAATCATGACGGCTACCAAGCCCGCGCAGTAGCCAGGAGCCTGGAAAGGAGGTGGTGCTGCGTGTCACTTGTCGCTGGCGTTGAGCGGTCAACGCGTGCACACCGGATCGAACGAGCAAGACAGTTGAATCACCCGTACCACTCGCCTTTGAACGGTAATGTCTGTACCACAACGAGGAAACCATGACAACTGAAATGCCCAAAACCTTCGACTTCAACGAGGCCGAACCGCGTTTGTACAAGTGGTGGGAAGATAACGGCTGGTTCAAGCCGGAGATACATCCCGACGCCGAGCCATACGTGATCAGCATCCCCCCGCCCAACGTCACCGGCGCGCTGCACAACGGGCACGCGATGTTCGTCAGCCTGGAAGACCTGATGATCCGCTACGAGCGCATGCGCGGCAAGGCGTCGCTGTGGGTGCCCGGCACCGATCACGCCGGGATCGCGACCCAGCTTCAGGTCGAGCGTATGCTGCGCGACGAGGGCACCAGCCGGGAAGAAGTTGGGCGCGAAGAGTTCCTGCGCCGCACCTGGGACTGGAAGCGCAAATACGGCGGGCGCATCGTCGATCAGCTTCGCTACCTGGGCGCAAGCTGCGACTGGGACCGCGAGCGTTTTACGCTGGATAACGGGCTGTCCCGCGCTGTGCGCGAAGCCTTTGTGACTCTGTGGGAACAAGGGTTGATCTATCGCGGCCCGCGCCTGATCAACTGGTCGCCCGGCCTGCAAACCGCTGTCAGCGACCTGGAAGTGGAGCGCGGTGAAGAACAGGGACACCTGTATTACTTCAACTACCCGCTGGAAAACGGCGGCGGCATCCCGGTAGCGACCACTCGCCCCGAAACCATCCTGGGCGATACGGCGGTGGCCGTGCACCCGGACGACGAGCGCTACCAGAACGTGATCGGCCAGTACTGCCTGGTGCCGATGCTGAACCGCCGCATCCCGGTCATCGCGGACGAATACGTGGATCGCGAGTTTGGGACAGGCGCGCTGAAGATCACGCCGGGTCACGATCCCAACGACTATGAGATCGGAATGCGCCACAATCTTGATCTGGTCAACATCCTGAACCAAGATGCCACGCTCAACGAGAACGCCGGCCCCTACGCAGGCATGGACCGCTTTGAGGCGCGTAAAGCGCTGTGGGCCGAGATGGAAAAAGCAGGTATGACCATCCGTGTTGAGCCACACGCGCATGTCGTGCCGCGTTCGCAGCGGGGCGGCGAGATCGTGGAGCCGCTGGTCAGCACGCAGTGGTTTGTGACGATGCGCCCGCTGGCCGACAAGGCAATCGCCGCCGTGCGTGATGGGCGGATTCGTATCGTGCCGGAGCGCTTCGAAAAGGTGTATTACAACTGGCTGGAGAACATCCAGGACTGGTGCATCAGCCGCCAGCTCTGGTGGGGCCATCGCATCCCGGCCTGGCACTGCGCGGACTGCGGCAAGACGACCGTCACCCGCGAAGACCCAGCCACATGCGCCCACTGCGGCAGCGCGGCGATCACCCAGGACCCGGACGTGCTCGATACGTGGTTCAGCAGCGCGTTGTGGCCGTTCAGCACGCTTGGCTGGCCGGAGCAAACCCCGGACCTGGAACGCTACTATCCAACCAGCATGATGGAAACCGGCTACGACATCCTGTTTTTCTGGGTGGCGCGTATGATCATGATGGGCCTGTGGTTCACGGATGACATCCCGTTTCACACCGTCTATCTGCACGGGCTGGTCAGAGACGAGCACGGCACCAAAATGAGCAAATCATACGGCAACGTGATCGACCCGGTCGAGATCGTGGAGCAGTACGGCGCCGACGCGCTGCGCTTTACCCTGCTGACCGGCAGCTCGCCCGGCAATGACATGAACCTGGCCGAAAGCCGCATCGAGTACAGCCGCAATTTTGGCAACAAGCTGTGGCAGATGTCGCGCTTCGTGTGGTCCAACCTGGACGGCTACACTCCCAAAGAACCGGATCGCGCCGCGCTGACGCTGCCGGATCGCTGGATTCTCAGCCGTCTGCACGGGCTGATCGCCAACGCCCAACACCTGTTTGATACGTACCAGTACGGTGAGGCGGGCCGCCAGGTGCTTGAGTTCCTGTGGAACGAATTTGCAGACTGGTATGTCGAGATCAGCAAAAACGCGCTCTACGGGGGCGATCCCGCTGCCCGTGAGCGCACGCTGGACGTGCTGCTGGCCGTGCTGGATGCGTGCCTGCGCCTGCTGCACCCGTATATCCCGTTCATCACCGAGGAAATCTGGCGCTATCTGCCCACCGGCGAAGGCCCGCTGATCACTGCCGAGTGGCCAACCGCCAACCCGGCCTACGAGCACGCCGACGCCGAAGCGGAGTTCAGCATCCTGATCGATCTGGTGCGCGGCATTCGCAACGCCCGCGCCGAATACAAGGTCGAACCGGCGCACAGGATCGGCGCGCTGGTTGATCCCGGCGCGCACCGCGACCTGATCAACGCGCACCGCGACCTGTTCGCACGGCTGTGCAACATCAAGCAGATCACCCTGCTGGACGCTGCCGGAGAGGTCCCCGGCAAAGCGGCTGCCATCGTCGCCGATGATGTGACGGTTTACCTGCCGCTGGCCGATCTGGTCGATCTGGATGCCGAACGCGAGCGCCTGGCGCGCGAGCTTGGCAATCTCGCTCAGCAGATCGCGCGCACCAACGGCCTGCTGCAAAACGAGAGCTTTGTCAGCAAAGCCAAGCCCGACGTCGTGCAGCGTGAGCGCGACAAGCTTGAATCGCTGACGGCCAGCCGCCAGGCGGTCGAGGAACGCCTGTCCAGCCTGGGCAGCTAAGCCAGAACAACAAGCGGGCATCACCGGGGAGATGCCCGCTTCCGCTATCAGAGGTGGGATAGACGCCAGCCAGCACGATCACCTGAATCAATTCGGGTGCCAGTAGTGGCCGCCGCTGCCGCCGCTGCCTTTGGAATCACAACTGCAATCCCCCACGCACGAGCAGACTGTATCGCACGTACACACCCTGTCGCAGGAACAGGTCGCTTCGCTGCGGTGTCCTACGCAGCCGCAGGTTGGGCCGTAGACACGAGAAGCCACACAGTTACAGATACAGGTCGCCCCTTTTGGAATCGGCGAACCACAGGGCAGGGCTGTCCTGGCGCCCGTTTCCAGTTCAATATCCAGGATAGCATCAGGCAGCATCTCCGGGTCTAGCAGGCAAGACACCATCTTGCCGTCCGGCAGCGACCACAGCCTGATCGCATTATCCAGGCCCCCCGACGCCAGCAGCGTCCCGTCCGGGCTGATCGCCACTGAGTTGACAGCACCGCAGCCTTCCAATGTGTGGAGCAGCTCCCCCCCCGGCAGTGACCACAGCTTGATCGTGCAATCCCAACTCCCTGTCGCCAGCAGCGTCCCGTCCGGGCTGATCGCCACTGAGTTGACATAACCGCAACCTTCCAATGTCCGGAGCAGTTCGCCCTCCGGCAGTGACCACAGCTTGATCGTGCCATCCTCACTCCCCGACGCCAGCAGCGTGCCATCCGGGCTGATCGCCACTGAAGTGACAGCGCCGGTATGACCCTCCAACGTGTGGAGCAGTTCTCCCTCCGGCAGTGACCACAGCTTGATCGTCTTATCATTGCTGCCCGATGCCAGCAGCGTGCCATCCGGGCTGATCGCTACTGAGGTGACATAAGACATAATATAATAAGTATGATCTGTCAACGTGCGGAGCAGCTCCCCCTCCGGCAGTGACCACAGCTTGATTGTGTCATCCTGACTCCCCGACGCCAGCAGCGTGCCGTTCGGGCTGATCGCCACGGAGGTGACCCCATCAGCATGGCCTTCCACCGTGTGGAGCAGATCCCCCTCCGGCAGTGACCACAGCTTGATTGTGTCATCCCAACTCCCCGACGCCAGCAGCGTGCCATCCGGGCTGATCGCCACTGAGGTGACATCAGCAGCATGGCCTTCCAACGTGTGGAGCAGCTCCCCCTCCGGCAGCGACCACAGTTTGATCGTCTTGTCGCCGCCGCCTGATACCAGCATGGTCCCGTCTGGTGATACCGCCAGAGTCTCAACTGGGCCAAGATGCGCTGATATTTGCCGGCAGTAGTCTTCAACGCTCGCCGGTGTTGGCACATACGTCGCGGCGGGCGTCCTGCGCGTCTCATACTCCGATTCCTCCCCATTCCCACACCCAGCCAGTGCCCCCGCAGCCATCGCCGCCGTGGCTGCCGTGATGAAGTCTCGCCGGTTGAATGTCCATTTGTCACCGAGGCTCTTGCTCACGGCAAAGACCTGCGGTTCCTCCTGGTCCTGCGGCTTATTCACTTCGTCTGACATCGTTTTTCCTCCCCTGCGTGACCGTGCGCTCATAACACGTTTTACACGCATGAAAGTATAACCGAGATCAGAAGGACAGGGGAAATGCCAGAAACCGGCTGGACCGGCTCGAAAAACGCGCCAGCCGCCAGGCGGTTGAGGAACGCCTGGAACAACAAGCGGGCATCACCGGGGAGATACCCGCTTCCGCTATCAAGGGCGGGATAAAGAAGCCAGTTTGCACGGCCATCCGGATCAGTTCGGGTGCCAGTAGTGGCCGCCGCTGCCGCCGCTGCTTTTGGAATCACAACTGCAAGTCGAAACTGTGTCGCACGTACATACTTTATCACAGGAACAGGTCGCTTCGCTGCGGTGTCCTACGCAGCCGCAGGTTGGGCCATAAACATGAGCCGCCACACAGTTGCAGATACACGTCGCGCCCTTCGGAATCGGCGCCCCGCAGGGCAGGGTTACTCTGGTACCCGTTTCCAGTTCAATATCCAGAATGTCATCAGGCAGCGGCGTCTCCGGATCCAGCAGGCAGGATATCAGTTCCCCCTCCGGCAGCGACCACAGCCTGATCGCATTATCCAGGCCCCCCGACGCCAGCAGCGTCCCGTCTGGACTGATCGCCACTGAGGCGACATAAACACGATGGCCTTTCAACGTGTGGAGCAGTTCGCCCTCCGGCAGCGTCCACAGCCTGATCGTGGTATCCCAACTTCCCGACGCCAGCAGCGCTCCGTCCGCGCTGAATACCACTGAGTGGACAGAATCAGTATGGCCTTCCAACGTGTGGAGCAGCTCCCCCTCCGGCAATGACCACAGCTCGATCGTGTCATCCCAACCTCCTGACGCCAGCAGCGCCCCATCCGGGCTGATCGACACTGAGTAGACAAAATCAGTATGGCCTTCCAACGTGTGCAGCAGCTCCCCCTCCGGCAGCGACCACAGCTCGATCGTGTCGAGCAGACTTCCCGACGCCAACAGCGCCCCATCCGGGCTGATCGACACTGAGGTGGAACCTACACGGCTTTCCAGCGTATGGAGCAGTTCGCCCTCCGGCAGCGACCACAGCCTGATCGTGGCGTCTCTGCTGCCCGACGCCAGCAGCGTCCCATCCGGGCTGATTGCTACGGAGGTGACATCATCAGGGTGGCCTGCCAACGTGTGAAGCAGTTCCCTCTCCGGCAGCGACCACAGCTTGATCGTATCATCCTCACTCCCCGATGCCACCAGCGTGCCATCCGGGCTGATCGCCACTGAAGTGACACCATCAGCATGGCCTTCCAACGTGTGCAGCAGCTCCCCTCCCGGCAGTGACCACAGCTTGATGGTCTTGTCATCGCTGCCTGATACTAGGATGGTCCCGTCCGGTGAGACAGCCAGAGTCCTAACTGGGCCAAGATGCGCTGATATTTGCTGCTGGCAGTAGCCTTCAACGCTCGCAGGTGTGGGCACATAAGGCGCGGCGGGTGTCTTGTACGAGGCGTACTCCGATTCCGATTTCTCCCCACTACACCCGGCCAGCGCCCCCGCAGCCATCGCCGCCGTGGCTGCCGTGATGAAGTCTCGCCGGTTGAATGTCCATTTGTCACCGAGGTTCTTGTTCACAGCGAAGACTTGCGGCTTCTCCTGGTCCTGCGGCTGATTCGCTTTGTCTAACATCGTTTTTTCCCCCTGCGCGACCGTGCGCTCATAACACGTTTTACACGCATGAAAGTATAACGGCGATCAAGCAAACAAGGGAAATGCCAGAAACCGGCTGGGGTGGATTCACAACACGGCTGCCTTTAGCCTACACGGCATCCTCGGACCGCACGTAATCTATCTGTAAGCCTGACGCCCTGCAAGTTGCTATATAATGGGATTATCAACTGATACTTATAGCGAAGAGGGCTTAACGATGAGACGGTTACGTATGCTCGGTATTGTGTTGGTCCCTGTTGTGATGCTGGCTGGCCTGGCAAACCCGGCTCTGGCTCAAGAACCTGAATCCCTGCCGCTGGCTGCCCAGGGTCCGTATGGGGTTGGGGTGCTCACCATGGAGTTTGTGGACGAAGACCAGCAGGGACGCGAGTTGTATGTCATGATCTGGTATCCCGCCGACGCTGGACGATCCTCGTATTTGATGCCTGAGTATGATGCAACACCGGACAAAAGCGGCGCACCGTATCCATTGATTCTATACTCGCACTATATGGGAGGAAATGCTAGTAACACCCTGGGTGCCGGTCCGCATCTGGCATCGTATGGGTTTGTGGTCGTGTCTGCCGATCACAACGATAACCCTCCCTGGCCCAATCTAATCCACCGTCCGTTGGATATTCTGTATATGCTGGGCCAGTTTTCCACGTTGGACGAGGGGAGTCTGACCGGCATGATGGATACGAACATGGTCGGCGTCACAGGGTACTCGTCCGGGGGCACGACAGCGTTGATGGTCAACGGCACCAGGGTCGATCCGGTGTATCACGTCGCTATGTGTGCTGAAGAAGAGCTCGATGATTGGACTTGCCATTACTGGGACGATATCATCGCGTACCGTGAGCAATATGGACCAGTAACTGCCGGGGAACTCTGGCCGCCCACTGCCGACGAACGCATTCGCGCAGTTGTGCCCATTGCGCCGTGTTATGCATCACTGTATGGCACGCGGGGGTTAGCCACCGCCACTGTGCCTACACTGTTGATCGGCAATACGGCAGATACGTTGTGTGATTATGAACGTGATGCCGTCTTTATACATGAGCATCTGGGAGCCACGGACAACTATTTGCTCTCGCTCATTGGAGTGGATCACTTGCAGCCAGGTGAGGATAAGAACGTCCAGGCCATCTACAATCACTTCACCACTGCCTTCTTCGGCTACTATCTTCAGGGGCATGAAGACTACGCCGATTTCCTGACTGCGGAGTACGTTGGGCAATTCGAGGACCTGGCCTGGAGCGCGGTCGAAGACCAGCAAGACTAGCACCGTAAGGCCTCAGGGGTTCCGCCGAAATCAATGGGTTCAGCGGAACCCCTGAAGACATTTGTCCCTGCTGCGCAGGGGTGGATATGGATTTATGCGCCCGGCGTCACTGACGCCGGTTTATTTTTAGATACAACACGCGCCCGGCGTGCTGGGCTGCTTTGCGGACCCCGTTATCCGGATCGTTCCGAAACAATTCTTCCAGCGCATCGAACGCTTCTGTCGCTTCCAGCAGGAGTAATTCCTGGATCGATTCAATGCGCACCTGTGGGTTTTTGTCCCTTAACCGCGCGATATGGTAAGCGATCACACGCTCGGTTGTCGACGACATAGTCATATGCACCTCTTACCTGCTCGGTAACTCCTTTCACCTTTCCGCTTTCCAGTATAGCAGAACCTGACGCTTTGGTGCTATGGGCCAAAAGGCCCACTCTACCCCAATGCCCGGATCGTGATATAATCCCCCTGTCATAATCCAGCCTGATACCCTGTGACAGGGTTGCACATAGCCAGCCACGATGCTGGCTTTCACCGGAAAGGATACCCGGCATCGTGATCCAACAAGCGGTGATTCTGGCAGCCGGGCACGGTTCGCGGCTCGGCGTACTCACCAAAGACCGTCCCAAATCTATGCTCCCTATCCTCGGCAAACCGATTGTCGCCCGTGTCATGGACCACATGCGCGAGGCGGGCATCCGGCAGTTTATAGTAGTCGTAGGCGAGAACGAGGGCGCGGTTGCATCGTACCTGAGCGGTTCGTGGCACCCGGACACCGAAGTCCGGTTTGCACTTCAGTCTATTCCCACCGGCACCGTTGACGCCCTGCTGCTGGCCGCCCCATATATCGACGGGCCGTTTTTGCTGTCATCCGTCGACAATCTGACATCCCCCGAACATGTCAAAGCCCTGCTGGCCCAGGCCAACAGCAATCCCGATCAGGATGTGGTTCTCAGCCTGCTCCCGGCTACTCCAGATGTAATTCGTAAATCGTCGGATGTCATCCTGAACGGCGATCACGTCATCGCCATCGAGGAAAAACCGGCAGCCCCGCGCGGCTCGTGGGCGGGCATCATGCTCTACGCCTTTTCCCGGCGCTTTCTCGACTATTTGCCCCAGGTAGAAGTCTCTCCACGCGGGGAACGCGAGATTGTCAGCGGCATCCAGGCGTACTTGCATGACGGCGGGCGGGTCGGCGCCGTCCAAACCGACTGGCGGCTGCATCTCACCGGCGGATCGGACCTGCTGGCTATCAACCGGCATTTCCTGGAACAGGGCCGTGATACCCACATCTTGAGCGAGATTCCCGGCTCTGTGTATATCATCCCGCCCGTCCGTATCGACCCCAACGTCAGCGTTGGCCAGGGCGCCCACATTGGCCCGCATGTATACCTGGAGTCGGGCGCTGCTGTCGGCCAGGGAGCGGTGGTGCGTAACAGTGTTGTGCTCAACCGGGCCGTGATACCCGCTGGCGAGCACTGTGACGGGCAGATCGTGTCCCGGTACGCTCCCGATTCCGAGCTTTAATAAGCCTGGTATTCATATCTCCAACGAGGGAACCATATGGCAAAGCGCAACCTGTTTTTTATCCTGATCCTGGTCACGTTACTTGCCTTGACGGCTGTCGCCTGCGGCAGCACCGACGACGCCAAAAGCAACAACAAGGCCGCCACCTACAAAACGCTCAATCCCAAAACCGCCTACGAGCGCATTAGCAGCAGTGATAATGCCATCCTGTTGGACGTGCGCGAGCCGGACGAATGGAACACCGGCTACCCGTATGGCTCAACCCTGATTTCGCTGGGCGATATCAAGCGCCGCGCTCCCAATGAACTCCCCAAAGAAGCCGATATCTATGTGATCTGTAGAAACGGCAATCGCAGCCAGGAAGCTGCCATCGATCTGATCTCCCTGGGCTATCAGCACGTCTACCAGATCAGGGGGGGAGTCATCGCCTGGCAGCAGGCCGACCTGCCGATGATTGTCCCCTAGCCATCTACCATTTGAATGGCTTTCGGTCGAGCAACAACGCTGCTTGCGCAAAGCAGCGCACTTAGTTGAGGGAGGAATGTATCATGCTGAAAAAGAAACCATCACGCTTGGAAGAGTCTGCTATTTATGTGTGTAACATTATTGGTGAACCTTTTGAGTGGTGCGAAGTACCTGCCGGGCCATTCTTGATGGGTTCTGAACGTCAAAAAGATAAGCGGGCCAGGGATACAGAGCCGAATTTACACAAAGTAACTTTGCCCGCTTTCGCCATCGCTAAATACCCGATTACCTACTCGCAGTTCCAGGTTTTCATTGATGCGGAAGATGGAATTGGCGATGATCGCTGGTGGCAGGGGTTAGGGCAAGAATTTAGGCAGCCTTTCGAACAGGAATGGAAAATCCCCAACCATCCCCGAGAACACGTCAATTGGTATCAAGCCATGGCTTTTTGCCGATGGTTGTCACATCGGTTAAAAGGCGAGTATGCACTTGATAACGTGCAAGATTGGCCGGTACACCTGCCCATCGAGGCCGAATGGGAAAAAGCAGCGCGCGGCACCGACGGACGCATTTATCCGTGGGGTAATGAATATCAAGTTGGATACGCCAATATTGATGAAAGCAGACTTACAGGCGGAAAATACCGCAAGCAAACAACCCCGGTGGGCAGTTTCCCTGCTGGCGCATCGCCCTATGGGGTGCTGGACATGGCTGGCAACGTGGTAGAATGGTGTCTTTCAGCATGGACCAATCCGTATAAGCATCTCGCAGCGAATGAAATCAAAAATTTTGGTGCTAAAGGCGCTCGGGTTGTGCGGGGAGGAACCTGGCGCATGGATGATGAAGATGCGCGGGTGGCTATGCGAAACATGGATTTTCCAGATGCCGCATACGACAGTCTAGGTTTTCGCGTATGTTTCACTATGCCATCAGCGTAAAACATCGAAAACTGATACCCTCAAGCGGTGCCGCAGGTGCGGAATGAAAAGTAATTAACCCGTTTCAGATAAGCAGATAGGCGGTCTGGTTTCGGACCGCCTGCTTAATAGTCCAGGGTCACAGGTCAAGCAGCCGGTCTACTTCCACCCGGTTGAAGCCCACTACGATCCGCCCGCCGATGTCGATCACCGGGACGCCCTGCTGGCCGCTGCGGCGCACCATGTCACGCGCGGCGGCAGCATCCCTGCTCACGTCCACGTCACGGAACCGCACGCCCCGCTGGCGTAGATAGCGCTTGGCGGTCGTGCAGTGCGGGCAGGTTGGCGTGGAAAAAACGATCACGCGCTTTTTCTTCTTTTTGCCGTTTTGGTCGGCTCGTTTTGCCATATTCCCTCACACACTCGGTATTTAGCCTGTTCAGCCTGCGCTGTTCGCTTAGATGCAGCGGCCTGTCAAAGGTTGCAGGCAGAATCAACACAAACCGAACACAACCGGCGCATCCCCCCCCTACCCCGGCTGGTCGGTGTCGGCCTGCGCATCCGAAGCTGCCGGGTGATAAAACGGCTTGAGGTCCAGTACCGTATACAGGCGTTCTTTCACCGTGTCCGGCATTACGGGGGATGGAAGCTGGTGGTACAGGGTGATCGTCTTGGTGAGCGTGTTAACCACCACCCGGCAGTTTTCACACTCGGCCATGTGCGCTTCTAGCTCCCGGCACAGTTCCTCGCCCAATGTGCCGTCTACGTAATCCGACAGGCCGTCGAGATAACGGCGGCAGTCATGCTGGTCATGATCATGAGAATGCCCCGTAGCGCCCATCACCTACCTCGTTTCTGTGCTGATCGACCCGTGTGAAAAATAGAGACTCAACCGCTCGCGCAGTTTCAGGCGTGCGCGCATCAAGCGGCTTTTGACCGCCGAGATCGACAGGTCGAGCGCGTCGGCGGTTTCGCTGGTTGACAGCTCCTCAATATCGCGCAGTACAAATACACTACGCAGACTGGGCGGCAGCTCCTCAACCGCGCGCTTCATTTCTTGCCGCACCTCGTCCCGGACCAATTCTTCTTCTGGCAGGCAGCAAAAATCAAAAAACTGCCGTGGAATCAGTTCGCCGTCGTCGCGTTCCAGCGGTTCATCAACCGATACCTGGACCGGTTCGTTACGCCGCAGCCGCATCAGGGCCACGTTTGACGCGATCCGGTACAGCCACGTGCTCAGGCTTGACCGCGCCTGAAAGGTATCGATGGATTTGAACGCGCTCAGGAACGTTTCTTGCAGCACGTCTTCGGCGTCGGCTTCGTTGCCCATCATCCGCAGTGCCAGCCGGTAAATTCGACCGGCGTGTTCCTCGACCAGTTGGGCATACGCTGCCTGATCCCCCGCTTGCAGGCGGGCTACCAGAACAGCTTCATCTGATGTGTCCATAAGCACTCTTTGGGCTAACCTGGTTTGACCGGTGTCTTCACACGCCTTGTATCATAGCGCAACCCGGCGTTCTGCCCAAAAGTGCATATTGTCCGTTACTTACTTGGATGCAGCACGCCGCGCCCGGTTGCGTTTTTTGCCTGTGAATCAGTCCGGCTCTACAACCGTCTGGCCTGCGCCTGCATCTTACCAACGAACAACGAGCGGGTAGAATGTATCAAACCCGCTATAATGGACACGGCATAAGGGTAGAACTGAGGAACAATGTGATGGCAGAAACAAAAAGCTCTACCGTCGTTTTGCGCGACGACATGTTATTCACCGGGCACAGCAGCAACGGGTACACTATTTCCCTCGATGCCAAAAAATCCGTCGGCGGGCACGATGGCGGCGTCAGCCCGATGGAATTGATGCTCACCGCGCTGGGCGGCTGCACCGGCATGGACGTGATCAGCATTCTGCGCAAGAAAAAGCAGGCCGTAACCGGGTTGGAAGTCCAGGTTAACGGCACGCGCGCCGATGATCACCCAAAAGTGTTCACAGACATCACGGTGCATTTTATCGTCAGTGGACACAACGTGTCCCCGGCAGCCGTCGAGCGGGCAATCGAGCTATCGAGTGACAAGTACTGCGGCGCGGCGGCTACCCTGCGCCACACCGCCACTATCCATTATTCACATGAGATCATCGAAACGGAAGGACAGGACGCATGAATCGTGAGGAAGCCTGGCAGCTTGTGACCGAGTGGACCGAATCATCAAGCCTGATCAGGCATATGTTGGCCGTCGAAGCCGCCATGCGGGCGTATGCTCGCCGCTTTGGCGAAGACGAGGAAAAATGGGGCATCGTCGGCCTGGTACACGACTTTGATTACGAAAAGCACCCGGATATGACCGCCCCGGACGGGCACCCGTTCACCGGGCTGCAAGTGCTGCGTGAAAAAGGCGTGGATGAGGATATTGTGCGCGCTGTTGCCGCCCATGCCGCCGAGCGCACCGGTATTCAGCCCACAAGCCTGATGGAAAAATCGCTCGTCGCGGTCGATGAACTGACCGGCTTTTTGACAGCGGTTGCGCTCGTCCGCCCCTCGCGCGACATCCGCGACATCACCAAGATCAAGTCGGTGCGCAACAAGTGGAAAGACCGCAGCTTTGCGGCAGCGGTCCACCGCGAAGAAATCGAGCACGCCGCCCAAGCGCTCGGCGTAGACCTGTGGACCGAGCACATCCCGCTGGTGTTGGATGCGATGAAAGCCATTGCGCCGGAGCTGGGGCTGGCAGGCGAAAACGACTCGCCCGCCTGAGTCCTGGTCGATTATGAGGCGCTCACCGCATGTTCATCCGTGTGAGGTTTGCATCGGCCCGGCTGGTTGCAAGCCTCAAACGGTATTTCAGGCCATCAGACACTTGCCATTTCACCCCTCTACGCGTTATCATGGCACAGTTTTCAACCAGCCCGCCCTCGGACTGGTTTTTGAACTCATCAGACAATAACTGCTTTGATGCTTGTAAGTGACTGCCACTGAGAGGAACGAAGAATGAGAAGGTACCGCCTCTGGCTTGTGGTCATTCTCGCGGTTGCCGCCATATCCATCTGGATGAGCCTTCCAGATAATCCCGGTGTTCACTGGGATTGGAACAACGATGGGCGCTACGACGGCGCTTTTGAGATGGACCGCGATGTTAAGGTTATACAGGGTTTGGACCTGCAAGGCGGATCGCGCGTATTGCTCGCCGCCGCGCCGGGCACCAAATACGACGACGCGACAATGGATCAGGCGGCCAAAAACGTCGAACGACGTGTAAACGGCCTCGGCGTGACCGAAGCCGTCGTCCAGAAACAGGAAGGCGGACGGATCATCGTCGAACTGCCAGGTGTGCGCCGCCAGTCGGTCGCGTTTGATGCGATCAAAACTACCGGCCTGCTGGAGTTTGTCGATTTTTCGGCGATTGCCTCTGGCCAGATTCCCGAAGGCGCCTGCGTCCTGACGACTGAACAGGTTGCCCGCGCCGAAGCCAGACTGGCCGAAGATGAAACCCCACCAGCTTATGATGAATATACCTGCGCCAGCGAAGACCCAGATAATCCAGACCCCGAACCCGCGCTGCTCCAGTCGGATGGCACGCCCTATGAAACCATCATGACCGGCGCCGGACTGGAAGATGCCGCTGCTGCGCCGCGCAGCCAGCTTGGCACAGATTGGACGGTTAACTTCGTCATCAAGGATAACGAGCTGAGCGAGCCGTTTGTTGATTATGTCGCCAATAACGCCAACCGCCCGATGGCAATCGTGCTGGACGGGCGCCTGATCTCGTATCCGACCATCCAATCGGGCCTATCCAGCAGCGCCGCCGCGGGCACGATGGACGGCGGCGTCATTACCGGCGGGTTCACCAAAGAACAAGCCGAAATCCTGGCCGCCCAGCTTAAATACGGTGCCCTGCCTATCCCGCTGGACATCATCGCGTTCGACACCATCGGCCCTACCCTGGGTCAGATTTCGGTGGACCGCTCGATCCGTGCAGGCATCATCGGCGTGATCACCGTGCTGCTGTTCATGCTGATCTACTACCGCGTGCCGGGCATCGCTGCCGACCTTGCGCTGCTGTTGTTCGCCGTGATCAACTTTGCGCTGTTCAAGTTCATCCCGGTCACGCTCAGCCTGCCAGCCATCATCGGCTTCTTGATCTCCATCGGCACAGCCGTTGACGGCAACATCCTGATCTTCGAGCGCATGAAAGAAGAACTGCGCGCCGGGCGCACAATGGACCGTGCCATCGAGGCCGGATTCAACCGCGCCTGGACGTCCATCCGTGACTCGAACATCTCGACGATCATCATTTGCTTTATTTTGTACTTCTTCGGCAGCGCATTCGGCGCCAGCGCCGTTCGCGGCTTCGCCATCACGCTGGGTATGGGTCTGGTCATCAACCTGTTCACCGCCGTCATCGCCACGCGCACGTTCCTGCATAGCGTGGTGCTGATATTCGGTGACCAGTTGCGGACCCACCACCGGCTGCTCGGCGTTTAGGCATACGTAAGGGAGACAGTCACTATGTTTCAATTTGCACAACGCCGTAAGTTTTTCTTCCTTTTCTCGGCGGCGGTGATCATTCCAGGTATCATCGCCATGATCTACTCGACAATCGAGTACGGTTCACCGGTCCGGTTGAGCATCGACTTCACCGGCGGCACGCTGATGGAAGTGTCGTTTGTCAACAATATTGGCGAGCAGGAAATCCGCAACACCCTGACCGATTTTGGACTGGATGACTACGTTGTCCAGCGCCTGGACCCGATCTCAACCGACGAGATCGACGCAGCAGAAGGCATAGAACCTGCCGGGAGCCGCTGGCAGATTCGTCTGGAAGACATCGGGGAAAACCGGCTGTCCAACTTGAAGGTCTTTCTACAGCAAGAACTGGGCGAGTTCTGGTCGCCCAAATCCATTGAAGAAGACCCGAACCGCGAAGACGCCATCACGTCCAGCAGTGTATCGGCTACCGTCGGCAAGGAAGTTACCCGCGCGGCAGTCCTGGCTACGCTGGCCGTAGCCGTGATCGTGTTGTCCTTTATCGTCTGGGCGTTCCGCCGCGTGCCGCATGCCTTCCGCTACGGTGCGTGCGCTATCGCTGCAATGTTTCACGATATTTTCATCACGATGGGCATCATGTCCATCCTGGGCATCTTCTTCGACTGGGAAGCCGATGCCCTGTTCCTGACCGCGATCTTGACCGTGGTTGGCTTCTCGGTCCAGGACTCGATTGTGGTTTTTGACCGCATCCGTGAAAACATCCCAAAGTATCGCGGCGAAACATACGACATCGTCGTCAACCGCAGCGTGCTGGAAACTATCCACCGCTCGCTGGCGACCCAGTTGAACGCGATCTTCATCATGATCGCCATTCTGCTGTTCGGCGGCGAAACCATCCGCCAGTTCATCGGCATCTTGCTGATCGGCCTGATGAGCGGTACGTACTCGTCCATCTTCAACGCCGTACCGCTGCTGGTTTCGTGGGAAAAAGGCGAAATCCCGTTTGTGAACCGCGAAGCCAAGCGCAAACGCAAGGAAGAAATGGCCGCGATCTCCTGATCGGCGCGCGTTCATCACCATCAGTCAAAAAGGGCAGTTCCACGCCGGAGCTGCCCTTTATGGTTTCGAGCGCCAACAGCGAGGCTCACTTGAGGAAAAGCGTCCCGTTATACTGCGCCGCGTCGGTCAGCGTTTCCCGGTACAGGTCGGGCATATTGTCCGGCAGGTCATCCGGCGCGAAGAAACGCGCGTCAATGGTTTCGTCGGTGTTGGTGACTAGCTCACCCGCCCAACCATCCACCCGAAAGACAAAGGAAATAAACTGGTAGGGATCGCCGTAGGTGGTTATCGCGCTATAACGCGGATGCGAGTAAACCGCGATCAGCGTTGCAGCCGTGACGGTCAGACCCGTTTCTTCCCGTACCTCGCGCCGCAGCGTCTCTTCAATCGATTCGTCAAGCTCCATGCTGCCGGCGGGCATCGCCCAACGGTCATTATCACGCCGCCGGATCAGCAGCACACGCCCCTGGTCATCCCTGATCACGGCCCGCACGGTAACCGCGATCAGTTTTCGCTGGCCAACAAGCTGGCGCAGTTGCCCCAAATAGGACTCATCATAGGGCAGTTCGGCTTTGGCCTGTTTCATGGGAGTCACTCCTTCACACACTGTTTGCCCGGCGAGTTATTTCACTCCCGGCCAAACTGCTTTGCCAGTTCGTCCCCGCTGATATGCAGCATGGTTGGGCGGCCATGCGGGCATGTGCGCGGATATTCGCACCGCTCCAACTGCCGGATCAGCCCGTCCATTTCTTCATAGCTCAACGTCTGCCCGGCCTTGACCGCCGCCGCCTTGCATACGCGACGTGTCAGCCTGTCCTCCAGCGTAGCCGCGCCCGGTTCCGCGCCGCTTTCCAGGTCTTCCAGCATAGTGTACAGCACCTCGTCCGGCTGGCGGTCGGCCAGCAGCGCCGGGATCGCCCGCACGCGGAACGTATTCCCGCCAAACGGCTCCAACTCAAACCCCAGCCCGGCCAGCACATCCAGCGCTTCCTCGACCAATCGCGCCGCCGCTGCCGGTAATTCAATCGTGGCTGCATCCAGCGTGCGCTGTGCGACCGGTTCCATCGCTGCCTGCTGCGCCATGAACTGCTCGTACATAATCCGCTCATGCGCGGCGTGCTGGTCAATCAGGTACACCCCTGCCGGGCCTTCCGCCACAATATACATCGCGCCCACCTGCCCCACTACACGCAGGATCGGCAGAGTGCGCGGGCGAGCCGGTTTGCCCGGTCCTACCGGGATGTCGGTATCACCGGCGGCTGGCGGAAGCTGTGTCACATCTGGGCGCTGCTGCGAATAGCGTCCAGGGCTGAACGCTTCCAGCTCCAACCGGAGCTGCTGTTCGCCGGGCACCAGTGGGCGTGTCGGAATCCCGCCCGCCTCGTCACGCCGGGCGCCCCATCCCGCGCCGTCCGCAGCGTATGGATCGCCCTGCATCGGCGGCACCGGCGACTGGTCGATCACCGCCCGCCGCACCGCGCGCTGCACGGCTGCAAATACCGCGTCCGGCACGCGGAAGCGCACCTCGGCTTTGGTCGGGTGCACATTCACATCCACTTCTTCGGGCGGCAGCATGATCATCAACACGGCCAGCGGGTAGCGCCCGGTCGGCAGCAGGGTATGGTACGCCTGCACAACCGCATACGTCAGGCTTTGATCAACAATCGAGCGCCCGTTGACAAACAGGATAATGTGACTGCGATTGGAGCGGTTCAGGCTCGGCGTGGACGAGAAACCGTAGACCTCAATCGGCGGCAGGTCCGAACGTGGCGCAGGCTGGGGGCAAACTTCAAGCATTTCTTTGAACGCATCCAGTCCAAACGCCTCAACCAGCACATCGGCCAGGTCGCCGGACCCCGTGCTGTGAAACTGGTCGCGCCCTTCCTGCACCAACCGGAAACGCACGTCCGGGTAGGCCATCGCGTAGCGCGTCACCAACTGCGTGATATGCCGCCGTTCAGTGCTCTCGGACTTCAAAAACTTGAGCCGCGCGGGCGTGTTATAGAACAGGTTTTCGACTGTTACCACCGTGCCTGCCGGTGCGCCTGCCGGGCGCACCTCGCGCACGTCGCCCCCTTCGACCAGCACCGCTGCCCCGGCGGTTTCATCGCGGTGGCGCGTGATCAGTGTTGTGCGGCTGACGGCGGCAATGCTCGTCAGCGCCTCTCCGCGAAAGCCCAGTGTTTCAATGTGATTCAAATCTTCGACGGTGCGCAGCTTGCTGGTCGAGTGCCGGGCAAACGCCAGCGCCGCTTCGTCTGACGGGATACCGTACCCGTCATCGCTCACACGTACCAGCCGCTTACCACCGCCTTCGACCTCGATGGTAACAGCCATCGCGCCCGCGTCCAGCGCGTTTTCAACCAGTTCCTTGACGACCGATGCCGGGCGTTCGACCACTTCACCGGCTGCAATCTGGGCCGCCACCACGTCAGAAAGCACACGAATCGGCATACCGTTTTCCTATCACACTGATACGCTGGCCTAAAACAAACCCCGGACTGGCCGGGGCGCTGCACACAGTAATTAAGACCGGGCAGGGACGAGATTACGTCCCCCTGGCTCCGCCGCCGACCAGGTTTGGCCCTTCCAATGGGATCGAGAGATAAAACGTGCTACCTTCGCCTTCCACGCTGTCAACCCAGGCATCACCGCCGTGGCGCTGCGCTACGTTCTTGACGATAAACAAGCCCAACCCGCTACCTTTCACCCGCTTCCATTCCTTGCGGTGAATCCGCACGTTGCGCTTGAACAGCTTGTCCTGGTTTTCCCGGCTGATTCCGTACCCGTTATCCGTCACCTGGAATAGTAGCTCATCCGAGCTGATCCCAACATGCACATGTACGCTGCCGCCTTCAGGCGTATACTTGATAGCGTTTTCGGCCAGATTGGTGAACGCGCTCGACAACATCGCGCGGTCTACATTCAGCATGGGAATATCCGGATCAATCGTCCAGGTGAATTCAAGCGGTTTTTTATTGGCAGGCTCTACCAGTCCGATCACCATCTTCTCGATGATCTCAACCACGTCGCACGGTTCGCGCAGCAGTTCATAGCTGCCCGTCACCGGATCAAGCTTGCCCGCTTCCAGGACTTTCTCGACCATGTCAGACATCTGGACCACGCCGACCGCTATTTTGTCTACAAACTCAACCTGCTTATCGTTGAGCGTGCCGATCATGCCCAGCATGTCCAGGTAGCCCTTCATAAATGTCAGGGGGGAACGCATGTCATGCGACACTGTGCTCAAAAAATTGGACATGCTGTCGTTCAAGCGCTTGAAATGCGATATATCGCGCAGGACCAGCACCCAGCCCGCCATCTGGCCGCTTTCGGTTTCGACCGTTGAAACCCGTGGCGAGTACGCCTGCCCGTTTTCGGCGGTGTATTCCATCATCTGCGGCGCCTCCGGTTGATCGCCCTCGCGGAACAGGGCGAGCAGTCCGGGTACGCGCACAACCTGGTCAAGCGGTTGGCCGATGACATCCTCATCCGGTGCTGCAAACAACGCCTGTGCGGGCGGGTTTACCAATTGCAGGCACAGTTCACGGTCTACGACCAGCACCGGGTCGGGCGTGCTTGCCAGCACCGCCGCCAGCCATTCACGCCGCCTGCGCGCCGACTCGAACGACCGCGCATTGGCAATGGCAATCGCGGCTTGTCCCGCCAGAATAGACAAAAAGGCGCGTTCGGCATCACCAAATGTATGAGGAGCGCTAAAGCCCGCCCACAACAGCCCGTGCTGTGTCTGGTGGGCCACCAGCGGCACAGCAATTAAGGACACCAGTGGCGCAGGTAAAAACAAGGCGTTTGACCGGACATCGTCGCTTGATATCTCGATCTCGCCGTGCGCGCTCACCAGATCAAGCACCTGGGCGTCAGCTTCCGCCATTGCTTCGGCCTGGGGGCCAATGGCATAGGCCTGCCTGGATGCGTTCCCTTCGGTTAGCAGCAGCCGCACACCGTCCGCCTGGATCGCCCGCTGGACACCACCCAAAATATGCGGGATCGTTTCGTCCAATCCCAGGCTTCCGGCAATCTGGTGCGTAACATTTAGTAACAACTGCTGCTGTTCTGTGTACTGGTTAAGCTGCGCCTGCAATTCCTCGAAAGTCATCCAAAAATACCCTGCCCCACACCGGTGATCCCGGCGGCCTATGTCTTGTCCACGTTAACGATGTGGCCTACACCTTAATCAATCCTGGATTATATCACCACCCCAGATCACGAGCAATGTAATCACTATTCAATTACGACAAACCTTTACGTGTCTTGCATCGCTTATCTATCCGTGCTACACTCGCATCAGTACTACTGCAATGGTTCGCTTATACAAGCTATATGGTGGCACTGCATGACCGAAAGAATCCTGATCGTTGACGACGATCTCGACAGTCTCAAACTCATTGGGCTGATGCTGCAGCGCCAGGGATACGAGATTATCGTAGCAAATAACGGGCAGCAAGCTCTCGGCAAAGCAAACACCGAACGCCCTGACCTGATCATCCTGGATATTATGATGCCGGACATGGACGGGTACGAGGTCTGCCGCCGCCTGCGCCAGAACGCCGGTACCCAGGGAATCCCGATCATCATGTTCACGGCTAAAACGATGGTCGATGACAAGGTTGCCGGGTTCGAAGCCGGAGCCGACGACTACCTGACCAAGCCCACCCATCCCGCCGAGCTGGCTTCTCGTGTCAAGGCCGTTTTGGCACGCAGCGCCGCCCAACGGCGTCCTACGACCAACCAGACCCTGGTGATAGGCTTCCTGGGAGCCAAAGGCGGCGCCGGTACCACCACTCTCGCAACCAATATTGCAGCCGCGTTAGCGCAGCAGGAATCTACCATCCTGGCCGACTTCAGGCTGGGACAGAGCACACTCGGCCTCTCGCTGGGCTTTGCCCGCTCAACCGGGATGGCGAACTTGCTGTCACGCCCAACCAGTGAGATCACCGCGCGTGCTGTCGAAAACGAACTGGTGACGCACAGCAGTAATATCCGCCTGCTGCTGTCTTCGTCTCGCCCCAAGGAATCGCTGCTCAATATCGCGCCCGACAGCGCCGCGATGATCGTCCGGCACCTGCGAACACTTGGCCGCAATGTGCTGCTTGATCTCGGCGCAGGGCTTAACCGGTTGTCTGCCCGCCTGATCCCGGAGATGGATCAGCTTACGCTGGCCGTCGAGCCAACCCGTGTCGCCCTCTCGCTGGCGCGCGAAATACTTAGCGAGATCGGGCAGGCAGGGTTGTCATCATCTCGCGTGAATATCGTGCTGATCAACCGCACCCAGTCGAGCCTGCAAATCCCCTGGCAGGAAGCAGAGCAAATCCTCAGCCATGAGATGACCGCGATTATCTCACCTGCTCCAGACCTGGTTTTCCAGGCTGCCGAAGCGGGTTTCCCGATCATCTTATACCAGCCAAATTCTATCGTCGCCAACCAGTTCAGAAAGCTGGCCGAAGAAATCGTGCATGTCCGAGGCGGAGTGGCGCGAGACGCGTGAACATGTAACCACCGGTCGCCTATGCTGTAACAATCATCTCAACCAGTCAACGATTCTACAGGTTTTTTTGCTGTGGAATCGTGTCATATATACCACATGCCGCAGCAGCAAACGTGTAGGATATAGGGTATAGTCTGCCCATGTACACACAAGCGCTCAATCTCGCCATAGATTTGCTGCATCGCGCCCAGCACGTCGTCGCCCTGACCGGCGCAGGCATCAGCACGCCGTCCGGCGTTCCAGATTTCCGCAGCGCCCACACCGGTTTGTGGGATATGGCCGATCCGATGGAAGTTGCCAGTATGCGCGTCTTCCGCCGCAGCCCCGAATCCTTCTACAACTGGCTCCGTCCGCTGGCATACACCATTTTCGACGCCGCCCCAAACGACGCCCACCGCGCCCTGGCGCAGATGGAAACCTGCGGCAAGCTCAAGAGCGTCATCACGCAAAATATCGACATGCTGCACACGCGCGCCGGTTCCCAGACCGTCTACGAAGTGCACGGTCACCTGCGTGAAATGACGTGTATTCACTGCTTTCAAGTCTATCCTGCCGAGCCGTATATTCAGGGTTTTTTAGAGGGCGGCACGCTGCCTCGATGCCCTATGTGTGATCACACGCTTAAGCCCAACGTCATCCTGTTCGGAGAGCAGCTCCCGGCGCAGGCGGTGATGAACGCCTGGCACGAAACACAGCGGTGTGATGTAATGCTGCTCGCCGGATCGTCGCTCACCGTTTACCCGGCAGCCGGACTGCCGGTCATCGCGCGGCGAATGGGCGCCTCGCTGATCCTTGTGAACAAGACTGAAACACCTGTAGATGGGCTTGCCGATGTCGTGTTCCACGCAGACGTCGTCGAGATACTACCACGGCTTGCCACCGCATTGGAGAATATGCAATGACTGCGCCACCGGGCTATGTGAGTATCGACAGCTACCGGCAGTTGATGGCACGGTACGAACGCTTGATGGAACTCAGCCGCCAGTTGAACTCAACGCTGGACCTGGGCGCGCTGCTGAACCGCATCACCAACGCTGCCGCCGAACTGACCAACACCGAGGAAGCTTCGATCCTGCTGCTTGACTCGGCGTCCGGCGAGCTGCGCTTTGAGGCCGCATCCAACATGAGCGGCAGCGCTATGGCCGCTATTCCCGTTCCCATTGATGGCAGCCTGGCAGGTTGGGTTGTCAGTCACAGCGAACCCGCACTGGTACAGGATGTACACAACGATCCGCGCTGGTATGCCAGCGTGGATAAAACAACCCTGTTCAGTACGCGAAACCTGCTGGCGGTCCCGATGAAAATTCACAACAGGGTCATCGGCGTCGTGGAAGCGATCAACAAGCTCGGTGATAAAAACTGGACCGAAGACGACGTCAACACGCTGACCGCCCTCGCTAACCAGGCGGCCATCGCCGTCCACAACGCCCAGTTATTCCAACAAAGCGACTTTATCGCCGAGATGGTTCACGAACTGCGCACGCCGCTGGCCGCGCTCAAGGCCAGCACGTCGCTGCTGCTGCGCCCGACCTTCCCCGACGAGCAGCGAACCGAAGTGATGCTCACCATGCAGCAGGAAACCGAGCGTCTGACCAAGATGACCACCGACTTCCTGGACCTTGCGCGCCTGGAATCGGGCCGCACGCGGCTGAGACCCAAAGGCTTCTCCCTGCGGGCGCTGGTGGCAGAATGCATTGATCTGATCAGGCCGCAGGCTGCCGAGCGCGACATACAGATCATCCTGCAAGCTGAAGAGGTCGATACCGAAGCCGACCGTGATAAAGTGAAACAGGTCATCCTGAACCTGCTGACTAATGCGGTCAAATACAATCGCGATAATGGCACGATCACCTGTACGGTCAGGGTGCTGCCAGCCGACGAAACCGGCCCACCCTGCCGCGTGTTGGTCAGCGTGCGTGATACGGGGTACGGCATCAGCGAAGAAGATCAGCAGCACGTCTTTGACAAATTCTTCCGCGTCGCCAGCACAGCCCACGATACAGCGGGCACTGGCCTGGGGTTATCGATTGCCCGCCGCATTGTCGAGGCGCACGGCTGCGAAATGGACCTGGAAAGCGAGCACGGCGAAGGCACAACCTTTTACTTTGGCCTGCCGTTGGCCGAAAAACGCGCCACGCCCGGAATACCACCCGGCAGCGCCGAGCTAATACCGTCAGGTCACGACCAATAGACTACGGCGTCAACAAGACCTTGAGCACGCCCGGCTGCGCGGCGTGTTCGAATGCCTGTACAGCTTCGTCAAGTGTGTAGCGCGCGTCGATCAGCGCTTTGACGTCTACGAGTTCCTGTTCCAACAGGCGCAGCGCCGCCCCAAACGGCCCGCACCGGCTGCCGATCACGTGAATCTCGTTCACAGCGATGCGTGTCAGGTCCGCCTGCGGCATCCCGGCATACGTGCTCTTGAGCACAATCGCGCCGCGTGGTCGCACCAGGTCCAGCGCAGCGGCGAACCCCTCGGCATTCCCGGTACAATCGACCACTACGTCCGCTCGCCCGTCCGGCACCACCGCCCGTTCAACAGCCCGGATACCCCAACCCGCCAGCAATGTCGCCTGCCGCTCGCGCCGCACGATCACGGACAGGTCCGCGCCTGTCAATCGAATCACCTGCGCGGCCAGCATCCCCAGCTTACCAGCGCCAATCAGGACCACCTTGTCGCCGGGGCGGATATGTGCCGATTCCACGATCTGGCACGCCGCCGCCAGCGGTTCGGTGAATACTGCTGCCTCGTCGGGCACCGACTCTGGGACCGGCAGCATGTTCCGAATCACCAGCCGAAACACGTCGGCAAACGCGCCGTCGTAATCCCACAGGCCCAACGTTCGCCGCTGGCGGCAGTGTGTCGGCATCCCCCGGCAGCACATGTCACATTCGCCACACGTGATGTTGATCTCACCTACCACCCGCCGACCGGCCCACGCCGCCGCCCCTTCGATCACTTCCCCGACAAATTCATGGCCCAGCGTGCCCGAAAAACCCTTGTACCCCTGCATTAATTCCAGGTCCGTATTGCAGATTCCTCCCACGCGCAGCCGGATCAGCGCTTCATCAGCGGCGGGGACCGGGCGCGGGCGCCTGATCACCTGCAACATGCCATCAAACACGACCGCGCGCACCATATCGACCATGTTTCAATGCTCCTGTTTGTCACCGTATAACATCCCGAGTGTACCATACAACAGTGTTTGTTTTTTACTGGCGGCATCTCTATAATCCGGCGGTCGAGGTAAGGAGAGAATCATGAAGCGACGTTGGTTCCTATTGCTCATACTTGTGGTGTCGCTGCTACTGGCGGCGTGCCAGGACAACGAGACAACGCTCACGTTCACCAACAAAACCGAGTGCGGCATCGCCACGATCAAGATCACCAACACCGAGTCCGGCACCGTTGAAGAACAGGCTCTCAGCGAGGGTAGAACGCTGACGGTGGAGATCGAGCCAGCGGTCATCTATCGCTACGAGGTCACGTATGCCGGTCGTCCAGGCAGCGATCTGAACTGTGCAGACAAAAGCGGCACGGTGATGGTGCCCAAACGTGGCCAGGATTCCAACTTCACGCTGATCGGCGTCACGCCCACTCCCAAAAGCGACTAACACGATCCGCACCCGTCACGCTATCGAATCAAAACACCCCGCCGGGTTGCCGGTGGGGCGTTGTCTTGTCTGGCAGGAAATATGTCTTCCCCCTACTCCCAGCCGCGCCAGATGAACCGGCGTTCTGGCACAACCGCGCCGGTCGGGTACAACAGGTCGTCTTGTCCCGCCCGTACAACCGATACCTGCCATATAAACGTACGCGCCTGCCCGTCGGTCGGCAGGTAGTTATCCGGTATATCCAGCGACAACTGGCGTGTTTCGGCGCTGTAGGCTGCACCGGTTGTTTCTTCGCGCACCGTCACCAGGTAAAACTCATCGTCTGCCAGCGGCCCAACCGTCAGCCATGTCAGGCGCACGGCCCCGGCGATGCTGGCGCCATCCGGCGGGTACACCGGCTGCGGCGCCCGGTGCGTGGGCGTAGGGGTTGGCGTCTCGCTGCCGCTGAAAGTAGGTGTGTAGGTGGGTGTCGGCGTGGGCGCAGGCACAAACAGCTCCTGCCCCACCGACAGCACCGGCGGGTTTGGACAGCAGCAGTTCGCCGATTCCCACGTGCAGCCCCGGCAGTCGATCCCGTTGGGATTCTGGTCGGGAATCTGGTTCAACTCGCAGATCATCTTGAGTGACGTGTCGTTGTCGATAGCGACGCTGCTCAGCGTATCGCCCTCCTGCACGGCGTATACCTGGACGGCGTAGGTTTCCTCTGTGCCCAGGTCGATCATCGGCGGCGCGCTGGTCGCTATCACCGTTTGCGTCAGGTCTGCGCCGACTTCCGTCGGGGTGGCCGTTGGGCGCGGCACCAGGATCGAACTGCCCGGCCCCGGCAGCACACACGGGTCACGCAGGTTGTTCAGCGTGCGGATCACGCCAACCACATCCGGGTGCACATGCCCGTACTGGTACGCGATGCTAACACACGTATCGCCCGCCTGGATCACGTGCTCATACGGCCCTGGTGTCTCGGTCGGCAGCGGCGTATCGGTCGGCGCGGCAGGCGGTGGCGGGTTGGTTGGTGTGATCGTCGGGGGGATGGTAGGCGACGGCGTCAGCGTTGGGCCAACAGCCGTTTGCGTAGGAGCAGCCAGAACAACCGTCGGGCTGAGACTGTCCGGGCCGGGCGGCGGCGTCGGGGACAGCTTATCCGGCTTGTCTTCCGTTTCGCCACCACAGGCCGCGCCCAGCAGTACCAGGCTCAACATCACCGGCACAATCAAGCACACACGGCGTATCATTCACAACTTCCTCTCGCTACCTTGACCGTACACGCCCCCCAATAACTCAAACGCTGCGTTCACTACCGACTGTCCCAGGTAAACCGCCGGGGGTCGGTGAAATGTTCTTCATTCAAGATGTTATACTGGTCGTCCACAATCCCGGTGGAGATCGTCCATTCAAACGTGTGGCGATCCCGGTCTTCCGGCTGCCACCCACCCGGCAGCACGTACATCGTATCCTGAACCGGAGCGACATACTCCTCGCCGGTATCCAGGTCCCGCACGCGCACAATATAGCGCTCGTTCTCGGCCAGCGTCCCGGTGCTGCCCCAGCGCAGCGTGACCATCTGGTCCGCGTTGAAGTGCGCGCCGTCTTCCGGCAGGGTCAGGTACGGCGCATTAAACGTCGGCGTGATGGTCGGCGTCGGCGTGAGCGTCCCAACCGGCGTCGGGGTCGGCGTCTCAGTCGGCAGCGGCACCGGCACGCGCAAACGCTGCCCTTCGTACAACATCACCGAGCAGTTCGCCCCCCCGCTCGCCATGCCGTAATCACACTGCAAAAATGGCACTTCCGGGTTGATCTGCGACAGCGTTTCCACCGTCGTTTCATACTGGACCGCTATGCTCAGAATTGTTTCACCTGCCTGGATCGTATGCCACGCCTGGCCGGGGCGCAGCGTAGGCTCTGCCAACTGGTACGTCGCCAGCACATCCGGCGTGCCGAACTCGTTGATCATCACCGTGGTATCAAGCGCCGACGTTTCGACGCCTTCGCCGTCACTCCCGGTTTCCGGTGCGGCTTCGGTCGGCGGCTCACCGCCCGGTGTCGGCGTTGGCCAGGGAATCTCTAGCGTCTGGCCGAGCTGGAGCTGTTCTGCGCTGTCCATCCCGTTCATTTCCAGGATCATATCCACAACCGACATATCCTGGTGCCCGCAGCGAATCGCCATACCATACACCGTATCGCCTTCCTGCGCCGTTTGCATGCACGGTCCCGGCGTGGGTGTATCGGTCGGCGTGGGCGGCGCGGGCGTGACTGTTGCCAGCGCGATAGTTGGCGAGGCGGTCGCTTGCGGCGTGGGTGAAAAAGCAGGCTGTGCAGCCGTCGAAGGACTTCCTGGGCTGGCCGTGCCGCCCGGCGTCCCTATTTGCAGTTCGGCGCGGCTGTCGCTGCCGTCGCCATTCCCCGTGATCTGGCCGATGATCAGGCCGATCCCCACACCCAACGCAATCCCTACAATCACGCCAATCACCAGGAAGCGGCGCCACAGGCTGCCGGACAAATCACCGGCATACAGGTCGTCATCCCCTTCAGCCGGATCGTACAGCGGGCGCGCACCCGTCCCGCGTCCTTTGACCGGCGGCATGGGCGAAACCGGCGTTGGCTCGCCGGGCAGTGCCGCCCCGCAGATCGAGCACGCCCTGGCCGAGAGCGGGTGCACCGCCCCGCAGATGGGGCATTGTTGGGATGGTTTCACGCTATGCATAGTTGTTTCGCCGTCTTGCCTGGGAGTTACAAGGGAATCCGGTCCAGGCGCTGTTGCGGAGCGAATTATACCAGGAGCGGGCAACTTAACCAGCCGCGTCTATCCTCCGCTTTCACGCCGCTCCTCTGCTGCCAGCCGAGACGGCGAAATCCGAGCAGCTTTTTTCACATATTCTCGTCATTATGTGTTAGTATTTCCCCAGCCAATGTACAACAGCCAACACACAGAAAGGTCCGGCTCTATGCGCGTTGTTATCAATCAAGCGCTTGTGAATCGAAACCGCAAGATTTCGCACATCCTGTTTTTCGTCAGCCTGGGCGGGATGGGTCTCGGCTTCTTTTATACGTGGTCCAGTCCGACTTCATCCAGCCAGTTTAGCTGTATGATCCTGCCCATCTTGCTGCTGATGACCATTGCCTCGGTCCGCATGGCGAACCTGTGGATCCGCGAACCGCGTCCAGAGGATGTCCTGAACGAAGCTCTCAAAGGCTTTGGCAGCAAATACACGATCTTCCATTACCTGCTGCCTGCACAGCACGTCCTGATCGGCCCGGAAGGCATATTTACCATCTCAACCGTCTGGCAGGAGCGGTCGTACCGCGTGAGTGGAAAAAAGTGGTACGGGGACGGCGGCATCACCCACCTGCTCTTTGGCTACCTGCGTCAAGATTTGCTGGGCAACCCGTTCCGTGATGCGCTCGTCGAAACCCGCGAAATGCAGGGCCTAGTCAATAAAATCGTCCCGAATTCCGACATCGAGGTGCAGCCGCTGGTCGTGTTCATCAATCCCAAAGCCAGCGTGGAGATCGAAGACCCGCTGCTGCCGGTGCTCTACGCTGACCCCAGGAAAAAACCATCGCTCAAGGGTTACCTGCGCGATCAACAGAATGCAGGGCGCGAGACATTGACCGTAGAGCAAATGGACGAGATCGACCGCAAGTACGGCCTGATCACGCGCCAGGAACTCGAAGCGATGAGCTATGCAGGTGACGAAGACGAGTACGAATACGATGAAGCAGACGCCGTCGAAGCCGAACCCGCTGAACTATCAGAAGAAGCCGCCGCAGGCGAAGGCGGCCTTGTCTACATTTTCCAGTCCGGCCAGCTTTACAAGATTGGCGCAGCCTGGGAATCGATAGACGAACCGCTGGCGGAAGCCCAGGCCGACGCGCGGCTCCCGGTTGAAGTGCTGCATACCATCCCGACCGGTGACCCGGAGAAGTTCGTCGCGCGCCTGGAGCGAAAGTTCGCCCGCAAAAAGCAAAAAGACTGGTACGGGCTGAGCAAAAAGGACGTGGCGTGGCTGCTGTCCCTGGGCGGGGATACCGGGGCCGACGACAGCCAGGCATGAACCGCGCCCGCTTGTACTGGCCGGTCACGCTGGCGCTGCTGTGTGGACTCGCCTTCGCGCTGCGAATTTACCGCCTGGACACTGTGCCCCTGCGCGGTGACGAAGCCTTTGCCGTGCGCTATTGGGCGGACTCGCCGCCTGAGGTCGTGTCCGACCTGGCGCACTGGGAGCCGCACCCTTTTGGGGCGTTTTTTGGCTTCTGGGCGTGGAAACACGCGGCGGGCGATTCCGAGTTCGCCATGCGCTACCTGCCCCTGCTCGGCAACCTGGTCGGCGTGGCAGCGGTGGCGGCGCTCAGCAGGTGGTTATTTTACGACCGCCGGATCGCCTGTTTGGCAGCGGCGCTGTGGGCGGTCAATCCATTTCTGATCTGGCACGCCCAGGACGTTCGCAACTATGCGCTGTGGGCGGGAATCAGCCCGCTGGCGATGTGGTTGTTTCTGCGTGCCACCAACCGCAACCGCCCGCGTGACTGGGCGCTGTACGTCCTGGCCGAAGCGGCTGCCGCCTACACGTTCTTTCTGGAAGGATTCATCGTTGTCGTGCAGGTCCTCTACCTGCTGGCGGTGCGCCGCGTGCCCGACGTGCGCCGCCGCGCGCTGATCGCGTGGGGCGTATTGGGCGTGCTGCTGATCCCCTGGCTGGTGCAAATCTGGTGGCTGGCGCATAGCGGCTACTCCGGCACCCTGAGCGGGGCCGATCCCGCCCAACTGCTCACGCGCTTTTTGCCCATCCTGCTAACCGGTGATGAGCTGGACGCGCCCTGGCATATCATCGCGCCGCTGGCCTGGTGCGGGCTGGTTGCGCTGGGCCTGTTGATTGGGCAGGCACGCGAGCAGAAATTCACACGGCGCTGGCTAATCGCCTGGATGGTTGTACCCGCCGCGCTGCTGCTGGTCGCCGCCACGCGCATGAACGTGTTTGGTCCGCGCTACCTGATCGCTGTGCTACCTGCGCTGTTCCTGTTGATGGCCCGCGCGCTGGCTCCTGCGCTGACCCTGCGAGCGGGTGCTCCCCGCGCCCTGGCCCTGATCCCGCTCGCGCTGTTGATCACACCCCTGCTCGGCGCGGGAACGCTGATTGACTACTATCGCGGCGAGAACGCCAAGTCGCCCGACTGGCGCGCGTTAAAAACATACCTGGAAGGCCGCGCCCGTCCCGGCGATCTGATCGTACAAACGCTGGCCGACCCGGCTTTTGACTACTACTACCAGGGCAGCGCCGCCGAGGGCAGCCTGACCTATGGCGGGGACGCCGCCGCCGAGCTTTCGCCGGAGGTTCAGCGCTATCAAACGCTCTGGCTGATCGGGCGCTCGCCGGATGCCGAAGCTTTTCTCGATGATCACATGCAGCGCGTTAGCTTCGACGGCTTTTCGAGCTTCACCATCGCCCAATACCGCCGCTGGCAGCCTACCCCGGACGAAATCGGCGTGCAAACGCAGGTCACAATCGGCCAGATCGCCCGCCTGCGCGGCTGTACCATCCAGGGACCAGACGCCGCCACCCGCGCGATCACCATCCTGCTCTACTGGGAACCGCTGGCCCAGGCTGACGTTGATTACACCGTCTTTGCCCACCTGATCGGCGCGCCCCACCCCGCGACCGGCAGTCCGCTCTGGGACCAGGATGATCACCGCCCGCTGTACGGTTTCGCCAGCACGTTGGAATGGCAGCCCGGCAGCCTGATCCGCGATCCGTACCACCTGCTGACCAGCCCGGATATACCACTCGATCCCGGCGACTACACGATCCAGGTCGGGCTGTATGATCCGGCGACCGGCGCGCGCCTGCCCGTCACCACGTCCGGCGGGACCGACCTGGGTGACAGTCTCACGCTGACGACGATCCACTGGCCGCTGGATGAGTAAGCGTCCCAACACAAAAAGCCCCGCGCTGCAAACGGGGCCTTGTTTGACCTGATCAGGGATCGTTTATTTCTCGTCCAGTTCTTTGAGGCGTGCTTCCCACTTGGCGTACAGCTTTTCATACGCGCTTTCCGAAATCTCGCCCGACGCCAGCTTCATATCAAGCTGATCCAGGTAGACGCGGATTTCGTCCGGCGTCTGCGGGACGGCTGGCGCGGCTGGCGCCTGCTCCTCCTGCTGGTCGCCTTGCTGATTCTGCATCATCTGCATCATCATCTGGTTCATCATCATTTGCTGCTGCTGTTGGAGCGCTGCCTGTTCGGGGTTCATCGTGGCACCGATCTGCTGTCCAACGCCCAGGCCCACGCCCGCGCTCGCCAGGCCGCCGCCCATGCCCGGATTGCCCGCCGCCGTATCGGCCACTTCCAGGCGGCGAATGCGCTCCCACGTTTCGAAGTCAACATAGTTGCGCAGTTCTTCGGTAGACACATCTTTCGCCGTGAAGGGCTTGGCTTCGAACGCCTTGATCCGCATACCGATCTGCGCGAACTGATCGTTCAGCCGCGCCAGCGCTGCGCCTTCCAGGTCGGTAAGCAACCGGTTGGCGTCCATGATGCTCGCCGCGCCTGACGACGAAATCAGCGTTGCCACCTCACCAAGCAGCATCGACTGGATGCGGTCTTTTATGTCACCCAGCCGCAGGATCGGTTTGCCAACACCGTACTGCTTGACAAAAAGCTTCGGGTTGTCGATACCGATATCGATCACACCGTGCGTGATCAACAGCACCACGCCGACACCCTTGCCCGGCGTTTCCAGCACAATCGGAGGGTTGGTTCCCCAGGGCACCTGCGGCAGGTCCTTGAGATTCACAAAATACAGGTCCACCGTGAACGGGTTGCGCCCGCTGGTCACAAAGCCTAATAACCCCGATAGGACTGGCAGGTTGGCCGTACTGAGCGTATGCGCTCCCGGTCCCAGTGCGTCCAGCGCTTCCCCCTGCCGGACAAAGACTGCCGCCTGGCTTTCCTGCACGATCACCTGCGACCCCATGCGGAAGTCGCCGCCGCCCCTTTGGGGTTCACGGTAGACTAACTCATCATCCATCACGTTAACGTGATCAACAACATCAATAATACGTGGCATTGGTTATTCTCCTTACCCTATGTCCACTCACAACGGCAGCGACGCCGTTCCACACTATGCCTATTCGATGTCTTCTTCGTCACTGGTCACGTCGTCACTGAGTCCCTCGCTGATATCCGGTGGTTCATCCAATAGTGTCGTTAACGATTTTTCCGGCGTGTCCAACGGCATATCCGGCGGTTCGTCCCTGGCAATCCCTTTCAACACGTCTTCGCGCAGGCTGTATGCCTGGCTGGCTTCTATCGTCAGCGCGTCCAGGTCGCGGATGGCCTCATCAACATCTGCGCTTATCATGGCGGCGTTTTGCAGCGCGTCCAGCTTCTTTCCGAACTCGTCCGCATAGCGCAGCATCGCCTCATCGAATGCATACACAACTGCGAGATCATCATCTTCAACCTTGAGCGCATCAAAAAAGCCTGAATAACCGGGCATATCGGTGGCGACACGATCCACCAGCGTTTGGAACTTGGTCTTGACGCTCCGGGTTTTGCTCATGTACGACAGACCGCCGGCATCCAGCAGCATTGTTTCAACGACAGGCATCCGGTTAAGCTGCTGCTGCAACTGCCCGGCAACATACTCACGGATCAACCGGTCAGCCTGCCGCCGTGCGCTCATCTCCATGTAACCCCGAAAGCCGGGTATCCTGGCAAACAGGTTTTGCACCGATCCCCGGTCATGTACGATACGGCTATACAGATCGTCCATTGTTTTATTCTCCTTGTCAAATGGTGCCGACTAAAAGCATACAACAGAGCTACACGTCGCACAAACCCGGAATTGAGGGGGTGAACGTATGCTATAATTCGGCCTGTATGTACCGCAAGGAGAAAACTGATGGGTGCAAAAGACCAGGGCGCAGATGCCACCGCCGGGCGCTGGCTGGCTATCCCGCGCACACTGTGCTTTATCACGTACGGCGACGATATTCTGCTGCTCAAGCGCGGCCAGCACAAGCGCGTTTATCCGGGTCGCTATAACGGTGTCGGCGGGCATATTGAACGCGATGAAGACCCGCTTTCCGGCGCGATCCGCGAGATACAGGAAGAAACCGGCCTGGACGTGTCGCATGTACGCTTTTGCGGCGCGATCCACGTTGACGCCGGGCAAAACAACGGCATCATCGTCTTTGTATTCCGTGCCGAAGCGGCTTCGCGTGCCTTTTTCGACTCGGATGAAGGCGTGCTCGAATGGGTGCCGCGCTGCCGGGTTCACACCCTGCCCCTGGTCGAAGACCTGCCGTTGTTGATCCCGCTGATCTTTGACAGCGATCCCGGCGAACCGCCGTTTTTTGCCCATACCAGCTACGACGCCAACGACCAGTTGATCATGCGTTTTGAACAGGGCGAGTAAAACTTGCGCTACTTTGCTAACTCAGACTAAACTTTCGACATGTCACCGCGCCTGGAATCTACCCGATGGTCTTTCCTCCTGGTGATCACGCTGTTGATCGCCGGGGCCGTTGTCGTGCCTGTCATCGGACAACAGGCATTGAGCACCCCTGTTCCATCACCCGCCGCTACAGTCACCGCCAAGCCAGACGAAAGCCAGCCGCAGCGCGTCGAGCAGTACGCCCTGCTGGAGTTGAGCTTCCAGGTGCCGGGGCGCTACGCCAACCCCTACGATCCGGGCGAAATGGACGTCGCGGTGATCTTCAATCCGCCGAGCGGCAAGGCGATCATCGTGCCGGGCTTTTACATGCGTCCCTATCGCCAGACCTGCACCGGAGACTGTGATGTCGAAGCGCTGGAAACCGCCGGTTCGCCGGAGTGGCGCGCGCGTTTTGCGCCACCCCAGGCCGGGGACTGGACGTATACCGTCGAGGCGCGCACCGCCTCCGATACGCGAACGATTATGGAAGGCTCGTTTGAGGTCACGCCCTCAGACAATCCCGGCTACATTCGCATAGGCGAGAACCCGCGCTATTTCGCCTTCGACAGCGGCGCGCCCTACTTCCCGGTCGGGCAAAACCTGGCGTGGTCGTCGGACGAAAGCGGCGGCATCTTCGCCTATGAGCGCTGGTTGGCCGATCTCAGCGCAGCAGGCGCCAACTACGCACGGATATTCATTGACGTGCCCTGGTTTATCGGCCTGGACTGGCCCGGCCCACCAGGCGATTACGACGACGCGCAGATGGCCGCATGGCGCATGGATACCATCCTGCAACTGGCCGGGCAGTACGGCATCTACCTTCAGGTTGTGCTGGTCTGGCATCAGGCATATACCGAGTACGCCGGGCTGCCGGTCGAAACGCCGGGCGATGCCCCTCGCCCTGAGTTGGATATTGATTGGAACGACAACCCATACAACGTTGCCAATAATGGCCCGTTGGGCGGTCCGTCCGCCATATTCTTTGACGTTAACGCCCGCGCGCTGCTCCACCAACGGCTGCGCTACATTGTAGCGCGCTGGGGATACAGCCCGACTATTTTCGCCTGGGAAATTGTGGACGAAGTAGACAGCATGATCGGCTATACGCCAGAGCGCGCCGAGACATGGCTAACAGATGCGGCTGGCTTTCTGCGCGATACCGACCCGGCCAAACACCTGATTACGGCAGGCGCGCGCGGGCCGGAAGCAGCGATCTGGGAGCTGGCCGCGCTGGATTTTGCGCAGGTGCGTTTTTACCAACGCCGCCCGGTCGAAGAAGGTGAGGATCAGGTCACTGCCGCATTGAACGCGCTCAGCCAGGTATCCGCGCACACTGATAAGCCGGTGCTGCTCACCGAGTTTTCGCTCAACCCGTGGTACGCGCCCACCGACGACGATCCAACCGGCGTTCACATCCGCAACACAATCTGGGCTGCGGCGCTGTCCGGGGCCGCAGGCGGCGCGATGTCCTGGTGGTGGGATACCTACGTGGACAACCTGGACCTGTACGGCATCTACACCCCGCTGGCCCTGTTCAGCCAGGGCATCCCCTGGAACTCGCCAGACCTCCAGCCGATCCCGGTTGGGCTGACAGCCGAGACGCCCTCGGTATACGGCGGGCTGCGGGTGGACGGCTTTAACCGCGAGTTCCTGAGCGAATCCCCGGCAGATACGATTTACCGCCTGATGCCCGACGGCGTCGTCCCACCCATCGAGCAGATGTCAAGCTACCTGTACGGCCAGGCGAACGTCGTGCGCAGCTTCCCGCAGACCTTCATCGCCGCCCCGCCCACCGACACCGAGCTTCAGATCGGCGTTGCCAGCGTATCAACCACCGCGCCCGCCGTGCTGGTTATCAATATCGACGGCAAAGAGGCCGCGCGCGTGGACTTCAGCCCCGGCAGCCACGACATCCTGGTTACGGTGCCGCTCAGCGCGGGCGAGCACACGATCATCCTCGACAATCCGGGCAGAGATTGGTTGGAGCTGGATTACATCGAGATCGCACAATACCGGTCGCCCATGCGCGCGCTGGCGCTCGCCGACCGCCGCCAGGGTGCAGCGGTTGCCTGGGTGCATCACCGCGATTACACGTGGCAGCTTGTAGCTGAAAACAAGGAACTCGACCCGCTGAACTTCAGCCTGCACATCCCCGGTATGCCGCCGGGCATCTACCGCGTCACGTTCTGGAACACGCTGACCGGCGCCATCATCGGTGAAGATACCATTACCCTCAGGGGCGAGTCGAGCGGCACGCTCAACATTGCCCTGCTGCCCATCACCTCGCAGCTTGCCGTGCGGGCGTTCCGCGTGGCTGGAGCAGAACCGGTCGCTGCGCCGGAAGAAACGCACATCGCCACACGCACGCCGCAGATCAGCCTGACGCCAACGCCCACCAGTACCGAGACGCCCAGCGCTACTTCCACGCCAACCAATACGCCAACGCCGACCCGGACGCCCACACCGACCGACACGCCGACGCACACCGCTACGCCAACCGAAACAAATACACCGACCCGGACACCCACGCCCACGGATACTCAGACGCCGACCCAGACCAATACGCCAACGCCGACCGGCACCTATACGCGCACACCGCGTCCTTCCCACACGCCAACCGCCACCCCGTCAGCTACGCGCACGCCGCGCCCCACCCGTACCCCGGTCATCACGTCCGCCCCCGCGCAAACGTCTACGCTGCCGCCTGCTGAGGGAGCGCTGGATGATATGTTGGGCGACCTCGAAACCCAGGAACCAAGCTACCCGGATTAAAAACAAGCCGCCTGGCCGATCATCTCAACCAGGCGACTAAGCAAACAGCTTTTCGCAGTTTGCGTTCAATAGTTTGAGCCGTTTGATGACTGTCTGACATGCTGGCCAGGCAGTCGATAGAACAGGCCGCTACTTCGAAATCCCTTGCACAGACATGTAAGCCGGGCGCGGGTTATCTGCCGGGTCCAGCAGGCTCCACAGGCACTGCTCCCCGGTCACGCCAACAACCGAGCAGAAGTTCAAGTTCCACAAGAACATCGGCCCAATATATCCCATTTCGCGTCCAAGCTGGTAGCCGCGCACAACGTACTGGGCTTGCTCGTCCAGGCTTGTATACGTCACAAAAGCAAGGTCTTGCACCGGTTGGATGTTCAGCCCGTCGTTTGATCCCCAGCCAAACTCGGTCGGCCAGATATACGTGCCGCTGTCGCCGTTCTGAACCATGATCTCACGGTAATCTTGCAGCGTTTCCTTGAAGAAGAAGCTGGGGTGATCATCCCAAGCAGGCACCGCCGGGCGGTTGTTTTGGCAGCAGGTGCTGTCCGGCGGATTGGCCCAGCCGTTCGGGTGCGCGCCGATTGCGTCGGACCAGTCCGCGACACCCGCTTCATACATCTGGCGTAGATACACGCGGTCATCGATGGCGTTCACACCGTCGTTGAACCCTGTCGGAGCCAGGCCACCCGTGACCACAATCGCCGCCGGGTCGGCAGCCTTGATCGAGGCATAGGCCAGGCGCAGCATCTCGACATAGCTGGCTGCACTGATGCCCCTGGTCGTATTCCACTCGCGGCGCAGGTTTTGCTCGCTCCATATCTCGTAAGCGTCCACCTGCCCCTTGTACCGGGCAGCCAGTTCGCCGATGAAGTTGGCATATGTCTGGTAATCGGTCGGCGGGCCGCTCTCCTGGTCCGAATCGCGCGCCCAACCCGGCGCGGACGACACCGACAGCAAGATATTCAGCCCGGCGCCATCCATGGCATTCACCATGTCGTCAATCGGGTCCCAGTTGATATTACCCGCGCTTGGCTCGTACAACGCCCAGTCAATTCGCTGCTCGACCCAGTTCATCCCCAGGGCGCTGACCTTTGACATCACCTGATCCATCGCCTGGTTCGGCAGGTGGACCTGGATGCCGTATGCAAACCCGACGTTCGCCGCCTCGTTCCGAACCGGCGTCGCCGCCGGAGCGGTTGTCGCTTCGGGCGCAGTGGTTGGTACCGGGGTTGGTACCGGCGCCACGCCGCCGGGAGGAATACGAATCTTCTGGCCCACGTAAATCACGTTCGGGTTCGGAATGCCGTTGTACGCCGCCACAATCGACGCCAGCAGGTTATATTGCAGGGCGATGCGGAACAGGTTCTCACCCGGCTGCACAACGTGCACAATTTCCCCTGGCGGGGGAACAGGTGTAGGCGCCACTGTGGGCGCGGTGGTCGGTGACGGGGGGAGGGCTGATGGCGAAGTTACGGGCGTCACCGAT
>JAFGNU010000001.1 GCA_016926875.1 Anaerolineae bacterium | reverse complement strand
GTCGACCTGCCGGTCTTCAACGCCTACCGCGAGGGCGGCTGCCTGTTCATCCGCGAGGAAGACACACCGTAGCCAGCCATCCGGCTGTCTTGTATCGTCCGCTTAGATAAAACACACCGCCAGACTCATTCCGGGTCTGGCGGTAGTTTTTCTTGTATGCCGGGGAGGTTTCGCTACTCGCCCATCACTTCGCGGACCAGCCGGTTCAGCTCCGATTCGCTCAGGAAGCCATCCGCCGCCGACGTCGCGCCGATCTTGTACGACGCGAAGACCACCGCCTGTTTGATCGCCGCATATGGGTCGCCGGTCCGGTGATAGACATGCACAAAACACGAAAACAGCGCATCCCCTGCCCCGATGGTATTGACGACTGGCCGCGTGAACACCGCCGGGATACGTTCGACAAACCCATCATCCCGGACCGCCAGCAGCGCCCCGTCCGCACCCAACCCAATCACGGCGATCCGCGCCTCGTAATGATCCCACAGCCGCCTGATCCACTCCTCCGGTGAACACGGCAGCAGTTCATCGCTCATGAACAGGATGTCCGCCGCTCGCATAAAATCGTGATCGTACCCGCTGCCCAGTTGTGCAATCGCGTGTACATCGGTAGCAACCGGCACGCCGCGCGCGCGCATCGGCTGCAAAAAGGGCCGCGAGAAGTTGATGTTACATAAGACGGCCAGCGAGCAGCCGTGCGCCGCCTGTTCAAACAACACGTTCGGATAGGCTCGTTCCTGTATATCCTTGAGATCGACATGGATCGCCCGCCTGCCATCTGGATCGAACAGGATCACCGAGCAGGGCGTCTGATCCAGTTCTGCGATCACAAAGCCATGCGGGATGCGATCATCACGCAGCGTCTGGTGTACAATCTGTCCGGCGCTGTCCTGGCCGATCATCGACAGGAAGTTCACGCGGCTGCCCAACGTCGTCAGCGCCTTCGCCACGTTGTAGCCCACGCCCGACACCGTGCTGTTGATGCCAAACTGCGGGTAGCGCACCGGCCTATACGCGACCGGGAAGCCATCCACACGCACCGTCGTTTCAATGTTGATCAGGCCCGATACCAGCAGTTTGCCCACAGCGTCCTCCAACAAAAAACCGCCAACGGCAGCCGAAGGTACCACCGTTGGCAGGTTACAAGCAAATGAGTGTCAGGTTTAGCTAGAGGGCCAGGATGATCGTACGGATGCTCAGGCCAATGATCAACAGGCCAACAATCACCATCAACGTACGCGGTGACAGCTTGCGGCAGACATAAGCCGCCATCGGTGCCGCCAGCACGCCGCCGATGATCAGCCCTAGAATCACGTTGCCATAATCCATCAGTTCGACGGTCAGCAAGAAAGTCAGCGCTTCGGACAGCGTGACAAAAAACTCCGACATGTTCACCGAACCGATAGTGAAG
Source organism: Anaerolineae bacterium (assembly GCA_016926875.1). Taxonomy (GTDB): domain Bacteria; phylum Chloroflexota; class Anaerolineae; order Aggregatilineales; family Aggregatilineaceae; genus JAFGNU01. The sequence continues at coordinate 14,913 of JAFGNU010000001.1, read as the reverse complement.
CGCGGGTTGTTTCCGTTCGCTACCAAGGTTGTCGTGACAATCGGTCCCCAACCACCGCCGCCGACTGCGTCAAAGAACCCGCCAACGATGCCCAGCGGGAACAGGTATGATACAGAAGTCTTGAACGCTTCGGTTTTTTTGAGAGCTTTCCACAGAATCCGTACGCCCATGAGCAGCAGGTAAAACGAGATAAACGGCTTGAGCGAATCACCCGGCAGCGCGCTGAGAATATAGGCGCCCAAAACACCGCCGATGACGCCCGGAATGACCAGCCGCCGGAGAATCTGCCGATCCACATTGCCGAGCCGCAGGTGCGACAGCCCGGAAACCAGCGTCGTAAACACCTCTGCCGTGTGCACGCTGGCGCTGGCCGCCGCCGGAGAAACGCCGGTGCTCAACAGGAACGTGGTCGAACTCACGCCGTATGCCATGCCGAGCGCCCCATCAATGATCTGGGCCAGGAAACCAACGATGACAAACGTGACAAGGCTGTCTTTCACATCCTCCTGGTGCGAAACAAACGCAAACACACCCAGCATCACAACGATCAGGATAATCACCCCGGCAAACAGCCAGCGTCCCCTGCCGATATCTTGTTCGGCGGCGTGAATGTGCTGCCCCTCCTCTAAAGTTGCCATGTTCGCTTCCTTTCCGGTCCGTTGGAACCGCTCAACCGAGCCTGGGTGATCCCCCTGTCTCGGTATTCAATAATTTTTGATGAATAATCGGCGCACAGCCCGGTGAGCTGGCGTCTATATAGTGAAAAAATACACGATGGAAAGCATACCACTTTGTGATCATTTTCACCAATATTATCTATAGTTAGACATAACAACGTGTAGAGAAAGCATTAAAGAGGGGGGATGTGGGCTACTCAGCGCAGCGGTTCACCTGCGCTCACATGCCAATGCAGGTGTTTGGAATCCTGGTAGCGGCCCAGGTGCGTCTGGATGCGACACGCGCCGTGCTCGGCTACAACCTGCGCAGCCACCTGCCGGATGACGGCCATCATGTCCAACACCAGGGCGTTGTCCGCTTCTTCCAGCGCCAGCAGCGAGTCAATATGTTGTTTGGGGATCACGACAATGTGTACCGGCCAGAAGGGGCGCGTATGGTGGTAGGCCAGCACCGTATCGGTTTCGATCACTTTGCGCACTGGCGTGCGCCCGCTGAGCACCTCGTCACAATAAAAATCATCCGTCATAGAACCGCCTCCTCAGTGCGATAGAGCAGAGACTACCCCACACGTTTTGTCGTTTCCGTGACATCGTGGCAAAATAATTACTATACACTTAATCGTATCGCCTCACCATTCGCTGGTTATCGCTCAATAGACTATGAAAGAAGGCTCGCTATGCCCGATAGAAAATTATCTACAACTGAACAAACACTCGCCTACCTGATCGGCCTGGGCATCTTGATCATCATCGCCGCCGCCATCCTGGCCGGGCTGGACATCATCGAAAACGACGACGTCACGACCAGCATGTTGATCGTTGGACTGGCAATCGTCATCCTGGGGATCGGCGCCTGGCTGATCCTGGTCCGCCCCTGGGAGCAGTTCGACGAGCAAAAGGAACCACAGTATACGCCGGAGAAGAAAGCCGCCAAACCCGTAGCTGAAGCGCCCGCCAAAGCCGACGTGAAGCCTGCGCCAGCAATCAAAGCCGAGGCTCCTCCGGAAGCGGTCGCCACAGCTAAACCCAAAGCCGAATCCGCCGCCGCGCCCAAACCGGCCCCTGTCCCTGCCGTCGCGCCCACACCGGCCCCTGCCCCTGCCGCCGAGGTTGAAGCGCCCGCCAAACCGGACGACCTGACCATGATTGAAGGCATTGGGGCCAAGACTGCCGCTGCCCTCAAGGCCGCCGGGATCACAACGTTCCAGCAGGTCGCCAGCATGACCCCGGATGAACTGGCCAAAACTGTAAAATCACAGGGCGCGCGCGCCGGTAAAGCCGATACCTGGCCCGAACAGGCCCGCGAAGCCGCCGGGGCAAAGGTCAGCGCACTGACCGATCTGAAGGGACGCATCACCAGCGGCACCATGCACGACGACCTGACCCAGATCGAAGGCATCGGTCCTAAAGCGCAGCAGGCGCTGCGACAAGCCGGGATCAACACATTTCAGGACCTGGCCGCGGCCACACAAGAGATGCTGCGTACTGCGCTGGATGGCGCCGGTCTCAACCTGCTGAAACCCGGCACCTGGCCGCAGCAGGCCAACCTGATCGTGCGCGGCGACCTGACCGCGCTTAAGGAATTGCAGGACCGGCTGCAAGGCGGTGTCGAGACGGATTAGCGGCACCTGATGGTGCGCGCAGTCACTGGAACTCGCCCAATGATCCTGTAGGGGCGCAGTTTGCTGCATACAGGACAGAGCAAGCTCTGCCCTTACAAATCACATGAAAAACACCTGTCGGTAAGGGCGCCGCGATCCCGTAGGGGCAAACCCGGCGCCCTGCTCCTGCGTCGTCACCTGCCCATTCAATACGCGCAGTGGTAGATCACGGCATACCAGATCGTTTTCACCTCAACGCACTGCTGCGCGACAAACGCGTAGATCGGCTCCAGGTCGGTCACGTCACGCCTGCCGCCCATCTTCCACCAGCGCTGGCGCCGGACCGGGTCCAGCGGGGGCACTCGCAGCCCGTCGATCAACGTCGTATCCACGATCAGCGCAGGCTGGCCGGTTGCCAGATCGTCCACCACTTCTTGAATCTGCCCGGTGGTAGTATAGTCTGGCACCACCAGCGGGTAACCATAATGGTACTGCGTCGGGCTGAACCGCTGCGCCTGGAAATTGATCTTACTCATCAATCCCCAGACAAATACCGTCTCCTCCGGGCCGGTATGTTCGAGCACATACGGCACCGTGAGATCGTTCTTGACCGGGCCGGACAGGTCCCAATCCATATAATCCAGCTTAAGATAGGTTTTTTTGACCGGGCGATAGCCCAGCGCTACCAAGACGTACACGCAGGCGCCCACCGCGATCAACCGTGCTGCCCAGTTCCAGGGCAGCCTGATGTTTGCCAGCGCTGCCAGGCTCAGCGCGATCAGCAGCACCAGCGCCGGAAACAGCGTGATGTAGTAATGCTCGTAGGCGCGGTGCGTGAGGTTGGTCAGCAGCAGGTCTGCGATCAGCGTGCCGACTGCCCAGATCGCCAGCCCGGCATCCGCTGCCGCCGCCCGGTCGGGATAGGTCCGAGCGCTGATCCGCCACACCGCCGCCGCCAGCCCGATCACCACCAGCGGCGCGACCGGCCCGATGGTTTCAGGCAGCACGCTCAATTTAGAAAACAGGGTCTGGTAAACGGCATCCCAGATCGGCGTCGATTCGCCACGGCTGACCCAGCGATGCAGCGCGCCAGGTGAAACAAACGTCGCGTCGAACGCCTCTGCCAGCACACCGTTCGCCGCCAGGGCCAGCGCCGTGACTCCCAGTCCGCACAACCCGCCCAGCATCACAGCAGCCAACCACGCCCAGCGGCGTGGATCGCGGATCAGCGGGTGACGGCTGATCAAGACCGCGGGCACAAACGCCAGGGCTACACCGATTGTCGTCTGCTTGATCAAAAACGCCGCGCTGGCCGCCAGCCCAATCCAGAACGCCCGGCGGCAGTCCGGCTGGCGCATAAACCGGTAGCCGGTCACAAAGACCAATACCTGGGGCAGCAGGGCGTAGGACTCGGTGAAATTGGTATCCCACACATATTCAGGATGACGCGCCAGCAGCACAAACACCAGCGCCGCTGCCCATGTGATCCACCAGCGCCGGACCAGTTGGCCCACCAGCCAGAACATCAGCACCGTGGCCGCATAGATGAAGGTTGTTTCTGCCCACCAGATCGCCCAGCGGTTCGCGCCAAGCAGGTCAAACGCCAGCGCGTTGATGTAGTATACGCCCGGCGGCTTGTTGTCCCAGGCGTCGCGGTAGGGCTGCCCCCCTTCGTGGATCACCCAGGCGGTATAGGCAAAAATGCCGCTGTCCCGGCCCTGCTCGATGGCCGACGGTGTCAGCCGCACCGACGCCGCCAGCACGATCAGCAGCAGCGCCAATGCCACGCTAACCCGCAGCAGCCAGCGCCGGGCTGCACTGCGATCTACCCGCAGCAAACCGATCTCGCGGCGACCTGTCACGTTCGCTACTACCCCTCACATAACACAGCAGGGACTTTAACCCTGCCGGTTCCAGACATACCACGCGGCGCAAGTCCACAAACTCACGCCGCGCTATTGTATGCGACCGCCGCTATTCCTACCACTTGATCCGGGCTGCTACAGCAGGCCGTTCACCGCCTCGCGCTCTTCCAGCAGCTCCTCGGTAGAAACCTGGAGCTTGCTACATGCATAATCGCTCAGGTCCAGGCCGGGCACAATCAGCGCCGAGCCATCACCGGGGCCGCGCAGTGGGAAGGAGTAGACCAGCCCGGCGGGAATATCATACGGGTTATCATCTGACACAACCGCCCCGCTGAACCAGTCACCCTCCGGCGTGGGACGGCGCAGCGCCTGAATATGGTTCACAATCGCGTTGGCCGCGCTGGCCGTGCTGCTCTTGCCGCGCGCGTCGATGATCGCCTTGCCGCGCTGCTGGATTGTCTGTATAAACGCGCCCTCAAACCAGGCCCGGTCGGGGATCACGTCAAGTGCAGGCTGGCCGTTGATGCGTGCATGTTCGAAATCCGGGTACATAGTCGGGCTGTGATTGCCCCAGATCGCTACATTCGTCACAGCCGTAGACCGCACGCCCGCTTTGTCCGCGATCTGCGCTTTGGCGCGGTTCTCGTCCAGGCGTGTCATCGCCATCCAGCGATCCGCCGGGATGTCCGGCGCACTCTTATGCGCGATCAGGGCATTGGTGTTGCACGGGTTGGCGACAACCAGGATGCGCACATCGCTGGCGGATCCCTCGTTGAGCGCCCGCCCCTGCTCTGCAAAGATCGGGGCGTTATCCTTAATCACGTCTGCCCGTTCCATGCCGGGACCGCGCGGCTTGCCGCCAACCAGGATCGCCCAGTTCACATCCCGAAATGCCACATCCGGATCGTCGGTCATGACCACATCCTGCAGCAGGGGATACGCGCAGTCTTCCAGCTCCATGACTGCGCCGCGCAGCATGTCAAACGCCTGTGGGATTTCGAGAAAATGCAGGATGACGGGTTGATCCAGGCCAAACGTTTCGCCGCTGGCCAGCCGGAATAACAGGCAGTAGCCGATCTGGCCCGCCCCGCCGGTCAAGGCTACACGAATCGGGGTTTTCACGTCTGCGCTCCTTATTTTCGCTAATTAGCAGATCATTAACACTTTTAAAGATTATAATGACAATCCACCTGTAACTGGCAACCGCATCGTGGTATACTCCTGCCCGGACCAGCACAGGCTCAACGCTATCTCAGACAAAATCGCTTATGACTGATCGCTTCCTGACATTGACAAACGGCATCGCCATGATCGTCACCGACCTGCACGGGGACCGCGATGCGTTCAACCGCTGCCTGAACCTATATAACACCATGCGCAAGCGTGGCGATGCGCAGTACCTGGTTTTCCTGGGCGATTTGATCCACGGCAATGACTCGCCAAGGGATGATGACAGCCTGGGCATCGTGCTCGACCTGATCGCCGTCCGGCAGGCGCTCGGCGAGGACAGCGTGATCGTGCTGCTCGGCAATCATGAAATGCCGCATATCTACGGCGTCTCGCTGGCAAGGGGCAACATCGAGTATACGCCGCGCTTTGAACATGCCCTGGGCGCGCACCGCGAGCAGGTGCTCTCGTTCTTCGAAAGCCTGCCGTTTTACGTCCAGACGACCGCCGGGGTGCTGCTGTCGCACGCAGGCCCGGCGCTGGACTCATTGTGGCACGTGGACACGCTGCGGCACTTTGATCACCGCGCCATCCTGGACGAAGCCGACGCCGTGCTGCAACAGGCCGACGAGAAGGGCGACCTGGATAATCTCTACCGCCACTTCCAGGCGTCGTATCGCGCGCCCTACCGCGAGATTGCCTACCGCTACCTGGCAGTCCGCGACCCGGACGATCCGCGCTACCCGCACCTGCTGCGCGCGTTCATCGTCAGCAACCAAAGCCGCGAATTTCAGATTCTATGGAACGCCCTGTTTGCAACCAACGAACGCGGCCTGACCGATACCGCGTACCTGACCGGCTGCCAGCGGTTTCTGGATGCATTTTCAGCAGGCGCACCGGCCCCGCAGCGGGTCGCCGTCAGCGGGCACATCGCCACGCCCGCCGGGCACCAGATCGTCAACGATCACCACCTGCGCCTGTCCAGCGCGGCCCATGCGCATCCCCGCAAAGCCGGGGAATACCTGCTGCTGGACTGCGCCAAGCCGGTCCAGACTGCGACCGACCTGCTCGGCAGGCTGCGCCCCGTGTTTGACCAGGCTGTCTATCCATAACCGTACCACCGGAGGAGCAACGATTATCATGACCACGCGTGCGCTTTTGATCCGGCATGGCGAAACGATCTGGAACGCTAGCGGACGCTGGCAGGGAAACGCCCCGGTGCCGCTCAGCACAACCGGCCAGCAGCAGGCGCGCGCGTTGGGCCGCTACCTGGCAAACGACGGTCCACCTGTCGATGTGCTGTACAGCAGCCCACTTAAGCGCGCCTACCAGACCGCCGAAGCCATCGCCCACGCGCTGGACCTGCCGGTCCATACCGACGCCCGCCTGCGGGAAACCGACCTGGGCGACTGGCAGGGACTCACCCGCGAAGAAGCCGCCGCCTGGGACCCGGAGCGCTTCGCCGCTTTTAGCGCCGACTGGTACACCGTGGCTCCCCCCAACGGCGAGTCGCGCAACCAGCTTAAGGCCCGCGCCCGCGCCGCGTTTGAGGACATCACCGCGCGGCACCCCGGCCAGCAGATCGCGCTGGTCAGTCACGGCGGGACGCTCAACATGCTGATCGAAAGCCTCTTCGGTCAGATCAAACGCCCCAGCCTGACCAACACCTCGATCACCATCATCGAGCAAGCCCGTCCCGGCGCGCCCTGGCAGGCCGTCCGCTTTGCCTGGTCGCCCCACCTGGCCGATGCGCCGCTTGGCGAAACATGGTAACACACCTACCCGACACCATCCCCTGGCAATTCGTGCAAAAAACACAACTCCTCGTCACCTCAGGCAGTGGGCAGCCAGAACCTGTTTCGCTAAACTCAAACATATGATCATTTGCGCAACCTCTGCGCATACCGGGTGTTCCTATACCTAACTGACAGGCAATCAAGTTTGATACGCACGCGGGATCGCCGTTGAGATGCAGCTTGTTTTGCCCTGGGAAGCTGCACCGCTTCCCGTTCAAGCAGGATGATCAGAGCTACGACAACCACAGCTTTCCTTGGTACCTGACCATAGAAAGGGAACGACTGATGACTGACGACTATCGTAGTAATTACGGTCTGGAAAACCACGGGTTTGAAAACCTGGAGCGTGAATACTGGAACCTGAGCACCCCGGCGCTGTACGAACAGGTGGTTCGCCACCGCGAAGGCGTGATCGCACACCTGGGGGCGCTGGTTGTCCGCACCGGTGACCACACCGGGCGCTCGCCTAATGACAAGTTTATTGTCCGTGAGCCGTCTTCGGAAGATAAAATCTGGTGGGGATCGATCAACCAGGACTGCACCGAGCAGAATTTCAACGACCTGCACCAGCGCATGATGTCCTTCTTCCAAAACCGCAGCGTCTTTATCCAGGACTGCTACGCCGGAACCGATCCCAACTACCGCGTGCCAATCCGGATCATCACCGAAACGGCCTGGCACAATGTTTTTGCCCGCAATTTATTCGTCCGCATCTTCGATCCGGACCAGCTTCGCAATCATGTTCCCGAATTCACCGTCATCTGCGCCCCCAGCCTGAACGCGATCCCGGAGCGGCACTGCACCTCATCCGGCGCATTCATCGTGCTGCACCTGGGCAAGCGCATAGTGCTGATCGGCGGCACGCGCTACGCAGGTGAGATCAAAAAATCGGTTTTCACCTTCATGAACTACATCCTGCCGCAGCAGGGCGTGATGGCAATGCACTGCTCGGCTAACTACGGCCAGGACCGCGACGACGTGGCGCTGTTCTTTGGGTTGAGCGGCACAGGCAAAACCACTCTGTCCAACGACGTCACGCGCACCCTGATCGGTGACGACGAGCACGGCTGGAGTGACAACGGCATCTTCAATTTTGAGGGCGGCTGCTATGCGAAGGTGATCCGCCTGTCACCGGAAGGCGAGCCAGAAATCTACCAGGCCACGCGGCGTTTTGGCACCGTGCTGGAAAATGTCAAGATCGACGCCAGCCGCCGCCGGGTGGACCTGGACGACGCAACCTTTACCGAGAACACGCGCGCCGGTTACCCGATCACGCACATCCCCAACGCGGATTACTCCGGCATAGGCGGGCATCCGAAAAATATCATTTTCCTGACGGCGGATGCGTTCGGCGTGATGCCGCCCATTGCTAGGCTGACGCCCGAACAGGCGCAGTATCACTTCATGGCCGGGTATACGGCCAAGGTTGCGGGCACCGAGACGGGTATCACCGAACCGCAGGCCACGTTCAGCACGTGTTTTGGCGCGCCGTTTATGCCGCTCCACCCCACCGTGTACGCCAGGCTGCTGGCCGAGAAGGTCAAGCAGCATAACGTCCGGATGTGGATGGTCAACACCGGCTGGACCGGCGGCCCGCATGGCGTAGGGCACCGCATGGAGCTTGCTTACACGCGCCAGATGGTCCGTGCCGCGCTCAGTGGTGACCTGGACGACATCGAAACCGTCACCGACCCGGTCTTTGGTTTTGCGATCCCCACGCAGGTCCCCGGCGTGCCCGCCGAGGTGCTGCTGCCGCGTAACACGTGGGCTGATCCGGACGCCTACGACACCAAGGCGCGTGACCTGGTCGGGCGCTTCCACGCCTACATGAAGCAGTTTGAAGACCAGACCAGTGACGCGGTCAAGGCGGCTGCACCCAAAGCGCCGTAACGGCGGCACACGCATCGATACAACAACAGCCCCCGCCCAGCAGCCGCAACCATACCTGCCGGACGGGGGTTTTTTATGGACACAAAAAGGGCCGTCCCAACTACGGGAGCGACCCTTTGATGTTTAGCTTGCCGTCCCCGGACCGTGCCCAGGGATGGTATTAACGATGCTTAGCCGCGCTTCGGATTGAGCGCGCCCAGGTCGCCCAGGCGGTCCCAACCCTGTTCGCGCATCACGGCGTGCGCTGCTGCCAGCCGCGCAATCGGCACGCGGAAGGGCGAGCAGCTCACGTAGTTCAGGCCGATCAGGTGGCAGAAGTCGATGCTGTCGGGATCACCACCGTGCTCGCCGCAGATACCGATCTCCAGGTCCGGACGGGTCGCGCGGCCTTCGTTCACGCAGCGCTCCATCAGCACGCCCACGCCGTCGCGGTCGATGGTCTGGAAGGGGTTCGTAGGCAGAATGCCGTCTTCGACGTATTGCAGCAGGAAGTGCCGCTCGGCGTCGTCACGGCTCACGCCGTAGGTCATCTGCGTCAGGTCGTTAGTGCCGAAGCTGAAGAACTCGGCCAGTTCGGCTATCTCGCCCGCCGTGATCGCAGCGCGCGGGATTTCGATCATGGTACCGAACTTGTAATTCACTTCGATACCCTGCTCATCCATCACAGCCTTGGCCTCGTCAACCAGCAACTTTTGCAGCGTCTTCAACTCGTTGACGTGCGCGGTCAGCGGGATCATGACCTCAGTATGTACATGGACGCCTTCCTTGGCCGCCATACACGCCGCCTCGAAGATGGCGCGCACCTGCATCTGGTTCACGTCGGGCATCATCACGCCCAGGCGCACACCGCGCAGACCCAGCATCGGGTTGTACTCGGCCAGCTCCTCGGCTTTGGCCAGCAGTTTTTCCTTGTCGCTGACATCTTGGCCGCGCTCCTTGCCAAGCGCAACCTCAACCATCAGTTCTTCACGTTTGGGCAGGAACTCGTGCAGCGGCGGGTCGATCAGGCGGATGATGACGGGCAGCCCGTCCATCGCCTTGAAGATGCCAAAGAAATCGTCGCGCTGTTCGGGCAGCATCTTGGACAGGGCTTCGATCTTGGCGGCCTTATCATCGGCCAGGATGTAGTTCTGGAACAACTGGGTGCGCTCGCCCAGGAACATATGCTCGGTGCGGCACAGACCAATGCCCTGCGCGCCGTAGCTGCGGGCGCGGGTTGCCTGGTCCGGAGTATCGGCGTTGGCCCAGACCATCAGGCGGCGAATCTTGTCCGCCCAGCCCAGGATCGCCTGAAGCTCGGTCTGCTCTTCAAATTCGGGCACCACCACCGGAATTTGACCCAGGTAGACGTCGCCCTTCGCGCCGTTGAGCGAGATCACGTCGCCTTCTTTGACGGTCACGCTGCCTACGGTGAACAGGCGCTTTTGCAGATCGATGTTAATATCGCCGCAGCCCGCCACACACGGCTTACCAAGCTGGCGTGCTACCACGGCTGCGTGGCTGGTCGCGCCGCCTTCCTGCGTCAGGATACCCTTGGCCGCCAGCATCCCGTGGACGTCATCCGGCTCGGTCAGCGGGCGAACCAGGATCACGGCCTCGCCTTCATTGGTCTTGGCCTGGGCAGTATCGGCGTCAAAATACACTTTACCTACCGCCGCGCCCGGTGATGCATTCAGGCCGTGTGCCAACACGTCGGTCTTGGCCAGCGCTTTGGTATCAAAACGCGGGTGCAGAAGTTGATCAATCACGTCCTCCGATGCGCGGGCGACCGCCTCTTCCTCGGTAATCAAGCTTTCTTTGACCATGTCCACCGCGATCTTGACAATGCTGGCCGCGGTGCGCTTGCCGTTACGCGTCTGGAGCATCCACAGCTTGCCGCTCTCGATGGTGAACTCGATGTCCTGCATTTCGTGGTAGTGCGCTTCGAGCTTGTCGGAGATAGCCATCAAGTCCTCCCACGCATTGGGGATTTCCTTCTCCAACTCAAAGACATCGCTCGGCGTGCGGGCGCCGGATACCACGTCTTCACCCTGCGCATTCAGCAGGTATTCACCGTAGAACTTCTTCTCGCCGGTGGAGGGGTTGCGGGTGAAGGCTACGCCGGTGCCGCTCTGGCCGTCTGCGAAGTTACCGTAGACCATGGTCACCACGTTCACGCCGGTGCCCCAGTCGTGGGGGATGCCGAAGTTGTTGCGGTAGTCCACCGCGCGCTTGCCGTTCCAGCTCTTGAACACGGCCTCAACACCCAGGCGGAGCTGCTCGGTCGGGTCTTCGGGGAACGGTTCGCCGGTGTGCTTTTCAACCAGTTTCTTAAAGCGCTCGGCGCATTTTTTCCAGCCTTCCGCCGAAATACCGGCGTCCGTCGCGGCGCCTTCTTCTTTGCGAATCTCGGCAATAATTTCTTCGAACGGCTCGGCGGGCACTTCCAGCACCACCTTGCCATACATCTGCACCAGGCGGCGGTAGAGGTCCCAGGCGAAGCGCAGATCGCCAAATTTCTTGCCCATGACTTCAACGCCCGCCGGGGTCAGGCCCAGGTTCAGGATGGTATCCATCATGCCGGGCATCGATACGCGCGCGCCCGAACGAACCGACACCAACAACGGGTTGCTGTCGTCACCAAAAACCTTGCCGGTTTTCTTGTTCAGATCGTCCATGTATTCAAGTGTCTGTTCCCACATGCCTTCGGGAAAGTCGCCGGTATCCTGGTAGGCGATGCAGGCCTCGGTCGTGATCGTGAAACCGGGCGGCACCGGAATGCCAATATTCGTCATCTCAGCCAGGTTGGCGCCCTTGCCACCCAGCAGGTTACGCATCTTGGCGCTGCCTTCTTCAAATGCATAAACCCATTTGTGTTGCTTTGCCATGCAAGTCTCTCCTGATTATCGCGGGACATACCCCGCATACTGCCGTTGATAATGTCGCTGTCGACATACAAAACGCTGGAAAGCAGGGAACACCTACCCGGACGTGCTGCGCCACGGCTGGCTGCCAGTTGCATACATCAATTGAGATCGCTTCCCGCGCTGCAATGATGATCTACAAACCCAGTCCAGGTGCCGGGTGTTACGCCCGAACAACGATACCCTGTCCGGCGCGCTGCGTCAACCATTTTGGACTAAAATATTCGTTAGATTCTGTCAGGGCCTGCCGTTCGCACGCTGGCGTGACATGGCATACAATACAACCTGTCAGGTCCAAACGGTTCCACATTCAGGGAGTGTGTTGTTATGGCTCAAAAGCGCTTGATTCCTGCTCTGTTGGTTCTGATGCTCGGCCTGTTGGCAGCGCCCGGCGTGCTGCTGGCCCAGGAGGGCGGCGAGTCGTTCCCGGTGCCGCCCGGTCGGCTGGTGGTGGGGGATGATGTCGGGCTGTACACCATGCTGGCCGATGGCTCCGGGACGACGTACCTGGTCGAAAACAGCGATCCCGGCTGCTGGCTGCGCGACGGCAAGCTGAACTCGGATGCTTCCCAACTGCTCTACACGCGTATCTGCGGCGGTCCAACGCCGACCACCTGGTTCGCCACCGACCGCACGGCCAGCGTATTTATCGCCGACCTGGCCACCGGCGACAGCAGCGAGCTGGTACCCAACGACGGCACGTACCAGGACTACGCCGGGGACTGGCATCCCGACGGCGACCGGGTTGTGATCTACTCCAACCGCAGCAACAACCTGTACAATCTGTTCGTGGTGGACCTGGCAAGCGGCGAGCTGGACCAGCTTACCGACTACAGTAGCGACGTGGGCCGCGTGTCGTATGACCCGTCCGGGCGCTACCTGCTGTTCAACCGCTACATTGTCGAGACGGATGATCTGCGCTGGGAAGTGCACGCGCTGGATACCACCACCCAGAATGTGACCGTCGTCGCAGTTGGCGTCACGCCAAGCTGGAGTCCCGATGGCCGGTGGATCGCTTACACCACCAAAGACCCCGCGCCCGACGTGTATATCATGCGCGCCGACTGCATCTACGACAATACCGAGTGCACCCCATCCACCGACGCGATCAATATCACGTACACGCCCAACATCGTCGAGCGTGAACCGCTGTGGAGTCCGGACCAGTCGCAACTGGTCTACCTGCGCGATACCAACCCTGAACCCAGCGTTGAAACCTGGGACATATACCGCCAGGACATCAAAACCGGCCTGCTGCAAATGCTGACCACTACCGGCGATGTCAAAGAGCGCGACAGCGATTGGGAACAGGTCGCAGATGTCGAGATGGTCACCGTGGACAGCGTGCTGCCTGTGGTCGTCCGCATCACAACCGATACGGCCAACCTGCGCGCCCAACCCACCACCACCGCCGAGATCGTGGGCGTGCTCAGCCTGAACAAAACCATGTTTGTGCAGGGCATCAACCCCACCGGCGAATGGTACCGGATTACGCTGACCGAAGACGGGGCGACCGGTTGGATGTATGCGCAGCTTACCGCCGTCGAGTACGGGGAATTGGGCGACCTGCCAACCATTCAACCGGAGGAATGATGCACCGCGCTGTACGGTTGTACGCGGGGCGGCGCGTTCAAGTCTATACCGGCAGGTAAGCCTGAACCGGTGGACTGGCTGGCATTCACCTGCCGGACATGCTGACCGTCTGATAGGGGCTGATAGGCATATTTTCTCACTCCTGCTAGGGCAGATGTGTGCTACAATGTAACTACAGAGTTGGCCGCAGATCACATTGCCGACACGGTCGCCGGACAGGAGAACCGGACAGATCATGCACAATGACCCGCTCTTGCCCCCGCTGGCACCTACGGCGGCTTCGCTGCCCACCATCCACCGCAGCCTGAAGTCCACCGTCCGCCGGGTACGGATTGAACACCTGGCGACCGAACTGCTGCGCCAGAGCGAGGCACTGCGGCTGCCGGTGCCGATCGTCCAGGTTTACACGAATCCCCCGCCAGGGCTGTGGTATGCCGGGTCAAACATGCTGCCCCCACCACCCACCAACGGCACGTTTTATGAGCGGATGGACACCGCCCGCAGCATCGCGCAACTGGTCGATGCCAGCCAGTGGGAACCCAGCCGGCGGATGATCGGCAGGCACCCCCTGTCGCCGGGCGAGATCGAGATATTCGCCATCGCGCTGCTGATGCCCGCTATCCTGCTGGCTCGCATGAACAACCGGCAGCGCACACCCGCGATCATCGCCACTATTTTCCAGGTGCCGGAGATGGAAGCGGCGGTCCGGCTGTCGGAGCTGGGCTACTTCGCGCCGGGTTAAACGTCCACAGACCGGTAAACCAACATCTGTTTTGAGGAGGTTGTCATGAGCAGGCGTATTTTGATCAGCAGCGTTGAAAACTTCCCCGTTGGCGAATTGAAAACCATCAATGTTGAAGGAACTTCGATCCTGGTTGTACGTCTGGCAGGAGGCCGCTTCTGCGCCGTGCGCAACCGCTGCGCGCATCTCCCCCTATCGATGAGCGGCGGCACGCTGGACGGCACGACCCTGACCTGCCCCTGGCACAGTTCCCAGTATGACATCTGCACCGGCGAAAACCTGGACTGGGTGCGCAAGCTGGCAGGCGTCAAGCTGCCGGGCTGGTCGCGCAAGCTGATCGCGCTGGGCAAACAGCCGCAGCCGCTGACCACCTACCCCGTGATCGAGGAGGACGGCGACCTGTACATCGAACTGTGAACCGCGCGCCGCCGCCGTACCCAGCACTCTCCCCCAACAAGAGCACAGCGTTACGCCAGGCTGCTGCCTTGTGTCCTCCATATGATTTTGGATATACTGTCATAGTTGAGCAGGTGTTACCACTGTTCACATGAGCCTATGTCTCAATACCGCTATCTCAGGAGCAAAGACAATATGATGTTGTTGGCGAACCCCAATTAAGCCGCCAGCCGCGCAAAATGAGATTGCGGCGTGGTTGAACGTGGCACATCACTCAACCAGG